>NZ_JAMXMW010000006.1:0-389119 GCF_024055675.1 Actinoallomurus rhizosphaericola | reverse complement strand
CCGATGCAGCCTGCGGATCTCCGCCCAGTCCTCCACGCTCAGCACCCCTCTCCACTAGCCCCAAAGGGCTCGAGGTGGGTCCGTTTTCACGCGTCGCCACTGGTCCAGTTTTCAGGCGTCGTCGTCACCTGCGCCGGATCCGGCTGCATGGCCTGCGGAACACCACTGCATCACTGCCCAAGCGGCTCGGCATTACTCCGAGCGGTGCCAAGCAGGTCTCGGGCCCTATCCGCACCTGGGTGACGCCCGAGACGATCCACAGCCTGGGGATACCGCAAGGGACCCTGGAGACTGGCCGTAGATCCAACCCGAGAATCGCCGACCCCAGCCCGAAGGGGGCGTAGGGGGCGGAGCCCCCCACATGAAGGGCTCGGGGGTCGTCCCCCGAAAAACACGGCGCGGGCCACCCGGGAAGGGCGACGTCTACCTGTGTTGCTGTCATCGTTGCTGTCAGTCTGGGAAGTCGCTGCCGTCGTAGTGATCACCCGACCTGAGCAGAGCGGCGATGTACGGATCCCGCTCCCACACGCTGCGTCCATCCGCCCATTGCCCCAGCCACTCGGCCAGGCTGGGCCAACTCTCGTCCTGGTACACGGCGACCATCGGCGAGTCCCGCTCGGGCCAGTCCCAGCCATCCCAGTCGAACAGGTACACGGGGTTCCCGGGCTGCGTCAGCGACACGTACCACCAGACGTTGCACCCGCTGTAGACCAGCGGGAAGCCCAACGGCTCGTTGAGCTCCGGATTCGCGACGTACTCATCAACGGCGGTGTTGTCGTTGGGGGCAAGGTGCCCACTCGGGGTAATCCCCAAGATCCCATATGACGCTCCGAAGCCTCCGTCGGCCACTTCCGTGTAGAGGCGTCTGAGCAGGTCAGGCAGTCGACGGCCCATTCGCTGCTCTGCCGCGAGCAGTTCCGGGACCGTTACCGGCCGATAGGGAGGCTCGTGGGGAGCGTCCTTGAAATACTCGACCGCTTCAGGCGCTCCGGCCTTCAACGCTGCGTCGCTCCCCACCCGCTTACGCATCTTGCGTTTTGCCTCGTCGCCGTACCGCTGTCTGATCCACTCACACGGGACGTAGACATCATCCTGACGTCTAGCCGGGTCGTATGCACGCCGACGGAGTGTCGCGATCAGATCGCTCTCGGACATGCACCGAATCATGGCAGCAATTCGCGCAAGCGAAGGTTCCGCGGGCCTGGTCATCCCGCCTGCCGTCGGCCCACTCTCCGGAGAGCGGGCAAGGCCCCACGGGTCGAGGTGGAGCGCCCCACGTCTGCGTGCGTTGCCGTCATCGTTGCCGTCACTGCCGTCGAAGTTGAGCACCCGCACGACACTTTCGACGGCCGCGAAGACCTCGTCATCAGACGGCGACCGCAACGCTCGCACGTTCTCCTCATAGCGTCTGAGGGCAGCGTCAACGGCGGTGCCGGCTCCCGTCACCGCGATCAGACTCATGGACGCCCCGCCTCAGCGGGTAGCCCCTCTCCCTTACCAGTGCGTCCACACGGTCCCCACCCCGCCGGGTCATCCCCTCTGCCGTCGCTGGGGGCGCGGTTACGGTGATCTCATGTCGACCGATCTGCGTGATGTGGTGTTCCCCGGTCATGAGGTAATGCTGGCCGGTTCCGTGGCTGTTCCCGAGGGGGGTGGGTTCTCTGCGGGTGTGGTCATGGTCGGTGGGTCCGGTGCGTGCGACCGGAACAACGACACGCACTTCCCGCCGATCCGTCGGCACCTGGTGGAGGCCGGAATCGCCGTGCTGTCCTACGACAAACGCGGAGTCGGCGGATCGTCCGGCGAATGGCGTGATGCGACGATGGACGACTTGGCCGCCGACGCGGTCGCCGCAGTGGGTTTCCTCCGCGCACAACCCGGAGTGCAGGCCGATGCCGTGGGGCTGCTGGGGCACAGCGAGGGCGGCTGGGTCGTCCTACGGGCTGCGTCCGTCCGGGACGATGTCCCTTGGGTGATCACGACCGGCTGCCCCGCAATGTCACCTGCGGTACAAGAGCGTCATACTTTGGCCGACGCCTTGGGGCGGGCCGGCACGAATGCGCAGGACGTCGACGGTGTGCTGGCATGCTTCGACCAGCTCATCGAGTCAGGTCGGCGCGATGGCGACTTTGTCGAGGCGACTCGACTCGTCCACTCTTACGGTGAACCGTCCGTGCTCACCGAGTACTGGGCTGGTGTCGACGAGCGTCTATGGGAATTCCTCAAACGCACCCAGGATCACGATCCCTTCCCTGACGTGCTGCGTCTGCCCTGCCCATATCTGGCGACCTTCGGAGGAGCGGATGAGCTCGTATCCGTCGCTGAGAGCATCCGACTCCTCGGTGCTGCGGCCTGCGACCCCGGCCGCCATCCCCGAGCGACACTCACCGTGGAGGTGTACCCCGGCGCAGACCATCGGGTCCGGACCAATGGCGGCACCAGCCTGGCAGACGGTTACCTCACCGCCTTGACCCAGTGGATCAAAGACCGCGTCGACATCGCATCGAACAGGATCATCAGCTGACCTGCCGGCCCCGCGAGGCCGCCCGATCGGCGCGGCCGGAGGGACCGGCGCCATTGTTCGCTTGGCCGTTCGATCATGGCGGTGGAGAGTGACGGCGCGCTCCGACGCCGCCTCGGGCTCATCTCAATGACGCTGGAGCTCTCCAGCGACGGGGACAACAGCAGTCACCGTGAGGGCTGGACAGAGTGGCGGAAGAGCTTTTCGACCACCCGGAACCCCAGCCCGAAGGGGGGCGTGGGGGGCGGAGCCCCCCACATCGGGGGGCTCGGGGGGTCGTCCCCCCGAAAAACACAGCGCGGGCCATCGGGAAGGCGCCTCAGCGCCGACCACGATGACCCGCCTCGCGTGGGCCTAGGTGGACTTGAACCACCGGCCTCATCCTTATCAGGGATGCGCTCTAACCGACTGAGCTATAGGCCCGTGCGGCCGCCCCCGTGTCGAAGGAACCGGGGCGACGTCGAGAAACATACCCGATCGTCGGCCCCAACAGGAAATCGAATCCCGTCCTCCGGGCCGGGAGGCCGCGGTTTTACTGGTCGGCCTCCTTGAGCGTGACCTCCACGCCGCCCACGAGGTCGGCGGCCATGTTGTAGATGACCGACCAGACGGTGGCGAGAGCGGTGATGAGGAGGACGTTGAGGGTGCCGATCAGGGCGGTGTAGCCGAGGATCCGGGCGGCGGAGAACCAGCTGGCGGGGTTCAGGCCGCCGCTGGTCTTGCCCTGCAGATCCTTGATCGTGTTGGTGAGGGCGTCGAAGACGCCGAGCGCCGACAGGATCAGGTAGAGCACGGTGACCGCGACGAACAGGACGAGGAAGCACACCAGCGACATGATGAAGCTGAACTTCATCACCGACCACGGCTCGAACCGGGCGACCTGCAGGTGGGCCTTGCGGGGCGCCTTGCGGCCGGCGGCCTTGCCGGAGGACTTACCGGGCGGGGTGGCGTCTGCGGGGCGCGGGGCGGGCTCCAGGGCGGTGGAGGAGGCGGACCCGTAGGAGGAGGGACCGGTGCTCCCGGCTGTGGAGCCGGCGGAACCGAATCCTGGACTCGTCTTTGGAATGTCCATGGACGTCGTCCTACCCGCGGGGCTGCCGGATTCCCTTGCCGTGGAGGTTCCCGTGGTGGATCCCTCGTCCAGGGAGCTCTTGGAACCCCGGGAGACCAGCCGGTCCTTGCTGCCGGCGGCGTCTCCGGTGGGGTCCGGCTTCTTGGACGGCAGCTTGAGGTCCTGGACGGTGTCCTCGCTGCCGTCCTTCTTGGCGGCCAGGTCGATGACGGTGTCCTCCGCCCGGTCTGCCGGTTCTGCCCCGTTGGCCTTGTCGTCGGTCTTCTTCACCGTCACCTCGTCGGTCGGCGGCTTGTTCGCGGCGCTGGTCCTCTTGCCGGCGCCGCCCTTGCCGCCCTTCCCGGTGGTACGCCCGGAGTCCCCGTCGGCGCCCTTTCCGGCGTTGGCCGTCATATAACCTCCCCGGGGAGGCGACGCACGTCATGACGCGCCACGAGGCGTCTCACGCGTCGCTCCCCTCCCCGGACTCTGTGTCCGGCTCAGCGTCGGTGTCCTCGATGGACTCAACGTTCCTCGCGATGGCTACCACACTGTCCCCATCGGCGAGATTCATTAGGCGTACCCCCATGGTGGAGCGGCCAGACTGCTTGATCTCGGCCGCTCGCGTACGGATGACGCCACCGCTGGCAGTCATGGCGTACACCTCATCCTCAGGCCTGACCATGAGGGCACCGACCAGCCTGCCGCGATTCTCCACGATCTTAGCGGTCAGTACACCCTTCCCCCCACGACCGTGAATCGGGTATTGGTCGGCGGGGGTCCGCTTGGCGTATCCGCCCTCGGTCGCGACCAGCACGTCTTCGCCCTCGCGGACGACGTGCATGTCGAGAACTTCCTGGCCGTCGTCGAACCGCATGCCGATGACGCCGGCGGTGGCGCGGCCCATCGGGCGCAGGACGTCGTCGCGGGCGGGGAAGCGGATGGCCTGCGCGCCGCTGCTCACCATGAGCAGGTCGTCCTCGGGGAAGACCAGGCGGGCGGCGATGACCTCGTCGCCCTCCTCGAGGTTGACGGCGATGAGACCGGCGGAGCGCGGGGAGTCGTACGCCGACAGGGCGGTCTTCTTGACGCGGCCCTGCTTGGTGGCGAGGACGAGGTACGGGGCGACGTCGTAGTCGCGCAGGTCGAGGACCTCGGCGATGCGCTCGTCGGGCTGGAAGGCGAGCAGGTTGGCGACGTGCTGGCCGCGGCCGTCCCGGCCGGCCTCGGGCAGTTCGTACGCCTTGGCGCGGTAGACGCGGCCCTTGTTCGTGAAGAACAGGATCCAGTGGTGGGTCGTCGTCACGAAGAAGTGGTCGACGATGTCGTCCTGCTTGAGCTGCGCGCCGCGTACGCCCTTGCCGCCGCGCTTCTGGGCGCGGTACATGTCGGTCTTGGTGCGCTTGGCGTAGCCGCCGCGGGTGATGGTGACGACGACGTCCTCTTCGGCGATGAGGTCTTCCATCGACACATCGCCCTCGAAGGGGATGATCTGCGTACGACGCTCGTCGCCGAACTTCTCGACGATCGCCTGCAGCTCGTCGCGGACGATCTCGCGCTGCCGCTCGGGCGAGGCGAGGATGTCGTTGTAGTCGGCGATCTCCGCCATGAGCTTGTCGTACTCATCGGTGATCTGCTGGCGCTCCAGGGCGGCCAGCTTGCGCAGCTGCATGTCGAGGATGGCCTGCGCCTGGATCTCGTCGATCTCCAGGAGCTGCATCAGGCCGTTCTGCGCCTCGGCGGCCGACGGCGAGCGCCGGATCAGCGCGATGACCTCTTCGATGCGGTCGAGGGCCTTGAGGAGGCCGCGCAGGATGTGGGCGCGCTCCTCGGCCTTGCGCAGCAGGAAGCGGGTGCGCCGGACGACGACGTCGATCTGGTGGTCGACCCAGTAGCGGACGAACTGGTCGAGGCGGAGCGTACGGGGCACGCCGTCGACCAGCGCGAGCATGTTCGCGCCGAACGTCTCCTGCAGCTGCGTGTGCTTGTACAGGTTGTTCAGGACGACCTTGGCGACCGCGTCGCGCTTGAGGACGATGACGAGCCGCTGGCCGGTGCGGCCCGAGGTCTCGTCCCGTACGTCGGCGACGCCGCTGATCTTGCCTTCCTTGACCTGCTCGGCGATCTTCAGCGCAAGGTTGTCCGGGTTGACCTGGTACGGCAGCTCGGTGACGACGAGACAGGTACGGCCCTGGATCTCCTCGACCTCGACGACCGCGCGCATCGTGATCAGGCCGCGGCCCGTACGGTAGGCGTCCTCGATGCCGCGGCGGCCGACGATCAGGCCGTGCGTGGGGAAGTCAGGGCCCTTGATCCGAGCGATCAGCGCGTCGAGGAGCTCCTCGTCGTTCGCGCCGAAGTTGTCGAGGAACCACTCGACGCCGGCCGCGACCTCGCGCAGGTTGTGCGGCGGGATGTTGGTGGCCATGCCGACCGCGATGCCGGCCGAGCCGTTGACGAGCAGGTTGGGGAAGCGGCTGGGCAGGACGTCGGGCTCCTGGGAGCGCCCGTCGTAGTTCGGCGAGAAGTCGACGGTCTCCTTCTCGATGTCCCGCAGCATCTCCATGGCCAGCGGCGCCATCCGGCACTCGGTGTACCGCATGGCCGCGGCCGGGTCGTTGCCGGGCGAGCCGAAGTTGCCGTTGCCGTCGACGAGGGGGTAGCGCATCGCCCACGGCTGCGCGAGGCGTACGACGGTGTCGTAGATGGAGCTGTCGCCGTGGGGGTGGTAGTTGCCCATGACGTCGCCGACGACGCGGGCGCACTTGAAGTAGCCGCGGTCGGGCCGGTACCCGCCGTCGTACATCGCGTAGAGCACGCGCCGGTGCACGGGCTTGAGGCCGTCGCGGACCTCGGGCAGCGCGCGCGAGACGATGACCGACATCGCGTAGTCGAGATAGCTGCGCTGCATCTCGACCTGGATGTCGACCGGTTCGATCCGGTCGGCCGGGCCTTCCGGCGGCAAGGTAACGTCCGTCACCTGAGAACCTCTTCCGCTGTTGAGTCAGTGGCCGGGTGGCGCCGGGGGTCGGTCCGGCGCCCGAGCGCCGGTCAGATGTCGAGGAAGCGCACGTCCTTGGCGTTGCGCTGGATGAACGAGCGCCGCGCCTCGACGTCCTCGCCCATGAGCACGGTGAACAGCTCGTCGGCCTGGGCGGCGTCGTCGAGCGTGACCTGGAGCAGGACGCGGTTGGCCGGGTCCATGGTGGTGTCCCACAGCTCGCTGGCGTTCATCTCGCCGAGGCCCTTGAACCGCTGGACGCCGTCGCGCGGGCGGGGGTCCCGCTTGCCGGAGGCGATGCCCGCCTCGATGACCGCGTCGCGCTCGCGGTCGGAGTAGGCGTAGTCGGAGTCGTTGCCGCGTGCGTCCCACTTGATCTTGTAAAGCGGCGGCTGGGCGAGGTAGACGTGGCCGGCCTCGACCAGGGGCTTCATGAAGCGGAACAGCAGGGTCAGCAGCAGCGTGCGGATGTGCTGGCCGTCGACGTCGGCGTCGGCCATCAAGATGATCTTGTGGTACCGCAGCTTCTCGATGTCGAACTCGTCGTGGATGCCGGTGCCCAGGGCGGTGATCATCGCCTGGACCTCGTTGTTCTTGAGGACCCGGTCGATGCGGGCCTTCTCCACGTTGAGGATCTTGCCGCGGATCGGGAGGATCGCCTGGTGCATGGCGTCGCGGCCGCCCTTGGCCGAGCCGCCCGCCGAGTCGCCCTCCACGACGTAGATCTCGCACTTGGCCGGGTCGGTCGACTGGCAGTCCGACAGCTTGCCGGGCAGCGAGGTCGACTCCAGCAGGCTCTTGCGGCGCGTGAGGTCGCGCGCCTGCCGGGCGGCGATCCGGGCGCGGGCCGCCTGCGTGGCCTTGTTGATGACCTCCTTGGCCTCACCCGGGTTGCGGTCCAGCCAGTCGCGCAGGTTCTCGTACATCGCGCGCTGGACGAACGACCGCGCCTCGGTGTTGCCGAGCTTGGTCTTGGTCTGGCCCTCGAACTGCGGGTCGGCCAGCTTGATCGAGATGATCGCGGTGAGACCCTCGCGGACGTCCTCACCGGCGAGGTTGTCGTCCTTGCCCTCGCGCAGGAGCTTCTGCTCGCGCGCGTACTTGTTGACGACGGTCGTCAGCGCGGCGCGGAAGCCCTCCTCGTGGGTGCCGCCCTCCGCCGTGTTGATCGTGTTGGCGAAGGTGTGCACCGACTCGGAGTAGGACCCGCTCCACTGCATCGCGACCTCGACCGACATGCCGTCGGTCTCCTCGTTGAACGCGATGACCGACTGGTGGACGGTCTCCTTCTTGGCGTTGATGTAGCGGACGAAGTCCTCGATGCCGCCCTCGTAGTGGTACGTGACCACGCGCGGCTCGCCGTTGATGTGCTCCGGCCGCTCGTCGCGCAGGGTGAGGGACAGGCCCCGGTTGAGGAACGCCATCTCCTGCATGCGCCGGCTGAGCGTCTCGAAGTTCCACTCGAGCGTCTCGAAGATCGACCCGTCCGGCCAGAAGGTGATCGTCGTGCCGGTCTCGTCGGTCGGCTCGCCCTTCTGCAGCGGGCTCTCGGCGCCGCGCCAGGTGTAGGACTGCCGCCACACGTGGCCGTCGGTGCGCACCTCGGCCTCCAGCCGGGTGGACAGGGCGTTCACCACGGCCGAGCCGACGCCGTGCAGACCGCCGGAGACGGCGTACGACTTGCTGTCGAACTTGCCGCCCGCGTGCAGCGTGGTGAGGACCAGCTCGATGGCCGGTCGCTTCTCCACCGGGTGCTCGCCGACGGGGATGCCGCGGCCGTTGTCCTTGACCCGGACGCCGCCGTCGGGCAGCAGCGTCACGTCGATCGTGTCGGCGTAGCCGGCCAACGCCTCGTCCACAGAGTTGTCCACGATCTCGTACACGAGATGGTGGAGGCCGCGCTCTCCAGTGGAACCGATGTACATGCCCGGGCGCTTGCGAACCGCCTCAAGGCCTTCTAGGACAGTGATCGAGCTAGCGTCGTACGCCAAGTGGAGATCCTCCTGCCGGAGGACACGCGCCGTGCAGCTCCCCGTATACACAAGCAGGGCGCCCGATCCACGGGCGGCCCGCAACGGCGATCGTGTCCTGTATCCGGCCTCCATTCTATCCGTCCTGGACCTGTTCTTGGGCCATGTAGCGCGTTCTCAGCGCGCTCAAGCGACGAACAGAGTCGCCTTGAAGTCCCCCTACGGGTCCTGGGGGGTCGTGAGGCGTACGGACGACGAAAACGAAGCGACCCCCGGCTCCGCAAGCCCTGTTCCACAGCCTGTGGACAGACGTCCCTTTTCAGGACGGCGGCCGGGCACCGACGGTCAGGTACGGCGGCGGCCGCCGGTCACCCGCAGCCGGCCGGTGCCGCGCGGCGCCGAGGAGGGGCCGATGACCTTCACCCGCTGTACGGTGCCGTGCCCGAGCTCCTCGTTCAGCCGCTTCACCAGCGGGCCGGACAGCAGGCGCAGCTGCGCCGCCCAGGTGGTGGAGTCCGCCGCCACGACCAGGATCCCGTCCTCGAACGTCTGCGGCTCGGTGTGCTCGGCCAGCTCCGGCCCCACGATCTCCGGCCAGCGCCCGAAGACGCCCCCCACGGCAACGCGCTCCTGCCACCCTCGGGCGGCCAGGAGCTCGCGGATGGCCGGGCCGAACGCCGTCGGGTCGCCGCCGCGCCGGGACGCACCGGGGTTACGGGAGCGCTTCTTTCGGGCCTTCCCGGGCTGGGCGCCGCGCGCCTTCGCGTCGGCCTTCGCCTGCGCGAGGGCCTCCCGTGCCAGTTCGATCCCCGACTTCGGCTTTTCCACAGGCTGTGGATCCCGCTGCTCATCGGACACGGGCGACCTCCCCACTCGAGACCTCGTACGTCGCGCCGCTGAGCCGTTCGGGCACGTCCTCGGGCACGGCAGCGGTGATCAGCACCTGCTCGGCCGGGGCCACCAGCTCGGCGAGGCGGTTGCGGCGGCCGGTGTCGAGCTCGGCGAACACGTCGTCCAGGATCAGCACCGGGTCGTCGCCGTCCGCGCGCAGCAGCTCGTACGACGCGAGGCGCAGCGCGAGGGCGAACGACCAGGACTCGCCGTGGCTGGCGTAACCGCGCGCCGGCAGGTCGCCGAGCTTCAGCAGCAGCTCGTCGCGGTGCGGGCCGACCAGGCTCACTCCGCGCTCCAGCTCGTTCTTGCGCGCCTCGGCCATGCCCGTCAACAGGGCCTCGGCGAGCTGTGCACGGTCTGTGGACAACTCGGGGAGGGCGACCGACGCCCGGTACTCCAGATCGGCCGCGCCGCTGGGGGCGAGCGCGGCGTACGCCTTGGCCACCAGCGGGCCGAGCGCGGCGACCAGCTCCAGGCGGGCGCCGAGGAGCTCCGCGCCCGTACGGGCCAGGTGCGTGTCCCACACGTCGAGGGTGCTCAGCACCTCCGGGCCGGGCGCCCGGCGGTGCTGGGCGGCGGATTTCAACAGGGCGTTGCGCTGCTTGAGGACACGGTCGTAGTCGGAGCGCACGCCCGCGAACCGCGGCGCCCGCACGGTCAGCAGCTCGTCGAGGAACCGTCGCCGCTCCCCGGGATCGCCCTTGACCAGGACCAGGTCCTCGGGCGCGAACAGCACGGTCCGCAGCATTCCCAGCACCTCGCGGGGGCGCTGGACGGGTGACCGGTTCAGCCGGGCGCGGTTGGCCCGGCCCGGGTTGATCTCCAGCTCGATCAGCGCCTTGCGCTCGTCGCGGACGACGCCGGCCCGTACGATCGCCCGCTGCGCGCCGTGCCTGACCAGCGGCGCGTCTGTGGACACGCGGTGGCTGCCGTGCAGCGCGACGTACCCGACGGCCTCGACGAGGTTCGTCTTGCCCTGGCCGTTCGGGCCGAGGAAGGCGCTGATCCCCGGGTCGAGGGCGATCTCCGCGGACTCGTACGACCGGAAGTCCTGCAGCGCGAGATGGGCGACGTACACCCAGACGAGGGTAGGCCCTGTGGACGGCTCCCGCTGCCCGGCCGCACACCGGCCTCGCCGGGCACGGGTGCGGCCGTGGACGGAATGCCGCCGTGGACGACGCCGCCGGCAACGACGCGGTCGTGGACGACGCGGCCGGCTCGCCTCGATCGGCCCCTGCGAGTCCGCGGCGCGGATCACGGCGGGCCGCGGCGGTCGTCCCGCGGCTGGGACGATCCCCGGCCGCTACCAGGAGCCCGGCCCGGTCGTCCCCAGAACGGCCGGGATTTTCCACAGCCCTGTGGATGACCGGGTCCGCGCGCATCTCCGAGCGCCCGGACCCGGACCGCGTCAGGGCTCGGCGTCGCGCCGTAGCGCCCGAGCCCGGCGGCTCAGGACCGCAACGGCCTCGAACGGCAACGCCTCAGGAGCGCGGCGGCACTCGGGGCCGTGGCGGCTCAGGACTGCGGCGGGGCGACGTCCGCGCCGGGGGAGTCGGCGCCCTTCAGCGTCTCCACCGCGTGGCCGCCGAACTGGTTGCGCAGCGCGGCGATCATCTTCATCGCCGGGGAGTCGTCCTGCCGCGAGGCGAACCGCGCGAACAGCGACGCGGTGATGACCGGCAGCGGCACCGCGAGGTCCACGGCCGCCTGCACCGTCCACCGGCCCTCGCCGGAGTCCTGTGCATAACCCTTCAGGTGGGCCAGCTCCGGGTCCTCCTTCAGCGCGCGGTCGGCCAGGTCGAGCAGCCAGGACCGGATGACCGTGCCCTCGCGCCAGCTGCGGAAGGTCTCCGGGACGTTGTTGACGACGCCGCTGGCCTCCAGCAGCTCCCAGCCCTCCGCGAAGGCCTGCATCATGCCGTACTCGATGCCGTTGTGGACCATCTTGGCGAAGTGCCCGGCCCCGACCGCGCCGGCGTGCACGAAGCCGTACTCGCCCTCCGGCTTGAGCGCCTCGAAGATCGGCATGAGCTGCTTGACGTGCTCGTCGTCGCCGCCGACCATCAGCGCGTAGCCGTTCTGCAGGCCCCAGACGCCGCCGCTGACGCCGGCGTCGACGAAGCCGATGCCGCGCTCGGCCAGCAGCTCCGCGTGCTTCTGGTCGTCCTGGTAGTGGGAGTTGCCGCCGTCGACGACGACGTCACCCGCGTCGAGGAGCTCCCTCAGCCGGTCGACCGTCTCCCGGGTCGGCTCGCCGGCGGGCACCATGACCCATACCGCGCGCGGGGCGTTCAGCCGCTGGACCAGCTCCTCCAGGGAGCCGACATCGCTGACCGCCGGGTCACGGTCATAGCCGACGACCGTGTGCCCGGCCTGCTTGATCCGCTTGGCCATGTTGCCGCCCATGCGGCCGAGCCCGATCATCCCGAGTTCCATGAACATCTCCTCAGATGGCGCTCTGTGTCCGTCTGAGCCTAGTTACCCCGCGAATTCAGCTTGACAGCCGGATGGGCATGATCAGGTAGCGGTAGTCCGGGTCGCCCTCGTCGGCGGGCTTGCCGGTGATGACCGCGGGCTTCGTCGACGTCGTCATGGCGAGCCGTGCGACGTCCGACCCGATCGCGCTGAGCCCGTCGAGCAGGAAGTTCGGGTTGAACGCGATGTCGATGTCCTGGCCGTCCAGCGAGGCGCCGAGAACTTCCACAGCCTGTGCATCGTCGCCGCTGCCCGCCTCGAGCACGACCTCGTCCTGCCGGAACGACAGGCGGACCGGGGTGTTCTTCTCCGCGACCAGGCCGACGCGCTTCACGGCCTCGGCGAACGGGCCCGTCTGGATCTCCGCCACGGCCGAGGTCTCCTTGGGCCACAGCGACTGGTACTTCACGAACTCCGCGTCCAGCAGGCGGGTCGTCGTACGGCGGCCGCCGCCCTCGAAGCCGATCATGCCCTCGCCGCTGCCTCCGGCCGCCAGGGCGATCGAGACCTCCGCACCCGAGGTGAGGGACTTGGCGGTGTCGGAGAGCGTCTTGGCGGGCACGAGAGCGACCGCCGAGATGTCGGGCCGCTCCGGCTTCCAGCGGAGCGTACGGACCGCGAGACGGTAGCGGTCGGTGGAGGCCAGGGTCACCGACTCGCCCTCGATCTCCACACGCACGCCGGTGAGCATGGGGAGGGTGTCGTCGCGGCCCGCCGCGATCGCGACCTGGGAGACGGCGGCGGCGAACGCGTCGCTGCCGACCGTGCCCGCCGCCGGCGGCATCTCCGGAAGGCTCGGGTAGTCCTCCACAGGCATGGTGAGGAGTGTGAACTTCGCCGACCCGCACTTCAGCGTGACCTTGGCCCCGTCGGTGGTGATCTCGACGGGGGCGGCGGGCAGGCTGCGGCAGATCTCGGCGAGCAGGCGGCCGGAGACGAGCGCGGTGCCGGGCTCGTCGGCGTCGATGTCCATCGTCATCTGGGCCGAGACCTCGTAGTCGAACGAGGACAGCTTCAGTTGGTCGCCGGCCTCGATGAGCATCCCGGCCAGGACCGGCACGGGAGGCCGGACCGGCAGCGAGCGCGCGGTCCAGGCAACGGCGTCGGCGAGAACGTCTCTCTCGATGCGGAACTTCACTTTGGACCGTCTCCTGAGGTTTTGATCACCTTGTGAGGTGGAACTGAAGAAACCGTACGGGGCGAGCCCGTGGGCCCGCATGCCCCTCTACGTTTTGACTTTCTTTCTTTGTAGATACAAGGAGAGTCATCGTCATAGGGGCCGTGGATACTGTGGAGAAGCCTAGTATCCGCAGGTCAGGCGGCGTTTTCGTATCCACTGCCGGTGTGCATGACCCCTGTGGATCCAGTGGACGCCTGGGGATGACGAGAATCCATCCCCACCTCGTCCACCGCCTGTCCCCACGTCATCCACCGTTTCTCCCCTCTGTTCCACAGGGTTGTCCACCGTGATCCATCCACAGGTTTTTCCCCACCCTGTGTAATCCACGATCTCGGGATAACCGCTGTGCATCGCCTGTGGACGTCTGTGGACGGCTGGGGACAACCCGGCCGGAGAGCCGTGGATCCCCGCGACATATCGCCCAACCCGCCATGGATCGCTGGGGACAACTCAGGCACCGCCGTTGCGCGCCTGCTGCTTGATGCGGTTCGTCAGCTCGGTGACCTGGTTGTAGATCGGCCGCTTCTCCGCCATCAGCTTGCGGATCTTCTTCTCCGCGTGCATGACCGTCGTGTGGTCACGGCCGCCGAACTGCTGCCCGATCTTCGGCAGCGACAGGTCCGTCAGCTCCCGGCACAGGTACATCGCGATCTGCCGGGCCGTCACCAGCACCCGCGAGCGCGACGGCCCGCACAGCTGCTCCATGTCGATCCCGAAGTACGTCGCCGTCTGCGCCATGATCGTCGCCGCGGTGATCTCGGGCCCGCTGTCGTTGGGGATGAGGTCCTTCAGCACGATCTCGGCGAGCTGCAGATCCACCGACTGGCGGTTCAGGCTGGCGAACGCCGTCACACGGATCAGCGCGCCCTCCAGCTCCCGGATGTTCGTCGAGATCTTCGAGGCGATGTACTCCAGCACCTCCGGCGGCGCGACCAGGCCCTCCTGCACCGCCTTCTTGCGCAGGATCGCGATGCGGGTCTCCAGCTCGGGCGGCTGCACGTCGGTGATCAGGCCCCACTCGAACCGGTTGCGAAGCCGGTCCTCCAGCGTCACCAGCTGCTTCGGCGCGCGGTCGCTGGAGATCACGATCTGCTTGTTCGCGTTGTGGAGGGTGTTGAAGGTGTGGAAGAACTCCTCCTGCGTCTGCTCCTTGTTCTCCAGGAACTGGATGTCGTCGACGAGGAGGATGTCGACGTCCCGGTAGCGGCGGCGGAAGTTGTCCGCCTTGCCGTCCCGGATCGCGTTGATGAAGTCGTTGGTGAACTCCTCCGAGCTCACGTACCGCACCCGCGCCCCGTTGAAGAGGCTCTGGGCGTAGTGGCCGATCGCGTGCAGCATGTGCGTCTTGCCGAGGCCGGAGTCGCCGTAGATGAACAGCGGGTTGTACGCCTTGGCCGGCGCCTCCGCCACCGCGACGGCCGCCGCGTGCGCGAACCGGTTGGACGAGCCGATCACGAACGTGTCGAAGGTGTACTTCGGATTCAGCCGCGCGGGCTCGCTCGTCTTCTCGGCCGGGTCCGACGACGGGCGGGACTGCCACCCGCCTCCGGGCACGGCACCGGGCGTCGGCACGAACGGGTCGCGGCGGCCGCCCGGGACGTTCGGCAGGCCCGGCTGGTCGGGGCGGCGCTGCGGGTCCGGTGAGTACGGTCCGCCCGGACCCCCGGGGCCGCCCGGCCCTCCAGGGCCGCCGGGACCGGCCGGCGCGCCGTACTGGTCGCGGTAGGCGTCGCCGCGGTAGGGGCCGCCGCCGTACTGCTGGTCCGCGCGGTACCGGTCGGAGCCGTACCGCTCGCCGCCGTACTGGTCATTGCCGTACGGCGCGGTCCCCCGCTCCCCGTACCCGCCGGCACCCGGCCCCGGGGCGCCGCCCGGGTCACCGTATCCACCGGCGTTCGGGCCGCCCGGGTTCGGGCCTGCGGGGTTCGGGCCGCCGGGGGGCTGCGCGTCACCGTACGCGGCGCCGCCCGGGTCACCGTACGGTGCGACGCCGGGGTCGCCGTACGGAGTGGGGCCCGGATCGCCGTACGAGGCGGGGACCGGATCGCCGTATCCGCCCGGGTCGCCGGACGGTCCGCGCGTCGTGAACCGCGGGCCGTCGAGGCGGTACCCGCCGGGGCCGTGGGACGGCTGCTCGTGATCGGTCTCCGGCTCCGCGGGGACCTGGCGCTCGGCGGACGGCGACGGGTCCGGCTGCACGGTGACCACCACGCGGATGTCCCGGCCGAGCTGGGCGGACAGCACCTCGGTGATGAACGGGTGCAGGCGATTCTCCAGAACCTCCTTGGCGAACTCGTTCGGCGTCGCGAGCAGCGCGGTGTCCTCGACCAGGGCCAGCGGCCGGGTCATGGAGAGCCAGGCGCGGTGCTGCGGGGGCAGATCGGTGGGCAGGGCCTCCAGGGCTCTCGTCCACACGAGCGCAAGATCCAGCCCGTCCATATCCTGGTTCCCTCCCTCGAAGCGGCCGGCGCCCGGCAGCGGGCGTTGTCCTCCCGCGAAACGTCAGACGAACACTCTCTCACGCGTCATCCACAGGGTTGTCCACAACTTGTGCACAAGCCCCGGCGTTATTGGGGATATGTGTGTTCGGTTTGACCGGAGGGCGGCGCAGACCGTAACGTACGACGGTCGAGTCGCATCGACGGCGGTGCTGCGCGCCCGCAGGTCGTCCGGTCCCTTCGCGGGGTCACGGCGCCCGATGCGACACCCGCACGTTGACCGCAGCACCCCACTGGAGTCTCGAGTGAGCAAGCGTACGTACCAGCCGAACAACCGCCGCCGGCACAAGAAGCACGGCTTCCGGCTTCGTATGCGCACCCGTGCGGGGCGGGCGATCCTGTCGTCGCGCCGCCGCAAGGGCCGCGCCCAAGTCGCGGTCTGAGTAGCGGCGGCTGTGCTGCCGTCCGGACACCGGATGCGGCGGCGAGAAGAGTTCACCTCGGCCGTTCGGCGCGGCGATCGTGCCGGACGGCCTAATCTCGTTCTTCACCTGCAGTTCCGGGATGACGTCGACGAACCCGCCCGTGTCGGTTTCACCGTCGGCCGCCAGGTCGGCGTGGCCGTCGTCCGCAACCGGGTTCGTCGCAGGCTCCGGCACATCGTGCGAGAACACCTGCATCGCCTCGCACCGGGTAGCCTGCTTGTCGTGCGGGCCAACGCGAAGGCGGCGACCGCACGCCACGAGGAACTCGCCGCGGATCTCGACGCGGCACTCGACCGGCTCCTGCGGCGACAGGTCAAGAGGCGGACATGACGGACAAGCCGACGCTCGCGGCTCGGGCCCTGATGGTGCCCATCGTCTTCTATCGTCGGTTCATCAGCCCGCTCCTCGGCCCGGTCTGCCGCTACCAGCCGACCTGCAGCGCCTACGCACTGGAGGCGCTTCGCACCCACGGCGCCCTCCGCGGATGCTGGCTGGCGGTGCGTCGCATCGCCCGCTGCCACCCCTTCCACGCCGGCGGATACGACCCCGTCCCGCCGCGGAAGGGCCGAGCACCACAAGACCTCACGCCGCGCGAGAGCGGCACTGTTTCGGAGAGCACATAGGAGCCAGCCGGTGAGTCTCAGCTTCCTCAGTCCGCTGTTCGAGGCCGTAGCGTGGGTGATCGTACAGATCCACGCCGGCCTGAGCCTGATCTTCCCGGCGGACAGCGGATGGGCGTGGGGCCTGTCGATCTTCCTGCTGACCGTCCTCATGCGGATCATCATCTTCCCGCTGTTCGTCAAGCAGATCCACGCGTCCCGCAAGATGCAGGAACTGCAGCCGCAGGTGCAGGCGCTGCGCAAGAAGTACAAGAAGGACAAGCAGCGCCTCAACCAGGAGATGATGAAGCTCTACCAGGAGGCGGGCGCCAACCCGCTGTCCGGGTGCCTTCCGCTCGTGGTGCAGTTCCCCATCTTCATCTCGCTGTACAACGTGCTGCGCGCGATCTCCACGGCGAAGCCCGGCGAGTCGAAGTACGGCGTCTCGGCCAAGCTGATCTACAGCGCCCAGCACGCCCACATCTTCGGCGCGCACATCCCCTCGACGTTCAAGGACGCCTTCTCCAGCGGCCACGTCGGCGCGATGATCGTCACCGGTGCCGCCGTCGTGATCAGCTCGACGACCACGTTCTTCACGATGAAGTCGAGCGTCGGCCGGTCGATGCAGAGCATGACGGCCGACAACCCGATGATGCAGTCGCAGAAGTACCTGGTGTACCTCTCGCCGCTGTTCGGCCTCTTCGGTCTCACGCTGCCGCTGGGCGTTCTGATCTACTGGGTCACCACCAACTCCTGGACCCTGGCCCAGTCGCACTACGTGTACAAGAAGTACCCGATGCCGAAGCCCGGTGCTGAGGGCAACGGCGCCGCGGCCGCCAAGCCGGCCGCCGGGACCAAGACCGGGACCGCCAAGACCACCGCCGCCAAGGCGGGCACCGCGAAGACCACCCGGACCGCGGTCAGGAACGGCGCCGCGAAGCCGGCGACGGGCAACGCGCTCGTGGGTAAGGCGAAGAAGAAGGAGCCGGAGGCGGAGGAGCCGGTGGAGCCGGTGGACGACACGCCGAAGACCGTACGGCACCAGCCGTCACGCCAGTCGCGGAGCAAGAGGAAGCGATAGCGTGACTTCCCAGTCCAGCCGCAGCACGCAAGAGGAGCCCGGAGTGAGCCAAGCCGAAGCCGAGACCGAGGAGACCGCGAAGGTCGACATCAAGGCGCTCGAGCAGGAAGGTGAGATCGCGGCGGATTACATCGAGGGCCTGCTGGACATCGCCGACCTCGACGGCGACATCGACATGGACGTCGAGGGCGAGCGGGCGCTGGTGTCCGTCGTCGGCGCCACGCTGGACGAGCTCGTCGGCCGCAAGGGCGAGGTGCTGGAGGCGCTCCAGGAGCTGACCCGTCTCGCGGTGCACCGCCAGACGGGGGAGCGGAGCCGGCTCATGCTCGACGTCGGCGGCTTCCGCGAGCGCCGCCGGTCGGAGCTGTCCAAGCTCGGCACCGAGGTCGGTGAAGAGGTCAAGCGCACCGGGGAGCCCAAGGCCCTGTCGCCGATGACGCCGTTCGAACGCAAGGTCGTCCACGACGCGATCGCCGCCATGGGCCTGCGCAGCGAGTCGGAGGGCGAGGAGCCCAACCGGTACGTCGTGGTCTACGCCGAATAACCCGCCGGCCGCCGCCGAGCCCGGCGACGCGCCGGGCCGAGCGAACGCCGCACCTGGCTGGACGAACGGACCGGCCCGCGCAGCCGGCCACAAGCCGAGAGGCCCCGCCACTCACGGAGTGGTGGGGCCTCTGTCTGTTCTGACTGGGATGCGGCCGGTCAGCCCACGGCGGGTCGTGTCGGCTTATTCCGGCTCATACCTCGTGACGTCGCGGCGGCCTCCCGAGATGGGCCGTGGGCGGACAGGGGACTCCGCGCGCTGGGCGGGCTCTCGGACGACGACCGTGGGGCTCTCCTCCTGGGTGACGAACACCGGGTCGTCCTCGACGATCTGCGCGACCTGGCGGCGGCGGCGCGGACGCGTGTAGGCGAAGGTGATGGCCAGCCACGCGGCGCCGACGAACATCAGGATCCATCCGATCATCTGGATGTCGATCCCGCTGACGTGGAAATTGAAGGCGAAGGCGAGGATCGCTCCGATCGCGATGAACGCCAGGCCCGTTCCGATGCCCATCTGAGACGGCTCCTTCCGGGGATGGATCGGCCAGCGGGAGACGTACCCGGTCCACGCGAGATATGCACAGGGCCGCAGTTTCCTTATGAGGAAGGGGAGCCGACCTGCGGCGACCTCGATTCTTCGGAGCGGATCGAGCCGAGCGGACCAGGCTCCGAGGATCCATCCGAACGGGTACGGACCGAGTCCGCACCCGCCGGCAACCCGGCACGAGCAGCCGGGGGCGTCCGCCGGGAATCCGGTACGAGCGGCCGGCGCGTGCCCCGGGAATCCGGTACGAGCGGCCGGGCGTGGTCCGGGAAACTCGGTGTGGGCGGCCGGGAGCGTCCGCCGGGAACCCGGTACGAGCGGCCGGGACGTGGTCCGGGGACTCGGTGAGGACGCGCCGGGGGCTTTGGCCGGGGACCCGTATGAGTGGGCGCGGACGCCTGGTGGAAATCCGGTACGGGGTGGCGCGGGGTGCCTGCCCCGTACCGCGTTCGCGGTCCTCCGCGTCCTTTCTGCTTGATTAGCGGGACATTCCGCGACGCGGGGTCGTGTCCGGGCTTCAACCGGTTGAATCCGCGCTTCGCCGCGCCGTGCTCCTCGGGGTTCTGCGCACCTCTCGGTACGGCGATCGTGGCCGACGTGTCGCCGACCGTGCGGGTCGGCGTTTCCGGGAGGCCATGCGATGTGGAAGCATTCCATCACTGTGGGGACCCATACGACGTTTCTGAGCCGCTGAGCCATGGCACTACTTCCTGCGCCGTCGATCGCCCGCGAGATCTTCGCCGACGCGCTGCCTTCCGCCGAGAGATACGCCGAGTTCCTCGCCGGTCCCGGAGTCGAACGCGGACTCATCGGGCCGCGGGAGGTCGATCGCCTGTGGGAGCGGCACCTGCTCAACTGCGCCGTGATGGCGGAGGTGATCCCGGCCGACGCGACCGTCGTCGACATCGGCTCGGGCGCGGGACTGCCGGGACTCGTGCTGGCCATCGCCCGTGCGGATCTGTCGATGACGCTCCTCGAGCCCCTCCTTCGCCGGACCGTGTTCCTGCAGGAATGCGTCGACCTTCTCGGGCTGCCCAACGTGGAGGTCCGCCGGGCCCGCGCGGAAGAGGTCGCCGAGGAGTTCGCCGTCGACGTCGTCACGGCCCGGGCGGTGGCGCCGCTGGAGCGGCTGGTGGGCTGGGCGCTCCCCCTGCTGCGGCCGGGCGGCGAGCTCCTGGCGCTGAAGGGCGAGCGCGCGGCGGCCGAACTCGAGCAGGCGGGCGGGATTCTGAGTGAATTCGGCGTTCGCGACGCGGAGGTCCTCCAGGTGGGTCACGGTAAAGTCGAGCCTCCGGCGACGATCGTCCGTGTCGTCGCCGGCAAGGCTCCGCGACCTTCGGGGAAACGGACGAGTTCTCGTCGCGGCGGGCGCCGGCGCGGCGAACGAAAGAGGTGACGAGCCTTGACGACAGCAGAGGGTTTGGGCTGGCCGGACCACGCGGGAGCGTCTTCACGGCAATCCTCCGGACTCGGCTGGCCGGGTGCGTCGGCGGCCGCACCTCCGTCCGCGAGGGCGGCGGCAGGCGTGGCGGGGTCGACGATCCCGCCCGCGACGGTTTCTCCAGAGGCGGTGGCGCCCTCAGAGCCGGTGACGCACCCAGATCCGGTGACGCCTCCGGAGTCGGTGACGCCTCCGGCCGCCGAGCCTGCGGAGGCGCCCGTCTCTCCGTCGGAGCGGACCGCCGCCTCCGTAGTTGACGAGCAGGCGGTCGAGACCGCCACCGCGAAGACCCCGCCCGCTGTCGATCCTGTCAATGAGACGTCGCAACGTGTCCCGGTCCATGGGGAGTCGAAGTTGGTAAGTGAGGCACTCAAGTCGGCCGATGTTTCACGTGAAACAGCGCAGCCGATGGTGCGGGCGACGGCGGCCGCGTTCAAGGCGGTCGCGAAGCGGGATGAGAAGGAATGGCCGAGGCCGCCTAAGTGCCGCATCATCACGATCGCCAACCAGAAGGGCGGCGTCGGGAAGACGACGAGCACGGTGAACCTGGCGGCCGCTCTGGCCATGCACGGCTCACGGGTGCTCGTGATCGACCTCGACCCGCAGGGGAACGCGTCGACCGCCTTGGGCGTCGAGCACCACGCCGACATCCCCTCCGTGTATCACGTCATCCTTGAGGGCGGACCGTTCGAGGACATCGTCGTTCCGGCCGAGGGGCTGCCCAATCTCTACTGCGCGCCGGCCACGCTGCACCTGGCGGGCGCGGAGGTCGACCTCGTGCCGATGGTGGCGCGAGAAGGCCGGTTGCGCCGCGCGCTGGAGGCGTACGACACCGGCAAGTTCGACTACGTGCTCATCGACTGCCCGCCGTCGCTGGGCCTGCTCACCGTCAATGCCCTGACGGGCGCCGACGAGCTGCTCATCCCCATTCAGACGGAGTACTACGCGCTCGAGGGTCTCACGCAGCTCCTGCACACGGTGGACCTCGTCCGGCAGCACCTGAACCCGAACCTCGCCGTGTCGACGATCCTCCTGACGATGTACGACGCGCGGACCCGTCTGGCTGCGCAGGTCGCGGACGAGGTGCGGAGCCACTTCGGCGACCTCGTGCTCAGCACGGTCATCCCCCGGAGCGTCCGGGTCTCCGAAGCGCCCAGTTACGGCGAGTCGGTGCTGACCTATGATCCGAGTTCCAGCGGTGCGCTCGCCTACACGGAGGCGGCCCGCGAGATGGCCTACCGGGGCGCGGAGACCGGTGCATGATGAGCAGCAGGGCGCCGGGGCGCGTCAGGGCCTCGGTCGCGATGGGTGACGCTTCACAGCGACGTAGTGCTAGGGAAGGTACGAAGTGAGCCAGCCACGCCGGGGTCTGGGTAAGGGACTGGGCTCGTTGATCCCGACGGCGCCCGCACAGCCGGCGTCGCCGTCGACCGCCGACTCGGGCCGGTCCGACGGTGTGCCCCAGCCGCAACCGGTGGCGGGCGCGCACTTCGCCGAGGTGCCGATCTCGGAGATCACCCCGAACCGGCGGCAGCCACGGGAGACCTTCGACGAGGCCGCGTTGGAGGAGCTCGCCGCCTCGATCAGAATCGTCGGCCTCCTTCAGCCGGTCGTCGTCCGCGAGCTCGGCCCGAACCGCTACGAGCTCATCATGGGCGAGCGGCGGCTGCGTGCTTCCAAGATGGCGGAGCTGGAGAAGATCCCGGCGATCGTCCGGGACACCGGCGACGACGACATGCTGCGCGACGCTCTCATGGAGAACCTCCACCGGCAGCAGCTCAACGCGCTGGAAGAGGCTGCCGCGTACCGGCAGCTGCTCGACGACTTCGGCGCGACGCACGAAGAGCTGGCCGTCCGGATCGGGCGCTCCCGGCCGCACATCACCAATACGCTGCGGCTACTGAACCTGCCCCCCGTCGTCCAGCGGCGCGTCGCCGCCGGCGTCCTCAGTGCCGGGCACGCGCGGGCGCTCCTCAGCCTGGAGAGCGCCGAACAGCAGGAGTACCTGGCGAAGCGGATCGTGGAGGAAGGGCTCTCGGTCCGGGCCGTCGAAGAGCTGATCACTCTCGGCGAGGTCGGCGAGACGAAGAAGGCGGCTCGGCAGAAGGCGCCGAACCGGCCGGAGAATCCTCGCATCCGGGAGCTGGCCTCTGAGCTGTCGGAGCTCTACGAGACCAAGGTGCGGGTCGACCTGGGCCAGCGCAAGGGCAAGATCGTGGTCGAGTTCGCCACGCTCGAGGACCTGGAGCGGATCGTCGACGCGATGACGCCGGACAGTCGTCCGCGCGCCTAGCTCCGTCCAGACGGCTGGTTTCACGTGAAACATCGACCATCCGTTCAC
Source organism: Actinoallomurus rhizosphaericola (assembly GCF_024055675.1). Lineage (NCBI taxonomy): Bacteria > Bacillati > Actinomycetota > Actinomycetes > Streptosporangiales > Thermomonosporaceae > Actinoallomurus > Actinoallomurus rhizosphaericola. Next base: position 366,555 of record NZ_JAMXMW010000006.1, on the reverse strand, counting down.
GAAGTGGTGGGTTGAACTAAAGCTCTAAGCTCCCGCTGAGCGGGAATAGGTCTCGGGGAATGAAGGCGCTCCGCCCACGAAGGGGGCCTGGCCGGTGTCGCGTCGTCTGGTGAACATCACGCTCGACAATCTTGACGATCTGCCATCGCGGTGTCGCAGCTGCGTGTTCTGGGAGCTCGATCCGGTGAGCATGCAGCGAGCCGAGGACTGCGGTAACACGGAGCTGGAGAAGGAGGCGTGGATCTCCGCCACGCTCCTCGAATGGGGGAGCTGCGGCAAGATCGTGTACGTCGACGGCGTGCCCGCGGGCTACGTCCTCTTCGCGCCACCGCTGTACGTCCCGCGCTCCGTCGCCTTTCCGACGAGCCCGGCGAGCGCCGACGCCGCTCTCCTGATGACCGCGCACATCGTGCCGGAGTTCCAGGGCGGCGGGCTCGGGCGGATGCTCGTCCAGGGAGTCGCCAAGGATCTGACCCGACGAGGGATCCGGGCGATCGAGGCCTTCGGCGATCTCAAATGGGAGAAGCCCGGCTGCGTCCTGCCGGCCGAGTACATGCTGGCGGTCGGTTTCAAGACCGTACGGCCGCACCATCGGTACCCGCGCCTACGGCTCGAGCTGAAGTCCGCCATTTCGTGGCGCGAGGACGTCGAGGTCGCGTTGGAACGACTCCTCGGCTCCATGTCCCCGGAAGGTGCCCTCCGGCCCGTCTGACGGCCTCTCACGCCCGTCGCCGACCCCGCCTCCCGATCGCCGCCCCTGCCGGTCCACCCGCCGTGGACCCACCTGGGCTGGCGGCCCGCCGCCGGTCCCTCCGGGCCGCCCGCCCGGCACCGGCCCGCCCGCCACGCACCACCCTCTGCCGACCCGCCGCCGACTCACCCGCCGTCGACTCACCCAGGGTGGCGGCCCGCCGTCGGCCCCTCCGGCCTGACCACCCGCCGCCGGCCCATGCGCCACGCACCACCCAATGCCGACCGGCCGCCGGCGACCTACCCGCCGTCGGCTCACGCGTTGCCGACCCGCCGCCGGACCCGCGGGGTTGACGGACCGTTGCAGGTCCATCCGGGCCGCTCGCCCGGCACCGGCCGGCCCCCTTACGCATGACCCGCGCATGGCGTCAGCCGCTCAGAGTTCGGCACGCGCTGCGCGGCTCTACGGCGCAGGGCGACCGCGCCGGAGGACGACGTCGGTCCTGCTGCGCGTGGGGTGACGGTGCCCCTCAGGTGCGCGCTCCCGCTGCCGTGACGCGAGGACGGAACGCGTCGGGTGAACGGCAACGCGTCGGGTGAACGGCAACGCCGTCGGCCTGGTGGACTCCATTGGCCGACCCGCGTGCCGTCACGCCGGGCGAAGACTCGACGCACGGACGAAGTGCCAAGAGACACGAGGGTGTCAGTAGAGGCGACACGAGAGTGTCAGTGACCTGGGGCAGTCGCTTTCGTCCTCGGATCCGGGAGGGGTCCCGGTAAGCACTGACGAAGGTTCGGTCGGAAAACCGTTTGAGCCTTCCTTCCGCGTTCCCGTAGGTTGCCTGCGGCCCCGTCGCAGTGAGGACAGAGGACACCGCGTGACCCCGCCTGCTCTTTAGACCTGACACCTTCTTCCACTCGCCTGTAGCCGACGCTCCTGTCGGTTCTGCCGGGCCGCCCTTGTGCGCCCGGTCATACAGCGTTTGAGGCCGCGCGCAATCGGCCTCGTGTCAGAGCTAGAGGGCTCATGTCTTCACAACCTCATATCGTGCTGCCCTGGGTCGTTCGCCGGACAAGGCTGCCTCTGCTGTCGTTGCGGTGCGTGGACTGCGGGTCGGAGTCGGCCACCACCGGCGAGGGCAGGTTCCGCGTCAACGCCAACGCCAAGCTGCTGGACGTGTGGCTGCTGGTCCGCTGCGTGTCCTGCGACCGGACGAGCAGGCTCACCGTGCACAAGCGAGCGCCGGTCAGATCCTTCGATCCGGCTGAGCTCCACGGCTACCGCGTCAACGATCCGGAACTGGTGGCGGCCAGGCTGTTGGATCCGCTGCTCGCCCGGCGCAACCGCTTCACCCTGGACTGGACGGGAGCCTGGCGGCTGGACGCCCCGTCGGCATGGCCCGATGAGGCGTGGCCGGTCCACGTGGAGGTCGTCTTCGAGGATCCGGTACCGGTGCGCCCGGAACGGCTCATCGCGCACGGGCTCGGCCTCAGCAGGAACGAGGTACTGCGCCGGATCAAGTGCGGTATTCCGCTGCGCCGTCCGACGAGCACCGGATTCACCTTTACCGTGATGGCCGGGGACTAGCGGGGATGTAGCCGCGGCGGGCCACCCCGTCCGCCCGGCTGCGAGGGAGGAGCCGACTCACGGAAGGACCGCGGAACGAGGCGCGTCCGGGAGGTCGATGAGCATCGGTGGGCGAGAGGCGATAGGGGGTCGCCGCGCAAGGCGACACGCCGCGAATTCACTGATCGTCGTGCCCGTCGGCTGCCCGCAAGGGCGTTCGGAGAGGGTGCCAAGGGCCCGATGAGCCTTCTGGGCTCTGAGGGGCTGCTGAAGCGCCCCGACCCCGGGAGTGAGTCGATCACACCGGCCCGGCAGCGTTCGCCTGCCAGCGAGGCTCTGGTGAGTTTCTGCAGGTCAGACCGCATGAAATGGCGGTGGCCCCGTGCGAGAGCACGGGGCCACCGCCGACCTGGCCGCGGGAGGCCGGGAAACGTGCCGGAATCAGGCGCCGAGGAGAGGTACGGAGGAGGAGAACTGCTGCGGGGTCAGCTCCGCGAGCCCCTCTTCCTGGAGCCAGTGCTCGGCGTCGAGCGCCGCCGCGGCGCCGGTGCCGGCCGCGGTGATCGCCTGGCGGTAGCGATGGTCCACGACGTCACCGGCGCCGAAGACGCCGGCGATGTTGGTGTGGGTCGTCGGCGACGAGACGCGGAGGTACCCCTCCTCGTCCAGCTCCAGCTGGTCGGCGAACAGCTCGGTGCGCGGCTCGTGGCCGATCGCGATGAACAGACCCGACAGCTTGAGGTCGCGCTCCTCGCCGGTCGTGATGTCGCGGAGCCGGACGCCGGTCAGCTTCTCCTCACCGAGGATCTCGGCGACTTCGCTGTTCCAGGCGAACTTGATCTTCTCGTTGGCGAACGCCCGGTCCTGCATGATCCGGCTGGCGCGGAGCTTGTCGCGCCGGTGGATGATGGTGACCGACCGAGCGAATCGGGTGAGGAAGATCGCCTCTTCCATGGCGGAGTCGCCGCCGCCGACGACCGCGATGTCCTTGTCACGGAAGAAGAATCCGTCACAGGTGGCACACCAGGAGACGCCGCGTCCGGAGAGCTGCTTCTCCTTCGGCAGCCCGAGCTCGCGGTACTTCGACCCGGTGGCGATCACGACCGCCTTGGCGTAGTAGGTGTCGTCGCCGACCTTGACGACCTTCGGCGAGGCGTTCAGGTCGACCTCGGTCACGTCGTCGGCGACGAGGTCGGCACCGAAGCGCTCGGCCTGCTTGCGCAGGTTGTCCATCAGGTCGGGACCGATGATGCCGTCGGGGAAGCCCGGGAAGTTCTCCACGTCGGTGGTGTTCATCAGAGCGCCACCGGCGGTCACGGAGCCTTCGAAGACCAGCGGCCGGAGGTCTCCCCGTGCCGCGTAGATCGCTGCGGAGTATCCCGCCGGCCCCGAACCGATGATGATCACGTTCCGGACGTCGCTCACCACAGTGCCTCTCTCTGATCGCGTCCGCGGAGCACGTGCCCGGTCCTGGGTGGCCCGGTCACCTCCGCTCGCAGTGCCCTTAAACCGATCCTAGGGCGCGGGCATTCCCGCTCACGCACACGCGCGCGACGTACCCGCGCCCGACAGCAGGGAAGCTCGCATCGTCGGGCCGGCGCCCTGTGCCTGACGACGGTAGGGCACCGCATCGTACGACCGGGGGCACTGCGTCCTCGGCCGGGGCCTGCGCCTGACGATGGGGGAAATTCCGTCGTACGGCCCGGGGTGACGCCTCGTACGGCCGGACCGCCCGGGTGAAGAGGGCGGTCCGGCCGTACGACGCTCGCTGATCAGCGGGCGATCTGCCGGTGGGCGATCAGGTCCGGGTCATCGGCGGAGCACTTCGCTCCGACGATCCAGACGTCGGCGTGCCCGCCGTCGGCACCCGGTAGCGCGATGACCGTCGCGGGACGGTCGTCGTAGGTGGCCGAGTCGACGAGCAGCGGGGCCTTCCCGCCGCTCACCCGGCCGACACAGTCCGCCAGCGATCCGGGCGCCACCGCGTTCAGGGCGTGGTCGGCGGCGGTCGCCGAGGACAGTGCCGAGGCGACCTGAGACTCCAGATCCGCCGAGGTGTAACGGGTCCCGCTCCGTACGGCGGTGAACGGAACGGATCGCGCGGGCCGTGGCTGCGCTCGGGGAGCTCCCGCACGCGGGCGAGAAGGATCCTCCACCGGTCGCTGGGAGACCGTGGCGCTGTTGGAGTCGCCGTTCTCCAGAACGGTGCGGGCGATGACGCCCCCGCCGCCGACGACCACCACCGCGGCCGCCGCCGCTGCGAGGAGCTGAAATCGACGGGCGTGCCGGTGCCCCGGCACGTGGGACGCCGCTTCGGCCGCGATCACCGCGTCGAGGCGTTCGACGAGGTGAGCGGGCATCGGCGGTGTGGGTGCCTCCGCGAGAACGCGGGAGACGTCCGCGACCTCAGTGGCCCGATCACGACATTGGGCGCACTCGGTCAGGTGTTGCTCTGCGGATGTGGCCGTGGCATCGTCGAGAATCCCCTCGGCGAGGTCGGCCAGCGCATCGTAGTCAAGGTGTGCGGCAGTCACGCGGATGTGCCACCTCCTTCCTCCGCAGATTCGACGCCCGAGCCGCGTCCCTGGTTCCGTAGGTGTCCGAGAAGCGGTGCGAGACGGGCACGGCCACGCGCGCACCGGCTCTTGATGGTGCCCGGCGGGACCTCCAGGACTCTGGCGGCCTCATCGACGGCGTACCCCATCATGTCGACGAGTACGAGCGCCGCCCGCTGTTCGAAGGGTATGCGCTGCAGCGCCTCGTTCACGTCGAGGGACAGTTCGTGGCTGGAGGTGGGGTCGGGATTCTTCGGCGCGACGGAGTCGAGCGTGGCGTCGTCGCCCATCGGCACGACCGGCCGGATGGTGCGCCGGCGGATCCGGTCGAGGCAGGCGTTCACGACGATGCGGTGCAGCCAGGTGGTGACGGCGGCGTCGCCGCGGAACCGGCCGGCCGCGCGGTACGCGGACAGGAAGGCGTCCTGGAGTGCGTCGGCGGCCTCCTCATGGTCGCCGAGCGTGCGGAGCGCCACGGCCCACATGCGGTCGCGGTGCCTCTGTACGAGTTCGGAGAACGCGTACGGATCGCCATTCGCGTGCCGCGACAGCAGCTCTTTGTCCGGGACGGCCTCGATCGAATGTCCCCCGCGTATGACCGCCATTTTCGTCAGCCCGCTCCGTAACCGGCGACCCCGCCGATGGTGTATCGCCCTCGCCCACCGTGTCCCCCCGAGTCCCCCTCCCGATCCTGCCGCCGTGGCCGGCGCGCAGGGTTTCCCGCGGTGCAGGGGGGCCTCAACACGCTCACGATGGTAGCCGTCTGAGTACCGTCACGTCCCCTCTGAGGGAATTATCCCCGTCCGCTCCATTCAGAGGTGCTCAGGCGGCGATACGCGACGACGGCCACTCCCCTCCGGCAGTGCGTCGGGCCGCGGAATCGAATCAGCGGTAATCAGGCCGTTCCGTACACGGTGACGTCTTTCACCTTGATCTGGAAACTCCCGATGGACGGCAGCTTGCTGAACCACAGGGTGATGTACTGGCCCTTGGCCTGCTTCCCCTTCAGCTCGAAGGTGCCGACCGCGTCACCGGTGTCCTGCGTCTGGGAGGCGGAGGACTTCTGGGAGTCGCCGACCCGGAGCTCGACCCGGCCGGGCGTCCCGTCCGGCATGCTCACGGCGACCTTGTCGACCGTCACGGTCTTGCCCATGTCGAGGACGAGGCCGATGCCCTTGCGCTGCCCGCCGAAGTCGGCGCCGTAGTAATGCTGCGTCGTCCAGAAACTCGACTTGCTCTTGTCGATGGCGTTGCCGAGGTCCTTCGGCGCGGTCGTGTCCGCGTGCGGGGGGTCGTTGTCCAGGAGGACGCGGTCCACCTTGAGCTCGGCGACCTTCGGCGTCGGGGACGCGCTCGTGCTCGACTGGGTCCCGCCCTTGGCGTTCTTGGTGCCGTCGCCGCCGCCCATCTGAGACAGGGCCCAGCCGCCGACCGCGACCACGACGAGCACGACGACGACCACGGCGACCAGGAGGGGCCTGTTGGAGGAGCCCCGGGTGTTCCCGCCGCCCGAGGAGCGCATTCCGACAGTGGAGTGCTGCGGTGGCTGTGGCGGCTGCGGAGGGCGCATGCGCGCGCTGTCGGGGATGGTCTGCACCGGAGGGATCGGCTGGGACGCCGCGGCGGACATCCTCGCCGTACCGTCCGGGTTGCTGTCGGGCCGCGGCATGACCGCCGGAGGCGTCGAGCCGACGAGGGGCACGAACGGCAGCGGCGACCGGGGGACCTTGGCGAGCGCGTCGGCGAAGGCTCCGGGGGAGTCGAACCGCTCCGGAGCGCCCCGGACGGCGATGCCCAGCGCCCGGCCGACGATCGCGTCGAGGTTGTGCGGGATGCCCGCGCGGACCTGGCTCGGCAGGAGCGGCCGCCCGTCGGCCCCGGTCGGCGCGGGCGGCAGGACGGTGCCCTCTCCGCCCGGCCAGTGGCCGGTGAGCGCGGCGTACAGCATGGCGCCGAGGCCCTGCACGTCGTCCAGCGCGGGCGTGTCGGACTCCGCCCCGGACAGGACGGCCTCGACGCCCAGGCCGGTGATCTTGACGGTGCCGCCGCTGGTCCAGACGAGGTTGTGCGGGGTGAGGCAGAGGTGGGCCAGGCCGGCGGCGTGCGCGGAGGTCAGCGCCTCGGCGGCCTCGAGCAGGAAGGCGGCGGCCCGGTCGGCCTCCATGGGGCCCTGGGCGAGGAGGTCCTCGAGGGTCTCCCCGGTGACCCACTCGCTGACGACGTAGGCGCGCTCGCCGCTGTCGTCGGCGTCGAAGACCTGGGTGAGCCGCGGGTCGGTGAGGCGGCTCGCGGCGCGGGCCGCGGTCACCACGTCGTTCACCCGGGGGAAGCCCGGGGCGAAGGTGAGCACCGCCACCGCGCGGGCGAGGATCTCGTCCGTCGCCTTCCAGAATGTGGAGCCGCCCGCTTCGCTGACGCGGTCGTCCAGACGGTACCGACCGGCCAGGCGGGTTCCAGGTTCGATGACGGACGTGCTCAACGCGGCGTCCGGCGTAGGTGGTCGCATCCCATCATCAGTGCCGTGGCTCCCTTACGCCTTCGACCCTCCCTCGTTCCCTTATGGACGGAGGAAGACTTCATCACAATCCCGCCCGATCGTAGGACGCTCGAGGAGCGTCGCTGGATTACTACCCGGCGCGAGTCGCGCTCTCCCACCTTACGGGCAGCGCCTCCTAACTCGCCCCACGACCGGGCAATCTGGCCATCACGGTTCGTTGTAGCGATTCCAACTCCGGAATGCGCAGAAGGCGGGCGACCAGGAAGTACAGCACCATGGCCCCGCCCCCGCCGACCACCAGAACACCCAGCGACGAGATGACGTGGTAGTAGAAGAACTTGTAACCGAGCAGATGCACGGCGAGAGCGAACAGCAGCGCCGGGATCGTCGCGACCGCGATCTTCACGTGGGACGTGACGATGTGCCGGGCGCCGAGTCCGTTCAGCCGGCGGCGCAGGATGAGGGCGGCCACGACGCAGCCGAACGTCCAGGACACGCCCAGGGCGATCGAGATGCCCATCACGATCTTGTCCGTGGGCAGCGTCTTGTAGCCGATGACCCCGAGCGTGATGCTGATCGCGACGTTGAAGATCGCCATGAACGCCGGCGTGCGGGTGTCGGCGAGCGCGTAGAAGACCCGCAGCAGCAACTGGTAGATCGCGAACGGCACCAGCGCGAACGTGAACGCCTGCAGCACGTTGGCGATCATCAGCGCGTCGGAGATCTTCGTGGAGCCATGCGCGAAGAACACCGTGGTCATCTCCGGCGCCAGCGCGAACAGCAGCGCGGCGGCCGGGACGATGACCACCGAGGACAGGTTCAGCGCCGAGGACATGTCCTCTCGGACAAGGTCGAACCGGCGGTCGGAGGCATGCCGGCTCATCTGCGGCAGCAGCGCCGTGACCACCGAGACGCCGACGATCGCGTACGGCAGCTGGAACAGAAGGTAGGCGTTGCTCCACGGCGTGAGCCCGACGCCGTACGTGATGCCCTCGCGGGCGCCCTTGTCACCGGCGCCGTTGGCGATGTTGGTGTTGACGACGAAGCCGACCTGCTGGATCGCGACGTAGAGCAGTGTCCACAGCGCCATGCCGCCGACCGGCGCGAGCTCCTCGCGGCGGAAGTCGAACCGCGGCCGGTACCGGAACCCGACCTTGCGCAGGGAGGGCCACATGGCGATCGTCTGGATCACGATGCCGAGCGTGGTCCCGCCCGCCAGGAGCACGATGTCGGTGTGCGAGATGTTCCCCGGGCCGACGCCCCGGCCGCCCACGATGAGGAACGCGATGCCGACGACGATCACGACGACGTTGTTCAGCACCGGCGTCCACATGGGCGCGGCGAAGCTGCCGCGGGCGTTGAGTGACGCACCGGCCAGCGCGCCGACGCCGTAGAAGAAGATCTGCGGCAGGAAGAACAGCGCGAAGATGACGGCCAGGTCGTGTTTCTGCTTGCTGTACGAGCCGGCGTACAGGTCGACGAGGAAGGGCGCGCACACCATCGCGATCGCCGTCAGCGCCAGCAGCGCGCCGAGGACGAGCGTCAGCAGGCGCGACTCGTACTCCTCGCCGTACTTGCGGTCCTTCTCCAGCGCGCGCACCAGCATCGGGACGTGCACGGCGGTGAGCACGCCGCCGAGGAGCAGGTCGTAGATGACGTTGGGGAAGGTGTTCGCGGTGTTGTAGACGTCGCCGAGCGCGTGGGTGCCCAGCGCGATGACGAGCACGGCCGTGCGGACGAAGCCGGTGAGCCGGGACGCGATCGTGCCCAGGGCCATGACGGCGCTGGACTTGAGCAGTCCGCTGACGCCGCCGCGGCGGCCCGGCTCCTCGGCGGGCTCCTCGGGGGAGATCGCCGGGAGATCGACCCGGGTCACCGCGGCCTCGGGGCCTGGTTGTGCCTCAGTCACCGGTCGTGCCCTCCGCTTCGTCACCTCGGCGCCGTATCACGCGATATCCGACGCCGACGAAGAGTACGGCAAGTGAGATGCCCGTGATGAGCAGCGCGGTTCGCCCGTACGCCGTCGCGCGGACCTGCAGCACCCTGGTCGTCGTGAACGGCTGCCCGTCCGGGCCGAGCAGCTGGAGGTAGACGTAGGCGGGGCCGTTGGCCACGGCCTTCATGTAGAGGTTGACCGTCTCCTTGTGGCCGGGCTCGAGGGTGATCTCGCTCTGCTTCGCCCCGGGGCCCTCGACGTGGAGACGCGTGTTGTTCTGCGAGACGGCGCGCAGTTTGACCTTCACGGTGCCGTGCTCGAGGTGGTTGAAGACCGTGATCGGCACCTGGCCGGACTTGCCCGCCAGGTCGAAGTGGTCGTTGAGCACCTTGATCTCGCCCTGGTCGGCGCGGAGCCGGTTCTCCAGCGTCTGTCTCAGCGTCAGCCCGGTCCGGGTCTGGTCGCCCCAGGCCGACGACTCGACCCGCAGGACGCCGAGGCTGAACCCGCTCGCCGGGGGCTGGAAGATCATGTCGAACCGCCAGGCCTCACGCCTGAGGTCCTTCACCGGCTTCAGGTAGTGCTTCGACAGGCCGGTCGAACCCTTCTGCGGCAGGAAGGTGCGCGGCTCCGGCCTCCTCTGCTTGGCGACGGTGCCGAGCTGCGTCGGCCGCATCCAGGGCGCGTGCGCGGTGAACTTCAGCAGGTCCCTGGCGAGGGCCGGCCCCGGGCTCCAGCGGCGCGGCGGCACGATGACCACGCTCCGCGGGTTGGCCGGCTGCTCATTGGTGATCATGGCGGTCTCGGCGAGGAACCGCTGCTCGGTGAGCGCCACTCCCCCCGGCTCGTCGGCCTCCGCGGCGAGGACCTTGCTGAGCGTGTCGTCGTACGCGATGAGCCGGACGTTCTTCCCGCTGATCTCTTTTTGCGTCGTGGGGTCGGCGGTGTAGCTCTGCGCCTGGAGGTTCGGCAGGGTGGTGCTGTTGAGCAGGATGGTGCTCGCTCCGGCCTTGACGAGGTCGGTGAGGGTCCGCTGGTCGGCGGAGCCGTCCGGCGGCACCGCCACCGAGGTGTTCTCCAGGGGCAGATTGGCCCGGCCGAGGGCGGTCCCCGCCGCGCTCACGGCCGTCTTGACGTCCTGTCCCAGGCCGGCGCGCGACAGTGCCATGACGTCCGGGTCGGCGTACGGCGTCGCGATGGCGGTCTTGCCTGCGAGGGCGGTGCGCAGGGTGTTCAGCCAGGTGCCGGCGACGGCGTTCTTCGGTTTGTGCGCGCCCTTGACGCTGTAGCCGTCCTTGTCCGTCATCTTCGCGGCGTCGTCCGCCAGCGCGGGGTCGAGGAGCCAGCTGACCCACTTGTACGGGGCCGCCGCCGCGACGAGGTCGTTCAGCCGCCCTCCGGTGCCCAGCGCGCGCTCCAGACGGTCGTCCGTGAACGTCGAGTCGTCGGCGCGGTGCGGCTGGTCGATCACCGGCCAGACCCACGAGACCTTGGTCTTCATGGCGAACGTGGTCTTCGGGAAGTAGGTGACGAACGTGCGCTGCCGGGCGACGATCTGGTCGACGGAGTTCAGCACCTCGACGGCGAGCGGGTAGACGCCGAACCCGGGCAGGTGCATCCGGCTGACGGGCAGCTTGAGGGCCCACGGCTGCTTGCCACCCGGCTGCGTGGCCGCCGACAGCGCCTGGGCGGGCCCGGCCGTGAACGGATCGCTGCCCTTCCCGTCGGCGTACGCCTGGAGCGCCCCACGGGTCCGCTCGGGCTGCGTGGAGTAGACGAGGCGCACGGTGAGCCGCTGGTAGGCGTTGTCGGACTGGTTCTGCACCTGCCCTCTCAGCCTCAGGATCTGGGAGGGCTGCGTCAGGTAGCTCGGGGACACCGAGTCGATGATGACGTTGACCGGCGACTTGGCCGCGGGCTGCGTCTCGCGGGAGGCCCGCTCGGGGGTCGCGGCGCGGGTGGTGGCGCGTCCGCTGTGCGTGGTGTGGGTGGTGCCGGGGCGGGGAGGCGTGGTGGCGGCGAGGGCCGGGCCTCCGGTCAGCACCATCGGGACGACGAGGGCGAGCAGCCGCTTCATGCGGTGCCCGCGAGCAGCTCGGGCACCTTGGCGACGAGGGCTCGCTCGTCGGCGTAGGCGAGACGGTCGCGGACCTCGTCCAGCGGTACCCAGGCGACCTCGGCGACCTCCGCGTCGCCGTCGGAGAGGGCGCCTCCCACGGCGATCAGCAGATGATGGTGCACGGTCTTGTGGACCCGTCTTCGGTCGGCGGAGAACCAGTAGTCCACGCTGCCGAGTGGGGCGAGGATCCGGCCACGGATGCCGGTCTCCTCCTCGACCTCGCGCACGGCCGCCTCCTCGATCGTCTCGTCGGCCTCGAGATGCCCTTTCGGCAGCGACCACAGGAGCCTGCCGTCTCGGTCGTACCTGGCGATCAACGCGGCGCGCGGGGTGCCTGCCGTGTCGACGACCAGCCCGCCCGCCGACGTCTCCTCGCGGTGACGGCCCGATGGGGCGGCGGGCCGGCGTCTGGGTCTGCGCGGGCGGGACACGGCCGCAATCGTAGTAGCCGTACGTGCGTCCTCGGTCAATGATCGGTGGGACGGGGGGCGTCCTGGACGCCTGTGCAGGGGATCGGCGTCGGTTTGGCGTCGCAGAGCGCGAACAGGTCGAGCGTGTGGATCCCGAGGGCCGTCCACGCCTCTCCCGTGGGGGTGTAGACGACCTCGTCGCCGTACGTCGTCCGCTGGTCGACGAGCATGGTGACCTCGGCGGGCAGCAGGAGCGGCGCCACCAGGTCCGCCGCGTAGTCGGTGATCTCGTTCACCAGGTCGACCGGCGCCGGGCGGATCTCCGGGACTCCGACGAGGTCGGCGACGGCGGACGGCGCGGGCCGGATCCCCGCGGGGACGATCACCGCGACGAGGGGATGGTGCTCGGTGTACAGCCGGCCGGGTTCGTACGGCAGGTAGATCCGGGTGGACAGGCAGCGGAACGCCGGGAGTCCGAGCACCTCGGGGAGATCGTCCGCGCAGCTGATGTGTCTCGGCAGGCGTACGATCTCGTGTTCCGTCTGGTGCTCCAGCAGGAGCCGATGGATGGAGAGTGCGTCCTTCATCGTGGTCTCCGTGCTCGTTCAGGTGATTTACCCCCATTTCGGGCTCTTAGCGGATCACCCGCGCGGTGATTCGCGTTTTGCCCGGCACCTGCGAGGACCTAGGCTCGATTGCCGTGCCGAACGACCATGACGTGACCTCCGACCAGCACGCGGCAGTCAGCGAGCTGCTGCGGCGCGTGACGCCCCTCGCCGACGCCCTCGGCCGGCGCTTCGCGGACGCGGGCCACCAACTCGCCCTCGTCGGTGGTCCCGTGCGCGACGCCCTGCTCGGGCGCCCGGTCAACGACCTCGACTTCGCCACGGACGCCCACCCCGACAAGGTCCTGCGGATCGTCGAGGGCTGGGCGGACGCCGTCTGGACCATCGGCATCGAGTACGGCACGATCGGGCTCCGCAAGGGCGACCTCCAGCTCGAGATCACCACCTACCGCAGCGAGTCCTACGACCACGACTCGCGCAAGCCGGAGGTGACGTACGGCACCTCCCTCGAAGGTGACCTCGCCCGCCGCGACTTCGCGGTGAACGCCATGGCCGCCCGTCTGCCGGGACACGAGTTCGTGGACCTCTTCGGCGGCCTGCGCGACCTGCGGGAGAAGGTCATCCGGACCCCCGGGCGCCCCGAGGACTCCTTCGACGACGACCCGCTGCGGATGATGCGCGCCGCGCGGTTCGCCGCCCAGCTCGGCTTCACCGTCGCGCCCGAGACCGTCGCCGCCATGAAGGCGATGGCCGACCGCATCGACATCGTCTCGGCCGAGCGTGTCCGCGACGAGCTGTCCAAGCTGCTGCTCGGCGCCCATCCGCGCGCCGGCCTCACGCTCCTGGTCGACACCGGGCTGGCCGAGCGGATGCTGCCCGAGCTCCCCAAACTCCGGCTGGAGATCGACGAGCACCACCGGCACAAGGACGTCTACGACCACTCCCTGATCGTGCTCGAACAGGCGATCGCCCAGGAGGAGGACGGCCCGGACCTCGTGCTGCGGCTCGCCGCGCTGCTGCACGACATCGGCAAGCCGAAGACGCGCTCCTTCGTCGACGGCGGCCGCGTGACCTTCCACCACCACGAGGTCGTGGGCGCGGCGATGGCCAAGAGCCGCCTCACCGCGCTGCGCTACCCCAAGGAGGTCGTCGCCGACGTCTCCCGCCTCGTCGAGCTGCACTTGCGCTTCCACGGGTACGGCACCGGCGAGTGGACCGACTCGGCGGTGCGCCGCTACGTACGCGACGCCGGGCACCTGCTGCCGCGGCTGCACAAGCTCACCCGCGCCGACTGCACGACCCGCAACCGGCGCAAGGCCGCCGCGCTGGCCCGCACGTACGACCGGCTCGAAGAACGGATCGCCCGGCTGCAGCAGGAGGAGGAGCTCTCTAAGATCCGGCCCGAGCTGGACGGCAACGAGATCCAGGAGATCCTCGGCATCGGACCCGGCCCGGCCGTCGGCAAGGCGTACAAGTTCCTGCTCGACCTGCGGCTCGACCGGGGCCCGATCGGCAAGGAGGCCGCCGCCGAGGCGCTCCGCGCGTGGGCCCGCGAGCAGGGCTGAGTTCCCCGCGCCGGACCGATCCGGCTGCCATCATGGGGTCGCATGGGCCCTGAGGAGCTGCTCGCGTACGACCGGGAGCACATCTGGCACCCGTACGCCCCCATGCCGGCGACCACGCCGGTGCATCCGGTCGTCTCGGCGAAGGGCGTCCGGCTGACACTCGCGGACGGCCGCGAGCTGGTCGACGGGATGTCGTCGTGGTGGGCGGCGATCCACGGGTACGCCCACCCCGTCCTCGACGCGGCCCTCACCCGGCAGCTCGGCGCGATGGCCCACGTGATGTTCGGCGGCCTCACCCACCCTCCCGCCGTACGCCTCGCGGAGCTGCTGGTCGACTGCACGCCGGACCCGCTCACGAAGGTGTTCTTCGCCGACTCCGGCTCGGTGTCCGTCGAGGTCGCGATCAAGATGGCCCTGCAGTACCAGCGGTCGCGGGGCCGTACGGGCAAGACCCGGCTGTGCACCGTGCGCGGCGGGTACCACGGCGACACCTTCGGCGCGATGGCCGTCTGCGACCCGGTCGGCGGCATGCACCACCTGTTCACGGACCTGCTGCCCGCGCACGTCTTCGCGCCCATGCCCCCGGCCCCGTACGAGACCGCGTACACGGCCACGTACCCCGCGGAGCTGGAGAGCGTCGTCGCCGCCCACGCCCACGAGCTGGCCGCCATCATCGTCGAACCGGTCGTCCAGGGGGCGGGCGGTATGCGGTTCTACGACCCGGCGTACGTCCGCCTGCTGCGCGAGCTCGCCGACCGGCACGACGTGCTGCTGATCCTCGACGAGATCGCCACCGGGTTCGGCCGCACCGGCACGCTGTTCGCCTGCGAGCGGGCCGGGATCAGCCCGGACATCATGTGCGTGGGCAAGGCCCTCACCGGCGGCTACCTGACCATGGCCGCCACCCTGTGCACCGACCGGGTGGCCCGCGGCATCAGTGACGGCGAGGCCGGCGTGCTGATGCACGGCCCGACGTACATGGCCAATCCGCTCGCGTGCGCCGTCGCCATCGCCTCCATCGAGCTGCTGCGGGAGCGCGACTGGCGGGCCGAGGTGGCCGGGATCGCGAAGCTGCTCACGGCCGGTCTGGAGCCGGCCTGGGACCTGCCCGGGATCGTCGACGTCCGGGTGCTCGGCGCGATCGGCGTGATCGAGCTGGCCGGCCCCGTCGACATCGGCACCGTGCAGGACGCCGTCATGGCGGAGGGCGTGTGGCTCCGGCCGTTCCGCAATCTGATCTACACGATGCCGCCGTACGTCTGCGCGCCCGACGACGTCGACCGGATCACCCGCGCGATGCTCGCCGGAGCGCGCGCGGCCACCCGTTGATCATCAACGGCGTCGCGGTGGCATAGCCGCGAACGTCCGGAGGCGTCTTACGAGGACGACGCACTTCGGAGGTGGACATGGTCGCCGTGACCCCCGCTGCCCAGGACGGGCCGCGCCCAGACGCATCGAACCCCACCGAGGCGGAGCCCGATAGGCCCGGGACCTTTCGTGGTCTCCTCGACCTGATCATGGTGGTCCTCGGCCGCGAGCCCGACCTGCACTCCGGTGACGACGGGCACGCCCTCGACGAGGAGGACGAACCGGACGCCCTCTGACCGCCGATCTTTTCCGATGCCCGATTCCGCTCGGCGGGCATAGCCGCCGCGTCCCGGAGGCGTCTAAGGAGATCGACGCACTTCGGAGGTGACGATGGACGCCGCAGCGGAGCGACGTTTCCACGAGTTCGTGGTGGCGCGATCACCGGCGCTGATGCGCCTCGCCTACCTGCTCACCGGCGGTGATCAGCAGGCGGCCGAGGACCTGCTCCAGGTCGCGCTCGCGAAGACGGCGGCCCGCTGGCGCACGATCGACGACCCTGACGCCTACGTGCGGCGCGTGATGTACCACCAGCAGGTCAGCTGGTGGCGGCTCCGCTGGCCGCGCCGCGAGACGCAGGTGGCGACCCTTCCGGAGACCGCCCGGGACGACGACACCGCCGCCGTCGACCTGAGGCTCACCGTACGGCGGGCGATGGCGCGGCTCACCGCCCGGCAGCGCGCGGTCCTCATCCTCCGCTTCTTCGAGGACCTGTCCGAGTCCGAGGTGGCCCGGATCCTCGACTGCAGCGTCGGCACCGTGCGCAGCACGACGCACCGGTCCCTGGCCCGCCTGCGCCGGCTCGCCCCCGAACTGGCCACGGTCGACACCATGACGGAGGTCACCCAGTGAAGCTCGAGACGCTGATCCGACGGTCCTTGACGGAATGGTCGGCCGAGGCCACGGTGCCGGCCGGGCTGGCCGAGCGGGCGCTGCGCCGCCGCGTCCGGCGGCGCGTCCGCGCGGTCGCGCTCGCGACCGGCGCGGCGGCGGCGGTCGCGGCGGTCGCGGTGACGGCCGACCTCGACCGGAACCCCACGTCACCGCCGGCGTCGCGCCCGACGCCGGCGGACACCAGCCTGCACGCCGACCCGGCGCACTCCCCGCCCGTACGGCTCGTCGCCGCCGGCCGGATCGCGATGTCCGCCTACTACGTGACGCATCGGGCGAAGAACGGTGTGACGGTCTCGTCGCAGCGCACCTGGTACGTGTACGACCCGGCGTCCGACCGGTACCGGGAGACGTCGTGGGCGTACCTGGCCGTCGCACCGGGCCTGCGGCAGGCGGCCGTGCTCGAAGGGCCGCTGCCGGCCGCGCGGGTCGGCCTGCTGGACACGCGCACGCGGAAGGTGACCCGCTGGATCCCGCTCGACCGCCGGGCCGGCGGCCTGGCCTGGTCCGCGGACGGGCGGCGGCTCCTCGTGACGGCGTACGGCCAGAACCCCGACCTGCCCACCGGCCCGAGGTCCAGCACACGGATCGGCTTCTACGTCGTCGACGCGAAGACCGGTCGTCCGGGTCCCTTCCGCGCCCTCCCGCCGGACACCGACAACTTCAACACCCGGCAGGATCTCGGCTGGAGCCGGACGGGCGCGCTGATCTGGTCGCCGACCGGCACGGTACCCACGAGGACCTTCTACGACCTGCAGGGGAGACCGCAGGCGACACTGCCGCACGAGGCGGACAGCTACCAGGAGGCCGGGCTGTCGGCGGACGGCCGGTACATCGCCATGGGCAATCCCGGTTCCGGCCCCGGTCCCCTCACCGCCGTGAAGGACGTCACGACCGGGCGTACGGCCGGCCTCCAGCCCGTCGAGCAGTTGCGCGCGTGGGCCGACGACGGCCACCTGATCGCGCTGGCCTGCCAGCCGAAGGGGTGCACGGGCAAGGGCGAGTTCTACAACCGGCTGGTCCTGGTGAGCGTCGACGGCAAGGAGATCACGCCCCTCACCGGCTACCAGCACTCGGACCGTTCCGGCTCCTGGATACCGGTCTTCACGCCCCGCTGACCGGCCTTCACTCCTCGGCCAGGATCCTCTCGGAGTCCTCGACCAGGCCGCGCAGCCGGTCACTGGCCCGTTCGAGCGCGGTGAGCACGATCTCGCGCTCCTCGTCGTCCGCCGGGCCCAGTGTCTCCTCGGCGAGCTCGGCCCAGGCCCGCTCGATCGCCGGCACGAGCCGGTGACCGGCGTCCGTCACCACGATGCGGACCTGCCGGCGGTCGGCGGGTACGGGCTCCCGCCGGAACCAGCCCCCGCCCTCCAGCCGGGCGAGGCTGCGGGTGACGGTGGGCGGCTCGATGCCGAGCCGGGCGGCGAGCTGGGAAACGGTGATGCCGTCGCGCTCCTGCGCAAGGATCCACAGCAGGACGTCCTGGCCGGGATGCAGGCCGAGCGCCGCCAGCTTGCGGGCCTTGGCGGCGCGGTAGAGCTTGCCGAGCTTGTTCAGCGCGCGGTTGACGCGCATCGCCTCGCCGGAATCCACGAGCATCATCCTATGAATATATAGTCGGCTAATAGATAGCCGACTATATAACTGGAGCGTTCATGGATCTCGGACTCACCGGCCGCGTCGTCCTGGTCACGGGCGCGTCCGGCGACATCGGCGGCGCGATCGCCCGGGCGTACGCGGCCGAGGGCGCCCTGGTCGCCGCGGCCTGGCACGGGAATGAGAAGCGGGCGCACGACCTCGTCGACTCGGTCGCCGAGACGGGCGGCCGGGGCATGACGGTGCGGATCGATCAGCGCGACCCCGCCTCGATCGACGCGGCGGTGCACGCGGTCCGGCGCGAACTCGGCGACATCGCGGTCCTGGTCGCGAACGCCGTCGCCTGGCCGTCGAGGACCCCGGACACCTGGGAGACGATGACGGACGGATTCACGGCGAACGTCATCGGCACCGTCGCGCTGATCGACGCCGTGCTGCCCGCCATGCGGAGCGCCGGCTGGGGCCGGCTGGTCCTGATCTCCTCGGACGTCGTCGACCAGCCCATGCCCGCCGCGGTGACCTACCCCGCGGCCAAGGGCGCGCTGGAGACGGCCGCCACCGTGCTCGCCGCCCGCGAGGCCCGGCACGGCATCCTGACGAACGTCGTACGACCCGGGTTCACGCTGACCGAGCGGGCCTTGACCTTCCCCGGCTTCGGGCAGGAGGTGGTCGACGCCGAGGCCGCCAAGACGCCCACCGGCCGTATCTGCACGCCCGAGGACGTCGCCTCAGCGGTCGCCTACCTCGGTTCCGCCGCGAACGGCCATATCAACGGCGAGATCCTCTCCGTCGCGGGCGGCCGCCACCTCACGCGGTAGGAGACGGCCGGCGGCGCCCGCCGGTCGCCGCCTCACGCGCTGGAGCCCTCGACGGGGTCCGTGACGCTCGAAGGGGTGCCCGCCCACAGGCGATAGCAGAGGGCCGACAGGGCGTAGCCGATGCCGATGAGGGCCAGGACACCGTAGGACTTGCCGTCGGCGGGGAGGAGGGCGGCGGCGACGGCGAAGCCGGCCACGTACATCCCGTTGAAGATCATGTCGTAGAGGGCGAACACCCTGCCGCGGAAGGCGTCGGCCACGGTCGTCTGGACGATCGTGTCCACGCAGAGCTTCACGCCCTGGGCGACCAGGCCGAGCACGAAGGCGCCCAGGACGAACGGCACCGGCGAGAACGGCGCGGCGAGGACGACCTCGGCGACGGCGGCGAACGCCAGCTGGATCGTGATCCACGCCTCCTTGCGGATCCGCTCGGTGACGAGCGGGGTGGTCACGGCCGCCAGGAAGTAGCCGATCCCGGACACGACGAGGACGACCGCGAAGCCGCCGAGACCGGCCTCCGCGCTGCCGGCGAAGTAGTTGCGGAACAGCAGCACCGTCATGATCGTGGTGATGCCGTACAGGAACCGGTGGGCGCCGATCGCGCCGAGCGCCGCCGCGGCCGGCCGCCGGTCCCGGATGTGCCGGGCACCGTCGAGCAGGCCGTGCAGGACCTGACCGAGCGCCTCGCGAGTGTCGGCCCGCGCCTCGCCGCGGTCCGGGCCGAGCAGGTCGCGGCCCATGCGGGTGGCGATGAGCGCGGTGGCGACGTAAAGGACGGCGGAGGCCGACAGGACGGCGGCGGTGCCGGAGTGGCCCGCGCCGAACAGGACCCGCAGGACGTACCCGACGCCGGCGCCGGCGAAGGTCATCATCGTCCCGGAGGTGACCGACACGGCGTTGGCGGTGATGAGCTCCTCCGCCCCGACCACGCGGGGCAGCGCCGCCGACAGCGCGGACAGGAAGAAGCGGTTCACCGCGAACACGGCGAGCGCGGCGAGGAAGAACGGGATGCCGTCGTTCCCGCGGGCCAGCAGCAGTGCGGTCACGGCGACGGCGACGGCCCGGATCAGCGGGGCGTGGACGAGGATCTGCCGGCGCCGCCACCGGTCGATGAAGACGCCGGCGAACGGGCCGAGCACGGAGTACGGGAGGAGCAGCACCGCGGCCGTGGCCGCGGCCTCCGTGGCGGTGGCCTGCTGCTCGGGAGAGAACAGGACGTAGCCCGCGAGGCCGACCTGGAACACGCCGTCGGACAGGGCCGAGACGACCCGCGTCGCGAACAGGCGGCGGAAGTCCTGACCCCGGATGACCAGGCGGAGGTCGGCGGCGTAGGACACCGCCCAAGCGTAGGACAGCGAAAACGGCCGGCCGCCCCCGGGGGGACGACCGGCCGTTCGGACCGCCGGAGCTCCGTCAGTCGACCCGGACGCGCGGGTCGAGGAAGGAGTAGCCGATGTCGACGATCAGGTTCGCGACGACCACGAACAGCGCCGTCAGCAGCGTCACGCCCAGGATGACCGGGGTGTCGCCCTTGACGATCGAGTTGTAGACGAGCTGACCGATGCCCTGCAGACCGAACACCTTCTCGGTCACGATCGTGGAGCCGATCAGCGCGCCGATGTCGACGCCGAACTGGGTGACGATCGGCGTCAGCGCCGCCCGCAGGCCGTGGCGGTAGATGACCCGCCGCTCGGACAGGCCCTTGGCCCGCGCGGTCCGGATGTAGTCCTCACCGAGGACGTCCATCATCGAACCGCGGGTGAGCCGCGTGTACGTCGCCACCAGCATGAACGCGAGCCCGAGCCACGGCAGGATCATCCGCTGCAGGAACAGGTTCGGGTCGTCGAACGGCGAGACGTACTGTCCCGTCTGGAACCAGGTGATGCCGATCTCGTGGATGAACAGGAACGGCAGGAGCAGCGCCATCAGGAACGGCGGGATGGACAGGCCCAGCAGGACGAACCCCGTCGAGGAGCGGTCGAGCAGGCTGCGGGCCCTGGTGGCGCTGAGCACGCCGGTCGTGACGCCTCCGACGAACCAGAGGACCGCCGCGCCGCCGACCAGCCAGAGGGTGGCGGGCAGCCGATCCGCGATGATCGAGGAGACCTTCGCCTGGGTGACGTAGGAGTAGCCCAGGTCACCGGTGAAGGTGTCCTTCAGGAAGCTCCAGTACTGGACGAGGAACGGCCGGTCCAGACCGAGGTTGTGCCGGATCAGGGCGACCGTGGCGGCGGACGCCCGCGGCCCTGCGATCATCTTCTCGACCGGGGTCGGGGAGATGTGCAGCAGGCAGAAGACGGACGTCGTCACCAGCCACAGGACGAGGATCCCGAAGAGCAGCCGCCGGATGATGAATCGAAACATCGTCAGGTCCTACTTTCGGGTGATGAGTCGCTCGCTGCGCGGATCGAACGCGTCGCGGATGCCGTCGCCGAGCAGGTTGAACGCCAGGGTCGTCAGGAGCAGCAGGCCGCCGGGCACGAACAGGAGCCACAGCGAGCTCCGGTAGTCGGCATCGTTGAGCATGCTCCCCCAGCTGGGCATCGGCGGCTGGATGCCGACCCCGAGGAAGGACAGCGTCGCCTCGAACACGATGGAGGTCGGAACGAGCAGCGAGGCGAGCACCGTGACGGGCGCGACGAGGTTCGGCAGGATGTCCACGAACATGATCCGCACTCGGCCGGCACCGAGGGACCGGGCCGCCTCGATGAACTCCTTCTCCTTCAGCGAGATGACCTGGCCGCGGACGATGCGGGCCATCGCGGCGAACGAGAAGATCGCGATCACGGTGATGGTCAGCAGCAGGCTGAGCCAGGTGGAGTGCGGCCGGAACGTCGTGGCGATGACGATCGCGACCAGCAGGTACGGGAAGGACAGCACGACGTCCATGAACCGCGCCAGGATGGCGTCCACGGCCCCGCCGATGTAGCCGGCGAGGACGCCGACCGTCACCCCGATGACGGTGGCGAGGATGGACGCCGCGATCCCGACGAACAGCGAGATCCGCGCGCCGTACGCCGCCCGGACGAGCACGTCACGGCCGAGCGGGTCGGCGCCGAGCCAGAAGTCCTTGCTCGGCCCCTTGGGCAGGCCCCAGGAGTCGCGGGCGAGGTCGGGGTACTGCGCTCCGTACGGGTGGCCCGTCCACGAGGCGAACAGCGGCGCGCCGATCGCGAAGAGGATGATCAGGACGAGCACGACGACGGACGCGACCGCCATCTTGTCGTGCATCAGCCGCGCCATGGCGAGCCGGAACGGGCTGCGCCCCTGGATTTTCCGGCCGCTGGGCTCCTCGTCGGCCGGAATGGCGTCGGCGGCGAGCTCCGTGAGACTCATTCGGACACCCCCAGAGTGGGCTCGGTGGACTCCTGGGCGATGCCGGCCCGCGCCCTGGCGAGGTGCTCACCGAGCTGCACGGGGAAGTGGCACGCGGTCAGATGGTCGGCGTCGTCGCCCTCACGCACGATCAGCTCCGGCTCTTCGGTGGAGCAGATCGGCTGCGCCTTCGGGCAGCGCGGGTGGAACCGGCACGCGGACGGCGGCTTGATCGGCGACGGGACGTCACCGGTCAGGATGATCCGCTCACGCTTCGCCGCCTCGTCCGGGTCGGCGACGGAGGCCGCCGACAGCAGGGCGTTGGTGTACGGGTGGCGGGGCTTGGCGTACAGCTCCTCGGACTCGGCGTTCTCAGTGATCTTGCCGAGGTACATGACCGCGACCCGGTCGGAGACGTACTCCACCACCGACAGGTCGTGCGCGATGAAGATGTAGGTGAGCCCGAGCTCGTCCTGCAGGTCCTTCAGCAGGTTGATCACCTGGGCCTGGATGGACACGTCCAGCGCCGAGACGGGCTCGTCGCAGACGATCAGCTTCGGCTTGAGCGCGAGGGCACGTGCGACGCCGATGCGCTGCCGCTGACCGCCGGAGAACTCCGCCGGGAACCGGTTGTAGTGCTCGGGGTTGAGGCCGACGAGCTCCATCAGCTCCTGGACGCGCCGCTTGCGCTCGGCGCCGTCCGCGATGCCGTGGATGTCGAACGGGTCGCCGATGATCGCCCCGACCCGGCGGCGCGGGTTCAGCGAGCCGTACGGGTCCTGGAAGATCATCTGCACGTCACGCCGGAACGCCTTGTCCGGCGACGAGCCGATCTCCTTGCCCTCGAAGAGGATGCGCCCCTTCGTCAGCGGGTGCAGACCGGTGATGCAGCGGGCCAGCGTCGACTTGCCGCAGCCGCTCTCCCCGACGATGCCGAGGGTCTCGCCGCGGCGTACCTCGAGGTTGACGCCGTCGACGGCGTGGACCCGCGCCACCTCGTGCTTGAAGATGATCCCCTGCTTGATGGGGAAGTGCTTGTAGGCGTCCTCGACCTTGACGAGGACGTCTCCGCTGACGTCGCTCACGCGCCCACCTCCGTACGGCCCTCTGCCACGGCGTTCTCGCGCAGCTGCTCGGCCTCGGGGCCGAGGCCGCGCGCCTCCTTGGGAAGCCAGCAGGCGGACCCGTGGCCCGCGGCCACCTCTCGCAACGGTGGCTCGTTCACCCGGCACGTGTCCATGACGTACGGGCAACGAGGATGGAACGAACACCCGGATGGCGGGCTGATGAGGCTCGGCGGCTGCCCGGCGATGGGGATCAGCCGCCCGCCGCGGCCACCGGCTCCGCTCGGGATCGAGCGGAGCAGACCGGCGCTGTACGGGTGGTGCGACCCGTAGTACAGCGACCGGCGATCGGTGTGCTCGACCGGCTTGCCGGCGTACATCACGAGGACGTCGTCGGCCAGGTCGGCGATGACCCCGAGGTCGTGCGTGATCATGATGAGAGCGGTGTCGAACTCGCGCTGCAGGCGCAGCATGAGGTCCAGGATCTGGGCCTGCACGGTCGCGTCGAGGGCGGTGGTCGGCTCGTCGGCGATGATGAGCTTCGGGTTCAGCGCGAGCGCCATGGCGATCATCGCGCGCTGGCGCATACCCCCGGAGAACTGGTGAGGGTAGTCGTCCACCCGCCGGTCCGGCTGCGGGATGCCGACCATGCCGAGGAGTTCGACCGCGCGCTTGCGCGCCTCGGCCTTGGAGACGTTCGGCTCGTGCGCGCGGATCATCTCGACGATCTGCCAGCCCACCTTGTACAGCGGGTGCAGGCTGGACAGCGGGTCCTGGAAGATCATGGAGATCTGCGGGCCGCGGATCCGGCGGAGCTGGTCGGGGTTCATCGTGAGCAGGTCCTGGCCTTCGAAGAGGGCCTGGCCGCTGACCTTCGCACCCGGAGTGAGGCCCATGAGGGTCTGGGTGCTGACGCTCTTGCCGGAGCCGGATTCGCCGACGATGCCGAGCGTCTTGCCGCGGTCGATGCTGAAGGTCATTCCGCGAACCGCTTGTACGACGCCGTCCGAGGTGTTGAAGGAGACCTTTAGGTCTGTGACCTCGAGAAGGCTCATGTCCTCCCCTTCGAGAACTGAGTTAGGGGTTACGCGCCAGGGCGAGTTCCATCGAAGATTACCCAGGGTGAGTGTGTGATAGGGACATCGTCCCGGCATGATGACGGCCGGGCACGCCTCGTGCGGGGCGCACCCGGCCGTCTCATTGGGGTTTGGGTTACTTCTTGGCCAGCCAGACCAGGCTGTAGTCGTAGGTCTGGAAGGCGGGCAGGAACAGCGTGTTGCGGACCCGCGCCGACTGGTAGGTCGAGTACTTCTGCGTGATCAGCGGAACGATGGCGGCATCGTCCATGACCAGCTTGTTGACCTGCGCCCACGCGGTCTGCGCGTCGGCCTGGGTCTGCGCCTGGTTCGCCTGGTCGATCAGCTTGTTGACCTGGTCGTTGTTGTAACCGCCGTAGTCCGGGGAGTTCGGGCCGTACTGGCGGCCGTCGAACAGCGGCTGCAGGCCGGAACGGCCGTTGTTGCCGTACCAGTCCGGGCCCCAGCCCGGAGCGGCGATGTCCCACTTACCGGCCTTGGCGTCCGCCGGCGTGACCAGCGTGGTGCCGTAGAAGTTGCCGTTGGTGTCCGGCGACATCTGGACGGTGATCCCGCAGGCCTGCAGGTTCGCCTGGATCGACTGCGCGTTGCGCGGGTGGTTGCTGTTGGTCCGGTACGGGAACTTCAGCGTGAGCCCGTTCGGGTAGCCGGCGGCCGAGAGCATCTGCTTGCACTTGGCCGGGTCACCCGAGTCGTTGTTGGTCGGGTACGGGTTGTAGTTCGGGTCGTAGCCGACGTTGCCCGGGGCGACCGCGGAACGCACCGGCTGGGCCACGTTGACGCCGCCGTAGTTCTTGGCGATCGCGACCTTGTCGATCGCGTACTCGATCGCCTGCCGGACGGCCTTCTTGCCCAGCGCGCCCTTGTTGTTGGGGCTCAGGGTGTTGAAGACGATGTACGGGTTGACGCCCGGGTTGTCCTGCAGACGGAACCGCTTGTCCTTGGACTGCGCGAGGCGCGGGATCGCGGAGGTCGGCACCGGCTGGTCCCACGCGAGGTCCGCCGTGCCCTGCTCCAGCTGCTGCTCGACCTGGTCCGGGGAGTCCTGGCCGAGGTCGACCTCGATGCGGTCGACGTACGCCTTGCGAAGCTTGTCCGAGGCGGCGTCCCAGTTCGGGTTGCGGTCCAGGATGAACTTCTTGTCGCTGTACGACGTCATCTGGTACGGACCGTCGGAGACCGTGTGCGAACGGAACTCCGGGCTGTCCGGGATGTAGTTGTCGTACTCCTTCGGCGCCGCGGACGCGAAGGACATGCCGATGATGTTCAGGAAGTCACCGGCCGGCTGCTTCAGCTTGACGACCAGGGTCTTGTCGTCCTTGGCCATGTAGCCGGGGATGTCGTGGCTCTCCTGGTAGTTCCCCATCGCGCTGGCGGACTTGGCGTCGACCTTGCCGTAGCCCTTGCAGAAGTCGGCCATGCCGACGATGAGGTCCGTGTAGTACGGCGCGCCGGCGGGGCTCGCCGGGTTGCACGTCCGCTTCAGACCGCGCACGAAGTCGGCCGCCGTGACCGGGCGGGCCGGGTTCGTGTTCCACTTCAGACCGTCACGCAGCTTGATCGTGTAGGTCTTGCCGTCCGCGCTGATGCCGCCGTTCTCCTTGGTCGGGAGCTCGGCCGCGGCGTCCGGGTAGTTCGGGATGGTCTCGTTGAAGTTGTTCGAGGCCTTGTTCGTGAAGAGCGTGAGCGCCCAGTTCCGGGAGAAGCCCTGGTTGACCGTGCTGTAGGCGCTCGCGGGGTCGATGTGGTCCGGCACCGACGAACCCGCGATCTTCAGGGTCCCGCCCTTTTGGGGCGTTCCCTCATCGGAGCTACCGCCCTTGCCTCCACCGCCGCAGGCGGCGAGGGCGACGGCGAGCGTGCCGATGGCGGCCGCTGCCTTCAACCCCGTCTTCTCGACTGACATGAACGCCCTCCATCCGGCCTCACGGCCGTGTTGCGCTAGTTGTGATGCGTTTGTTCGCAGGCGTGTCGGGTTCTCGACACGTCCCCGTGGGAGAACACCTTCGTGTCCTGGTCGCTGTCCAGCTCAGATCGGTAAAGATTCGGACGAGTTACTTAACTGTGCAGTAGGTGAGACAACCTCGTGATGAGACCATCACTTGGTGTGATACGGGCATCGCGGCACGTATCCCGTGAAGCCCAGCCGGCGTCACCTTCCCGCCACTCGTGATCTCTTCCTTTTCCCTCGCCGGAGGCGACCCGACCGGCCCTGGGCGGGGGCCTTTCGTCCGCCTGCAGCCCAGCCTCGCACCGGGGAGTCCCCGCGGCACATGACCGAGCCGACGTAACAGTATGTGCTTACCGTAACCACGACGAAATCCGGGGCCTCGCTCTGAGCAGGCCAAAAGGTGAGGGGTCCGCGCGCCGCAGCGCACGGACCCCTCACCTGAACACCGACCGGCTCACCTCATCAGATGAGCCGCGTAGCGGTTCTCAGCGCTCGACGTCACCGCGGATGAAGGACTCCACGGCCTCGCGGGCCTGGTCGTCGCTGTACTGCACCGGCGGGGACTTCATGAAGTAGGAGCTCGCCGACAGGATCGGGCCGCCGATGCCGCGGTCCTTGGCGATCTTGGCGGCGCGGACCGCGTCGATGATGACGCCGGCGGAGTTCGGGGAGTCCCAGACCTCGAGCTTGTACTCGAGGTTCAGCGGGGTGTCACCGAAGGAACGGCCCTCCAGGCGGACGTAGGCCCACTTGCGGTCGTCGAGCCACGGCACGTGGTCGGACGGGCCGATGTGGACGTCGGCCTTCGCCATCTCGTGCGGGATCTGCGAGGTGACCGACTGCGTCTTGGAGATCTTCTTCGACTGGAGGCGCTTGCGCTCCAGCATGTTCATGAAGTCCATGTTGCCGCCGAAGTTGAGCTGGTACGTGCGCAGCAGCTCGACCCCGCGGTCCTCGAACAGCTTGGCCATCACGCGGTGGGTGATGGTGGCGCCGACCTGGGACTTGATGTCGTCACCGACGATGGGGACACCGGCGTCGGTGAACTTCTGCGCCCACTCCGGGTCGCTGGCGATGAAGACCGGCAGGGCGTTCACGAAGGCCACGCCGGCGTCGATGGCGCACTGGGCGTAGAAGCGGTCCGCCTCCTCCGAGCCCACCGGCAGGTAGGAGACGAGAACGTCGGCCTGGGTGTCCTTGAGCACCTGGACGACGTCGACCGGCTGCTCGTCCGACTCCTCGATGATCTCGCGGTAGTACTCGCCGAGACCGTCGAAGGTGTGGCCGCGCTGCACGGTGACGCCGGACGGCGGCACGTCGCAGATCTTGATGGTGTTGTTCTCGCTGGCGACGATCGCCTCGGACAGGTCGCGGCCGACCTTCTTGGCGTCGACGTCGAAGGCGGCCACGAACTCGAGGTCACCGACGTGGTACTCACCGAACTGAACGTGCATCAGACCAGGGACACGAGTTTCGGGCGAGGCGTCCTTGTAGTACTCGACTCCCTGGACGAGCGAGCTCGCGCAGTTGCCGACTCCGACGATGGCTACGCGCACTGAACCCATCCGGATGCTCCTTTGCTGTGTTGTGCGGGGGGACGCCTTGCGCCCTCAGCCGTTGTTCTCATCTGCTTGCTGCGCGCGTTCGCGTCCGATGAGCTCGTTGAGCCACCGGACCTCGCGCTCGACCGACTCCAACCCGTGCTGCTGGAGCTCGAGCGTGTAGTTGTCGACACGCTCGCGCGTGCGGGCCAGTGCGGCGCGCACGCCCTCCAGCCGCTCCTCGAGCCGGCTGCGCCGGCCTTCGAGGATCCGCAGCCGTACGTCGGCGCGGGTGTGGGCGAAGAAGGCGAAATGTACTCCGAACCCTTCGTCCTCCCAGGACGCGGGTCCGGCCTCGGAGAGGAGTTCCTGGAGGCGCTCCTTCCCCTCGGCCGTGAGCTTGTAGACGATCTTCGAGCGCCGGGTGCCCGCCGGGCGTGCCGGGACGGGCTCCTGGTCGTCCTCCGTGATCAACCCGTGCTCGAGGAGGTCCTTGAGGCAGGGGTAGAGCGATCCGTATGAGAACGCGCGGAACATGCCGAGCAGGGTGTTCAGCCGCTTGCGCAACTCGTACCCGTGCATGGGGGACTCGTGGAGCAGCCCGAGTACGGCGAGCTCCAGCACGCCGGCCTTGCTCCTCATGGTCCCTCCCCTCGACCGCTCGACTCGATGTATCGCTCGAATGTATCGACTCGATACATCAGGAAGATACGGTCCTCCCTCCCCGCATGGCAAGCCGGGGCGTGAAAGGACCGTGAAATGACGGCCGGGTTCAGGCCGTGTTCAGGAAGGACGCACGCAGGGTGCCTGGAATGTCACGAATTGAGGATTGCGGGTCGTCGTAGTCTGCAGACATGTGGTCCCAGCGACTGGTCGTCGACTACGGGCTCGCCCGGCGGGCCACGTTGGCCGAGCTGTCATCCGGCGGCCTGACCGTCGCGGACGCCTGCGACGCACACCCGTACCTGCTGCGAGCCGCGAAGTATCATGGCGAGCCCACCGACCAGCCCTGCCCCGTCTGCCGGAAGGAGCGGCTTACCCATGTCACGTACGTGTACGGCGACGAGCTGGGCCGCTACGCCGGACGGGTCAAGGCGACGGACGAACTCCAGGAGATGGCCCGGGAATTCGGTGAATTCCGGGTCTATGTGGTGGAAGTGTGTCAAGGTTGTTCCTGGAACTACCTGACGCTGTCCTACGTCCTTGGCTACGGAGAAACAGCTCCTGACCAGGGCCGTAGCGTCCGAGAGTAGCCGCGCGCGAGCACGGTGTACCCGGCAGGCGGTCCCCGCTCACTTGCCTACACAGTACTGTCGGACGGATTGAAAAGCCGTACCCGAGTGAACGAGGTCGCGTGAGTTACAGCAGCGATTACGGGCCAGAGTACGGTCGATCGGGGTCTGCTGGACCTGCCCCGACCCGGCCGCAGCCGCAGGTCGACGGGTCTCACCTCCCTGCGCTCCCCACCCGGCCCCATCCTGGTGGCCCCGGTGGTCCCGGTCGTCCGGGCGGGCCCGGAGGTCCTGGTGGCCCCGGAGGCTCGGGTGGCGGCGGCGGACCGGGTCGCCGGCGGCCCGGGGACGGTGACGGCACGCGGCGCGCATCCGGCAAGAAGGCCAAGCGCAAGGGCTGGCGGCGCCTCCTGTCGTGGAAGCTGTGGGTCGGCGTCTTCGGCATCGGCACGCTCGTGGCCATCTGCGGGGTCGGCGTCGCGTACGCGATGGTCAAGGTGCCGAAAATCAACTCGGACGTCCAGGAGCAGGGCACCACGATCTACTGGGGCGGGAGCGCGAAGAACCCCGAGGTCCTCGGGCGGATCGGCGCATCGCGTCAGATCCTGCCCAGCCTGTCGAAGGTGAGCAAGCCCATGCAGGCGGCCGTGCTGGCCGCCGAGGATCGCAAGTTCTATCACGAGGCGGCGATCTCTCCGACGGGCATCGCCCGCGCGTTCTACAACGACCTCAAGGGCGGCGACACGCAGGGCGGCTCGACGATCACCCAGCAGTACGTCAAGAACGCCTACCTGTCGCAGAACCGCACGTTCACCAGGAAGTTCAAAGAGATCTTCATTGCGGTCAAGGTCAACAAGCAGACCAGCAAGGACGAGATCCTGCTGAACTACCTGAACACCATCTACTTCGGCGCGCCGACGAAGGACATGACCGGCGCGTACAGCGTCGAGACGGCGGCGCGCATCTGGTTCGGCCACAGCGCGGCAGAGCTCACCGTCCCCGAGGCCGCGATCCTCGCCTCCAACATCAAGCAGCCCGGGTACTACACGCCCGCGAGCAAGGGGCAGGAGCGGATCGACACCATGGAGCGCTACAACTGGGTGCTCCAGGGCATGCACACGATGGGCAACCTGTCCGACGCCGACCTGGCCAAATACCAGAACCACCTGCCCAAGGTGAAGAGGTCCAAGAGCAGTTCCTACCGCGGTCAGAACGGCTACCTCCTGCAGCGGATCACCAACGTCCTGCGGAACTCCATGGGCTTCACCGACACGGAGCTCAACACCAAGGGCCTGAAGATCTACACCACCTGGCGCAAGGATCTCCAGGACAAGGCCGTGGCGGCGGTCGAGCCCAAGCTCAAGGGCCTGCCCAGCGACACGCGAGTCGGCCTGGTGACCATCGATCCGAACAACGGGGAGGTCCTGGCGGCGTACGGCGGCAAGGACTACCTGAAACGGCAGCAGGATGACGCCTTCTACTCGACCGTCCAGGTGGGCTCCTCCTTCAAGCCGTACGTTCTCGCGACCGCCCTCGACAACGGCATCGGGCTGAAAAGTATGTTCGACGCCCGGGCGCCGCAGTACTTCACGACCGACGGTGAGAGCGTCCCCAAGGGCACACCGGGCGCGATGACCGTCGTGAACGACGAGGGCAACACCAACGAGGTCGTCGACCTCATCAAGGCGACGCAGATGTCGTACAACACGGTGTACGTGCCCCTCGGTTTCAAGGCGGGTTCGCAGAAGGTGTTCGACCTCGCGGAGAAGGCCGGGCTGCCCGGCGACAGCATGAAGCACCAACTGAACCAGGGTGGTTTCTTCCTCGGCCAGGCCGACATGAGCCCGCTGGCCCAGGCCGGCGGCTACGCGACGATCGCCAACGACGGCGAGTACATCCGGCCGCACATCATCAAGAAGGTGCTCGATTCAAAGAACGCTCCCTACAAGCCGGAGAAATGGGAGCATTACGTCACCAAGCACGAGGCGTTCTCCAAGGACGTCGCCCGGGACACGCAGTACGCCATGCAGGCGGTCGTGAGGTCCCCGGGCACGGGCTACCGCGCGGCGCTGCCGGGCCGGGAGGTCGCCGGTAAGACCGGTACGACCAGCAAGAACATGGCGGCCTGGTTCGTCGGGTTCACCCCGAAGCAGTACGTCACGTCGGTCGCCATGTGGCGGTACCGCGACAAGCAGCACAAGTTCCTCCCGCTGCAGAACATCGGCGGCCTGGGGCACGTCAACGGTGGTGACTTCCCGGCCGAGATCTGGCACGACTTCATGAGCGCGGCCCTCGCGAACAAGCCGGTCACGCACTTCGAAGGGCCGGTCTACGGGGGCAACACTCAGAAGTTCGCGACGCCGAGCCCGACCATGACGACGCCGTCGGCATCGCCGACGCCGACGTGCCAGGAGGGCGAGGTCCCGGCGATCGACCACTGCAAGCCGGGCAAGACGCCGAACCCGGGCGACACGGGGCAGTGCCAGCAACACCCGAGACTCCCGCAGTGTCGCAACCATTCGCCCAGCTCGAACCCGACCACCTCGTGCAGGCCGCCGATCAGCTTCAACTGCAGTTCGCAGTCGACGGACCCGGGCGGTCCTCCCGGTAAGCACGGCAACGGCGGCACGACCGTGCAGGACCAGGCCGCACGGCCGCTGAAGGAATAGCCTGCCGACATGCCGGAGTCACAGATGATCGATGGGGCCGGGGGAGTCGCGGACTCCCCCGGCCCCGCCGGTGCCCTCATGGGCCTCCGGCAGCTGCTGCCGCTGCTCGTGTCCACGACCGCGGCCGTCTCGGTCCTGGGCTACCTGCAGAAGGTGCCGTGCAAGCAGGTGGGGTTCGACTTCATCCCCACGGTGCGCAACGCCTGTTACACCGACATCTATCCGCTGTACTTCGGGCGGGGCCTGGCCGACGGCAAGGTCCCGTACCTCGACAAGATCCCCGAACCGGTCGAGTACCCCGTGCTCACCGGTGGGTTCATGCAGGTCGCCGCGACGGCGGCGCGCTGGTTCGGCGGTGACGACGCCGTCTCGCGCGGCATGTGGTTCTTCAACCTGACCGCCGTGGTCCTCGTGCTGTGCGCGGCGGTCACCGTGCTGGCGACGGCGCTCGTCGCCGGGGGACAGAGCCGCCGGGTCGGGATGATGGTCGCGGCGTCGCCCGCGCTGCTCCTCACCGCGTACATCAACTGGGACCTGCTCGCCGTCGCCCTGTCCGCGCTGGCGCTCGCGGCCTGGGCCCGCCGCCGCCCCGGCGTCGCGGGCGCCCTGCTCGGCCTCGCGGTCGCGGCGAAGTTCTACCCCCTCGTCTTCCTCGGCCCGCTGTTCCTGCTGTGCCTGCGCACGGGCCGGTGGCGGGAGTTCGGCCGGCTGCTGGCCGGCACCGTCGTCGCCTGGCTGGTCGTCAACGTGCCGATCGCGCTGGCGGCGTGGGACAGCTGGAGCCGGTTCTACACGTTCAACCAGGAACGCCCGGTCGACTGGGGCTCGATCTTCTTCCTGGCCGAGCGCAAGGGCCTGTCGTCCGTCGACAAGGTGCCCACCCTGAACCTCATGGGCGAGACCGGGTTCGTGATCCTCGCGCTGGGCATCGCGCTGCTCGTGCTGCTCGCCCCGCGACGGCCACGGCTGCCGCAGGTGCTGTTCCTGACGCTCGCGGCCTTCCTGCTGACCAACAAGGTCTGGTCGCCGCAGTACGTCCTGTGGCTGCTGCCCCTGGCGGCGCTCGCCCGGCCGAAGCTGCCGGCCTTCCTGCTGTGGCAGGCGGGAGAGATCGTCTACTTCTTCGGCATCTGGTGGTACCTCATGTCCGGTGCCAAGCAGCACCCCGGCGTGGGGCTGTCCGCCACCCTGTCCGCGATCTTCGCCGGGCACGCCCCCGCGGCGGGCATCAGCGACGGCGTGTACTTCATCGCCCTGCTGGCCCGCTTCCTGACGGTGCTGCTGCTGGCCATGCTCGTCGTGGTCGACATCCTGGTGCCCCGGCTCGACGCCGTACGGGCCGACGGCGCCGACGACCCGGCCGGCGGCGTCCTCGACGACGCAGAAGACCGTTTCGTCCTGGCGCGCCGCCGCGCGCCGCGGCCCGCGTGAGCCATGGCCACGGAAGATCGCTCGGACGGCGTCGGCGCGGAGCGGCTCCGCCCCGGCGACCGGCTCGCGCTGGGCGCCTGGTTCGGCACGCGGGCGGCCGTGCTGGGGATCTCACTCCTCGCCTCGGCGCTGTGGTCGTACGGTGACCTGCACGACTCCTTCCTGAACCGCTGGACCCAGTGGGACGTCGACCACTTCGTCGAGATCGCCCGGTACGGCTACCGCGGCGACCCCTCCCACCCGCCGGACCCCGGCCTGCCGGCGTTCTTCCCCGGCCTGCCCGTCGCGCTCCGGATCCTCCATCCGCTGATCCCGAACTGGCAGTTGTCGGCGCTGCTGGTCAGCCTCGTGGCCGGCGCGGTGGCGATGGTCGCGCTGGCCAGGCTCGGCGATGAGCCCGCGGGCACGGTGCCCGGCGCGCACGCCGGCCACCCCAGGCTAGGCGCGCACGGGATCACCGGCGCCGCCGGACCGCGCGCGGTGCTCGCGCTGCTCGTCAGCCCGTACGCCGTGTTCCTGTTCGCCGGCTACTCCGAGAGCCTGTTCCTGGCGTTCGCGCTGCCGGCCTGGCTGCTGGCCCGGCAGCGGCGGTGGGAGGCCGCCGCCCTGTGCGCCGCGGGCGCGTCCTGTGTGCGGGTCACCGGGCTGTTCCTCGCCGTCGCGCTGATCGTGGAGTTCGTGACGGCGGACCGGCGGTGGCGGTCGGCGCCGTGGCTGGCCGTGCCGTTCCTGCCGGTGCTGGGCTACATCCTGTACCTGTGGCGGCGCACGGGCGACTGGTCGGCGTGGCAGCACGCACAGGAGGCGGGCTGGGGCCGCTCGACCGTCTGGCCGTGGAAGTCCTTCGAGACGACGTGGCACGCGGCCTTCGGCACGCACGACCAGTTCACGACGGCCTTTCGCGTCGAGCTGATCGCGGCCGCCGTCGGCGTGGCGCTGACCTGCTGGCTGCTGTGGCGACGGCAGTGGGCGGAGAGCGTGTACGTCGGGCTGCCGTTGCTCTCGCTGCTGACCTCGGCGTACTACCTGTCGATCGGCCGGGCGACGCTGCTGTGGTGGCCGCTGTGGCTGCTGATCGGCCGGAGCCGGCGGCCCGCGTACCTCTTCCTGATCGCCCTCTTCATCCCCCTGATGGTCGCCGAAGTGGTGACCTACAACTCCGGAGGATGGGCGGGCTGAGGCCGGACGGGTGTACGCGGGATCCTCGAAGGTAGAACAGCGAGCGACAGACGGACCTGCGGGACGAGGGTGACGAATGATCGCGGAGATCCTGACCGGGCGCCGGCCGCCGGGCGTGTACACCTGGCCCGTCGACCGTAAGGAGGCGGCGCGCGGCGCCGCCGAGGCCGAGCGCGCCGGCCGGCGGGTGTTCTGGCTCGACGTCCACGACGTGCGCGACAAGCGGGGGCTCCTCGCGCGGTGCGCCGAGGAGTTCGTCCTGCCGTCGTACTTCGGGCACAACTGGGACGCACTCCAGGACAGCCTGCGTGATCTGTCCTGGGCGCCGGCGAACTGCGGCTACCTGGTCCTGTACGAGCACTGGCGGGACCTGGCCGGCGCCGACCCCGCGACCCACCACACGCTGCTGGAGGTGTTCAGCGCCGCGGTCGAGCACTGGCGGGACACCACGACGCCGCTGTCCGTCCTCATCCTCATGACGGAGGAGGACCGGGAGCACGGGCCCGTGGGGCTCCCGGACGTCTGAGTCGCGTCCGCCGCTTTCCACAGGCTGTGGACATCCGGGAGCCCGCCGCCCGCTGGAATTCCGGGTTCACCACGGCACGAAATCGTCCACAGCCTGTGGATAACTTTTGGATCAGAGGTGCTCGCGGAGCCAGGCGATGTCGGCGGCCTGCCCGTCGCCGGGCGTCTCCACGATCACCGGCGCCCCGGCCGCCCGTACGACCGCCAGGATCTGCTCCGGGTCGATATGGCCGTCGCCGAGGTTGGCGTGCCGGTCCGCGCCGGAACCGAAGGCGTCGCGGCTGTCGTTGCAGTGCACGAGGTCGATCCGGCCGGTGATGGCCTTGACGCGCTCGACCACGTCGACGAGGTCCTCGCCCGCCGCGTGCGCGTGGCAGGTGTCCAGGCAGAATCCGACGTCGAAGCCGTCGAGGGCCTCCCAGAGCCGGGCGATCCGCTCCAGCCTGCGGGCCATGGCGTTGTCGCCGCCCGCGGTGTTCTCGATGAACACGGGGACCGGGCACTCCTCCATCCGCTCGAACACCTTGCGCCAGTTGTCGAAGCCGGTCTGCGGATCGTCGTTCTTCAGCACGTGCCCGCCGTGCACGATCAGACCCTTCGCGCCGATCTTCGCGGCGCCCTCGAGCTGCTGGGTGAGGATCTTGCGGCTCGGGATCCGGATGCGGTTGTTGGACGTCGCGACGTTCACGACGTACGGCGCGTGGATGTACACGTCGACGTCGGAGTCGCGGATCGCCTCGTAGTCCTCGGGCAGGACGGGCGCCTTCCAGCCCTGCGGGTCCCCGAGGAAGAACTGGACCGCCTCGGCCTTCTTCGCCGCCGCGGCGGCGAGCGGGTCCGTGCGGTCGACGTGGGCTCCGATTCGCAGCATGGCGACGAGCCTACGCGCGTGGTCGGACGAGAGAGCCGTGTCCGCGCCGGACCCCGCCGGGGGCCGGCGTGGCGGTGACCGGGTCGGACCGGTCCGGCCGCCGCGCGCCGTCGGTGGCCGGCGTCGTACCGCTCGGCGGGTCAGACCGTGAAGCCGCCATGGGACAGACCCAGGCCGAGCCCGACGAAGGCCATGCCGATGCCCAGGATGTTGAGCCAGCGCTCGGCGGTGGTCGCCGAGACGAGCTGGGAGTACAGGCCGAAGAGGAACGTCACGATTCCCAGGCACACGGCGACGAGGTGCGTCGCGTGGACGGCCCCGAGGACGAAGGTCGCGAGGCCGGCGACCACGGTGACGAGGGCGAGGGAGTTCTCCAAGGGGTGCGTCTGCCGTGCCATGAGCCGACGCGGGATGGCGAGTGGTGACATAACGGTCGGTCACCTCCTCCGAGGGACGATTCTCTCTCAGAGTCGTTCCCCGCCGAGGTGCTGGTCAAGTGCGTCATCGGGGTCTCCGGGGTGGCGAGCGTACTGTCGGTCCCAGGCGGTAGTGTCGAACGTGGTTTCGAACGGAGGATGCCATGACGATGATCACTCGTGACCTGGCCGGCATCGACGACGCCGAGCTGATCGAGGAGTTGTCCATGCTGACGACCCAGACGGCCCGCATGCGGTCGCGGATGGCCGACATCATGTCCGAGCTCGACCGCCGCCGGGGCCGCTGAGTCCCCGCTTCCGGCCGATTGAGCTGCCGGTTGTTGATAGCCTTTGTCGGTCCCGCGCATCCGAGATGCGGGACGACGCAAGAGCCCTCCTGTCACGGAGAGACCGTGACCGCACCAGTCCAAAGGAGGTTGGGACCAGCATGCGTCGTTACGAAGTCATGGTCATCCTCGACCCGAACACCGAGGAGCGCACGGTCCAGCCGTCGCTCGACCAGTTCCTCACCGTGGTGAAGGACGGCGGTGGCAGCGTGGAGAAGGTCGACGTCTGGGGCCGCCGGCGCCTGTCGTACGACATCGCCAAGAAGTCCGAAGGCATCTACGCGGTCATCGACCTGACGGCCGAGCCCGCCACGGTCAAAGAGCTCGACCGGCAGCTGAACCTGCAGGAGTCCATCCTGCGCACCAAGGTCATCCGCCCCGAGGCCCACTGACCGTTCCCCGGTCAGCCCACGACACGTACCGATCTGTAACCGGAGAGCCGCATGGCAGCAGGCGACACCCAGATCACGATCGTCGGCAACCTGGTCGCCGATCCCGAGCTCCGCTTCACCCCGAACGGGCAGCCGGTCGCGACCTTCCGCGTGGCCTCCACCCCTCGCTTCCGCGACCAGCAGTCCGGCGAGTGGAAGGACGGCGAGAGCCTCTTCCTCACCTGCAACGTCTGGCGGCAGGCGGCGGAGAACGTCGCCGAGAGCCTCCAGCGCGGCATGCGGGTCATCGTCCAGGGCCGCCTCAAGCAGCGGTCGTACGAGACCCGCGAGGGTGAGAAGCGCACCGTCTTCGAGCTCGAGGCCGACGAGGTCGGCCCGTCCCTGCGGAACGCCACCGCCAAGGTCAACAAGTCGCAGCGTTCCGGCGGCGGCGGAGGCGGCTTCGGTGGAGGCGGAGGCGGCGGCTATGGCGGCGGCGGCCAGGGCGGCTACGGCGGCGGCGGTCAGGGCGGCGGCTTCGGTGGCGGTCAGGGCGGACCGGGCGGCGGCGGCTTCGGCGGAGGCGGCAACGCGCCGGCCGACGACCCCTGGGCGACCGGGGGCGGCGGTTTCTCCGACGACCCGCCGTTCTAAGCCCCTCCGGGCACCACTCATCATCCGACCGACCATTCCCGCGCGAGCGGGGCTCTCTTCTTAAGGAGCACCACGATGGCGAAACCGGCACCACGCAAGCCGAAGAAGAAGGTTTGCCTGTTCTGCCAGGAGAAGCTCTCCTACGTCGACTACAAGGACACGGCGCTGCTGCGCAAGTTCATCTCCGACCGCGGCAAGATCCGCGCGCGCCGGGTGACGGGCAACTGCACCCAGCACCAGCGTGACGTCGCCACCGCGATCAAGAACGCCCGCGAGATGGCGCTGCTGCCGTACACCAGCACGGCTCGCTGAGAAAGGAGTCACTCTTCATGAAGCTCATCCTGACTCAGCAGGTCTCCGGTCTCGGCGCGCCCGGTGAGGTCGTCGAGGTCAAGGACGGCTACGGCCGTAACTACCTGGTCCCGCGCGGCTTCGCGATCCAGTGGACGCGCGGCGCGGAGAAGCAGATCGACTCGATCCGCAAGGCCCGCGCGGCCCGCGAGATCGCCAGTGTCGAGCAGGCCGAGGCCGTGCGCACCGACCTGCAGAAGCTCAAGGTCCGGCTGCGGACGCGCGCCGGTGAGAGCGGCCGGCTGTTCGGTGCGGTCACCCCGGCCGACATCGCGGGCGCCGTGAAGGCGTCCGGCGGTCCGGAGCTGGACAAGCGCCGCATCGAGGTGAAGAACCCGATCAAGACGGTCGGTTCCCACGAGGTCGCCGTCCGCCTCCACCCCGAGGTGAGCGCGAAGATCTCGCTCGAGGTCCTCGCCGGCTGATCTGAGCTCAGCGCACGTGAAGGGCCGGGTCCCCCTGGGACCCGGCCCTTTCGCGTACCTCAGAGGGGCGTTCCACGTGAAACACCCAATCCGACCTCCTCGCATTCCGCGTCGCGATCACTACGCTAAGCGATCAGTCGTCCACGGGGGGTGGCCGCGATCGTGCGTAAGGGGACGCTGCGCCGGGATGTGCTGCGGGGGATGCTGGGCGTCGTGGCCGCCGATGTCATGATGGCCGGTGCGATGAAGTGGGCGGACGCCGATGTGATGCCGAGGGTGTACACGCGCCGGGAATGGGGCGCGGTGCCGCCGAGACGGCCACCGCGGGTGCTCGACCACCCGCCGGACCACATCATCGTTCACCACACCGCCTCGCCCAACGTGCCCGATATGTCCCGTGCGCATGCGTTCACGCTGTCGCGGCAGATCCAGCGCTACCACATGAAGAACCAGGGCTGGGACGACATCGGAGAGCAGCTGACGATCAGCCGCGGCGGATACGTCATGGAGGGCCGGGCGGCCTCCCTTCCCGCGATCCAGCAGGGACGGCTCGTCGTCGGCGCCCAGTCGCTGCACCACAACAACCACACGATCGGCATCGAGAACGAGGGCACGTACCTCGAGGACGACGTGCCCGGCAGGTTGTGGGCCTCCCTGGTCGACGTCTGCGCGTGGCTGTGCACGGCCTACCGGCTCGACCCGGCCGAGGCGATCGTCGGTCACCGCGACTACAACGACACGGACTGCCCGGGTGACGTGCTCTACCGCCGGCTGCCGCGCCTGCGGGCGGAGGTGGGGCGGGCCCTTGACGACGCGCATCGCACCGAGCCGCCCCCCGGGCCGGACGCCGACCCGCCGTCCGACGAACGACGCCGCCTCACATCCCACCACCACCGCCGCCTGCGCCGCCACGGAGAGTAGGCCGCCCGCCGGCCCGCCGGGCCCTGGGAGTGGCACGTCGGCCGGCCCGCCGAGTCGGCACGGCTACCACGGTTCGGAGGCACGGCGCCGGCCGCGCTGTGGGCTTCGGGAGCAGGCGCCAGGCCGCCTGAGGCTGGAGAGAGGGCGCCGGCCGGGTCACCGGGCCTACGCGTGCGGACGCCGGGGCGGCGGCGTCCGCACGCGGGCGTCGTTCAGGACTCCAGGGTCGAGTAGCAGGCGCGACGGCGGGCGAGCTCGGGATCGATGCCCTCGACGAGGGCCCAGATGCCGGCCACCCGCTCCGCCCACGCGTCCGGCGGAAGGCCGCCGAGGCCCTCGGCCGCCAGGTCGTCGATCGCTCGGGTGAGGCGAGCCAGGCGCTCCCCTTGTGTAGAACACATGTTCGAAGTCTAGCGTCCCCGACCGACACGAGCGTGGATTTCCGCCCTACTGATTACTCACGGGGTGCTCCGAACCAGCGGGCGCAAGCCTCTCGCAGGCCACCGACATCCTCACCGGCCCAGGCCACATATCCGTCGGGCCGTACGAGCACGGCAGCCGCCGGAGCGTCGTCCGCCTTCGCCGCCACGACCTCGACGCGATCGGCCCACGGCCGCGCCGCGTCCCGTACGGCGGATCGGCCGTCGAGGTCGAGCAGCAGCGGGCGCCCGCTCCGCGACAGGCGGGCCACGCTCGTCACCGTGCCGGACACGGTCAGGTCCAGGTCCGGGCAGTAGCGGCCGGCGAGCGGATGGTCGACGGCCACGTCGTACCGCAGATCGAGATCGCCCATGAGGTCGGTGAGCAGCCGGTTGGCCTCCTCGGTCTCGGCGAGGGCGGTGAAGATCTCCCGCAGCGCGTCGACCCGTGGGCCAGGGGCCAGCAGCGCCACCTGCGCCCGCGTGTTGTGCAGAACGCGCGCCGCCGCCGGACGCCGTTCGGTCGTGTAGGTGTCGAGCAGGCCGTCCGGGGCCCACCCGGACACCTCGGCGGCGAGCTTCCAGCCGAGGTTCACGGCGTCACCGAGGCCCAGGGCGATGCCCTGCCCGCCGAACGGCGGATGCACGTGGGCGGCGTCCCCGGCCAGCAGGACCCGGCCGCGACGGTACGCGTCGGCCTGGCGCGTGTTGTCGGTGAACCGGGTGGCGCTGTGGACGGCGGTGACGGTGACCTCGGTGCCCGACAGCCGGCGCAGCGACGCCTGGAGCTCGTCGCGGGTGACCGGTGCGGAGCGGTCGGCGGGCGGCCCGTCGAACTCGACGGCCAGGATCCGCTGTGGCATCGGCCCGCGCGCCAGCAGTCC
The DNA here is from genome assembly GCF_024055675.1 of Actinoallomurus rhizosphaericola. NCBI lineage: Bacteria > Bacillati > Actinomycetota > Actinomycetes > Streptosporangiales > Thermomonosporaceae > Actinoallomurus > Actinoallomurus rhizosphaericola. The sequence continues at coordinate 326,317 of NZ_JAMXMW010000006.1, read as the reverse complement.
GTGCTCGGTCCGGTGCCAGCCGAGGGGGAAGAAGTCCGGGTCGTCGACCTCGATGATCGCCTGGTGGCCGGTGGTCACTCCGTCGACGCCGGGGAAGGCGAAGCCGGTGAGCTTACGCACGGCGCTGCGGCCGCCGTCGCAGCCGACGAGCCATCCGGTGCGCAACGCGTACGCGCCCTCGGGGCCTTCGGCCGTGACCGAGACGCCGCCGTCGTCCTGGTCGATACCGGTGAGAGTGTGGCCACGCCGCACGCCGGCGCCCAGATCGAGCGCGTGCTTCTCGAGGGCGGCCTCCAGCACCTGCTGGGCGGCGAAGATCGGCATTCCGGCGGGCCGGGAGCCGCCGCGCAGGATCCACAGCCCGGCGAAGTGCCCTACGACCGGCGTTCCCGTCTTCCCCGTCGTCGCCTGCAGACTCCCGGCTCCGGGCCTCCCGCCGCCCATGAGGTCGGCGAGGGTGGGCTGGTCGCCGAGCAGTTCGGAGATCCCCCGGCGGATGAGGACGTCGGCGCCCCGTCCGGCGACGGCGCCTGCCTTGAGGGTCGGGTCGATCTCGGCCCGCCGTTCGAGGACGACGGTGCGGACGCCCTGCAGACGGAGTTCGCAGGCGAGGAAGAGACCGATGGGCCCGGCACCGGCGATCACCACGTCGTACGGCATGTCGCACTCCTTAACGGCGTTAAATCCTTAACGCCGTTAAGGATCCTTGAACGGTGTTAAATTGTCAACGGGAGGCGATCGATGGCACTGGAACGCGAGACGGTCCTGCGTACCGCCCTGCGGCTGTTGGACGAGGTCGGCCTGGACGGGCTGTCGCTGCGGCGGCTGGCCAAGGAACTCGGCGTCCAGGCCCCCGCGCTCTATTGGCATTTCACGAACAAGCAGGACCTCCTCGACCACCTGGTCGCCTTCGCCCGGGAGGAGGCGGGCGTCTCGTTCGAGCCTCCGCCGGCCGGACAACCGTGGGACCGCTGGCTCGCCGACGGCATGCGGGCTCAGCGCCGGGCACTGCTCGCCCACCGCGACGGCGCGCGTCTCGGGGCGGGGAACCGGCCGCCGCCCGAGGCCTGGCCGCACGTCGAGCGCGCGCTGAGCGTGCTGGTCGAGGCCGGTTTCACCCCCGAGGACGCCCTGCGCGCCGTGATCGTTCTCGGCCACTACGTGGTCGGGTTCGTGCTCGACGAACAGAAGGACCTCGAGCGCCAGGGCGACGCCGGGATCGAGTTCGACCTGGAGCGCTTCCCCGTCATCGCGGCCGCGGGACCCGCCGCCCTGGACCGCGACGCGACGTTCGAGTACGGCCTGCAGCGGATGCTGGACGGCATGCGCGCCCACGTGACGGCCGCGAGAGAGACGCGCCCGGGCCACGAGGACCCGCCGCCGGCGGCCGACGGCGAGGACCGACCGCGCAGACCCTCCGCGACCGACCAGGCGGAGGACTAGCCGCGTACGGCGCCCGCGACCGACCAGGCGTCGGTACGGGCGCGCAGGCCGAGCGTGACCAGCCGAGCGGCCATCCAGACCCCCATCGCCAGCCACAGCGACACCAGGCCGCCGCCCAGCGCGTACGCGAGCCACGCCACGGGCAGGAACGCCGCCGTCTGGATCACGCCCGCCACCGCGAGGTACGCCATGTCACCGGCACCGATCAGCACCCCGTCGAGGACGAAGACCACTCCCGCGATCGGCTGCAACAGTGCGACGATCACCAGCGCGTCGAGGAGCTGGGACCGTACGGCGGCGTCGGCGGTGAACGCGTCCGGCAGCCAGGGCCGTACGGCGAACAGCATCAGCGCGAACACCACCCCGCACGCGACGCCCCATTCGACCATCCGGCGGGTCGCGGCACGGGCGGCCGCGACGTCGCCCGCGCCGAGCTGACGGCCGGTGATGGCCTGCCCGGCGATCGCGATCGCGTCGAGGGCGAACGCCGTGAGCGTCCAGACGTTCGCCGCGATCTGGTGCGCGGCGATCTGGGCGTCCCCGAGGCGGGCGGCGACCATCGTCGCGACGACGAGGACGACGCGCAGGCTGAGCGTGCGGATCAGGAGGCCGACGCCGGCGGTCGCGGACGCCCGCAATCCGCCCAGGTCCGGGCGGAGCAGCGCGCCGTGCCTCCGCGCGCCGCGCAGGACCATGACCACGTACGCGACGGCTCCGCCGGTCTGCGCGAGGACGGTGCCCCACGCCGAACCCGCGATGCCGTACCCGAGCGCCAGCACGAACAGCGCGTTCAGCCCCGCGTTCACGGCGAACATCCCCACCGACACGATCAGCGGCGTCCTCGTGTCCTGCAACCCGCGCAGCACGCCGGTGCCGGCCAGCACGATCAGCATGCCCGGGACGCCGAGGAGACTCACGTGCACGTACGTCTCCGCCTGCGGCGCGACGACCGCCGACGCGCCGAATGCGCGCACGACCATGGGGACGAGCGGCCGCCCGACCACGATCAGCGCGACCCCGATGAGGGCGGCGAGCCAGATGCCGTCGACGCCCTGGCGTACGGCGGCACGGTGGTTGCCGGCGCCCACCTGGCGGGAGACGGAGGCGGTCGTCCCGTAGGCGAGGAAGATGCACAGGTTGACGAGCGTGCCGAGGATCTGCCCGGCGACTCCGAGCGCACCCAGGGAGACCGTGCCCAGGTGACCGACGATCGCCGAGTCGGTGAGGAGGAACAGCGGCTCGGCCACGAGCGCGCCGAACGCCGGGACCGCGAGGCGGAGGATCTCTCGGTCGTACGGGTGTCGGAACGTCATGATGTGCCACTGTAACCGGCAAAGGTGAGTTAACGCTTACTTGATCCTGTGGGTGACCCTGTGGACGACCATCGCCCGAACTTTCTTCCGCCCACAAGGGGTGGATGGAATCTTCGCAGGTCACAGCCGTTATTCGGCGGGGTGATTCGAGTATCCACAGGTTGTCCACAGGCGATGTGCACAGCCGGATCGGCGTGTATGCACAGGTGGTCCACAGCGCCCTCCACAGATCGTTTTGCCTTCGATCCCGGACCGGCCGCAGACTGTCAGTCCCATGGGATAGACGTGGGAGACGTGAGCGTTTGAGGCGGTTGGGGGTGCCGAAATGAGCGTCACCGAGATGCCGTCACACGAGCGGGAGTTCGAGCGAACCCCGCCGCACGACCTCGCCGCCGAGCAGTGCGTCCTGGGCAGCATGCTGCTGTCCCAGACCGCGATCGCCGAGGTCATCGAGATGGTCCAGAGCCGCGACTTCTACCGTCCGGCCCATCAGACCGTCTTCGAGCGGATCCTCGACCTGTACGGCCGGGGCGACCCGGTCGACGCCATCACGGTGAAGGACGAGCTGCTCAAGCGCGGTGAGCTCAGCCGCATCGGCGACGCGCCCTACCTGCACACCCTGGTCGCGTCGGTCCCGACGGCGGCCAACGCCGGCTACTACGCGAAGATCGTCCAGGAGAAGGCCGTCCTGCGGCGGCTGGTCGAGGTCGGCACCCGCATCGCCCAGCTCGGCTACAGCACCGACGGCGCCGACGCCGACGCCCTCCTCGACCGGGCCCAGGCCGAGGTCTACGCCATCGCCGACAAGCGTTCCGGCGAGGACTACTCGCCGCTCAGCGACATCATGCCCGGCGCCCTGGACGAGATCGAGGCGATCGGCAGCCGCGGCGGCCAGATGGTCGGCGTCCCCACCGGCTTCACCGACCTGGACGCCCTCACCAACGGCCTCCATGCCGGGCAAATGATCATCGTCGCCGCACGGCCGGCGATCGGGAAGTGCCTGGCCGGCAGCACGGTGGTCGTGGACGCCCGCACCGGTGATCGCATCCGCATCGACGAGTTCGTCCGGCGTGGGCAGGCCGGTGAGGACCTCCGTGTCCACGCGTTGAACGCCGCTTGGCAGTTCGAGGAGGTCCGGCCGAGCGACTTCCTCGACAACGGAGTCCGTTCAGTCCGGCGGCTCACCACCCAGCTGGGCCGGACGATCGTCGCAACGCCGAACCACCCGTTCTTCACTCTGCGGGGTTGGGTGCCGCTGGAGGAGCTACGGCCAGGCGACCGCATCGCCGCCCCTCGTGAGATCCGGACTCAAGCGGTTGAAAAGTTGCCGGACGCGCTCGTGGCGCTTACCGCGTACCTCATCGGCGACGGATGCCTCACCAGCGCCACGCCCCGGCTCACTGTCTTCGACCCGAAGATCAAAGAGGATGCCGAACACTGGGCGGCGAAGTTCGGGCTCACGGCACGCTCGCTTGCACTGCGGTCATGCCGAGATGAGACGTGCACTGTCACTCCCTCGGACCATCGTCATCCGACCGCGCTCAGTTTCAGCACGCCGGCGGGTCGGCCCAATCCGTTGACGGAGCGTCTCGTGGCCTGGGGCCTCATGGGCCTGGACTCTCACCACAAGTACATCCCGAACGAGGTCTTCCGGCTGTCGGAGCGGCAGATCGCGCTGTTCCTGTCGCGGCTCTTCGCCACGGACGGCTGGGCGTCGGTCGCGGCGTCGAGCCAGCCGCAAGTCGGCTACTGCACCGTCAGTGAGCGGCTCGCCCGCGACGTCGCGCACCTGTTGCTCCGCCTCGGCGTCACGGCGCGCGTCTGCCCGCGAACGGTCGCGTACGAGGGTGAGCGACGCCCGGCGTGGACGGTCTACATCCATGACATCGACCAGATCCGGCGCTTCGCGCAACTGATCGGCATCTTTTCGAAGGAGCGGCAGGTCGAGCGGCTCCTCGAGGTGATCGGCGACCGGGTCGCCAAGCCGAATGTGGACCTGATCCCGGGCGAGATCTGGGAGCAGATCCTCGACGAGATGGGCGACATGCCCATCGCCGAGCTGAGTCGGCGCGCCGGTCGTCCGTCCACTCACAACTGGCACGTCGGGCAGCAACTCAGCCGGCACCGGCTGATGGAGATCGCCAAGGCGCTCGGATCCGCGACCCTCCGCCAGATCGCTGACTCGGACGTCATCTGGGACAAGATCGTTTCGATCGAGGAGGCCGGGCAGGAACGGGTCTATGACTTGACCGTACCGATCTGGCACAACTTCGTGGCGAACGACCTCGTCGTGCACAACTCCACGTTGGCTCTGGACTTCGCGCGGGCGGCGGCGATCAAACATCAGCTGGCGACCGTGGTCTTCTCGCTGGAGATGGGGCGCAACGAGATCACGATGCGCCTGCTGTCGGCGGAGGCGCGGGTCGCGCTGCACGCCATGCGCTCCGGCACGATGAACGACGAGGACTGGACGCGGCTGGCCCGGCGGATGAGCGAGGTGGCCGAGGCCCCGCTGTTCATCGACGACTCGCCGAACATGTCGATGATGGAGATCCGCGCCAAGTGCCGGCGGCTGAAGCAGCAGCACGACCTGCGCCTGGTCATCATCGACTACCTGCAGCTCATGCAGTCCGGCAAGCGGGTGGAGAGCCGCCAGGTCGAGGTCTCGGAGTTCTCCCGGTCGCTGAAGCTCCTCGCGAAGGAGCTCGAGGTCCCGGTCATCGCGCTCTCCCAGCTCAACCGTGGCCCAGAGCAGAGAACGGACAAGAAGCCCATGGTGTCCGATCTACGCGAATCGGGCAGCATCGAGCAGGATGCGGACATGGTCATCCTGCTGCACCGCGAGGACGCCTACGAGAAGGAGTCCCCGCGGGCGGGCGAGGCGGACCTGATCGTGGCCAAGCACCGTAACGGCCCCACCGCCACCGTGACGGTCGCCTTCCAGGGCCACTACAGCCGCTTCGTCGACATGGCGCACTGATCAGAACACCATCGTGAGCAGGTCGGCGAACAGCTCCTGTTCGTCGATCGCGAGCCCACGGTTCGTGAACCACGTGGCCATGTTGTGGCAGTCGCGCATCAGGAAGTCCATGCCCTTCGGGTTGCCGACGATGTCGACGACCTGGGGCAGGTCGATCATCACGATCCGCTCGGCCTGCGCGAGGACGTTGTACGGCGAGAGGTCGCCGTGCGCGAGCCCCGCGCGGGCCAGTTCACGCATGCCGTCGCGGAGCTGCTCGAAGTACACACCGAGCAGCTCCTTCGACGGCCGGACCTGGGCGAGCCGGGGCGCGGCACCGCCCTCCCCGTCGTCGATGAATTCCATCAGCAGCTCGGTGCCGTCCACCTGCACGGGATACGGCACGGGGACGCCGGCCTTCCACAACCGGTTGAGGGCCTCCCATTCGGCGTACGCCCACTGACCGGCCGCGACGCTACGGCCGTGCGAGGTCTTCTTCGCCATCGCCCGGCTGTCGCGGCTGTTGCGGGTACGGCGGCCTTCGACGTACGACGTACTGCGGTGGAAGGACCGGTGTTCCTCGGTGCGGTACCGTTTCGCGGCCAGCAGCGAGGACTTCGCCGGGTTGTCGCCGATGGCTTCGACGGCCCGTTCGAGCAGGAAGACGTCGGCTTCCTTGCCGGTCTTGAGGATGCCGAGCTCGGTGTCGATCGCAGCCTGTTCCGTCACGACCCACGATGGGCGTGGTTCCGGGCCGCGAGAACTCCGCTCGACGTCCAGCCAGGTGGACCACCGCTGATGCGGGCCCAGCTCCTCGTCGACCGAATGGAACGTGAAGGCGAAGGCGCCGGCCGGATCCGGCGGGGACACGTCACCGGAGGCATCGGGCCGACGGGAGTCGAGGCCGGAGAAGGTGTCAGAGAGTTCGTACTCGGAAGACAACGGGTGTGCTCCTGGACAAAGAGGTGGGACTGATGCGGACATGCCGCAGCACAGTGATGGCCATCCGTCAGCCCTCCTTAGTCCAGGCAGCGCTCGCCGCCGCTCGATCGACCCAGCATGGCCCGCCCGTTCCGGACCCCGCAACGTGTTTTCCGGGACTCTCCATGCGCGAAGCGATGAGGGCCGTCGGACCGGTTGGTCCGACGGCCCTGTTCGGCCGGTTCACGGGTTACGCCTTGTTGAAGGTCTTCTTGGCCCAGAGGTAGGACACGGCCGCGATGCCGACGCACCAGGCGGCCGCGATGGCGGCGCTGTGACCGATCGGGGTGCCGAGGAGGAGGCCGCGGACGGTCTCCATGATCGGGGTGAAGGGCTGGTACTCGGCGAACCAGCGGATGGCGGTGGGCATGGAGTCGGTGGGGACGAAGCCGCTGCCGAGGAAGGGCAGCACGACCAGGGGCATCGGGGCGTTGCTGGCGGCCTCGGGGGTCGAGGACTTCAGGCCGAGGGCGACCGCGAGCCAGGTGATGGCCACGACGAACAGGGTCAGCATTCCGATGGCGGCCAGCCATTCCACGGCGGTGGCGTTCGGGCGGAAGCCGATCGCCAGGGCGATGCCGATGAGGACCGCCATGCCGAGGAGCTGCTGGATGACGCTGCCGACGACGTGGCCGGTCAGGACGGAGGCCCGGGAGATCCGCATGGTGCGGAAGCGGGCGATGATGCCCTCGGTCATGTCGGTGGCGACCATGACGGCGGTTCCGGTCGCGGCCGTGGCCGCCGCCATGAGCAGGATGCCGGGGACGACGTAGTTGACGTAGACGTGGCGGCCACCGCCGAGGCCGGCGCCGAGGGTGCCGCCGAAGACGTAGACGAACAGCAGCAGGAGGATGACGGGCGTGATGATCAGCTGCACGGTCATGGACGGGTAGCGGATCAGGCGCTTGAGCTGGCGCCGGATCATGGTGGAGGAGTCGCGCATGGCGAGGGCGAGGGTACTCATCGGACGGTCTCCTTCTGCTGGCCGGTGAGGGTGAGGAAGACGTCGTCGAGGTCGGGGGTGTGGACGCTCATCTCGGCGACGTCGATCGAGTGGTCGTCCAGGAGGGCGAGCAGTTCGCGGATCGAGCGGACGCTGCCGTCGCTCGGCACCTGCAAGGTGAGCGCCTCGGGGTCGGGGACTCCGGCCTCGACGAGGTGACGGGCCGCCTCGAGCAGGTGCGTCCCGGCGAAGGTGAGTTCGATGTGGCCGCCGGGGATGAGCCGCTTGAGCTCTTCGGCGGTGCCTTCGGCGATCAGCCGCCCATGGTCGAGGAGGGCGATCCGGTCGGCGAGCTCGTCGGCCTCCTCCAGGTACTGGGTGGTGAGGAAGATGGTGACGCCGGCGGCGACGAGTTCACGCACGATCTGCCACATGGAGCGGCGGCTGCGCGGGTCGAGACCGGTGGTGGGCTCGTCCAGGAAGATCAGTCGCGGGTCGCCGACCAGGGTCATCGCCAGGTCGAGCCGGCGTTGCATGCCTCCGGAGTAGGTCGAGGCCGGTTTGCGCGCCGCGTCGACCAGGTCGAAGCGGTCGAGCAGTTCGGCGGCCTTGCGCTTGCCGTCCCTGCGGGACAGGTGCTTGAGGTCGGCCATGAGGAGCAGGTTCTCCTCGCCGGTGAGCAGCTTGTCGACGGCCGAGTACTGGCCGGTGACGCCGATCGCGCCGCGTACGTCGTCCGGGCTGCGGGCCAGGTCGTGGCCGGCGACCTGGACGGTGCCGCCGTCGGCCCGGATCAGGGTCGAGAGGATCTGGACGGTGGTGGTCTTGCCGGCGCCGTTCGGGCCGAGCAGGGAGAAGATCGTTCCTTCGGGCACGGCCAGGTCGACGCCGTCGAGCACGACCTTGTCGCCGTAGGACTTGCGCAGCCCGTTCGCCGCGATGGCCAGGTTCGTCATGACGCTGCTCCTTGGAGGCTGCTGATCAGAGGCTGCGGGCGGTGATGTCGCCGTTGGAGGTGGTGGCGTGGATGTCGAGTTCGGTGGTGCCGTCGTTTTTGAGGGTGTTGGTGATGCGGCCGTTGGGGGTGCCGGCGTCGAGGGCGGCGGAGATGCCGGTGGCGGCGCCGATGGTGATGTCGCCGGAGTGGGTGGCGAGGATGACCTTGCCGCCGGTGGCTTCGGTGATGTGGATGTCGCCGCCGGCGGTGGTGATGTCGGCGGGGCCGTTCAGGCGGCCGATCTGGATGTCGCCGTCGGTGGCGGTGAGGCGCAGGCTGGCGGTTTCGTCGAGTTTGGTGTGGCGGTAGGCGCCGGTGAAGGTGACGTCGCCGAGGCGGCCGACGGTCCGTAGTTCGGTGGCGGCGGCCTTGCCCTCGACGCGGGAGCCGGCGGGCAGTTGGACGGTGACCTCGATGGATCCGGAGGGGCCGAGGATCTGGTTGTTCGCCGGGAGCTGGATGCGCAGGACGCCGTCGGCGTAGGTGACGGTGGTCTGCTCGGCGGCTTTGACGTCGCGGCTCTTGGAGGGGTTGGCGGGCAGGACCTGGACGGTGGTGTCGGTGCGGTCGGCGGCGATGATCTGCACGCGTCCGGCGGGGATGTCGATGGCGGTGGTGATCGGGGTGGGGGTGTCGTACTTCTGCATGGTGTGCTCCGTGCGGCTCGTTGTTTCGAACAACGCAAACGCTACGTTGCTTTTCCGATCTCCTCAACAACCTCGTTGCGCCTTCGATACATCGGTGCAGCTCGCGCGCAGGAAATCATTGCAATGGAGCTGGCTTCAACGCAACATTGCGGTGGGTATTCGTTGCGATGAGTGTCGGTGAACGCTATGCTGGAGGCATCAGGGAGTGCGGAGGAGGTTGTGATGCCGGGAGGCAGGCTCACCCAGCAGGATCGCCAGCGGATCGCCTCAGGGCTGGCGGACGGGCTCGCTTATGCGGAGATAGCCAGACGCCTCGACCGTCCGACCTCGACGATCACTCGTGAGGTGATGCGCAACGGCGGCCCCACCGGTTACCGCGCCGACCTGGCCCACCGCGCCACCGAGCGCCGCGCCCACCGGCGCAGGCAGGCCGCGCCTCCGGGGCCGCAGACGCACGGCCCCGACGCCGAGGCCGTGCGGGAGTACGAGGAGACGCTCACCACCGTCTTCATGCAGTCGGGCACGCCCAAGATGATGGCCCGGGTGCTGGCCGGCCTCCTCTGCAGCGACACGGGCAGCCTCACCGCGTCCGAGCTCGTCGAGCGTCTCCAGGTCAGCCCGGCCTCCATCTCCAAGGCGATCGCGTTCCTCGAGGAGCAGGGCCTCGTCCGCCGGGAACGCGACGAACGCCGCCGCGAGCGCTACGTCGTCGACGATGACGTCTGGTACCAATCGATGATCGCCAGCGCCCGCGGCACCGCCCAGGTCGCCGAGACCGCACGGCAGGGCGTCACCGTCCTCGGTCCCGACAGCCCGGCCGCCGCCCGCCTCGAGAACATCGCCCGGTTCCTCGACTTCATCACCGAGAGCATCACCCGCGCGGCGGATCAGGCCCGCGAAGTCCTCCACACCAGAGCCGAAGCGGCCTCCGATCAGGACGCGGCCTCGGCGGCCGGCTAACGTTCCCTGCCGTGCCGGCCCCGTACAACGGTCCGGCGCGCGGCGGCGGGCAGCATCGCCGCCATGGCGGCGATGGCGGCGAAGAGCGGAAGGGCCCACCACACCGACCCGACGATGAGCGCCGTCACCAGAGCGGCGACGGCGGCTGCCAGGGCGGCGACCCACGGCCGGCGGGCCATGGCGCCCAGGACGCCCGCGGCGAGGGCGACCGGTGCCAGGACGATGATCAGGAGCACGCCGACCGGTCCCGGGAACTCCCGCCCCGCCGGGACGGCGGGGACGTGAGCGCGTCTCAGCAGGTCGAGCGTGCGCGGTGCCGCCAGCACCGCCACCAGCTCGATGACGATCAGCCACGCGGATCTTCCGCCCTGACCCGCGGCGTACAGCGCTGTGGCCAGCTCACCGCCGAGCGCGGTCGCCACGACGAGGGCCGCCGCGCCGGCCTTGGCCTGGACCGCGAGCAGCGGCGTCACCGCGACGGGAGCCAGGATGAACGCGGTGGCCACCATCACATCCGTGTCCCAGCCGGAGAACACCGCGACCAGCACGCCACCGGCCACCGCCACCAGCATGATCACCACTGCGGGCGCGCATCCCGGACGCTCAGGATCTCGTAACTCCTCCACGCGCGCATCGTTGCACCGGGGGATCACGGAGCGATGACGGGAGAAGCGGCTGAGAAGAACCTGGCGATGGTCGTGAACCGATCGCGGTCCTGGCGCAATAGGGATGCGATGGATGACGACAGGCTGATCGCGGCCATGGCCGCCGGTGACGACGCGGCGACGCGGGAGTTGTTCTTACGGCATGCGCCCTGGCTGGCGACGCGGCTCCGGGCGCTGTTGCCCGCGGCCGAGGTGGAGGACGTCCTGCAGGAGACGTTCCTCGCCGCCTGGCGTGGTGCGGCCGGTTATCGCCCCACCGGCGTGGCGGGCGGGTGGCTGTGGGGCATCGCCCGGCGCCAGGCCGCTCTCGTCCTGCGCCGCCGGCGGCCTGCGCACCTGCTGCCGTCCGTCGTACTGGAGGACTGGCCGGACCCGGAGGATCCGGCGGAGGCGGCATCGTCGCGGGCCGATCTCGACGGAGCGGTCGCGGTACTGGGCCCGCCGGGCGACCCGGATCCGGAGGTGTGGCGATTGCTGTACGTGGAGGACCGTCCGGTCGCCGAGGTGGCGCGGCTCATGGGAGTTCCCACGGGAACGGTCAAGAGCCGGGCGTACCGGGTGCGGCGCCGACTGCGTGCGGCGCTGCGCGTCACCGGAGAGGGTGGCCGCCGGGTCGAGGAAGGAGGCGTGGGATGAACGTGCCGGAGGACGTAAATCTGGACCGGGTGTGGACCGGGATCGCCACCGGGCTGTGGCGCCGCGAGGTGCGGTGGCCGGAGCGGATCATCGGGCGGTTGCTGCGTTCGCCGGGCCTGGCGCGGGCGCTGCTCACCACTCCATCGCTGCTCGTGCCCTGGTTACTCGCCAGCGCGGTCGTGCTCGGGGCGGGGACGGTGGCGACGGCGGCCAGCGGACGGCCTCTGGTGAGCCTCGTGGCGCCGGCCGTGGCCGCGGCGGGCATCGCCTACGCGTACGGCCCCGGGATCGATCCGGCGTGGGAGCTGTCGTGCAGTGCGGCCGTCGGTGTGCGGATGGTGCTGCTGGTGCGCGCGTTCGGCGTGCTCGCGGTGGACACGGTGTTCGGGCTGGTCGGCTCGGCGGCGTCGGGCGCGACGGTCGGCGTGACGTTCGGCTGGCTGATCCCGATGACGGCCGTGTCGGCGCTGGCGCTGGCGACCGCCACGGTGACACGGTCGGCGCTCGTCGGCACCGTCGCGGGATCGGCGGCCTGGGCCGGCACGGTCCTGTACACGCGAACCGCCGAGGGACGCGTCGCCGCCGTCGTCACCGACTCCTCCCTGGTCGTTCCGTACCTGGTGGTGACCGCCTGCTGCACGGCGATCGTCCTGTTCACCACCCGGATGCCGAAAGGATCGTCGTGACCATCGAGATCACCGAGGTCACCCGTCGGTTCGGCCGGACGGAGGCGGTGGCCGGGGTGGACCTACGGGCGGGGCCCGGCGTCCTGGGGCTGCTGGGCCCCAACGGGGCGGGGAAGACGTCGTTGCTGCGGATGATGGCAACGGTGATCGAACCGACGTCGGGGCGGCTGCGGCTGCTGGGTCGTGATCCGGGCGTTCACGGTGAGCGCCGGGAGCTTCGACGCCGGCTGGGGTACCTCCCGCAGAGCCTGGGCTACTACCCGGGCTTCACCGTGGTGGAGTTCGTGGAGTACTTCGCGTTGCTGAAGGAGATGCCCGCGGCAAGGGTCCCCCGCGCCGTCGCCGTCGCCGTGGAACGGGTCGGTCTGGGGGAGAAGGCGAAGGCGAAGCTGCGGACCCTGTCCGGCGGGATGCTGCGGCGGGTGGGGATCGCGCAGGCGATCGTGAACGACCCGGAGCTGCTGCTCCTGGACGAGCCGACCGCCGGGCTGGACCCCGAGCAGCGGGTCGCCTTCCGTGCTCTGCTGCGCGACATCGGCACGCGCGCCACCGTCGTGGTCAGCACGCACCTGGTGGAGGACGTGGGCGCCGCCTGCGGTGCGGTGGCGTTGATGGACCGGGGGAAGGTCGTCTTCCATGGCACTCCGGACGAGCTTGCGGCTCAGGGGGATGACCGCGGCGTCGGCGACGCTCCGTTGGAGCGCGGGTACACCGCGGTGCTGGCACAGGTGCGGTCATGACCCTCGCCGTCGCGCGCCGCGGCCCGCGTCCGCCGGGCCGCTCCGTGACGCGGCTGGTGAGCCTGGAGCTGCGCCGCAGCACGATGGTCTGGATGCTGCCGGTCGCCGCCGGCCTGTTCTGGTACAACGCCTTCCGCGAGAGCACGGCGCTTCCGCCGTTGTGGAACCTGCGGGCGATGGCCATGCAACAGTCGATCCTGCTGGACTTCGTACCGCCGGTGGTGGGCGCCGCCGCGTGGCTGGGGTCACGCGAGGGCCGTCACCGGATGGGCGATCTGATCGCCGGCACCCCACGATCCGGCTGGACCCGCCGGCTGGTCGCCTGGGCGGCCTGTACGTGCTGGGCCGAGGCGGCCTATCTCGGCTGCGTGGGCGTGTTGTACGGGATCACCGCGGGACAGGCCTCGTGGGGCGGCCCGCTGTGGTGGCCGGCCGCCGTCGGCGCCGCGGGCATACCGGCGATCTCCGCCCTCGGGTTCGTCGTCGGCGTGTTCCTGCCCCACCGGTTCACCGTCCCGCTGACGATCCTCGCCGTGTTCTTCGGGCTCGGGTTCGGCCTCTACCCCATCCACACGACGCCGTCGTACTGGCAGGTCGACCCGCTGTGGGCCCCGCCCAACGCCTCCGTGGCGACCTTCTACCCCTACCGTCCCGACCTGCCGATCGCCCAGGTCATCTTCCTGATCGGGCTCAGCGCCGCTCTGCTCGGCGTGGTGGGCCTGCCCGGCGCAGGGCGATGGCCGCGCCGGGCCGCCGCCTGTCTCGGCGCGGTCGGCATCGCCTCGGCCGTGACGAGCGTGCTGCTGGTCGGTACCGCCCGGCCGGACGGACACGGCATGACGCTCATCCCGGCGCTGCACGACTCCGCCGACGACCGCCCGGTCCCGTACACGCCGGTCTGCGGCCGGACCGCGATCCGGGTCTGCGTGCACCCGGCGCACGCGGCGTACCTGCCCGTTGTGACGGACGCGCTCGGACCCGTGCTGGGTGAGCTCACCGGCGTACCGGGCGCGCCTCTCGCCGTGGAGGAGACCGCTCCGGTGTTCCGGCAGCGGGGCGACGAGATGGTCGTCGGCGGCGGAGGCCCGCGTACCGTCGGCGGCCGTCCCGTGGTCGGCCTGGTCGTTCCGGATACGCTGCCCGGCGAGCACGGCATGACGACCGCGGAGTTCACGAGGGCGGTCGCGTCCTCCGCCGGCCTCGATCTGATCTCCACTGTCGTCGGTCGCGCTCCCCACCCCGGCCCGGCACAGCGGGCGGTCACGATGGCGCTGCTCACGGTGGCCGGGGTCGACGGGGGCCGGATGGCCGCGCGTCCCGCCGAGACCGGGCTGCCGAGCCCCGGGAGCCCGGAGTTCGACGCGGCCCGGCGGTTCGCCGCACTGCCGTTCTCGACCCGGCATGCCTGGCTGGTCGCTCACGCGGTCGCGCTGCGGGCCGGCCACCTCACGCTGCGAGACCTGCCGTGATCGCCTCCTCGGCCCGGCTGCGGGCGGCCGTCTCGCATCGGGCCGGACTGCGCCTCCTGCGGCTGTACGCGACCAGCCGCAGGCTGCCTCTCGCCCTGCTGATCCTGCTGATCTGCGCCGCCGGAACGCGGGTCGCGCTCCACTTGAGGTGGAACACCTACGGTGCGCTCCAGATGCCTCTGCTGTTCGAGACGGTGGCCGCGACGGTCGTCGCAGCCACCGTGGGAAGCCCGTTCGGTGATCCGGAGAGCGCGACCGGTCCGCGGCGCCATGTCCTGCGGCTCGGGGGTGCCTCGGCGCTGACCGCCATCGCCATGGGGGCGCTCGTCATCGCGGGAACCGGCCTGCACCTCGCCGGCGGCACCGCGGGAGTGCTCCGCAACGTCGCCGGCTCGACCGGCATCGGCCTGCTCTGCGCCGCCACGCTCGGTGCCGGTCTCGCCTGGACGGGTCCGACGGGCTACCTGGTGATCGCGATGTACGCGCAGTACACCCTGTGGCACGGCCCGGCCGTGACCACGCCGTGGACCTGGCCGGCCCGCCCGCCGTACGACGTCGGTGCCGCCGTCTGCGCCGGCCTGGTGTTCACCGCCGGCATGGCCGTCACCGCCGTCCGGGGAGGACCGGGCTCGCCTCGGCGTCCATGGCACGGCCGGGACAGGCTCACCGCTGCGGAGGCGTGGCGCCCACCGCCGGGAGGAGGTTCGCCTCCTCGTACGCGAAGTGGTCCTCCAGGCCGGTGACCACGCGGTCCAGTTCGGTGCGGAACCGCGTCACGTCGTCGCCGGACGGCCCTTCCCGCAGCAGCGCCTCGAAGTCCCGCAGGGCCTTCTCCATCACGTGGTGCTCGGCGCGCAGCCGCTCGACGACGGGGACCAGGTGCGGGAACTCGTCCTCGAACGCGGAGAACGCGCCGTTCTCGCGCGTGTGATGCATCTGCAGGCCGTAGCAGAAGGTCAGGCAGTGCCGGCGCAGCTGGGCGGTCAGGTCCGCCGGGGGGATGGGATCCGTACGGCCCGGCCCGCCGGCGAGGAGGTCGCCGATCCGTGCCCGTACGTCGCGGAGTTCGGCGCGGAGCTCCTCGTGGTGGCGGACGAGCTGCTCACCGATCATCCGGGCGCGCGCGGCGTCGGCGGACAGGTCCAGGGGGTGCAGGGCGACCACCGCAATCCTCCGGGTGGTCTGCTCCTGGTACCGGCGGAAGGCCGGATTGAGGGCGCACTGGTGTTCGTACCAGTGATCCCGCTCGTCGCCGTCGAGGACCACGGCGCGGGCGGCGAACGGGCGTACGCGGCCCTCCTCGGTGCCGACCTCGATCGTCACCTGCGAGCCGGCGACCAGGTTCTCGTACCAGTCGGGGTGCTCCGGCCGCCCGGCGTTGGAGGCGAACACGAGGTACCGGCCGCCGTCGCGGAGGTGGACGACGGGCGTGGTGTGCGGTCGGCCCGTTCTGCGGCCGGCCGTGGTCAGCAGCAGGAGCGGGACGCCGTCGAAGACCCCGCCGACCTTCCCGTTGTTCGCGCGGAACTCACCGATGATCGGGTCGTTGGGGTTCGGTGCCACGGGCGTTGCGTTCATGGGCGAGACCTCCGCCGGAGAGGGTCCGGTACGGTGTGGACGCCGTACGTATTTGTTTTGCAAACAAAGAAGCTTTGATCGCAAACGTATAGGGATGATCGCGGGGATGTCAACGGAGCAGACGCCAGAGCCCGGCCTACGCGCGGACGAGGCGGTCCGGGCCATGCTGTTGCTGATGCCGCGGCTGGCCGCACGGCTCAAGCGGACGCCGATCCCCGACCGGCTCCGCTCCTTCAATCTGGCGCCCAGGCACCTGTCGTTGCTGTCGTACCTGCTGTTCGACGGGCCGATGGCGGTCGGCGAGCTGGCCTCCCGGCTGCAGGTCGCCCCGACCACCGTGAGCCTGATGGTCAGCGACCTCACCCGGCAGGGCGTCCTGGTACGACGGTCGGACCCGGGAGACGCCCGGCGTACGATCGTCGACCTCACCGAGGACGCGGAGACCCGCTCGGCGATCGAGAGCTGGCTCGCCAACGGCGCGAAGTCCTGGCGCGCGGCGTTCGACCCGCTGTCCCCGGAGGAGCGCGCCACCTTCGTCCGGACCATCGAGACGTACGAGCGCCTGGCCGGCTCCGCCGACTGAGCCGGAGTTGACCTTCGAGTCGCTCGAAGGCCCACGATGTCCGGCATGAACGACGCCGAAGCGCTGGTCAGCATCGGGACCTTCGCCCGCCGGGTGGGGCTGACGCCGAGCGCCCTGCGGTTCTACGACGACTGCGGCGTCCTGCGGCCCGCCCGCGTGGACGCCACGACCGGGTACCGCTACTACGCTCCCGACCAGGAGCCGCGCGCCGTCCTCGTACGGCGGCTCCGCGAGGCCGGGCTGCCGCTGGTCGACGCGTCGGTGGTGCTCGACGGCGACCGGGAGGAGGCCCGCGCGGTGCTGACGGCGCACGCGCGCCGTACCCGGGACACCGCCGCGGCCGCCCAGGCGGCGATCGACGGCCTGCTCCGCGACCTCTCCGGCGCCGGGAACGCGGCGATGGCCCGCGTCGGCGGCGCGGAACTGGCCGGCGCGGTACGCCAGGTGGTGCCGTCGGCGGCCCGCGGCGCGGTGCGGGAGGAGTTTCCCGTGCTCGGTTGCGTGCTCGTCGAGCTCACCGGCCAGGAGGTGCGCCTGGTGGCCACCGACCGCTACCGGCTCGCCGTACGGGCCCTGCGCCCCAGTGCCGTCACCGGGGGTGCGCACGGCCTCCTGGCCGACGCCGGAACGATGAAGGAGATCGCCTCCTGGGCGATGCGCCTGCCGGAGGTCGCGATCGAGGTCGACGGCCGGGGCGCCCGCGTCCACGGCGACGGCGAGGAGCGGCCGCTCCCCGCCGTCGATGGGACGTTCCCCGACTACCGGATCGTCCTGGACGACCTCCCGGCCGCCCGGCACCGCCTCATCGTTGACCGCGACGCCCTCCGTACGGCCCTCGCCGACCACGACGACGGCCCGGTCCTCCTCCGGACCGACGAGCGCGATCGTCTCGTCCTGGGCCGGGCAGCGGCCGAGGTCCCGTCGATCTGCACGGGTCCTCCGCTGCGGATCGCGTTCGACCCGGGCGTGCTCCTGCCGGCGGTCGAGGCGAGCGTGGGCCCCGACGTGCTGCTGGAGATCTCCTCCACGCTCCGCCCGGTCGTCGTACGCTCCGCCGACCAGGGCAGTTTCACCACCCTCGTCATGCCGGTCCTCCAGGAAGAAGAGCGATGAACCCCGACAACCCGGTCGTACGGCTGTGCAGCGAGGGCATGCGTGCGGAGGCCGAGGCCAGGCAGAACGACGCGCGCGACCTCTTCCGGCGAGCGTGGGAGACGGCCACCGACGATTACGAGGCATGCGTCGCGGCGCACTACGTGGCCCGGCACCAGCCGACCTCCGAGGACACCCTCCACTGGAACCGCGAATGCCTCGCCCGCGCCGACCGGGTCGGCGACGAACGCGTCCGCGCCTTCTACCCGTCCCTGCACCTGAACATCGCCAAGGCCTGCCGCGACCTGGGCCGGCTCGACGAGGCACGCGAGCACTTCCAGCGCGCCGCCGCATGCGTCGACGCCCTGCCTCAGGGGCAGTACGGCGACTGGAACCGGTTCGCCATCGCCGAGGGTCTGCGCTCGACCGGCGGCCTGGACCCCCGTCCCGTCGACGACCTCCTGGCGGACCTGCTCTCCGGCCTGTGCGCCCGCCGCGACCTCAAGACGCTCGGCCTCATCCTTCCCGCCTACCTGGGCGACCTCGGCACGGACGACGACCGGACCCGCCTCGCGACCGCCCTCCACATGGTCCACGCCGCCCGTGGGCTGCCCGAGGAGGACCAGGAGGCGCTCGGCCGAGCGATCACCGCCCTCGCCTGACGGGGCCGCCGGGCGCAGGTCCCTCACCTCCTGCCCCCGGCGACCCCGCGCCAGGGCCTTAGCAGGCCGGGACGTCAGGGCGGAAATGTGCCGGCGGGTCGTAGGACCGCAGGGGCGGTCGTCCGCCTGTCCGCGTCCCGAGAACGGCCGCCCGATGAACGTCGCCAATCCGCTGGAGGAGTCGGTACGCCGACGGGTCATCGATCACCAGGCCCTCCGCGGTCACGGCCGAGAAGGCGGTGAAAGTGCGTCGCCAAGCCGACCAGATGACGACCCACCCCGGGCATCGTCGCTCCAGGTCGCGAGCGATCTGAGGAGCGTCGCCCTCCGGGCGTACGGGAGGCGTGCCCTGAGGCCTGCGCCTGGCCGTCATGGACGCGTTCCCAGAACTCGCCGAATGGCGGCGACCGCGCCGGTGACATCGGTCGCTCGCCCGATCTGGCCGCCCCAGGACCAGTAGAGCCACCAGTCGCCGGGATTCACCTCCTTGCAACTGATCTCTTCCGAGAGTTGATGGATGTCAGGATTAATCAGAACGAGGACCGGTGGATGTGCTCGAGAGGTCTGGACGACGCGCCCGGCCAATCCGTTCTCTTCCGCGCATCGCCGGAGGTTTTGGAGTAAGCGGATCATCGTCCCGGCTGGAGTTTCGTTCCCCATGAGAATTCCCCGTGAGCCTCGGTTCCGCGTCGCCGTGGCGACCTTTCGATCCTCAGAATCGATCACTATGCGTGACGCGGGAACTGCGTTCGCGGGACGGAGGGGACGTTTACCGGATACGCTTCAGACATGTCCCATCCGTCCCGCATACCGTAGGTGACGCTCATGCCGAATGACGCGCTTCGCCGAGCCATGTCCGAAGCCAAGATGACAGAATCGGACTTGGCCGCGATATGCCGAGTGGACGTGAAGACGGTGAATCGGTGGGTATGTCAGGAGGGTCGTACGCCCCACCCCCGTCATCGCTGGGCCTGCCTGTGACGCCCTTGGAGTTGATGAGTCCATGATCTGGCCGGATGCCATCCGAAACGCCGTGAAGACCGGACCGGACCGAGAAATAGTAAGTGTTTACCCCTTCCGGGCGGGGTGTCCGAAATCCGTATGGCGGAGCCTGATCGCTAAGGCCACTGATCAGCTGATCTTCGCGGGTTACACGAACTACTTCCTCTGGTTGGAACATCCGAGCCTGCGGAACGTTCTCCGGCGCAAGGCCGAGCACGGGTGCTCGGTCCGGTTCCTGATCGGGGATCCGGACAGCGAGGTGACCCGGCGCCGTGAAGAGATCGAGGCCGTTCCCTTGACGGTCGGCACCCGAATAAGGGTCACACTCGACGAACTATCCAAGCTGTCCGGAATCTCGGGCGTCGAGGCTCGTTTCAGTGATGAGCACATCGCCATGAGCGTTTTCGTCTTCGACGAGGAGATGCTCGTTACTCCCCATCTGGCGCGGCTCGTCGGACACGACTCGCCGATGCTGCACATCCGGCGCTGCCAGGACGACGGGCTCTACGACCGCTTTGCCTGCCACGTCACGGATCTCTGGAAGTCCGGCCGTCCCGTCTCGCCCGAGGCCTCGGCCACCGGGAGTGGGTGAGCGGTCAGCGGCGGGTGGTGTGGTGGTCGACGACGCGGGTGAGGAGGCGCGTCAACTGGTCGCGTTCGGCGGCCGAGAGCGGGGTGAGCAGAGCGTCCTGGATCTCGCCGAGCACGTCGGTCAGGCGGCCGAGGTGGTCGACGCCGGGCGGAGTGATCGTGATGATGTTGCGCCGCCGGTCGGCGGAGTCGGGTGAGCGTTCGATCAACCCCTTGCCGGCGAGTTCGTTGAGCGCCGCGACCACGTCGCTGCGGTCGATCCCGGTGCGGCGGCCGAGCGCCGCCTGACTGGCCGGGCCGAACTCCTGGAGGGCGGCGAGCAGCCGATAGTGGTACCCGCGGGCGTCCGCGGCGGAGAAGCGCTCGGTCAGGATTCGATGGCTGTGCATCGCCGCCTGGCCGATCAGCCAGGTCGGGGTCTCCTTGAGGAGCGCGGGCACCGTGTCGTCGGCCGTCATGGCCGCAGTCTAATCGTTGGCACGGCCCACGAAGGGCGCTATCGTTGGCTAAGCCAATGTTGGAATTGCCAATGAAAAGAGATGTCTCATGGGACGTAGCGACCACGCCCTGCTCTTCGACCTGGTCAACCGCCTGGGGCTGTGGCTGGACGAGAAACGGTTCGACGAGGCGCGTACGGTCTTCACCGAGGACGCGACGGCCGACACGGCGGGCGGCTCGGTGCGCGGGATCGACGCGCTCGCCGCGCAGGCCCGGCGCTCGCACCCGCCCGAGGTGGTGACCCAGCACTTCATCACCAATCCCCTCATCGCCGTGGACGGCGACCGCGCCACCATCGACGCCAACCTGCTCGTCGTCTTCGCGGGTCCGGCGCAGCGGCGGATCCTCGGTGAGCGGTACCGGCTGGAGGCGGCCCGCACCCCTGACGGCTGGCGGCTCTCCCGGGTCGCGGCCGACCCGGTCTGGGAGACGGCCGTGGCCTGAGGCGGGCGCCCGCGCGGTTGACCTTGACGTTACGTCAACTCCTATCGTCTGAGTCGCGGCCGGAACGCCCGGCCGCACCGGTGGATGGGACGGTCATGACCTGGTCGATCGCTCAGGTGGCCCGCATGTCGGGGGTCACCTCGCGGACGCTCCGGCACTACGACGAGATCGGCCTGCTCACCCCGGCGTACGTCGGGGACAACGGCTACCGCTACTACGAGCAGGAGCAGTTGCTGCGGCTGCAGCAGATCCTCGTGCTCCGGGAGCTGGGGGTGGGGCTGGCCGACATCGCCGACGCGATCGACTCGGAACCGAGCACGGTCGCGGCGCTGCGCCGCCACCACGCCCGGCTGCTGGCCGAGCGTGAGCGGCTCGGAGTGCTCGTCGACACCGTGGCCCGCACCATCGCCGAACTCGAAGAAGGTGGTGACACCG
The DNA here is from genome assembly GCF_024055675.1 of Actinoallomurus rhizosphaericola. Classification (NCBI taxonomy): domain Bacteria; kingdom Bacillati; phylum Actinomycetota; class Actinomycetes; order Streptosporangiales; family Thermomonosporaceae; genus Actinoallomurus; species Actinoallomurus rhizosphaericola. The sequence continues at coordinate 304,993 of NZ_JAMXMW010000006.1, read as the reverse complement.
TGACCCCGAAGATCAACCGGCCGGAGAACCTCTTCGCGGGGCTGGACGCCTCGCAGTACGAGGACGAGGCCCGCGAGCGCTGGCCGGAGCAGTACGCCCAGGCCGCGCAGGCCCAGGCGGGTATCACACCGGAGCAGATGGAGACCTGGCAGCGGGACGTGACCGCGCACATGGTCCGGATGGCCGAGCTCAAGGTCGCGGGCGCGGCGCCCGACGACCCGGTCGTGCTGGACGAGGTGGACTGGAACTACCGCTCCGTGAGCCGGTTCTGGAAGCCGGACGCCTGCGCGTACACCAAGCTCGGGGAGATGTACGTCAACGACCCGAGGTTCCGCGAGAACTACGAGAAGATCACCGAGGGGCTGGCCGAGTTCCAGCGCGACGCGATGGCCGCGTACGCCCGCACCCGGCTGAGCTGACGGCCGGCCCGGCCGGTCGCCCGGAGGAGCTGCAGATCCTCCGGGACGGGCCCCGCCGTGATCGTACGCACCCGAAAATGAGGTGCCGTCTCCCGCCCTCGTTGTTAGGGTCCGCCGCATCGGCGTCGGTCAGGACGCCGTCGTCCGTACGAGCCAGGGGGCTTGCGATGCGCCAGTGGTCAGAGGTCATCACGACGGAAGATCACTCGGCGGCATCGAGGACGACACTCCATGACGACCCTGAACCTGGGGGTGCTCGCGCACGTTGACGCGGGCAAGACGACACTCACCGAGCGGCTGCTGTTCCACGCCGGCGTCATCGACGAGCCCGGCAGCGTCGACCGGGGCACGACGCAGACCGACTCCATGGAGCTGGAGCGGCGGCGCGGGATCACCATCCGGTCTGCGGTGGTCTCGTTCACCATCGACGACCTGAAGGTCAACCTGATCGACACGCCCGGCCACTCCGACTTCATCTCCGAGGTCGAACGCGCGGTACGGGTCCTGGACGGCGCGGTGCTGGTCCTGTCCGCGGTCGAGGGCGTTCAGGTGCAGACGAGGATCCTCATGCGCGTGCTGACCAGGCTGCGCATCCCCACGCTGATCTTCGTCAACAAGATCGACCGGACCGGGGCCAGGTACGGCGACCTGCTGGCGGAGATCACTCGCCGGCTCACACCCGCGGCCGTGCCGATGAGCGCGGTCACGGGCCTGGGCACGCGCGACGCCGTCACCCGGCCGTACGCCGCGGACGATCCGCGTCACCTCGATCGACTGGCGGAGGTGCTGGCCGATGGTGACGACTCGTTCCTGACGGCCTATGTCCAGGCCGACGGGCGGGTCGACGCGCAGGACTGCCGTCGGCGGCTGATCGAACGGACGGGCCTGGCGGCGGCGCATCCGGTGTTCTTCGGGTCGGCCGCGACGGGGATAGGCGTCGCCGACCTGGTCGGCGGGATCCGTGCGTTCCTCCCGCCGGCCCGGGGCGGCCGGGAGGAGCCGCTGTCGGGAACCGTCTTCAAGATCGAGCGCGACTCCTCAGGCCGGAAGGCCGTGTACGCGCGGCTGCGGACCGGGTCCGTCGGTGTCCGGGAGCACGTCACCGTACGTCGCCGCGTCGGCGGCCGGTGGGACCGTGCCGGGTGGGAGGAGCACACCGGAAAGATCACGTCGTTGCGGGTCTTCGAGCAGGGCGGGGCGGTGCCCGCGGACCGGGCGGGGGCGGGCGACATCGTCCGGCTCTCGGGGCTGAAGGACGCCAGGATCGGAGACCGGCTCGGTCGCCCCGGCGACGGGCCGGATGCCGGCCGAGTCGGCGGGTCCGGTGACGGGTCGGGGGAGGAGCGGCCCGGCGGGTCCGGCGACGGGCCGGACGAACCGCAGTTCGCGCCGCCGGCGCTCGAGACCGTCGTGCGCAGCGTGCGCCCGTCCGACGCCCCGCTGCTGCACGCCGCGCTGCAGCGGCTCGCCGAGCAGGACCCGCTGATCGACATTCGCGTCGACGACCGGGCGCGGGAGATCTCGGTGCTGCTGTACGGAGAGGTGCAGAAGGAGGTGCTCAAGGCCCAGCTGGAGGAGGAGGACGGCATCGCCGTCGCCTTCGCGGAGACGCGGATCGTGTACCTCGAACGGCCGGCCGGCGTCGGCGCGGCGTTCCATGAGATCGACCGGCACGGGGACCACGAGGTGTGCGCCACCGCGGGTCTCCGGATCGAGCCCGCCCCGGCGGGCGCCGGCGTGCGGTACCGCCTGGAGGTCGAGCCCGGGTCGCTGCCCGCGGCGTTCCACGCGGCGATCGAGGACAGCGTGCGCACCGCCCTGCTGCGCGGGCCGTACGGCTGGGAGGTCACCGACTGCGTCGTCACGCTGACGCATTCGGGCTACGCGAGCCCGGTCACCACCGCCGGTGACTTCCGGACGCTGACGCCCCGGCTGGTGGAGCGGGCGCTGCGTCGGGCCGGGACCCATGTGTACGAGCCGGTGGTCCGCGTGGAACTGGAGGTGCCGTCCGACCTCGTCAACGGCGTACTGGGCGTACTCGCGGAGCTGGCAGGCGCTCCGCACGACATGGCCGTGCGGTCCGGCACCGCGTACGTGACGGGCGTGCTCCCCCTCGGCCGGGTGCACGAACTCGGGCGGCGGCTGCCGGGGCTGACCCGGGGCGAGGGGGTGCTGCTGTCGGAGTTCGCCGGACATCGCCGCGTCCAGGGAGCGCCTCCGCGCCGGGCGAGCCCGGCTCCCGTCATCGGGTGATCGGAGAGCCTCCGCGCCGGGCGGGCTCCGTCATGAGGTGATCGGACGGCGGGTCCGCGCGCGCTTCAGCTCGAAGAAGCCGTCGGTCCCCGCGACCAGGAGCACGCCGTCCCACAGCCGCCCGGCGTCCTCACCGCGCGGGATGGGGCTGACCACCGGCCCGAAGAAGGCGATCCGCTCGCCGTCCGGGCCGGGCACGTGGATCGCCGGAGTGCCGAGGTCCTCCCCGACCGGGTCCAGTCCCGCGTGCTGGCTCTCGCGCAGGGCCTCGTCGTAGTCGGTCACGTCGGCCGCGTCGGCGAGCTCCGCGGACAGGCCCACCTCGGCCAGCGCGTCCAGGTACAGCGGGCGCCCGATCGGCGCCTTGTCGTGGTGGATCCGCGTGCCGAGCGCCGTGTACAGGTCGCGCAGCACCTCGTCGCCGTACTTCTGCCGGGCCGCGATCGCGACGCGCACCGGGCCCCACGTGTCCCGCAGCCACTCGGCGTACCACTCGTCGAGGCCCTCGCGGCCGTCGTTGAGCATCGCCAGGCTCATGACGTGGAAGCGCACGCGGACGTCGCGTACCTTCTCGACTTCGAGCAGCCAGCGGGAGGCGATCCACGCCCACGGGCACTTGGGGTCGAACCACATCTCAGCTTCGATCACGCCGCCAGCGTAGGAAGCGCAATGGCCGACCGTAAGGACCAATCGAGCGCGAAATGATCGGGCCAATGAGGATGCCGAAGAGGGAAACCCGGTCGGCCACGGCCGGTCGGCTCTCTAGGATGGCTCCGATGGACAACGACGCGCCGAAGCGGCCCGATGTCACGGTCATCGAGGTGCCGCAGTGGCAGGGGTCGTCCTCGGCGACGGCGCACCGGCTCCGCGCCGGCGCGCGTCTTCTGGCCGGTCTCCTGCCCGCCGCCGACCGCAGGACCGTCGGCGTCGCGGACCGCGCGGGCGCGGCGGCGCTCGCCGTCAACGCGCGGCGGATCCGCACCGCCCTGGAACACGTCGGCGGCCGGTTCACCGTCACGATCGGCGGTGACTGCGGCGTCGAGCTCGAGCCGATCGCGGCGGCGGCGCGCCGGTACGGCGACCGGCTCACGGTCGTCTGGTTCGACGCGCACGGCGACCTGAACACCCCGGCCTCGTCGCCCTCCGGCGCCTTCCACGGCATGGTGCTGCGCACCCTGCTGGGCGACGGACCGGCCGAGCTGGTGCCGGACCGCCCGCTGAAACCGAGCCAGGTGGTACTCGCCGGCGTACGGGACCTCGACCCGGCCGAACACGAGTACGCGGCCGCCGCCGGCATTCCCACCGTCGGCGACCCGGAGGCGCTCGTCGAGGCGGTCGGTGACGCGTCGGCGGTGTACGTCCACATCGACCTCGACGTCCTCGACCCGTCGGTCTTCCGCTCCGTCGGCCTGCCCACGCCCCGGGGCCTGACCCCGGACCGGCTGCTCGCGATGGTGACCGCCCTCGCCCGGCGGTTCGAGGTGGCCGGGCTCGGCATCACCGAGTACGAGCCCGCGCGGCCGGAGGACCAGGACCTCCTCGCCGGCCTGGTCCGTCCGATCGTGGACGCCTGCCGCGCCTCCGTCGCCGATCTGGTCGAACCCCGGGCCCGCGCCGCCTGGCCCGCCGAGTTCAGCGAGGAGCACGAGGGCTGGCTGCTACGGCACACCACGGGTGTCCGGCGACGCCGCTCGAACTCGGCCGTTGCCCCTCCGGCCGGTGCCGAGAAGGCCGTCCGCGACGTCGAGCGCTTCTACCGGGAACGTTCCCGGCCGGTCATCGTGCAGGTCATCGACGGCCTCGACGGCGCCGGCGACCTCGACGCACTGCTGGACCGGCGCGGGTACCGATTCGAGGCGCCGACGGCCGTGCTCACGGCGTTCACCGAGGACGTGGCGGCCGCGACGGAGAACGCCACGGCCCAGGTCGGGATCGACGCGGACCCCGCGGCGTGGCTCCCGGTCTTCGGCGAGCTCAGCGCCTACACCGACTCCGAAGCGGTCGGTTCGCAGGTGATCTCCCGGATCGCCGCGCCGGCCGGATTCGCGACGGCGGTCCTGGACGGGAGGCCCGAGGGCATCGGCCTGTTCGTGGCGGACACGGGCTGGGCCGGCGTCTTCTGCATGGCCGTACGGCCGGAACGCCGACGTCAGGGCCTTGGCGCCGCCCTCCTCGGCGCGGGCGCCCGCTGGGCCGCCCACCAGGGCGCGCACCGGATGTACCTGCAGGTCGAGGCGGGCAACGACGCCGCCTGGCGGCTGTACGAGAAAGCCGGCTTCACCCAGGCGTACGCCTACCACTACCGCATCGCGCCCTGACCGCCCGGCGGACGGCACGAGAACCCGCCCGCCACCGCTCCGTCAGCGGCCCGCACGATCCGGGGAGCCGTCCGCCACCCAGCGGTAGACCGCCGCGATCCCGTCGGCGACCGTGGTGCGGGGGGTCCAGCCCAGGTCGCGCGCCGCGCTGTCGTTCGCCAGCACGCTGCGCTGCACCTCGCCGGGGCGGGCCGGCGCGAACTCCGGGTCCAGCGGCCGGCCCGAGGCGCGGCCGAGCAGGTCGAGCAGCTCGCGAACGCTCGTCTCGTGGCCCGTCCCGATGTTCCACACGCCCGGCCGGTCCGTACGGGCGGCCGCGACGAACGCCTCGGCGACGTCGCCGACGTACACGTAGTCGCGGGTCTGGTGGCCGTCGCCGAAGACCGTCGGCCGTTCTCCGCGGTACGCGCGTCCGCAGAAGATGCCGACCACCCCCGCCTCGCCCGCCGGGTCCTGGCGGGGGCCGTAGACGTTCGCGAGCCGCAGGGCCGCGTGCCGGGTGCCGTACAGGCGGTTGTACAGGCCGAGGTACTGCTCGGCGCAGTACTTCGCCGTGCCGTACGGCGCCTCCGGCCCCGGCAGGACGTCCTCGGGCGTCGGCACCGGCGCGTCCACGCCGTAGATCGCGCCGCCGGTGCTGGCGAACAGCACCCGGGCGCCGACCGCGCGGGCGGCCTCCAGCACGTTGACGGTGCCGACGACGTTCACGGCGGCGTCCTCGGCCGGGGACTCCACCGAGACCCGTACGTCGATCTGCGCGGCGAGATGGCAGATCAGCTCGGGCCGTACCTGCTCGACGACCGCGTTCAGCGCCGGGACATCCGTGATGCTCGCCTTGTGGACGACGACCGAAGGGTCGAGACGCCCCGTCCGGCCCCGGGACAGGTCGTCCAGAACGGCGACCTCGTCACCGTTGTCGAGGAAGGCGTCCACCAGGTGGGAGCCGATGAAGCCGGCGCCGCCGGTCACGAGGATGCGCATGTTCGGCAAGCGTAGTGCCGCGTCCCCGCGCCGTCGCCCGGGTGCGCCGGGACACGGCGGCACCGGCGTGACGCCGCTCAGGCCGCGGGGACCTTGTCCAGGAAGCCGTGGACGTGCTGGATCCGGCCGTCCTCGGCGAGCACCACCACGTCGAAGCCGACCACGAGCGCCTCGCCGCCCTCCGGGCCGAGCTCCCAGGTGAAGCGCGCCAGGTCGTGGTGGGCGTCGACCGGCGTGCCGAGCCGGAACACGAAGTCGGGGAACTGACCCTGCACCGCGCCGATGACCGCGTCGATGCCGTCGTGCCCCCGCACGTCCGCCAGCGGGTCCACGTACGTGCCGTCCTCCGCCCAGAGGGCCTGGACCGCGGCGCGGCGGGCAGCGGGGTCCTTCTCGTTCCAGGTGTCGATGTACCGGCCGACCAGCTCGTTGACGTCGCTCATGACGTTCCTCCCTGTAGATCCGGCCGGAAGGTCCGGCGCGGTGATCCGATGCCCTCACGATGCCGCTGATCCAGCGCAAGATCGATTACGTGGGAGGTAACGGGCCGGCCTGCAACGGGTCTTCGTCGCCGGGCGCGTCCCGGCGTCGAATCAGCGCGCCCCGGGTATACCGAGACTCCCTCGCCCGACGCGGCCGTCCCGCGCGGGAGCCGTGGCCTGAGCCCAGGAAGGGACCCGGGATGAGGAGATTCGCGGACCGCCACGTGGGCGCGGTCGGGCTCGGCTGCACGGGGATGAGCCGCGCGTACGCCGAATCCGAGCCGAACGACCGCCGGTCGGTCGCCCTGATCAGGGAGGCCGTGGACCTGGGCGTGACGTTCCTCGACACGGGTGACGTGTACGGCGCCGGGCACAACGAGACGCTCGTCGGCCGGGCCGTGCGCGGGATCCGCGACCTCGTCGTCGTGGGCACCAGGGTCGGTCTCGTCGCGGACCCGGAGACCGGGCGGATCCGCTGCGACGGCACGCCCGCGTACGTGCGCGGGGCCGTGGAGGCGAGCCTGCGGCGCCTGGAGACCGAGACCGTCGACCTGTACTACCTGCACCGCGTCGACCCGGAGGTGCCGCTGGCCGAGACGTGGGGCGCCATGGCCGAACTGGTCGCCGAGGGCAAGGTCCGGCACCTCGGCCTGTCGCAGGTGACCGTCGCGCAGGCCGAGGAGGCGCACCGCATCCATCCCGTGGCGGCGATCCGGTCGGAACTGTCGCTCTGGATCCGCGACCCGCTCGGCACGGATGCCCGAAGAGGCTGCGCGGGCGGCCACCGGAGCGCGGACGGACAGGAGAACGGCGACGGGCGGGGGAACGTCGTCGGCTGGTGCGCGGCGAAGGGCGCGGCGTTCGTGTCGTACGCTCCGCTCGGCCGGGGGAACCTCCGCGTCGCCGACGTCGTGCGGAAGGTCGCCGAGCGGCACGCGGTGACCCCCGCGCAGGTCGCGATCGCCTGGACGCTCGCCCAGGGCGGCCACGTCATCCCCGTTCCGGGGACCACGCGGCAGAGTCACCTGTACGAGAACACGCGGGCGGCCGGCGTGGACCTCAGTGAGGACGACCTGGCCGAACTCGACGCCGCGCCAGGGTGCGTCACAGGTCCATGACGGCGAGGACGAACAGGACGTCCTCCTCCCCTTCGTTGGCGTACGAGTGCGGCCGGTCGCCGTGGAAGACGGCCGCGTCGCCCGCGCCGATCTCCGTACGGCTGGCGTCGACCGTGAGGGAGAGCCGTCCGGAGTCCACCGTGACGATCTCGCGGGTGCCGGGAGTGTGCGCCTCGCTGTCGCGGCTCTCGCCCGGGCGCAGCACCCAGCGCCAGAGCTCGACCGAGGGGCGCGGGTCGCTGCCGCCGAGGAGCGTGCCGGTGCCGCCGGACGGTCCGTGCCACAGGACGACGTGACGGCCCGCGGGGAAGAACTGGATCGGCGGCTCCTCCTCGACCTGGACGAGACGGGTGAGGGGGACCCCGAGCGCCTCGGACACTCGGATGAGCGTGCCGAGGTTGGGGTTGCCGCGGGCCTGCTCCAGCGCGACGAGGACGCCCTTGCTCACCCCCGCCCGCGCGGCGAGCTGGTCGAGGCTCCAGCCGTGGGCCGCGCGCAGGGAGCGTACGGTGCGGGCGACCGCGTCGCCGACCTTGTCCGTCACGGAGGACACCCTAGAGGGTCATTTCATTGCACCGCTCGGTATGCTCTAACGACCGAAGCCGAGAGGAAGATGTCCGATGCTCGACCAGATCGTCATCGATGAGGCGGTTAAGGCCCTGCGTCCCGATTTCGCGGTCCTGCTGATGACCGCGGAGGGACTCGCGAACGGGCCCTCGAACGGCCGTACCGGTGACATCACGCCCTCCGAGGGCGTGGACGGCGGCCACGTGGAGGCGTGGCGCGAGGCCTACCGCGGCTTCGGCGTCAACCCCAAGCGGGCCCGGCCGTCGGTGGACGCGCTGCTGCGCCGGGGCGACCTGCCGGAGATCAACCGGGTCGTGGACGCCTACAACGTGGTCAGCGTCCGGTTCGAGCTTCCGATCGGCGGCGAGGACCTCGACGCGTACGACGGGCCCGCCCGGCTCGTCCGCGCCGCGGGGGACGAGTCCTTCGACACGGTGAAGAACGGCGAGGCCGTCGTCGAGCACTCCGAGCCCGGCGAGGTCATCTGGCGGGACGGCACCGGCGTGACCTGCCGCCGCTGGAACTGGCGCCAGTGCACCCGCACCCGCATCACCGAACAGACGAAGAACGCCCTGTTCATCCTGGAGCGGCTGGAGCCGTACCCGCTGGACCGGCTGCGCGCGGCGGGCGACGCGCTGGCCGGGATGCTCGCCGAGATCTCCCCGGACGTCGTCATCCGTACCCGCCTGCTCGAACCGTGACGATCATCCTGGCCCTCGCCTCCGCGATCGCGTTCGGCGCCGGTGACTTCTGCGGAGGCGCGGCGACACGGCGCTCCGACGACCTCAGGGTGCTGCTGGCCAGCCTGCCCGCCGGGCTGTGCCTGCTGCTCCCCGTGGCCGTCTTCACCGGGCACTGGCACGCCGTGCAGCTCGCCTGGGGCGCGATCGCCGGGCTCGCCGGCGGCGGTGGGCTGCTGGTCTTCTACCGGGCGCTGGCGATGGGGCCCATGAGCGTCGTCGCGCCGGTGTCCGGGCTGATGGCCGCGGTCGTGCCCGCGGCCGTCGGCATCGCCCGCGGCGACCGGCTGAGCCTCACGATGGCCGCCGGGATCGTCCTGTGCCTGATCGCCATCTGCTTCGTCAGCATCGAGCGCGGGTCCGGGCCGGTCCGGCTGACCGGCGGGCCGGTGCTCGCCGCCCTCGCCGGGACGTCCTTCGGCCTCTTCTTCGTGATCCTCAAACTGGGCGACGACGGCACGCTGTGGCCGCTGGCCGCCTCGAAGGTGTCCGGACTGGCGGTCGTGGTCGTCGTCGCCCTGGCGAAGCGCCGTGGCCCCCTCGCACTGGTCCGGGACCGCGCGACGTTCGGCATCGCACTGCTGGCCGGCAGCCTCGACATGCTCGGCAACACGCTGTACGTCCTTGCCGCCCGCGCCGGCGTGCTCAGCGTGGCGGGCGTCCTCAGCTCGCTCTACCCGGCCAGCACGGTGCTGCTCGCCCGCATCGTGTACGGGGAGCGGCTGCGGCCGGTACAGCGCGTCGGTCTCCTCATCGCGGTCGTCGGCGTCGGCCTCGTCACGACCGGCTGAGAACGAGCCGCGAGAGCGCGCCGGACCACGTGTGCGCCGGACTCCCGGGCGCGCCCGACCGCGGGCGGACGGGAGCGTGCCGGGCCGGCCTGCGCGGCCGGGCCGGCACGCCGGGTCAGCGGCTGCCGAGATTGGCGGCGATGCTGGAGTGCTGCGGGCTGGACCGCAGCCCGGCGGACTCCAGCGCCTTCCGGTAGGCGTCCATCATCGCCTCGGTGTCGCCCGCGGCGCCGAACAGATCGCCGAGCTCCCGCCACACCCGCGCGGTGGCGCGCGACGGGGGGAGCATGCCGAGCTGGTCTCCGGTGGCGCGCAGCGCGGTCAGCGCCTCCTCGCGTTCACCGGTGGCCACGAGCGCCTGGGCGAGCATGAGCCGGGCCCGGATGGCGGTCACGGAACCGCCGGGGTGGGAGCTCAGCTCGGTCAGGACCCGCTGGGCGATCGCGACGGCGGCGCCGGGCTCGCCGAGCACCATCTTGGACCGGGCCGTCTCGATGAGGCACTCGGCGGCGTCGACGCCGCTCAGCGACTCCTCGGCCGCACGCAGCAGCTCCAGGGCCTTGGTGGCGGACTCCGCCGAGGCGTCGCCGGGCAGGAGGCTGCGCGCCGACGCCACCCGGAGCCGGGCCTGCGCCCTGGCCAGGGTCTCGCCCGCGTGCAGCGCGAGCGCCTGGTCGGCGAGGTAGAGGGACTCGCCGCCCGCGCCCTCCTCCAGCGCCCGCTGGCTGGCCTTGCGGTACGCGGTGATCATCGCGGCGGGGGCGGACTCGGAAGCGGCGAGGAGGCGCTCGGAGAGCGTCCGCGCCTGCGCGGTGTCCCCACGGTCGAGGTAGGTGGCGATGAGCGTACGCCCGACCTCCGCGGCCTCCTCGCCGCCGAGCAGGCCCAGCTCCGCGAGGCGCTCGAGCGCGGACTCGCCGAGCGCGATCGTACGGCCGAGGTCCCCGGCGGCGCGGTAGCAGCGGGCGAGCACGACGAGCACCGGGAGCCAGCCCGCGCGGCCGCGGTCGCGCGTGGCCTCCTCGCGCAGCTCCTCCAGCGCCCTGATCGCCTCTTCCCCGTCGCCGCGTGCTTCGAGCGCGCGTGCCTGTCCCCAGCGGGCGCGCTTGGCGAGGTCGGGGTCGTTGTCGATGGCGGAAAGGATGTCCGTGAACAGCCTGAGGGCCTGGTCGGCGTCGCCGGCCAGCAGGGCGAGCTCCGCGTGGCGGACGCGCACCTGCAGATGGAGGCGCTCCTCCGGCTCGATGCCCTCGGACAGGTACTCGGGGAGGCAGCCCAGTCGGCTAGCGAGCAGCCGGACCACCGCGGGCGTCGGGGTGCGCTTCCCCGACTCGATCAATGAGATGTAACTGTCGGACAGCTCAGTCCCGGCAAGCTGCGCCTGAGACAGATGTTTACTCAGGCGTAGGTTACGGACTCGCTCACCGACGCTTCCTTGACCCGGCATCTCGACTCACTTACCGAAGGGCTTCACCCGTAAAGGGTTACGTCTTGTTCGTAGGGTGCACTACCTCACACATGGAGAGTAACCCAAACAACAAGGACAACATGGATAAGTTTTGGTCAAGTCGTGGGTCGAATCAGTCGTCAGCGTCGTCCTTGCTCGGAAAGATCATGCTGCAGACCTCGAGGTAGAGCTGTTCGGGGTACGGCAGGAAGCTCACGACGCGGAACGCCTGGTCCTGGCCCGCGGACTCCAGGACGAACTCCCCGTAGCCGAGCATCCGCCCGGTGATGGACCGCTGGAAGCTCATGTCCGTGACCTTGGACAGCGGCATCATCGCCACCTTACGGGTCAGTAGGCCCGTGGTCAGGAGCATGCGCTGGTTCGTGATCACGAAGTAGTCGACGGACCACTCGGCGACCTTCCAGACGAACCAGGCGAGCAGCACCAGCCAGGCCCACCAGATCCAGCTGACGATCGCTCCGCCCTGCTTCGCCAGCAGGTTGCTGAGCACCCCGGCGACGATCAGGCCGCCGAGCACGAAGCCGATCGGGGTCATCAGCACCGCGGGGTGGCGCCGAACCGTGATGACTTGATGCTCGTGCGGCAGCAGGTATCGGTGGATGGATGCGGGCGCCGAATCGCCCGGCGTCACCAGCCTCATAGCGCGGTCACGAATTGAGCCGCCGAAACGCTCGCCGGGGTGCGGCCGCCGTCGGCGCTCCGGGCGATGTGCGTCGCATCGCGGGACTTCGGCGAGGAGGAGCCCGTCAAGGCCCCGCCCGTCCGAGTGAGGTACTTCTTCAAGGAAACCCCGCCTCCCGAAGGCCGACCCACTGACCCATTAAATTTGTACACCACGCAGCGATCCAGTAGCAAAGAGCCGCGGGCCCGAGGCGGTCACACGACGCCGTACAGGCGGTCCCCCGCGTCCCCGAGCCCCGGCACGATGAAGCCGTTCTCGTTGAGGTGGGAGTCGATCGCGGCCGTGACGACCCGCACCGGCACCGGACAGTCCGCGAGCTCGTCCTCCATGCGGGAGATGCCCTCCGGGGCCGCCAGCAGGCAGATGGCGGTGACGTCGTCGGCGCCCCGCTCCATGAGGAGCCGGATCGCCGCGGCCAGCGTGCCGCCGGTGGCCAGCATCGGGTCCAGCACGTAGCACTGACGGCCCGACAGGTCGTCCGGCAGCCGCGTGGCGTACGTCGTCGCCTGAAGCGTGCCCTCGTTCCGCACCATGCCGAGGAAACCGACCTCGGCGGTCGGCAGCAGCCGCGTCATCCCGTCGAGCATCCCGAGGCCGGCGCGCAGGATCGGCACGACCAGAGGCTGCGGCCGCGTCAGCCGTACGCCGGAGGCCTCTGCGACGGGTGTGGCGACTCTCACAGGAGCGACACGAACGTCACGGGTCGCCTCGTACGCCAGCAGGGTGACCAGCTCGTCGGCGAGCCGGCGGAAGGTGGGGGAGTCGGTGGTCGCGTCGCGGAGCGTCGTGAGCTTGTGCGCGACGAGGGGGTGATCGACGACGAGGGTCTTCATGTCCGAAAAGGTATCTGAATGGATGTCTGAGCATGGGGAACGTACCCGGCCATGAGCGAAGGGACGAACCCCGACGAAGGCATGAGCCCCGAGGAGGTCCGTGACCGTCTGCGACGCAGGGCGGTCTTCCTCCGCGAGCTGGCCGAGGCGAGGGAGCTCCGCAAGCGGGTGACCCCGCGCCGATCACGGCGCGAACGCGTCGCCGAGGCGGTCCGCATGCGTACCTTCCGAGCCAACTGACGGTACCCGGGTTTTCCCGTGCCGCGAATCTCCGGCCCCCGCATCTGCCAAGATGCCCGAGCAGGACGCGCGCGGGTGGGGTGAAGATGACTGAACTGGACACGGCGGATTTCGCTGTCGTGGTCTATCGCGAGGACGACGCGTGGGAGGTGGAGCAGCTTCCCATCGCACTGACGGAAGACCTCGAGGGGCTGATCCACGCCCTCAGGCAACAACCGAGCCTGGGCGGCGCGATCGGGTTGGTCGCGGTCGGCGACGACTTCTTCGTGGCGCTCCGGGTGCTCGGCGACGAGGTGATCGTCTTTCTCTCGGACGTCACCGCGTCCGTGGACTGGGAGCTGGCGCGGCAGATCGTCGAGTTCCTCGAACTCGACATCCCCGACGACGAGGAGCTCGACCAGGTGCTCCCGGCGGGCGACATGTCGATCTTCGCGGACCTGGGTCTGGACGAGATGGAGCTCGGCGCCCTCTCCGGCGACCTCGACCTCTATCCCGACGAGATGCTGGCGAGCATCGCCAAACGACTCGGCTTCGCCGCCGCCTTCGAGCGCGCGATCGAGTGACGCCGGCTTCGGGAGAGAATGGAACCGTGCCGTACTTCTGCGGGGTGTTCGCACGCAGCGACGCCGGATGGATCGGGACCGAGCCGGACCTCAGCGAGGTCACCGGCCTTGACGACATCGCCGACATCATGCGCGAGGCCGCCGTCGAGACGGCGGGCGAGACGGTCGTCCTCCTCGTCGAGCAGGAGGACGAATGGTTCTCCGTGGTCCGCCTGGACGACGGCGAGGACCCCCGCGTGTTCCTGTCCGACGGCAGGGCGCCCCAGAGCAGCGAGCTGGCCGAGATGCTCAGCGAGCAGCTGGACGCCCCCGCGGAGACGGCGAGCGAAGAGCCGATCGGCGACCCGGAGCTCCTCGCCGACCTCGGGACCACTTCGGAGGCCCTGAGCGCGCTCGGCGAGCGTACGCTCCCCGGGGACGCGCTGTCGGTCATCGCCGAGGGGGCCGGGTTCGCCGAGGAGTACGAGCGCCTCCGCTAGCCGCGGCCGCGTGATGAACGCCACAGGCCCCCGGATGGACGAGGCCATGAGGCTCGCGTTGAAGGAGGCCAGACGGGCCGCCGCCGACGTGCCCGTCGGCGCGGTCGTCCTCGCGCCCGACGGTCAGATCGTCGGCGCCGGCCACAACGAGCGGGAGCGCACCGGCGACCCCACCGCGCACGCGGAGATCGTCGCCATCCGCCAGGCCGCCGCGCGCCGGGGCGAGTGGCGCCTGTCCGGCTGCACCCTCGTGGTCACCCTGGAGCCGTGCACCATGTGCGCCGGAGCCGCCGTCCTCGCCCGGCTGGACCGGATCGTCTTCGGCGCCCACGATCCCAAGGCCGGCGCCGTGGGCTCCCTGTGGGACGTCGTACGCGACCGGAGGCTGAACCACCGCCCCGAGGTCCTCTCCGGCGTCCTCGCCGACGAGTGCGCCGCACTGCTCACCGAGTTCTTCACCGCCCGACGTGACCGAGGACCGTCCGAGTTCCGGTAGGCTGCCCTCTTGGTGGAGTCGCCTAGTGGCCGAGGGCGCACGCCTCGAAAGCGTGTGATGGGGCAACTCATCCGTGGGTTCAAATCCCACCTCCACCGCCATGTTCGGTGGCCCCCTTCCGGGGGCCACCTTCCCGTTTTTCCGCCTTCTTTCGGGGGGACGACCCCCCGGGCCCCCCGGTGCGCGGCTGCGCCGCGCCCGCCCCTTCCGCGGCCCCCTCTGGGGGCCACCTTCCCGTTTCCGGGCCTCTTTCGGGGGGACGACCCCCCGAGCCCCCCGGTGCGCGGCTGCGCCGCGCGGGGTGGCGCCTCGCCGTTTTCGACCTTCGGCCGGGGGACGACTCGCGGTGCGCGGCTGCGCCGTGGCGGCGTGACTCGATCGTGATCATGCTTTCCGGAACCGGCATGGTCCCCTTGGGCATCTCGTTACGGAGGGATCCGAACGGCCGAAGGGGGAACGTGCGCGTCATCCGTCTCCGGGTTGCGGTGTTCATGACGGTTGCCGGCGTACTGTGCGGTGGCTGTAACGATGACCGGGCCGGTCATCGTCCGGTCGGGCCGCCGGGCACTCACGCCGCGCCGACGGTGAGTGCGTCGGCGACGCCATCCTCGCCGACGCCCAGTCCGTCGATGCGTCCGAGGAGCTTCACCGGGGTGATGGTGCGTGCCGACGGTACGCGGGTGACGTACCGGCCGGCCAAGGTGAGGCATGTCGTCGACGAGTACAGCGAGTACATCAAGGTCGCGGTCACCGGTCCGCAGACGACTCTGGAATTGAGCCCCGACGCCCGGATCCTGCTGAGGGTGCCGCTGGCCGGGGACGACCCGGCGGCCAAATCGGTGACCCCGGCGACCTTCGCGGCGGCTCTGGCGCGGAATCGGGACCAGCTGCCGCGTATCGGCTTCGACATACGGGTCGGCGCGGACGGCCGGATCACCCGTCTCGAGCAGATCTACCAGCCGTAGCGCTCGGGCGGCCACGCCGGGGCGCTACGGCTGCTGCTGTACCTACTAGTATGTACGACATGGACACCAGGGAGCGGCTGATCGAGAGCACGCGTGAGCTGCTGTGGGAGCGCGGGTACGTGGGGACGAGCCCACGGGCGATCCAGCAGCGGGCCGGGGTCGGTCAGGGCAGTATGTACCACCACTTCAGCGGCAAGCCGGACCTCGCCCTGGCGGCCGTACGCCGCACGGCCGAGGAGATGCGGGCCAACGCCGAGGGGGAGCTGTCCGGGTCCGGTACCGCGTATGAGCGCATCGAGGCCTACCTGCTCCGTGAGCGCGCGGTCCTGCGCGGGTGCCCGGTCGGGCGGTTGACCCAGGATCCGGACGTGATCACGGACGAGGTGCTCCGGCAGCCGCTGGAGGAGACGTTCGGCTGGCTCCGGCAGCGGCTGGCGCAGGTCATCGCGGAGGGGCAGGAGCGCGGCGAACTGGCGGGAGACCTCGACCCGGTGGCCACGGCGGCGACGATCGTCGCCACGCTGCAGGGCGGTTACGTGCTCGCACGGGCGGCCGCGTCGGTCGAGCCGTTCGAGCACGCCATCAGGGGGGTGCTGGGCCTGCTCGCCGCCCGGTCGGGGACGGCCGTGCTCGCGGAGGGCGGGGAGCGATGAGGTTCGCGCGTACCGTCCTCGGTGACGTGCCGGCGGACGAGCTCGGGATCTGCGACGCGCACGACCACCTGTTCTTCCGCAGCGCGCGGCTGCCGGGGCAGGAGCTCGACGACGTCGACGCGGCGGTGGCGGAGCTGCGGGGGTTCCACGCGCTCGGCGGTCGCACGGTCGTGCAGTGGACGCCGTACGGACTGGGCCGGCGCGCGGAGGCGCTGGCCGGGGTGGCGAGGGCGGGCGGCGTGCATCTGATCGCCGCGACCGGCATGCACCAGGCGGCGCACTACGAGCCGGGGGTCGTCGAGGAGGTGTACGGGCGGCTGGACGAGCTCTTCGTCGGGGAGCTGACCGAGGGCATGGACGGCGGTTCGCTGCCGCCCGCCGGGATGATCAAGGTGGCGGGCGGCTTCCACGCGCTGGACGACCACGCCCGTACGGTGATGGCGGCGGCCGCGCGGGCGCATCACGCGACCGGCGCCCCCATCGGCATCCACCACGAGCTCGGCACGGCCTCGCTCGACGTGCTCGACCTGCTGTGCGGCCGCCACGGCGTGCCGCCGGAGCGCGTGATCCTCGGGCACCTGAACCGCTTCCCGGATCCGAGCCTGCACGCGGAGGCGGGCCGGGCGGGCGCGTTCCTGGCGTTCGACGGGCCCTCCCGGGCCAACCACGCGACCGACTGGCGGCTGTTCGACCTGCTCGCGGCGCTGGTCGATGCGGGCCACGCCGACCGGCTGCTGCTGGGGGGCGACACGACGACCGCCGCGGCGCGTGCGTCGACCGGCGGCGGACCCGGCATCCCGTACCTCCTGCGGGTGATGCGGCCGAGGATCGCGCGCGACCTGGGCGAGGCCGTGGCGGAGAAGATCTTCGTTTCCAACCCGGCGCGGGCGTTCGCCGTCGAATGGCGTGGCGGGGACCGGCCACGCGCGGCTGAGCCGGGGGAGGCCGGGTAAAGCAAACTTGGTGTTCTGTCCGTCCGCAGTGGGATCTATCGCGTCGCCGCAGACGTCATGCTTACTGACCGGAGCAGTCCGGCCTGGCGAGGTGACCATGGGTAGGGAGGGTCGTGTTCGGTCCGCAGGGCTTCGTGACCTTCACCGTGCTCGTGGCGAGTTTCATGGGCGCGCTGTACTGGCTCGTCAAGACGCGGCTGCTCGCGTTGCGGATGGTCGCCGGGGTGGTCGCGTTCGCTCCCGCCATGTTGTTCGGCGTGGCGCTCGTGAACAGGTTCTACGGCTACTACCAGAGCTGGGACGACGCGTGGCGGGACCTGACCAACCAGGCGCCGGCGGCCGTGGCGCGTGTGCCCGACCTCGGTGACCGCCTCGACCAGGTCCTCGGCGAGGCGGTCAAGAAGCGGCAGGCGCGCAAGAACGGCTTCGCCATGGAGACCGTGCTGAACGGCGCGAAGAGCCACATCGTCCGCCAGGGCATCATCTGGCTGCCGCCCCAGTACTTCCAGCGGCAGTACGCCACGACGCGGTTCCCGGTGGTCGAGCTGCTGCACGGCGCCCCGGGGAACCCGGGGGACTACGAGGGCCGGTTGAAGATCTCCGGGATGTTCCGCAAGCTGATGGCCGCCGGGAAGGCCAAGCCGGCGGTGCTCGTCATCCCGGACGTCGGCGGCGGGCGGGACCGTGCCACGCAGTGCCTGGACACGGTCGGCGGCGAGCAGGACGAGACGTACACCGCGTACGACGTTCCGGACCTCGTCGCCGCGCGGCTGCGCGTCCAGCCGCCCGGCCCGGCGTGGGCGATCGCCGGGTTCTCCGAGGGCGGGTACTGCGCGGCCAACCTCGGCGTGCGCCATCCCGACCGGTACGGCATCGCGGCCTCCCTGAGCGGCTACTACGAGCCGCTGCGGTACAACAAGCTGCCGCAGCAGGTCGATCCCTTCGGCGGGAACAAGGCGCTGCGCGAGGCGAACTCCCCGCTGAAGGTGCTGGGCAAGACCGGGTACACCGGCCGGCTGCCGCACTTCTGGGTGATGACCGGCAGCGGCGTGCAGGTCGACCTGGTGCAGGCGCACGCGTTCGTCGATCTGGTGCGGCGGTACCAGCCGGACGTGCCGTTCATGATCGTGAAGGGCGGTCAGCACAACTACGGCGCCTGGCGGGAGGCGTTCCCGAAGCTGTTCACGTGGGCGACGCCGAGACTGTGGAGCGCGGCGCAGTGCGCGCGGCCCCCCGGCGGTACGGCGTGTTAGTCATCAGCCCCCGTGGTCAGACCGGACGCGGAGGGCGGGCAGAGAGGTTCTCGCGGCGGACCAGTAGGTCCGCGCCGGTGGCGGCGAACGTACCGATCAGGTCGGCGGTAGCGGAGGTCCGGTCGGCGAGAAGCACCATTCCCGGCCGCAGGCACGCCGGCAGCCGCTGAGCATCGGTGAGCTCACTGGTGGCATAGGCGCCGAACACCGCGTCCACCAGCGTTCGGGTGCCAGAGGCGACCACGGCCACCAGCCGCAGCATCGGATCCCCCGATTCATCGTGACTGCCGCTTTGGCACCCGTAACGGCCCAGGTCGGCCGGCCTGTCGGGCCACATGTCAACGACGGGCATTTACCTATGAGGGCGATATAGGCAACCTTGCCTATTTCCGACAGGTGGCGGTTACGGGAGAGTGGCGAAGTAAGGGAAATACGCACCAGGTTGGGGTGGTCAAATGTTCGCCGTCGGTCGAAAATCGATCAAGCGCGTCGGTATCATCGCCGGGGCAACCGCACTGGTCATGAGCTTGATTCCAGGCCAGGCGTTCGCGATCGACAGGGTCGACTGCACTGGTTCTGATTTCTTGCAGATTTGGTGGCACGACGGCATAGGGTCGTACACGACATGCTACGCGAATGCGGGAACCACAACGATGGCCGACGCATACGTATGGATCGACAAGGTGTCGACCGGCAATAACGACGTATCCCTTCACGACGTCAACGGAACCGACGTGTACATCTCGCGATGGAACATCGTGACCTACCCCAACCGTCCGAAAGGGGTAGACCGCATGACCATTCTCTGAGGTGACCTCAGCGAATTCCGTCGATGTTGCGGAAGTCGACAGCAGCACCCAGCCCTTAACCGACCGGCATTGGTGTCAGTGCGGGGCGTGCTCGTCCAGGTCCAGGACGCGGGCGTGGAGGACGAGGCGCTGGTGCAGGGCCGCCCGCAGCGCCCGGTGCAGGCCGTCCTCGAGGTAGAGCTGGCCGCGCCACTGGACGACGTGGGGGAACAGGTCGCCGTAGAAGGTGGAGTCCTCGGCCAGCAGGGAGTTCAGGTCCAGCCCGGCCTTGGTGGTGATCAACTGGTCGAGGCGCACCTGGCGTGGCGGGACGCTCGCCCAGTCCCGGGAGCTCAGCCGGTGCTCCGGGTAAGGACGCCCCTCGCCCACTGCCTTGAAGATCACCCCATGCAGTTTAGTGCCGCACCGGCCGACCTGCCTCCTTTGCGCGGTAGTGCGGGGAAGCCGCGCCGTACGGCCGTCGCGGGACGGGCGGCCCGGCACGGCGCCGCGGACGCCGTGCCGGGGGACGAATCCCAGGTGTCTCAGCGGCGCCTGCCGCGCCAGGACCGGCCGCGCGCCCGCCAGTCGTACCCGGCGCCGAACCCGGCGAAGTGCAGCGCGAGGAGCAGCAGTCCGAGCGTGTCCAGCGTGGGGTAGTTGAAGAAGTCCGAACTCGCGCCGATCCAGTCGGCGAGGAGCGCGACGGCGAAGCAGATCGCCGCGATTATGGCCAACATGACGAGTGCCTCCTGAGGTTGATCCGCGTCCCCCGAGACGCCCAAGTGATCTCCTGGAGGAGGGCGGTCAAACCTCGGTGACGGCGGCTTGTGAGCCGCTCCGCCGCGCGCGCAGGGTCGTCTTCTTGGCGCGGTTGCCGCACGTGTCCATCGAGCACCAGCGGCGGGTGCCGGGCCGCGACTGGTCCAGGAAGAGCGCCCCGCAGCGCGGGTCGGCGCACTCGCGGACGCGCGTGACGGCGGCCGAGGTGACGAGGTCGAGCGCGTCCCGCGCGATCAGGGCGAGCGTGGCCGTGACCGGGTCGTCCGCGGCCCACCGGATCCGGCCCGACGCGTCGAGGGCGGGGACGGGAACGGGCGCCGCCGCGGCCCGGTTGACGCGATGCCGCGCGTCGTCGCCGCAGGCCGCCGGATCGCCCGTACGGACGGCGGCGATGATCAGCGCGTGAACCGCCTCGCGCAGCTCGCGGGCGCGGCCGGCGTCGGCGGACTCGGATGCGACGTCGAGGGGGCAGGGGCCGCACTGGCGGACCCAGGCGGCGACGGCCGCGCCGTCGGGCAGCTCCTCCGTCGCGTCCGGCGTCCCGCGGTACCGCAGGGTGCGGATGAAGTCCAGGCACACCCGGCCCGCTCCCTCACGGAACCGGACGGTCGTCGTGGTCATGCCCCCACCCTAGATGAGAGAACCGGTTTAACTGGTACCTTTTGGAGAACTCCCTGACCAGGCCCCCGTCTGTGAGGTTGCGTGTCCCTCCCCTCGTCTCCCGGCACGAAGGCGTCCCCCGCCCGCTCGGTGCCCGACTCCGGCCCCCCCGGCTGGCTGGTGCTGCTCCTCGCGGTGTCCTGCGGGCTGACCGTCGCGAACCTCTACTACGCCCAGCCCCTCCTGGCCGAGCTCACCCGCTCCTTCCACATCGGCGGCGTCGCCGCCGGTGCGCTGATCACGGTGACCCAGCTCGGATACGCGGCCGGGATGATCCTCCTCGTCCCGCTCGGCGACCGCGTCGAGAACCGGCGGCTCGTCGCGGCACTCCTCGGCATCACGTGCGTGGCCCTGCTCGTCGCCGCGACCGCCCCGGCGTTCCCCGTCCTCCTCCTCGCCTCGCTGGTCAGCGGAGCGACCTCGGTCGTCGTCCAGATCCTCGTGCCGTTCGCCGCCGACATCGCCCCGGACGCCACGCGCGGGCGCATCGTCGGACGCGTGGTGAGCGGGCTCCTCACCGGCATCCTGCTCTCCCGCGCGCTGAGCAGCCTGGTGGCCGACCTCGCCGGCTGGCGCGTCATCTACTTCGCGTCCGCCGTCCTCATGGCAGTGCTGGGGTTCGTCCTTCGCGCGGCCCTGCCGCCGCATCCCGCGAAGACGGGCCTGTCGTACGGCCGGCTGCTGCGCACCACCGTTCACCTCGTGCGCGTCCACCCGGCGCTGCGGCGGCGGGCGCTGTACCAGGCCGCGATGTTCGGGGCGTTCAGCGCCTTCTGGACGACGATCGCGTTCGTCCTCACCGGTCCGCCGTTCCACTACTCCCAGCTCGGCGTCGGGCTGTTCGCCCTGGTCGGGGCGGGCGGCGCGCTGATCGCCCCCTGGGCGGGACGCTGGGCCGACCGCGGGCTGACCCGTCCGATGACGGCCGTCGGCCTGGCCGCCGCGGCCCTGTCCTTCGGCATCGCGGCGCTGGGCCGGCACAACGTGATCCTGCTCGGCGTCGCCGCGGTCCTCATCGACATGGCCGTGCAGACCACGCTCGTGCTCGGCCAGCACACGATCTACGCGCTCGACGCCACCGCCCGCGCCCGGCTGAACAGCGCGTACATCGCGACCTTCTTCGTGGGCGGAGCGGTGGGATCACAGCTCGGGTCGTTCGCCTACCACGACTGGGGCTGGAGCGCGCTGACCGCCTTCGGCGCGGCCCTTCCCCTCCTGGCGCTCCTCGGCTGGTGCACCGAACGCCGCCGCTGACGACGCCCCCGGACGGGGAGGAAGATCGCGGTTACACTTCCCCGGTCGATGCAATGGACAGGGGGATGTCGCAGTGGCCTACCTTCTGGAAGTCCCGCTTGACAACGGGGAGACCGTACTGGCCGAGGTGACGGGGCAGCTCCAGGGCGTCGTTCCGGCGGGCCGCGCGCGCGACGTCGTCGGCAAACTGCCCGAGGCCTTCACCGAGGGGCTGGACCGGGTGCAGCGATTCGCCGGTGAGGTCCTCGACCGGATGCGGAATTCGGCGGAGCCGCCGGACGTGATCGCGGTCGAGTTCGGGCTCAAGCTCACCGCCAAGGCCGGAGTCGTCGTGGCCGAGTCGACCGCGGAGGCGCACCTGAAGGTCACCGCGGAATGGCACCGGAACGGCGCCGAGCGCCGGGTGCCCGACGACCCGGACGACTGACCGGAGACGTCACCGGCAGGGCGGTCTCCCGGTGACGTTCCTGGCCGGCGGCTCCGTGAGCCTTCCCTCGTCGATGAGCCCGCACAGCCGCCGTTTCCAGTCATTCGGGTCCGGGTCGAAAAGGTGCCAGCCCTCGTCGTCGTAGAGCCCGTGGGTTCCGTCGGCGCTCAGGGCGAGCCGGAACGCGGGCACGGGGATGCGGTCCGTACGGTCGCCGCTCCTGAACGGGATCGGCGAATGCCCCCACCGCCACAGTGACAGGACGCCGTTCCCTGAGCTCATCGCCAGGGTCGTGCCGGACCGGGTGAGCGCCGTCAACGCGGGTGGATCCGACCGGGTCAGCCCGGCGAGCCTCTTCCGTTCGTCCACGTCCCAGACGGCGATGTGGGCGGCTCCTCCGCCCGATCCCCCGTCGGCGATGCCGGCGACGGCCAGCCTGCGGCCCGTGGAGTCGAAGACCATGTCGAGAGCGGCGGTACGGCCGGTCGACGCGGGTGCCGGGATGGTCGCCGCCAGGCGGCCGCCGCGTCGCAGGTCGAGGATGTCGATCCCGCGGCCGTCGCGACGGGCCGCAGCGATCTGAGGATGGCCGGGCCGGGGAGTCCAGTCGCCGTAGGTGTCGAAGAACCGGGGCACGGGCAGTGGTCCCCACCGTCCCGTGCCGACGTCCAGCACCGTGGCGCTACCGGACCAGCCCAGGAGCAGTAGCCCGCCCGTCGCGAGGCCGAGATGAGGACTGTCGTGCTGCTCGGCGTCTTTGGACCAGCCCTGGGCGCCGCCGATCGTCGTGGTCCTGATCCGTCGTCCGGATCGAATGTCCATCACGGTCAAACGACGTCCACAGAGGGCGGCGAGGGTGCCGTCCGCGCTCGCCGTCACGGTCGGCCACTGTGTCTTTCCGGCACAGGCGTCCCGCGGCGGGATCGCCGCGACGCGGCGCCGGCTCGTCCGGTCCCAGACTCCCACGCCGTCGGATTGCGAAATCGTCGCGACGCGCTCCCCATCGGCGCTGATGAGCGCGTCCCCGGCCGTGGAAAGGGCACGGACCATGCTCTCCCGCCGCGGAATGCGCAGCTGATAGACCGAATAGAAGTGCTGGACGAGCAATTGAGTGCCGTCCGGGGTATCGGTGACGGCCACCACCGCCAACGCGTCCGGCACTTCGAACCGGCCGGTCACCGTTCCGCTCTTCTGGTCGCTCACCTCCAGGTGGGCCCCGCCTCGTACGTCACTCGGTCCCACGGTGGCGATGACGAATAGATCCGTCGCGTTCGCCGCGAAGATGTAGCTGGTACAGGGGGCGGCCAGTGATCGGGTGGGGCCGATCTGTTCGCCGCTCGTCGCGTCGAAGAGACGCGCCACGCCATCGAGTGTGGACGGCGGTTGACTGTCGTCTCCGGGTTTTGCCTGTTTGTCCTCGCACGTCACGTACGTCGAACCGGACGCGGGGTGATATGCGACGGCACTGATCGGGCGACGTTTCCCAGAACCGCGATCGAAGACGACTGCGTGGGCGCCCCACGTGTACACCTTCCGCCCCGTCGCGTCGAACCACAGGTCCTCGGGCTCTTTCGCCCGGTCAAGGGGCTGAGGAAAGGCGGCCAGACGCTTCCCCGTGGTGCTGTCCGCGATCCAGATCCGGCCGCCGCGGGCATAAGCGACGGCGTCTCCCGACGGGGAGACCGCGATCGCGGTGATGCGCTGCCCGCGATCGCCGAGGGCGGGCAGACGGCGCGTCTCGCGCCGTTTCGCGACCTCCCAGAAGTGCAACCGCCCGGACTCGTCGGCATAGACGACGAACCTGCCGTCCGGCGCGAACGTCCGGCCCGCCATCGACACGCCGTGGGCGATGACGGTCGCGGTCAGCGCCGGATCGTCGAGCCTCGTCAGTACGACGTCGTCGCCCCGCCGATCGGCCAGCGAGTACCGGCCGTCCGGGCTGAACACCACGCCGGCGGATTCGCTGTAACCGAACGGACGGATCCACCCCACCAACTCGGTGGCCGTGTCCCAGAACAACCGGGCGTGCAGCGCGGCGAACGGCGTGGCCCCGCGGTAGCCGGCGACGGCGGAAGGCAACGCCGTGGCGGGGTCGCCTTCCGTCAGCGCCCGATTCTCATTGGCGCTCGCCGCCTCGGCGTCCGCGGTGTTCCGGGCCTGGAGTGCGCCTCGGTACCACAGCCCCGCGAACGCCGAGCCGGCGAGCAGGATCAACGTCATGGCGAGGGCGCCGCCGAAGAGGAACCGGCGGCGCCGCCGCTCGGCCCGGTGACTCTGCTCGACGAACGCGAGCTCGGCGGGAGTGAGGTCGTCCCTCCGCCGCTCGACCCAGCCGTCGGCCTCCTCCAACCGGGTGCCGCCGAGCAGACCGGCGCGGCGGTCGGCGTCGGCCGCCCACTGACCCATCGCCAGGGACAGGCCCGCCCGCCACTCCAGGAACTCCCGGTCCGCGTCGAGCCAGCCGCGGAGCCTCGGCCACTCCTCCAGCAGGGCGTCGTGGGCCAGCTCGATCGTCTCGGTCCCGTCCGCGGCCACGTCGAGAGTGATCACACGGCGCCCGGCGAGCCGCTGGGCCAGCCTCCAGTGCTCGTCCTTCACCCCCGAACGAGGCAGCTGCCGTCGTACGTACCCGTCCGCTCCATGCGGGATCGCCAGCGACGTGAGCAGGGAACGGGCCTGCGACCGCTCGGCCTCGGTCAGCTCCTCGTCGAGGACGCGGTCCAGGTGCCGGCGCAGGGCCCCGGCGACCCCGTTGATCTCCTCGTACCCGGACAGCGTGATCACGCCGAGCCGCTGACGCTCCCACAACTCGGTCATCGCGAACGCGAGGAGCGTGATCGGATTCGACAGGTGCCGTACGTCCCGCAGCAGGCGGTCGACGAGCGTGTCCTCCATCCTGACGACCCGCGCCTGGCGTACGGGACCCTCGATCGACTGCCGCAGCTCGGGCAGGTTCATCGGGAGCACCGGGCGGATGCCGCTCCCTGGATCGGTCCGGTCCTGCCCGAGCGCCTGGACGACGGTGGGGAGTTCGAGGAACTGGTCGAGATAGTCGCCGCGTACGACCAGGACGACGCAGGCGAGCGGCCGGCCGTCCGGGCGACGGGCGGCGGAGAGCTCCGCGAGCAGCCCGGCCGCCGCCTGGACCGTCTCGGCGGGGTGCGCGAACAGCTCCTCCGCCTGGTCGACGACGAGGACGAGCCGGTCCCGTCCCGTCTGCTCCAGCCGGGCGGCGGCCTGCCGTATTAAGACGTCGTGATCCCGCGTCGCCACGGTCTCCGCTCCGGCGCCGAGGAGCCCTGGCGCGATCGCCTCGGTCAGCGCCCAGAGAGGCGAGACGCCGGGCCGGCAGACCCGTACCTCCAGATCCGGACGGCGCTTCAGACGGGGAACGACACCCGCGTTCATCAGGGAGGATTTCCCGCACCCCGACGGACCCGACACGATCGAGAAGCGGTTCCGCGGGAGCTCCTCCGCGAGGCGGCGCGCCGGCAGGGTCCGGCCGAAGAGGTACCCCTCGTCCGCCTCCCGGTACGGCTCCAGACCGCGGAACGGGCAGGGCGGCCGGAGCGTGGGCTCGATCTCCGGCCACGCCGCGACGACCGTCTCCGTGGACAGACAGTAGGCGCTCGGCGGGGCGCCCCGCCCGACCGCGGCCCGGCTCGTGATGCCGACGACCGCCTCCAGCCGGCTGTCCCACACCGGGGACCCGCTGAAACCGGGACTGATCCGCAGGCCGCTCTGGGCCTCGCCCACCAGGTGCAGGCTCCCGACGATGTCCGAGCCGCGTAGTTCGCCGGTCACCCAGACCCCGGTCTCGTGGCCGTCCAGGAACCCGAAGACCTGGAACGGATGACCGAACAGGTCATCGGCCGGCGCCATCGGCGACGGGCGCGCGCCCTCCGGCGCAGGACCGTGCAACCGGAGCCCCGCGACGTCCCCGCGGCCGTCCTCGGCCAGCGGTGCCCACGCCACGGTCTCGGCGGTGAACCGGCGGCCCGGCAGCGCGAACGGGAAGTCCAGCTGGATCGGCACCTCGGGCCGCTCGGGAGCCATCGCGTCCCGGTCCAGCGAGTAGTTCACGACGTGCGCGCAGGTCACGATCTCTCGCTCGCCGATGAGCAGTCCCAGCCCGATCCCGGCACCGTCCGCGCTCAGGACGCGGACGAGACCCGGTGTGAACCGGGCGGCGCGCACCCGTCCCACATCCATCGGTCGCCGGCCCATGAGACGCCATTGTGCGCCATCACCCGGACGTCTCGCTCGTGCGAGATCATCACGTGATCCCGCGCGCGCCCCCGGTGCCCGGTGACCGCAGCATCTACCATTCCGACGTGCGCACTCTGGTCCTGTGGGACGTCGACCACACGTTGATCAGTATTCGCGGACTGAGCGCGGAGATCTACGCGACGGTGTTCCACAACGTCACCGGCCGCCCGCTCGAACGCCTCGCGACGATGGCGGGCAGAACCGACCGGGCGATCATCACCGAGACGCTCCACCTGCACCGGATCACGCCGACCGAGACCCTGCTGGCCGCCTTCGGCGACGCGCTGGCGACCGGCTTCGCCGACCGCGCGGACGAGATCGGCCGCCGCGGCCGTACGCTCCCGGGCGCCCGCGAGGCGCTGTCCGCGCTCGCGGCCCGGCCCGAGGTCGTCCAGTCCGTCCTGACGGGCAACATGGAGCCGATCGCACGCGGCAAGCTGGCCGCCTTCGGCCTGCACACCCTCGTGGACTTCGAGGTCGGGGCGTTCGGGTTCGACGACCTCCGGCGGCCGCCGATGGTCGGGCTCGCCCGCGAACGCGCGAGTGAGAAGTACGGCCATTCCTTCGATCCCGCGCACACGGTCGTCATCGGCGACACGCCGCACGACGTCCTCGCCGGTCACGAGGGCGGCGCCCGGGTCGTCGCCGTCGAGACCGGCGCGAGCGACGAGGCCGCCCTCAGAGCCGCGGGCGCCGAGTTGGTCCTCGCCGACCTCCGCGACACGGAGGCCGTGGTGCGGTCGGTCCTGGGCGCGAGCGCCCCCTGACTCCGCATGCGCTGATCACCGGCGCCCACTGCCCGTCTGTGAGCACCGAGCGCGGCCGAGACCGGCCGCGACGGCTCACCCGGACAGGTCCTAGCTTGATCTTCCAGAGGTGAGAACCGTCGCCGGGTCGAACGGGGGCTCAGATGAAGGTCGTACTCGCCGGAGGATCCGGTGTGCTGGGGCGGCGCATCGCCGCCGACCTGACCGCGCGTGGTGACGAGGTCGTCGTGCTGACGCGTTCGCCGCGTCCGTACGACCCCGGGCGCCCCGGCCGGCAGGTCGGCTGGGACGGCGTCACCACGGGCCCGTGGGTGGCGGAACTGGCGGGCGCGGCCGTCGTGAACCTGGCGGGCGAACTCGTGGACCGACGGCCCACCCCGGCCAACGTCGAGCTGCTCACCGAATCACGCGTCCGGCCGACCCGGGCCCTCGCCGAGGCGGCGTCCCACCTCGACGACCCGCCCATCGCCTGGCTCCAGATGAGCACGCTGGCGATCTACGGCGACGGCGGCGAGGCGACGATCACCGAGGACCATCCGCCCGCCGACGGGCCGCCGCAGATGGCCGGCGTGGCGCGCGCCTGGGAGGCGGCCGCCGCCGACGCGCCCGCCGAGCGCCGGGTCGTCCTGCGCACGGCGGTCGTCTTCGACCGCGACACCCCCGCGCTCGATCGCCTCACCGGCCTGGTGCGCTGGGGACTGGGCGGGCGGATCGCCTCCGGCCGGCAGTGGATCAGCTGGCTGCACGTCACGGACCTGCTCGCCATCGTCCGCCGCTGCCTGGACGACCCGTCGATGACCGGCGTCGTCCACGCGACCAGCCCTTCGCCGGTCCGCAACCGGGAGCTCATGGCGACGCTCCGGTCGCTCCAGCATCGCCCGCCCGCCCCGCCGACCCCGACGCCGCTCCTGCGGCTGGGAGCGCTCCTGCTGCGAACCGACCCGGCGCTGGCGCTGCTCGGCCGACGCTGCGTACCCGCCCGCCTGAGCGACGCGGGCTTCACGTTCGCCTTCCCCGAGCTCGGGCCCGCACTGGCCGACCTGCTCTGACCACGGCCGGCCCTGTGCTCGACGGCGTCATGTGATCGTTCTAGAGTCGACTGGACGAGCTGAGGTGATCACATGGCCGGTGATCGGTCACCGCGGGGCCGCCCCCGGCCGGCCGTGGAGACGTGGCCGGGGCGAGCCGGGTACCTCGCGGCGTACGACGCCGTCCTGGCCCGGTGGCCGCTTCCCGTCGAGTCCGTCGACGTGCCGTCGCCGTTCGGCACGACCCACGTCAACGTGTGCGGACCGCGCGACGGCGAGCCCCTGATCCTCCTGCACGGCGCCGGTGCCACGTCGACGGTCTGGTTCGCCAACGTCGGCGCGTTAGGCCGCACCTTCCGCGTCTACGCGGTCGACACCATCGGGGACGCCGGCCGTAGCGTCGGCGACGGTCGCCCGATCGGCGGCCTGGCCGGATTCATGGACTGGCTGGACGCGCTGTTCGGCGCGCTGGACCTCGACGGCGCGTCGGTCTGTGGCCACTCGTACGGCGGCTGGCTCGCGCTGAATTACGCCCTTCACGCGCCGGGGCGGGTGCGCAGGCTCGCGCTCCTCGACCCGACCGACTGCTTCGCCGGCCTCAGAACGGGCTACCGCCTGCGCGCCGTGCCCATGTTCGTCCGGCCGAGCGCCCAGCGGGTGCGCGCCTTCATCGAATGGGAGACGGCGAACACGGAGGTCGACCCGGCCTGGCTCGAGCTGATGTGCCTCGGCCGTACGTTCCCCGGCGCGAGGATCGTCGTGGCGCGCCGGCCCGCGCCTGAGCGACTGCGCGCCTGCGCCGTCCCGACATTGCTGCTCCTGGCAGGAGAGAGCCGGGCGCACGACATTCGCACGGTATCGGCGAACGCCCGCCGGCTCATGCCCCACGTGGTCGGCGCGGTCCTGCCCGGCGTGTCCCACCACGCCATGCCGGCCGCGCGACCCGAACAGCTCAACCGCGCATTGGAGACCTTCCTCGCCTGAACCTCGGCGTCATGCCGGATCCCATGGGGACGGTTCCGCCGGCGTCTCGACGGATACCGGGAACCGGAGACCGTCCGGGACGGGCCGGACACGGGACCATCCCGGACGTGGAACCGGTAGGGGCGGCGCCGGCCCTACCGGCTGCCCGATGCCCGGGCTCAGTCGGTGCCGAGCACGCGGGAGAGGAAGGCGATGCCCTGCTGGATCGCCTCCTGGGCGGCGAAGGTGTGCCGCAGCGGGTTGAGGCCGACGAAGTCGTGGATGATTCCGCCGTATCGGACCGCGGTGACGGGCACCCCGGCCGCGCGGAGCTTGGCCGCGTAGGCCTCCCCCTCGTCCCGCAGTACGTCGGCCTCCGCCACGATCACCAGGGCCTGCGGCAGCCCGGCGAGGTCGTCACCGGTCGCGCGGAGCGGTGAGGCGGTGATCTCGGCCCGCTGAGCGGGGTCGGTCGTGTACTGGTCCCAGAACCACTGCATGCCCTCGCGGGCGAGGAAGTAGCCGGTGGCGAACTGGTGGTAGGAGCCGGTCTCGAAGTCGGCGTTGGTGACCGGGTAGTACAGCAGCTGCCCGGCGAACCGCACGCCGCCGCGCTGCTTGGCCAGGATGGTGGCGACGGTGGCCATGTTGCCGCCGACGGAGTCCCCGGCGATGGCGATCCGCGAACCGTCCAGCCGGTAGTCCGCACCGTTGGCGGCGACCCACTCGGCGACGGCGTAGACCTGCTCGATCTGGGTCGGGTACTTCGCCTCCGGCGCGAGGTCGTAGTCGGGGAAGACCACGGCGGCGCCGGTCCCGGCGGCCAACTCCCGGATCAGCCGGTCGTGGGTCACCGGGCCGCCGAACACCCAGCCCAGGCCGTGCACGTACACGATGACGGGCAGGACGCCGCTCGCGCCGGCCGGGCGGACGATGCGCACCCGGACGCTGCCGGTCGGGCCGCCGTCGACCTCGATGTCCTCGACGTCGGCGGGCGCCACCGTGGGCACGGGGTCGGTCTGCACCTTCACCGCGATCTTCCGCCCCTCCTCGGGCGGCAGCTGGAACAGGAACGGCGGCGTGGAGTTGGCATCGGCGAACGCCTGGGCGGCCGGCTCGAGTACGGGCTTGACCTGGTCGGTCATGATGATTCTCCTCTGAAGATGGTGGTCGAAGGTCTCAGGCCTGGGCGGAGAGCAGGACCTTGGTCCGCAGCGTGCCGCTCTCCAGGTCGCGGTGGACCTGCGCGGCGTCCGCCAGCGGGGCGACGGTCTGCGAGCGCAGTGTCAGCCTTCCCGCGGCCAGCAGTGCCATGACGGCCTGCAGCCGTTCCGCGATGTGGGACCCGTCCGGCCCGGAAAGCCGGACGGCGAAGTCGGCGGCGTGCGGGTCCGACAGCGTGACGACCCGGTCGGCTCCGCCAGCCAGCTCGACCGCGGCGCCGAGGACCCCGGCGCCGGAGGCGTCGATGACCGCGTCCACCGACGGGACGACCGCCCGGACGTTCGCCGCCAGTTCGGGACCGTAGGCGACCGGGGTGGCGCCCACCTCCGTTACGAGGTCGAAGTCGCCGGGGCGTACCGCGGCGAGCACCCGGGCGTCCCGGGCGACGGCGAGTTGTCCGGCGATCAGCCCGACCGATCCCGCCGCTCCGACGATCAGCACGGTCTCACCGGCGGCGACGCCGGTCTCGTCGACGACCCGTGCCGCCGCCTCACCGGAGGCCGGCAGGGCCGCGGCGTCCTGGGCGCTGACGGACCGCGGCACCCGTACCCAGTAGCGGGCCAGCACCTGCCCGGCGTAGCCGCCGAGTTCGGGCAGGAAGACGGCGACCGGGTCACCCGGCCGTACGTCGCTCACCGAGGGGCCGACCGCGTCCACCACGCCGGCCGCCTCGAAGCCGAGGACCGACCCCGGGCGGTTGCCGAACGCGCCCTTCAGGTGACCCGACCTGATCGCCAGGTCCGTCGGTCCCACCCCGGCGAACTCGATGTTCACCCGGATCTGCCCAGGCCCCGGTGGGCCGATCTCGACCTCGCCCGGGACCAGTACGTCCGGGGGTCCGTAGTCGCTGAGCACGACCGCCTTCGTCATATCCGCCTCCACTCACCGCACTATGCGTGATGTGTCACGCAATGCACCTTAACGTGATGTGTCACGAAAATAGTTCCGATGTGCCGTCCCGCCCGTCGGGCATTGGTTAGCCTGATCACGGCGCCCGGCGGCACCATGCAAAGGAGCTGGCATGCCGAAGGACCTGCGGGACAGTGCGGACGGGCCGGCGACGCGCCCGGCCGGGAGCGGGCTGACCGCCGAACAGGAGGCCACCTGGTTCGCCTACATGCGGGTGGCGCTGCGGCTCAACTACGAGATCAACCGCGGACTGCAGGCCGAGGGCGACGTCTCCCTCCAGGACTTCCACGTCCTCAACGCCCTGGCCGACTCTCCCGGCGGGCGGCTGCAGCTCAGCGACCTGGCGATCCGCATCGGCTGGGAGCGGAGCCGGGTCTCCCACCAGGTGCTGCGCATGGAGGCGCGCGGCCTGGTCGAGCGCCGCCCGTCGAGCGCCGACGCCCGGGCGACCGACGCCGTGCTCACCTCACAGGGCCGGGACGCGCTGCACCGGGCCACCCCGGGCCACGCCGCCCTGGTGAAGCGGATGTTCTTCGACGGACTCGACCCCGGCCTGCTCGCACCGCTGCAGACGGCCCTCGAACAGATCCACGAGCAGATCCTCGTCCACGGCACCCTGCCGCGGCCCTCCGGTCGCCAGACCCGCTGGAGCGGCACGGACGAGGACTGACCGGCTCGCCCCTCGTGTCATTCCCCGCTCCATGAAAACCGTCGTGAAACGACGCCGGATCTCGGGTCGGCGGCGGGGCGCGCTCCGGCGCCCTGACCAGTACGGATGGGCGCGGCGTGAGCTTCCGCTTCGCCCGTGAGCCGACGTTGACGACGAGCGTTGACCTGGTTTCAGGCTGCTCGTAACCTCACGTCGAATCGATTCGACATCGTCGTTGGGCAGCCGGTGAGACGCGGCGGCCCCTCTCTCCGAGTGAAGGAGGAGTAGATGAGACGAAAAATGCTTCTCGTGCCCATCGTGGTGGCGGCGTTCCTCGTCCTGGCCACCGGAGGGACGGCGCTGAGCAGCAGCCTCGGCCGTACGCCGTCGGCGACCGCGCCCCGCCCCGCGGCGGCGACCGCCGGATGCGGTCAGGCTCCGACGCTGACGAGCGGAACCCACACGATCCAGAGCAGCGGCCAGAACCGCAGCTACATCCTGCGGGTCCCCAGCGGCTACGACAGCAACCACCCCTACCGGTTGATCTTCGGCTTCCACTGGGTCGGCGGCACCGCGAACGACGTCGACTCGGGCGGAACCGACGGCTACAACTGGTCCTACTACGGACTGCGGCGGCTGGCGGACAGCGCCGGCAACACGACGATCTTCGTCGCGCCCCAGGGCATCAACAACGGCTGGGCCAACTCCGGCGGCCAGGACGTCACCTTCGTCGACGACATGCTCCGGCAGATCGAGGGTGGCCTGTGCGTCGACACGACCCAGATCTTCTCGTCGGGCTTCAGCTACGGCGGCGCGATGACGTACGCCCTCGCCTGTGCCCGGCCGACGGTCTTCCGTGCCGTCGCGGTCTACTCCGGCGCGAACCTCAGCGGATGCAGCGGCGGCACCCAGCCCGTCGCCTACATCGGGCTTCACGGCATCAGGGACAACGTGCTGCCCATCGCCTCGGGGCGGTCCCTTCGCGACACGTTCGTCAGGAACAACGGCTGCACGCCGCAGAACCCGCCCGAGCCGGCGTACGGCAGCCTGACGCACATCGTGACCACCTACTCCGGATGCCGGTCGGGGTACCCCGTCGTCTGGGCCGCGTTCGACGGAGCAGGGCACGACCCCGGCCCCATCGACGGGTGTACGTGTGACGGCTGGCGGACCTGGACTTCTGGAGTCGTGTGGAGCTTCTTCACGCAGTTCCAGGGCGGCGGTTCCTCACCCACCCCGCCTCCACCGTCCTCGCCGGCGCCGCTGCGCAACGTCAACGCCGGCCGTTGCCTGGACGTCCCGAACCTCTCGCAGAGCAATGGCACGCAGGTCGAGCTGTGGGACTGCAACGGCGGGTCGAACCAACAATGGGCGCAGACCTCTGCCAAACAACTCCAGGTCTATGGGAGCAAGTGTCTGGGCGCCGCGAACGCCGGCACCTCGTCCGGTACCAAGGCGGTCATCTGGGACTGTAACGGCGGCGCCGACCAGCAATGGAACGTCAACGCCGACGGCACCATCACCAACGTGCAGTCCGGCCTGTGCCTCGACGCCAACGGCGCCGGGACGGCCAACGGCACCCTGGTGCAGCTGTGGACCTGCAACGGCGGCAACAATCAGAAGTGGAATTGATGTCGCAGGTGACCGAGCGGCCACATGCCGACTGAAGCACGCCGGGCCCGTACCTGTGAGGTGCCGGCCCGGCGGGCGATCTCCTCAACGAAGCGGGACACGGCCCTTAGTACCACTTCGTGCAGCGCCAGCCTTGGTATTTGCCCTTGTAGTAGGCGTACGAGCATGCCTGAGCCTTGTACCCGCGGGGGCGCCACACCCCTCCGCTCCATGCGTCCGTGGCGGTCTTCGCCGTCCAGCTCTTGCCGCCGTGATTGTTCTTGACGAAGCCCTTGCACTGCCAAGGGCCGCCGGCCCATACGCCGGTATCGGCATACGCCCAGCCCGTGTGTTTGTTGTAGTAGAGAGATACAACGCAGCCGTGGAGACTGCCGCCGAACGTTTGAGCCACCTCTTTGCCGTGTGAGGACGCCGAGGCGGGACCGGCCGAGAGTGCGAGGACGCCCGCGGCCACCACAGCCGCCATCGGCACGCCGAGTGTTGCTCTGAACGGGATTCTCATTCGTGCTCCTCGAGGACACTGCACCGTGCGGCGCGAAGGGATTATCGCATTGAAAACTCCCTAAGGTGGCGCTACCTGGAATATGCGGCCAAGATG
Organism: Actinoallomurus rhizosphaericola; assembly: GCF_024055675.1. Taxonomy (NCBI): domain Bacteria; kingdom Bacillati; phylum Actinomycetota; class Actinomycetes; order Streptosporangiales; family Thermomonosporaceae; genus Actinoallomurus; species Actinoallomurus rhizosphaericola. The sequence continues at coordinate 270,788 of NZ_JAMXMW010000006.1, read as the reverse complement.
TCAACGCCGGAGCAAGAGCGAAGAACCAAGTATCGATTCGCCAATAGCGGGGTGATTCGCGGCGTACGACGCCCCCGGCGGCCACGCTGATCCAAACCGTGACCAGGAAATACGTCGGGCCGGTCAGCCGCCCACCGGATGAGGAACTCGATCTGAGGCCCGCCACCGGCGGGCCGCACTTCCGGCGTGCTGGTCACCTCCAGCGCGTACAAGACGAACCCCGCTTGGAATCGGTCACCAGGCCGATCCGCGAGGTGGATCAACCCCTGGACAGCCACCTCATGAACGCGTGAGGTCAGCGGGGCGGCCGGATCGGTTCCGTGGGTGAGGTCTGCGGTGCCGTCCAACTGGCGAGGAGTTTGAGGCGGTCCTCCGAAGGGGTGCCCGGCTCGGCCGTGTAGATGATCAGGTCGTGGACGGCCCGCTGAGGCAGGGGCAGATTCAGGTCGCGGAAGGTCATCTCCACGCGGCCGACTTCGGGATGGTTCAGCCGCTTGACGCCTTCGTGACGGATTCGGACGTCGTGACTGGCCCACATGGTGCGGAAGTCGGGGCTGAGCGTGGAGAGTTCACCGACGAGCTCACGCAGGACCCGGTCGTGAGGTTCACGTCCGGCTTCGGCGCGGAGCACCGCGACCGTGGCCCTCGCGCCTTCCTCCCAGTCGACGAAGAAGTCGGGGGAGCCGGGGTCGAGGAAGAAGTAACGGGCGAAATTGGCGCAGCCCCGGTCGGCGGTGGTGTCGCTGTCGAACATCGGTGAGTACAGGGCCCTGCACAGCGCGTTGCTCGCGACGATGTCCAGACGGCCGGTGCGTACGAAGGCGGGGGCCATGGTCATGGAGTCCACCATCCATTGGACGGAGGACGGGATCCTGACGTCCTTGCGGCGGTTCGGCCTGCGGCGGGTCGGGCGAGCCGCTCTGGCCAGCTCGAACAGGTAGGTGCGCTCGTCCTCATTGAGGTGCAGTGCCTGCGCGACCGCTTCCAGCACGTCCTCGGAGACACCGCCGATGTGGCCCTTCTCCAGCCGCGTGTACCACTCGGTGCTCACGCCGGCGAGGGCCGCGACCTCCTCGCGCCGTAGTCCAGGAACCCGTCGGCGCCGGCTGGTGGGCAGTCCGACCCGCTCCGGAGTGAGCTTGGCGCGTCGGCTGATGAGGAAGTCGCGGATCTCCGAGCGGTTGTCGGTGGGATCACCGGTGTGGTTTTCGGACGGAGGTTCCATTCGTCCAGGGTATCCATGGTCCGGCCGATAGAGCGGTTGCGTTTATACCCCCCATAAACGCAACCTTGTCCGCCTCTTACGGCGCCGATTTCCTTGGGTTTGGCGGACTCGAACGGCCCTCCTTCATCGCGGGCCGCCGTCCGCCGTCCCCCATCCACACCTCAGGAGCATGACCATGGCCAGCAAGACCGTACTGATCACCGGAGCGACCAGCGGTATCGGCGCCCACACCGCGCGGTTGCTCCTCGACCGCGGCCACCGTGTGGTGGTCACCGGCCGCAACGAGAACAAACTGAAGCTTTTCCTCGAGGACGCCGGCCACCCCGACCGGGTGCTGGGTCTCGTCTCGGACGCGGCGGACTGGGAGGCCACCGAGTCGGCCGTGACCCGCACCGTGGAGCACTTCGGTGCCCTGGACGCGGCGGTGGCCAACGCCGGATTCATGACCGGTGACTCCATCGGGGACGGCGACCCGACCCGGTGGTCGTCCATGGTCCTCACCAACGTCCTCGGCCCCGCCTTGCTGGCCCACGCCGCCCTGCCCCACCTGGAGGCCACCGGCGGACGGCTGGTGCTCATCGGCAGCGTCGCCGGGCTGAAGAACTCTCCCGGCAATCTCTACTCGGCCACCAAGTGGGCCACCACCGGACTCGCTGAGAACCTGCGCATGTACGCCACGACCCGCGGCATCGGTGTCACCCTTGTCAACCCCGGCATGATCGACACCCCCTTCTGGCAAGGCGCCGGCGTTCCCCCCTTCGCCCTGCCTCCCGAGCCCATCGCCGAGGCCATCTGCTTCGCCCTCGACCAGCCGGCGGGCGTCGACCTCAACACCCTGACCATCCGGCCCATGGGCCAGCCCGCCTGACCACGCTCGGTTGTCACACCACGCCGCGTGCCGCATGCCGGGCTGAGGTCAGTGCTGCCTCCGGTGAGTGATCGAGGCACGCCAAGGCCAGAAGCACGTCGGCCGGCACACTCGGGGTGCCGGCCGACGTCTTGCCTGATCAAGCTGGCGGAGGATGCGAGATTCGAACTCGCGAGGGGTTGCCCCCAACACGCTTTCCAAGTCTGAGGACCACGTCCGGGCCAGGTCGGTACCGTCTGGGACCTGCGCAGGAGCGAAACGGCGACCTCTGCTGAACAGCGGCGAACGTCGGCGAATGAGACTAAGACTGAGACTAGGTCGCCCGGTGCGTGCGGCCGGTTGCGACGCTCCGCATGTGGGATGGCGGGTAGGAACGCCACTTCGCACGTAGGCTCAGGGTGCTCTTAGTTGCCACAACGCAGCCATCGGCAGTGCCTTGAGCTTGTCACCGAAAGGCAGTGACTGTTCGCCTGCGTACAAGACGAACCCCGCTTGGAATCGGTCACCAAGCCGATCCGCGAGGTGCCGTACGCCACGGAAATCTTCGCCCCGCACGGTCTCGGCCGCTTTGACCTCGATGCCGATCACCTGACCGGACGCATGCTCGAGCACCATATCGACCTCGACCTTATCGCGGTCGCGGTAATGGAAGAGCTGAACGGGCTCCTCGGCCCAACTGAGCTGGCGCGCCACCTCGCCGATCGCGAAGTTCTCCAACAAGGGCCCTACCAGGGCGGTCGGATCCTTGGCACGCTCCTCCGACATGCCTATGAGTCTTCCACCCAGTCCGGAATCGGTGACGATCAACTTGGGTGTCGAGATGGCGCGAGTGGTCAGGTTGGACGACCAGGCGGGAATCCTCCTAATGACGAACACCAGCTCCAACAGATCCAGATAGCGTGAAAGTGTCATCCGCGGAAGGCTGACATCGTTGGCCATCGACTGCACCACGGCCAACGTCCCCATCCGCGCGGCCACCACGCTGAGGAGCCGACGCATCTCCGCCGGCCGCTCGATATCGGATATCTGCCGTACATCCCGCGTCACCAGATCCGTGATGTACGAGTCGAAGAACCTCGCCCTCCGGCGCCCCGGATCCCGCCGGACGGCTTCCGGATAACCGCCGCGCAATGCCCGGGCCACGTAGTCGCGCTTGGTCAACTCGCAGGCGGGCAGAGAGACCTCAACGCCCTCGCGGAACACCGCGTCCACGAACCCGTCCGGTGTTCCGTCGATCTCCCCCTGCGACAGCGGCCACAACTCGATCGTCTCGGATCGCCCGGGCAACGCGTCAGGGAGATCACGCAGCCCCAGGAGACGAGCGGAACCAGTCAGCAGGAACCTGCCTGGACGCGTGTCCCGATCGACCTCCCTCTTGATCGACAACAACAACTCCGGGACCCGCTGGATCTCGTCGATCAACAACAGGTCATCGTGCTTCACGAAGGCGCTGGGGTCACTCTCAGCCGCCGCACGTACGGCAGGATCGTCCAGATAGAACTCCCGCGCGCCGGGAGATCGTTCGACGATCAACTTGGCCAGCGTGCTCTTACCTACCTGCCGAGCGCCGTTGACCACCACGACGCGAGTGTCGGTGAGCGCTTCGAGCGCCATCGCCTCAGCGTGTCGGGCATACAATCCATCGCCTTGCACTCGGCGAGAGTACCGCAGCTAGACCAGGTTGTGTGGGCGTTCTGCCGAACCGATCGTGGGCGATCTGCCGAAGGATTGGTGGGCGGTCTACCGAAAAGCTCATGGGTCATCCGCCGAAGGCCTCTGCGGTCTAAGGCATGGGCGGACGTCCACGGTCCGCTCCGCCAAGTCGCGGGCGGGGGAAGTGCGCAGTGGACTCGGGGCCACCCGCGATCAGTGCGTGTAGAGCCCAGTAGGCGCTGGTGATCAAGTCAGTGCGTGCAGACTGCTTGTCGCCAGGAGGTCGGCCTGGCGGCGGCCCGCGAACGCGAGTCACGAATAGGTGTGACGCGGCGGACGGATGACCGGCATTCGCTCAGGTCGAGGCTAGAGATCACGAAAGGCCGGCACCCGTGGGTACCGGCCTCGCGCTCCGCCTGTGCGGCGTGGCGGAGGATGCGAGATTCGAACTCGCGAGGGGTTGCCCCCAACACGCTTTCCAAGCGTGCGCCCTAGGCCACTAGGCGAATCCTCCGCCGCAGAGCCTACCGGTTCTCGGGCAGTGCGCGAACCTCGATAACCGCCTCGAGCGGGATCGGGCCGTAGATATGGGGGAAGACGTCGTCGCCGACGGGCTCGTGGCGGACGTCCAGACCCGCCGGATCGATCACGAGGAGAACCAGATCGTCCAGGTCGGCGTAGAAGGCGTGCCGCACCTTGCTCACCTGGCCCTCGTCGCGGGAGGCGTGGATGAAGCCCTCCTCCGCCAGCGTACGGCCGCGGGTCGACACCTCGTACGGGCGGCCGGCGTCTCGCACGGCCTCCCACTGGGCCCGTTCGGCGATGTGGAAGATCGGTGCACGCGTGTCCCGCAGATCGCTCGCCATGAAGCCGAGCGTACGGGCCGAACCCGTGCCCCGGATGCCATAGACTCGGATCAGACCCCTCGCACGGCGTCCATCCTGTGAACCTCCCCAGGGCCGGAAGGCAGCAAGGATAAGCAGGCTCTGACGGGTGTGCGGGGGGTCCTCTGCTTTTCGACGAGGACGGACCCCCATGAGTCTGGCTCTGTACCGCAAGTACCGGCCAGCGACGTTCGCCGAGCTCAAGGGGCAGGAGCACGTCGCCGAGCCGCTGCAGCAGGCGTTGCGCAACGGGCGCATCCATCACGCGTACCTCTTCAGCGGTCCGCGGGGCTGTGGCAAGACGTCGAGCGCGCGGATCCTCGCCCGCTCGCTGAACTGCGAGAAGGGTCCGACTCCCGAGCCGTGCGGCGAGTGCGAGTCGTGTGTCGCGCTCGGGCCGTCCGGGGCCGGCCACATCGATGTGATCGAGATCGACGCCGCGTCCCACGGTGGTGTGGACGACGCCCGTGATCTGCGGGAGCGCGCCTTCTTCGCGCCCGTGGCGGCGCGCTACAAGATCTACATCATCGACGAGGCGCACATGGTGACCCGTGAGGGGTTCAACGCGCTGCTGAAGCTCGTCGAGGAGCCGCCTCCGCACCTGAAGTTCATCTTCGCGACCACCGAGCCCGAGAAGGTCATCGGGACGATCCGGTCGCGTACGCACCACTACCCGTTCCGGCTGATCCCGCCGGGCACCCTCCGCGAGCTGCTCGAGGACATCCTGCAGAAGGAGGGCGTGCCGTACGAGCCGGCCGCGATCCCGCTGGTCGTCCGCGCCGGGGCCGGGTCCGCCCGTGACTCCGAGTCGATCCTCGACCAGTTGCTCGCGGGCGCGGGCGAGGAGGGCATCACGTACGCCCGCGCGGTGTCCCTGCTGGGCTACACCGACTCGTCCCTGCTGGACCAGGTCGTGGACGCGGTGGCGGCGCGGGACGGGGCGGCGGTGTTCGCCGCGATCGACCGGGTCATGGAGGGCGGGCAGGATCCGCGGCGGTTCGCCGCCGACCTGCTGGAGCGCTTCCGCGATCTGGTCATCCTGTCGAACATCCCCGACTCCGGCGCGACGGGCCTGCTGAACGTGCCGCCGGACGAGCTCGAGCGGATGCAGGCGCAGGCGTCCCGGCTGGGTCCGGCGGAGCTGACGCGCGCCGCCGACCTGCTGCACACGGGCCTTACGGAGATGCGCGGGGCGACGTCGCCGCGCCTGCTGCTCGAGCTGATCGGCGCCCGGATCCTGCTGCCGGCCGCGTACGACGACGAGGCCTCGCTGCTGACCCGTCTGGAGCGGCTGGAACGCCGCGTCGCCATCGGCGGCCAGGCTCCGGTCCCGGCGGCTCCGGCTCCCGCCGCCTCCGTACCGCAGCAGCACGCACAGCCGTCCGCTCCTCAGAGCCCTCCGGCACCGCGGCCGGCCGCTCCGCGGGCCGAGGCGCCCGTCGAGGCCGCCCGGCCCCGGCCGTCGAGCCCGCCCGCGCCGCAGACCCAGCCCGCGCCGCAGACCCAGCCCGCGTCTCAGGCGCAGCCCGCGCAGCGCGAGGAGTCGCCCGGCGGTGCCCGCAGCACGGACTGGCCCGTGCCGGCCACCGCCTCCGGGTCGGCGCCGGTCTCGAGCCGGGCGTCCGCCGCCGACTGGCCGACACCCTCCACCGCGTCGTCGCCCGCTCCCACCGCGCCGTCGGCCGGGACGCCGAACGGGAACTCCGGAGCGGCCGCGCCGTCCGGCGGGGTGGACGTGGCCGCGATCCGGCGGATGTGGGTGGACATCCTGGAGGCGGTCAAGCAGCGGAGCAAGGTCGCCTGGATCCTGATGGAGGGCGTGGAGGTCGCGTCGCTCGAGGGTCAGGTGCTCACGCTGGCGTTCGCGAACGACGGCAAGCGGCGAGGGTTCACGACCGGGGGCAAGGACGTCGTCCTCCGCGACGCGCTGAAGGAGATCCTCGGCGTCGACTGGCGCATCGACGCGATCCTCGCCGGTGGATCGTCGGGCCAGGGGGCGCGGCCCGCGCCGCCGCCCCCGGATTCGGGCGGCTGGGGCGCTCCAGCGGCTACGCCTCGCGAGCCTCGTACGCCGTCCCCGTCCCCGTCCGCGCCGGTCCCCCCGCCGCCGCCCACCCCGGTTCCGCCGCCGCCCGAGCCGGTGGACGAGGCGGACGAGGTCGATCCGGAGGGTGACGCGGACGCGGGGAGCGAGGCCGCGCTCACCGGCATGGCCCTGATCGAGCAGGTCCTCGGCGGCAAGGTGATCCAGGAGTTCGACAACACCTGACGACCTGACGTCCGGCGAAAGGCTCGGTAACGCCACGGTCATCCCGCCGTGAACGGGGCATCCTTCTCGGCCGATCGGCGGCTTCGCCGAGTCGTCCGTACGCGGCTCGCCGCCCGGTCGGGGGCGTTATGGGACGGCCGTACGGGTTGCCCGGAGCCGCATACCGGATCGGGGTCGGACCCCGTAGTCTCGTCTCAACGGACGATCGAACAAGGAGAGCACCGTGGAACCCGGTGGCCAGCCGAATATCCAGCAGATGCTGCAGCAGGCGCAGCGCATGCAGGAACAGTTCTTGAGCCTGCAGCACGAACTCGCCGAAACGGAGATCCAGGGCACCGCCGGCGGCGGATTGGTCACCGCGACCGTCAACGGATCGAACGAGGTCGTCAAGATCGTGATCGATCCGGCCGCCATCGACCCGGCGGACCCGGCGGACACCGCGGAGACCATCGCGGACCTGGTGCTCGCGGCGATCCACAATGCGTCGGAAGAGGCCCAGACCCTCGTGCAGGAGAAGATGGGACCATTGACCGAGGGACTGGGCGGCGGCCTGGGCGGACTGGGCCTGCCCGGTATGTGACCCGACGCGGCGGATCCACCACTTGGCTGTGGCGACCGTGGACCCGCCCTGCGCCGTACGGGCGCGCTTCGATCGGGAGGTCTCGAAGCGCGTCCGGGACGTCACCCATGGCGGCCGGTGCCGCGTGGGAGCGCCCACCCGCTGTGAGCGGCCTCCACGAGTACGTCCAGTCATGACGGCGCTCCCCGTGCCGGTGAGCGCGTCGACGAGGAGAAGGGAGGGACCGTGTACGAAGGGGTTGTCCAGAACCTCATCGACGAGTTGGGCAGGCTGCCCGGCGTCGGGCCGAAGAGCGCGCAGCGGATCGCCTTCCACCTGCTCGCCGCGGATCCCGCCGACGTCACGCGGCTGACCGAGGCGCTGCGGGAGGTCAAGGACAAGGTCCGCTTCTGCAGCGTCTGCGGGAACGTCGCCGAGGCCGAGCAGTGCCGGATCTGCCGCGACGCCCGCCGCGACACCCACGTGATCTGCGTGGTCGAGGAGCCGAAGGACGTCGTCGCGATCGAGAAGACGCGGGAGTTCCGCGGGCGCTACCACGTGCTCGGCGGAGCGATCAGCCCCATCGAGGGCGTCGGCCCGGACGACCTGCGCATCCGGGAGCTCATGCAGCGCCTCGCCGACGGTGAGGTGACCGAGCTGATCCTGGCGACCGACCCCAACCTGGAAGGCGAGGCGACCGCCACCTATCTTGCCCGGCTCGTGAAACCGATGGGTCTGACCGTCACCCGGCTGGCCAGCGGACTGCCGGTGGGAGGCGACCTGGAATACGCCGACGAGGTCACGCTCGGTCGCGCGTTCGAAGGACGGAGGCTGCTCGATGTCTGAGAACAGCATTGCTGAGAACAGTAATTCGGAGCACAGCTGGCTGACGCTCGCCGACCGTGTGGCGAAGCACGCCGAGAACTACCTGACCGGCCTGAACGCCGTCGCGACGGGCGAGGCCGGTGGGCACACGGTGCCGCTGTTGCTGCTCGAGGTGTCGCAGATCGCGCTGGCCGGGGCGCAGCTCGGCGCCAGCACCGACGTGATCCTGCCGGACAACTGGGAGCCGGACGTCGGGGAGGACCCGGACCTGGACACGATCCGGCAGGGGCTGGCCGAGCGCCTGACCGCCGTCGACGAGTACGCCGAGGTCTTCGACCCGTACAAGGACGCCGAGCCCACCGTTTACCGCCTGTCGGACGACCTGGTGGACGTGGCCAGCGACCTCGTGCACGGGCTTCGTCACTACAGCGCCGACCGCAAGCTCGAGGCGCTGTGGTGGTGGCAGTACAGCTACTTCAACCACTGGGGCAACCACGCCGGCGCGGCCCTGCGCGCGCTGTACGCCGTCTCGGCGAGCGCCCGGCTGGACGTCATGGAGGAGCCCGTCGCGGGCTGAGCCCGGTGATCGGCGGCACGGACGGCCGGTCGCGGGGTGACTCCGTGGCCGGCCGTCCGGCCGTCCGGCCTTCCGGGCCCGTCCTGGATCTCGTGACGACCGGCTCGTTTCGCGCAAGGTTTCCCGGCCGTTACACGACTTTCGGGAAATCTCGCATAGCGGGACAAATTACTCTGGGTATCGCGTTGACCTCGGTAGACTCGGCGTTCGACTGCCTGATCCCGATCCGAGGAGTGCACACGCGTGGCCCTAGTCGTGCAGAAGTACGGTGGCTCCTCCGTCGCCGACGCTGAGAGCATCAAGCGCGTCGCCCAGCGCATCGTCTCCACGAAGCAGGACGGGCACCACGTCGTCGTCGTGGTGTCCGCCATGGGCGACACGACGGACGAGCTCGTCGATCTCGCCAACCAGGTCAGCCCCCTTCCACCCGCGCGTGAGCTGGACATGCTGCTCACCTCCGGCGAGCGGATCTCCATGGCGCTGCTCGCCATGGCCATCGCCAACCTCGGCCACGAGGCGCGGTCCTTCACCGGCTCCCAGGCCGGTGTGATCACGGACAGCACGCACGGCAAGGCGCGCATCATCGACGTGACGCCCAGCCGGATCCGCGACGCGATCGACGAGGGCTCGATCGCCATCGTCGCCGGCTTCCAGGGCGTCTCCCAGGATTCCAAGGACATCACGACGCTCGGCCGGGGCGGGTCCGACACGACGGCGGTGGCGCTGGCCGCCGCGCTCGGCGCGGACGTCTGCGAGATCTACACCGACGTTGACGGGATCTTCACCGCCGACCCGCGGATCGTCCCGGCGGCGCGCCGCATCCCGGACATCTCCTACGAGGAGATGATGGAGATGGCGGCGTGCGGCGCGAAGATCCTGCACCTGCGCTGCGTGGAGTACGCCCGGCGGTACGGCATGCCGATCCACGTGCGGTCGTCGTTCAGCAACAAGACCGGTACGTGGGTCAAGACCAGCATCGAGGGAAACCAGATGGAACAAGCGATCATCTCCGGTGTCGCGCACGACCGGAGCGAGGCCAAGATCACCGTGGTCGGGGTGCCCGACAAGGTCGGCGAGGCGGCGACGATCTTCTCGACGCTGGCCGACGCCGAGATCAACATCGACATGATCGTGCAGAACATCTCGGCTGCGGCGACCAACCGTACGGACATCTCCTTCACGCTGCCGCGTGCGGACGGCCAGGCCGCGATCAAGGCCCTCAACAAGATCAAGGACCAGATCGGGTTCGACTCGCTCCGCTACGACGACCAGATCGGCAAGGTCTCGCTGATCGGCGCGGGCATGCGCTCCCACCCCGGCGTCACCGCCAAGTTCTTCGGCTCGATCGCCGACGCGGGCGTCAACATCGAGATGATCTCCACCTCGGAGATCCGGATCTCGGTGGTCGTCGACCAGGACGACGTGGACGCCGCCGTCACCGCCGCCCACCATGCGTTCGACCTGGACGCCGACCAGGTGGAGGCCGTCGTCTACGGAGGTACCGGCCGATGAGCAGGAAGCCCACCCTCGCCCTCGTCGGCGCCACCGGCGCGGTCGGCACCGTCATGCGGGAGATCGTGTCCTCCCGTGAGGACGTCTACGGCGAGATCCGTCTCGTCGCCTCCGCCCGTTCCGCAGGCAAGCGGCTGCCCGTACGCGGCGAGGAGCTCGTCGTGCAGGAGCTGACCGCCGACGTGTTCGACGGCGTCGACATCGCGATGTTCGACGTGCCGGACGAGGTGTCGAAGGTCTGGGTGCCGATCGCCGCCGAGCGCGGCGCGGTGGTCGTCGACAAGTCCGGCGCGTTCCGCATGGAGCCGGACGTACCGCTCGTCGTTCCCGAGGTGAACCCCGAGACCGTACGGAACCGGCCGCGGAACATCATCTCGACGCCGAACTGCACCACCCTGTCGATGATGGCCGCGATCGGCGCGCTGCACGCGGAGTACGGCCTGGACTCCCTCGTCGTCGCCTCGTACCAGGCGGTGTCCGGGGCGGGAGTGGCCGGCACGGAGCGGCTGTACGCGGAGATCGAGGCGGTCGCCGGCGACCGTACGCTCGGCCAGACGGCCGGTGACGTGCGCAAGGCGATCCAGAACCGCCTCGGTGAGACCGAGTCGCCGTTCCCGGCGCCGATGGCGCTGAACGTCGTGCCGTGGGCGGGGTCGCTCAAGGAGGGCGGCTGGGCGTCGGAGGAGCTCAAGCTCCGCAACGAGTCCCGCAAGATCCTGGGCATCCCGGACCTGAAGGTCTCCGCCACCTGCGTACGGGTGCCGGTGATCACGACGCACTCGCTGGCCGTGCACGCGACGTTCGAGCGGCCGGTCACGGTGGAGGGCGCCCGCTCGATCCTGGAGGCCGCCCCGACCGTCGTCGTCATGGACGACCCGGCGAACGGTGTGTTCCCGACGCCCGCCGACGTGGTCGGCACGGACCCGACGTACGTCGGCCGGATCCGTCAGGCGATCGACTTCCCGAACACCCTGGACCTGTTCGTCTGCGGTGACAACCTGCGCAAGGGCGCCGCGCTGAACGCCGCGGAGATCGCCGAGCTGGTCGCCGCCGAGTTCTGACCGACCCGAGACGTCCCGGCGGTGCGGCGCACCGCCGGGACGCTCGTGTTTCACGGGAAACCTAGTCGTCCGCGTCGTCGTCATCGACCCCGGTGGGGCCGCCGTTCCCGTGGCCGCGGTCCGGGGCGGTCGCCCCCGGCGCGCCCACCGGACGGCCGGGTGCGTGACCCGCTCCCGGCCTGTCCGGCTGCTCCGCCTCGGATCCGTCCTCCCCCCGTCCGGTCCGATCCGGGTCGCGTCCGGGCGGCGTCCTGACGCCCTTACGGCCGGGCAGAGCGTCCGGTGCGCCGCCGAACGTGATGTCCCAGTGGGACCGCTCACGGGCGAACATCACCGGCCCGGGCGCGCGGTACTGCACCGCGCCGTCGCCCCGTGTCGGGACGCGCTCGAAGTGCTCCGGGATGTACCTGTCGAGGCACCGGTTGGGCAGGAGGTCGAGCTTGTAGCCGGCGCCGTGGCTGTAGCGTCCCGCCGCGTGGCCCGCCTCGGTACCGCCCGAGACGGTCAGGTGGCAGTGGCTGGCCTCCTTCAGCGCCAGCAGCCCGGCGAACGTCGCCGCCCGCAGCCCCTCGAACGAGGTGCAACGTGAATCGCCGCGCCGGGAGCAGTGGCCACTGGAGACCCAGCGGACCCCCACCGCCCGCAACAGCGCTCCGGCCAGCCGCTGGTGCAGCAGGCCGGGCTGCGACGTCGGCGTGTGGGTGCGCGCCATGGCCGGACCGGCCATTAACGTGCAGAACCCCGCGGCGCAGCCGGCAATGACGGCGGTGCGTATCGACATGTAGCCCTCCCGTACTGTCGCATGCGCCAGTCGCAGCATTGATCGTGGGGAGCGCGACACTCCGGCAGGGGACGCGCCGCTTTCCGCAATCCACACCCAGTTCTGGCCTGTGGATGACGGACCCGGTCGGTCCTCGGAGAGTCGTACAGTGTCGCGTGTGGCCACACCGACCAAGTCCGAGCAGACGAGAGATCTGATCGCGAAGACCGCTCTGCGGCTGTTCCGCGAGCGTGGCTACGAGGCGACGACGATGCGGGCGATCGCCGCCGAGGCCGGCGTGTCCGTCGGCAACGCCTACTACTACTTCTCCTCGAAGGAAGAGCTGATCCAGCTCTACTACGAGCACTCCCAGGACGATCACACCGAGGCGTGCCGGGCCGTGCTGGCGCGGGAGCGGGAGTTCCGCGCGCGGCTGCTCGGGGTGGTCCGCGCCCGGATCGACACGCTGCAGCCGTACAAGGAGTTCGCGGGGAAGTTCTTCAAGTACGCGGCGGAGCCGACGAGCCCGCTCAGCCCGTTCAGCAAGGAGTCGGCGCCGATCCGCGAGGCCGCGGTCGCCGTCTACCGCGAGCTCGTGGACGGCTCCACCCTGAAGGCCGACGCGGAGATCCGCGCCGACCTGCCCGAGCTGCTCTGGCTCTACAGCATGGGCGTGATCCTGCACTGGGTGTACGACAGCTCGCCGGACGCGGCCAAGACCTATCGGCTGATCGAGCGTACGGTCCCGCTGATCGACCGCCTCGTCGGCCTCGCCCGGGTGCCGGGGATGCGAGGCATCGTCCGGGACGCCCTGGCGACCTACCGCGACCTCCGGCGGTAGGCGCGCCGACCGCTAGGGCAGGCGGCTCAGCGCCCCTGGCCGCGCCGCAGAGACAGTTGAGCCTTCTCAGGGTTCGATCTTAAACAGCTCTCATGTTCGTCTTGGCGGGTTCTCAGGCGGGCCTCCTAGTGTCTTTTCTGTCAGCGCCTAACGGCGACGGAGAGAAGGGATACGGAAATGAGCTTCCGTAAGATCGCGCCGATTCCTGCCAAGAAGAAGCCGGCTCCGAAGCCGCCGCGCAAGCACCTCAAGAAGGCCGCCAAGCCGCTCCCCAAGCCGACCACGCACTGCTAAGCGGCCGTAGGGGGGTAGAGCCGACGGGCGATCAGCCCGTCGGCTCTTTTTTCTTTTCGTCCATGAAAAGTTGATCATGTGCGTCCCGCGAGATCGAGCCCGCCGTTACCGATCCCGGGGCGTTTCGTCGTTCCGGCCGTCCCCGCACGGGCGCCGTCGAGGGCTCATGGTCGGCGTCCGGGCTGTTCAGAGCCATCGACGCCCGCGGGTGGTGATCCGCTCCGGCTGCGGCCGACGGGTGCCTTAAGACGATCTCAGGGCGATTTCAAGCGACTCTCATCTCGTTCTTTACGGGTTCTCAGGCGGGCACCCTAGTGTTTTTCCTGTCAGCGCCTAACGGCGACGGAGAGAAGAAGGGATACGGAAATGAGCTTCCGTAAGATCGCGCCGATTCCTGCCAAGAAGAAGCCGGCTCCGAAGCCGCCGCGCAAGCACCTCAAGGAGGCCGCCAAGCCGCTCCCCAAGCCGACCACGCACCGGTAATCAGCCCTAGGGGTTCGGGAGTCGGCGGGCCGATGAGGCCCTCGGCTCCCTTCCTCTGTGGCACGGAAAGAGGAAACAATGCATCGGTCGTCCGTGGAAGAGGAGTCTTCCAGCATTTCGACGCGGGAGGCGTTCCGCCGTTTCTGGCCGTACACGCGCGGGATGCGCCGGTGGCTCGTGGTCGGCGCGCTCCTGCTCATCCTCTCCGCGGCGTGCGAGGTCGTCGCCATCTGGCTGTTCGGCGAGATCACCGATCGCGTCCTGGCCGCCAAGAACCTGCACGCCTTCTGGACGCCGGCCCTGATGTGGCTGGAGGTCACGGTCCTGGCGGGCGTCGCGACCTTCGGCGGGAACTATCTCACCACCCTGGTCGGGGAGCGGTTCCTGCTCCGGCTGCGCGACACGGTGTTCGCTCACGTCCAGCGGCTGTCCCCCGACTTCCTGGACGACCGCAAACTCGGCGACCTCATCGTCCGTCTCACCGGGGACATCGAGGCGATCGAGCAATTCGTCGCCTCCGGCGTGATCACCACGGTCACGGCGGCGGTCAGCGCCGTCTTCTTCGCCGTCGCGGCGCTGTACGTGCGGTGGGATCTGGCGCTCGTGTCGTTCACCGTCGCCCCGCTGTTCTGGCTCGCCATGCGGAACTTCACCTCGCGATTCCGGGACGCCGCCGTCCAGGAGCGGGAGAGCGATGGGGCGCTGACGAGCGTGGTCGAGGAGAGCCTGTCCAACCAGGCGCTCGTCCAGGCGTACAACCGGCAGCGGGCCGAGCAGCGGCGGCTGCACCGGGAGGGCCTGTCATGGCTGGAGGCCAAGATGGCCGAGACCCGCCTGTCCGCGCTGTACGAGCCGCTGGTCCAGGTCATCGAGACGCTGTGCGTCCTCGTCGTGCTCGGCTTCGGCGCCTGGGAGCTCACCAACGATCGCATCACCCTGGGCGGCCTGCTGTCCTTCGCTGCCTACCTCGGCTACCTGTACCCCCCGATCCAGAGCCTGGGGCAGGTCAATCTGACGGCTTCGGAGGCGACGGCGAGCGCCGAGCGCATCGTCGAGATCACGGAGACCCTGCCCGCGGTGGCCAACCATCCGGCGGCCCGTACGCGGACCGCGCGACGGGGACGGGTGGCGTTCGACAATGTCACCTTCTGCTACCCGGGCAAGGACCGGCCCGCCATCGAGAACCTGTCGTTCCGAGCCGGGCCCGAGGAGCTCGTGCTGCTGACGGGGCCGAGCGGTTCGGGCAAGTCGACCATCACCAAGCTGCTGCTGCGGTTCTACGATCCGCAGGCCGGGCGGATCCGCCTCGACGGCGTCGACATCCGCGAACTGTCGCTTGCGACGCTGCGGGACACCGTGACGCTGATGCAGCAGGAGAACATGCTGTTCCCCGGCACGGTACGCGACAACATCGCGTACGGCAGGCCGGACGCCACCGATGAGCAGATCGTCGCCGCGGCGCGGGCCGCCGAGGCGCACGACTTCATCACCGCGCTGCCCCAGGGGTACGACACGCCCGTCGGGCAGCGGGGCCGCCTGCTGTCCGGCGGGCAGCGGCAGCGGATCGCCATCGCACGGGCGATGCTCCGCGACAGTCCCGTCCTGATCCTCGACGAGCCGACCACCGGCCTGGACGCGCCGACGGCCCGCCGGGTGCTGGAGCCGCTGCGGCGGCTGATGGCCGGCCGTACGACCATCCTCATCACCCACGACCTGCACCTGGCGCCGCAGGCCGACAAAGTCGTCGTTATCGGCGAGACACCGATGCCGCAGCGGCCGCGGACGGTCCACACCCGCCCGAGTCGTGCGGCCTGAGTCAACCTGACTTGTCAGTGGCCTCACGGCTCAGCTCAGGTCGAGGTGCTTTCGGGCGAAGTCGATGGTCGCGGCGACCTGGCGGATGCGCTCCTCCACCACCAGGGAGCCGTGCCCGGCGTCGTACCGGTAGACCTCGTGCTCCTTGCCCAGCTCCTGAAGGCGGGCCAGGTAGTTGTCGATCTGGCGGATCGGGCAGCGCGGGTCGTTCTCCCCGGCCATGACCAGCACCGGTGCGGTGACCCGCTCGACGTAGGTGATCGGGGAGGACGCCTCGTACCGCTCGGGCACCTCGGCCGGTGAGCCGCCGAACAGCGACCGGTCGAACGCCTGCAGCGCCTCCATCTCGTCCTCGTAGGCCGCGACGTAGTCGGCCACCGGGACGATGCCGATCGCGACCGTCCAGTCCTCCGGCTGGGTCCCGATGCCGAGCAGGGTGATGAACCCGCCCCAGGAGCCGCCGGTGAGGACGAGCCGCGCCGGGTCGGCCAGCCCGGAGGAGACCGCCCAGTCGCGGACGGCCTTGATGTCCTCCAGCTCGGTCAGCCCGGGGCGGCCCTCGATGGCGTCGCGCCAGGCGCTGCCGTAGCCGGTGGACCCCCGGTAGTTGACGCGGACGACGGCGAATCCGTGGTCCACCCACGCGGCGGCGTCCGGCGAGAACGCGTCGGAGTCGTAGGCGGTCGGGCCGCCGTGGACGTCGAAGACCGTCGGGTACGGCCCCGGGCCCTCCGGCTTGGAGACCAGGGCGTGGATGTCACCACCCGGACCCGTGACCCAGGCGTCCTCGACCGGAACGGACTCGGGCGCGGGCGGGCCGGGCGGGGCGAGCACGACCTCGCCCGTCGTGGACCGGATCACGGGCGGGGACGCCGAGGACGACCAGGAGAACTCGACCGTTCCGTCGGGACGCGCCGTGGCGCTGCCGATCACTCCGCGCGGCGTGTCGATCCGCGAGAGCTCGCCGCTCGCCAGGTCGTACCGGTAGAGCTCGTCCCGCGCGTGGTGGGAGTGCGAGATGAGCAGCGCGGACCCGTCGGCGTACCAGTCCGCGCCGATCTCGCCGGGGAGGTCCAGCGTGATCTCCTGGACGTCGCCGCTCACCGGGTTCCAGATCAGCGGCTCGGGCTTGCCCCGGCGCTCGTGCTCGACGAGCAGCCGCTGATCTCCGGGGACGGGCGAGAACGCCAGGCCGCCGAGCCCCTTGCCGGGGCCGTCCCACAGGTCGGCGACGGTCTCGCCGCCGGTCCGTACGACCCGCAGCGCCATGTGCCGGCTGTCGCCGTGCTCGCTGTGGTTGATCGCGATGAGCGACTCGTCCTTGGACAGGTCGATGGCGTAGGCGTCCTCGGCGTGGGAGTAGAGGACGTACGGGTCGGCCCCCGGACGGGACACGTGGATGGTCGTGCCGCCGTCCGTGGACCGGCCGATGACGGCGAGGCCGCTGGATCCCACCGAGAGCCCGGCGGGGTAGGAGGGCTCCAGGCCCGGAACGGCGGGCTCGTCCGGCCCGCCGCCGAACGGCTGGCGCTTCCACACCCCGAACTCGTCGCCGTCGGTGTCGGAGAACCACCAGATCCACGCGCCGGTCGGCTCGATGCCGGCCATCCAGGTGCCGTTCGGCCGGTCGGTGACCTGCCTGCGGTCCCCGGTCGTACGGTCCCACGCGTAGATCTCCCACGTGCCCGTGGCGTTCGAGCGGTACACCGACCGGTGCGGCGCGTCGTGCGCCCAGCCGGGCAGGCTCACCCGAGCGGCCCGGAAGCGGGCCTTCCAGCGTTCGTCGTCACCCATGGGTCAAGTGTGTCAGTCCGTCTGCGGACCCGCGGGCACGGACTGCAGGTGGAGCTGAGCGGACTTGGTGCCGTACGCCCAGTCGAGCATCTTGGCGGCGTCGGTGAAGCGACGGTTCGGGTCGGTGGTCGTGCTGTTGAGGACGAGGCCGTAGATGGTGCGGCCGCCGCGCTTGGCCGCGAACAGCAGGCAGTACCCGGCGGCGTCGGTGTGGCCGGTCTTGATGCCGATCGTGCCGCTGTACTGGCCGAGCAGCAGGTTGGTGTTCGTCCAGCTGTAGGCCTTGTGGCTGCTGGTCTGGGACAGCTTGTAGGTCTTCTGCGCCACGATGGACCGGAACGTCGAGCTGGCCATCGCCTTCGTCGTCAGCTTGATGACGTTGCTCGGCGTGGAGTACCCCTCCTTCTTGGTGGAGGTGGGCAGGCCGTCGGCGGTCCGGAAGTAGGTGCTCGTCATGCCGAGCGACTTGGCGGTCTTGTTCATCTTGGCGAGGAACTTGGTCTGCCCGGGGCCGTATACGTCGGCGAGGGCGTACGCCGCGTCGCAGCCGGACGGCAGCATCATGCCGCTGAGCAGCTGCCGGACGGTCAGCTTGTCGCCGGTCTTCAGACCGGCGGTCGAGGCGTCGTTGTTCTTGACGTGGTCGACGTAGGACTTCTTGATGGTCACCGTGCGGTCGAGGTTGCCGGCGCGGATCACGACGAGCGCCGTCATGACCTTGGTCATGCTGCCGATCGGGCGCTTCGTGGTCGTGGCGCGTCCCCAGAGCTTCTTGCCCTTGGACGCGTCGTAGATGTAGGCGCCCTTGGCCGCGACGCCGGACGGCGCGGAGGCGGCGGTCACGACCCTTGCGGCGGTCGTACGGGACGGCGCGGCCGCGAGGGCGCTTGGGGCGGCCAGCGGAAGTGAGGAGATCAGTGCCCCCGCGACGGTGGCGGCGGCCAGGCGTGCGCTGCGACGCATGCGGACTCCTGAGGATTGTGGGGGGAAAGCAAGCATGCTCGCAGTAGATCAATTCAGCTGCAAACAGGACTCGGGGGATCTATGGGCCGGATCCGGTCAGTCGGATACGGCGTGCGACGGCTGTTCCGCCCCTGATCGGGACGTTCACAGTTTCGCGTCGTACCGTTGAGGGGTGACGCCGAGATCCTCGACAGAGCTCGCGCTGAGGCCCGACGGCACCGGTGACGAGGAGGTCACACACGGCTACCCGCCGCCCGCCCGGCCCGCCGGGTCCACCGTCGTCGCCTACTGCGGCGTGGTCATGACCGTGCGCGGAGAGTCCACCTCCGCGCCTCCCCCGAACACCTGCGCCGAGTGCGCCAAGATCTGGCGGCGCCGTCGTCGCCGCCGCTCCCGCTGACCGAAGGGGCCCCGTTACGTGCATGCTGGGGCCCATGGAATCCGAACTCACACTGATGGCCGTGCACGCCCACCCGGACGACGAGGTGATCGGCACGGGCGGCGTCTTCGCGCGGTACGCCGAGGAGGGCGTCCGTACGGTCCTGGTGACCTGCACGAACGGGGAACAGGGCGACGGCCCCGACGGGGTCAAGCCCGGTGAGCCGGGGCACGACCCGGCGGAGGTGAGCCGCTTCCGGCTGGAGGAGCTCCGCGAGTCGGTCGCGCACCTGGCCATCGGCCACGTCGAACTCCTCGGCTACCCCGACTCGGGCATGGCCGGCTGGGACTCCAACGCCGACGCCCGGGTGTTCGCCAACGTCCCCCTCGACGAGTCGGCGGGCCGGCTCGCCGAGCTGATGGAGCGGTACCGCCCCCAGGTCGTGGTGACCTACGACGAGAACGGCAATTACGGGCACCCCGACCACATCCAGGCCCACCGGATCGCGGTCGCCGCCGCGGAGGCGACGGGAATCCCCCGCAAGCTCTACCACACCGCCATCTCCCGGGCCGGTATCGCCAAAATGATGGATCACCTGCGCAGCACCGGCGTCGACATGGGCGAGTTCGAGCTCCCGGAGGACTTCGGGACGCCGGATGAGGAGATCACCACCGTCGTCGACGTCTCCGCGTACTTCGAGCGCAAGCTCAAGGCCCTGAAGGCCCACGCCAGCCAGGGAGACACCGGCTTCATGCTGGGCATGCCCGACGAGGTGCAGCGCCAGGTGCTCGGCCGCGAGGACTTCGTGCGCCGCTTCAGCACCGTTCCCGCCCCCGACAGGGAGGACGACCTGTTCGCCGGCCTCCGCTGACGGAGGTCTCGTTTCCGCGACGCATGCCGGAATTGCCACCTCCTGCGATGAAAGTCCGACCTGTAGGGTTCTGCTGGCCGTCGACTGATCACTGGAGCGTGCCGGATTGTCGCTGCACAGCCTGCTGGGTCCGTTGCTGGAACCCGCCGTCACCCTCGGCGGCACGCCGACGAGCTGGGCCGAGGTCCTCGGTTTCGTCACCGGAGCGATCAACGTCTGGCTCGTCGTCCGCCAGCACATCGCGAACTGGCCGGTCGGCATCGCCAACGTCCTCCTGCTCGGCCTGATCTTCGTGGACGGCGGCCTGTACGCCGACGCGGGCCTGCAGGCCGTCTACGTCGTCCTGCAGGTCTGGGGCTGGTGGGAGTGGCTGTACGGCGGGCGGGACCGCGGTGAACGCGTCGTCCAGCGCACGTCCCGCGTCGAGTGGGCCGGGATCACGGCCGCCGGCCTCGCGGCCACCGGCCTGCTGACGTGGGTGCTCGGCACCTGGACCGACTCGAACGTCCCCTTCTGGGACGCGCTGACCACCGCCATCTCGCTGGCCGCGACGTACGGCCAGAGCCGCAAGCTGCTGGAGTCCTGGTGGCTGTGGATCGGCGCGGACCTGATCTACATCCCGCTGTACGCCTACAAGCACCTCTACCTGACCAGCGTGCTGTACGTCGTCTTCCTCGCGCTGTGCGTCGCCGGGCTGCTCGCCTGGCGGACGGACTGGACCCAGCGGCGGACGGCGTCCGCGCCGGTGGCCCCATGAACTACCGGCACGGGCTGGTCATCGGGAAGTTCTATCCGCCGCACGCGGGCCACCACCACCTGATCGACACGGCCGCGGCCGCCTGCGATCGCGTCACCGTCGTGGTCGCCGCCTCGACCGTGGAGAGCATCCCCCTGGCCCTGCGCGCGGCCTGGCTACGGGAGCGGCACCCCCAGCCGAACGTCGAGGTCGTCCCGGTCATGGACGACGTCGAGGTCGACTACGACTCCGACGAGATCTGGGCGGCGCACGTCGCGGCGTTCCGTACGGGCCTGGAGGCGGCGTCCGGGCAGGGCGTCGGCGCGCTCGGCCTGCCGCCGGTCGACGTGGTGTTCAGCTCCGAGGCGTACGGCCCCGAACTCGCGCGCCGGTTCGCCGCCGCGCACGTCCCCGTCGACCCGCCGCGCGACCGGTTCCCGGTCAGCGGCACCGCCGTACGCCGGGACCCCGTCGGCTGCTGGGAGTGGCTCACGCCCGCCGTACGCGCGTACCTGGCCCGGCGCGTCGTCGTCCTGGGCGCGGAGTCCTCGGGCACCACGACGCTCAGCCGGGCCCTGGCCGCGCACTACTCCGCCCGCGGCGGCGTCTGGGCGGCGACCCGGTGGGTCCCGGAGTACGGCCGCGTCTACTGCGAGGAGAAGCTGGCCGCCGCCCGGCGGACCGACCCGGGCCTGTGGATCGGCGACCTCGACTGGTCACCGGAGGAGTTCACGCTGATCGCCGAACGGCACCTCGCCCTGGAGGACGCGGCCGCCCGCTCGGGTTCGCCGTTGCTGATCTGCGACACCGACGCGTTCGCCACGTCCCTGTGGCACGAACGCTACCTCGGCACCCTGTCGCCCGACGTCGAGCGCCTGCACGCCCGCGCCCGCCACGACCTGTGGATCCTCACGGACACCGCCGGGGTGCCCTTCGAACAGGACGGCTGGCGCGACGGCGAGTCGATCCGGGAACGGATGTCGGCGCGGTTCCGTGAAGAGCTCGACCGGCGCGCCCTGCCGTACGTCGTCGTCACCGGGACCCACGAGGACCGTCTCGCCACCGCCGTCGCCGCGATCGACGCCCTCCTGGGCAAGGGCTGGACCTTCACCGCCCCGCTCTGACCGGCGGCGGCCATTCGGCGTGCGGCCGGTAGAGGCCGGATCCCGGAATCGGATTGATGGAGGATCGGGCGTCTGCGAAGATCATTCCTTTCTCTCGAGAATGTCCCACGAGAAATCGGTGAGATATGTCAATGCGCCACGTGGCGATGGCCGCCGTCGCGTCGTTCGTTCCCGTGCTGTGGGTCGCATCTCCCGCCTCCGCGGATACCCCGAAGGTCGAGCTCACAGTCTCGAATCGCCTCATCGTCAACTACGTCGAGCGCTGTACTCCTCCCGAGGACGACGTCACGTGGGCGGGCGACGGCCCTGGCGTGAGCAAGGTCGTGATGCGGCTCTACAAGCCGAGCGGCGAGCGCGCCTACAGCGAGACCGCCCGGCCGGGAGAGCCGCACATCATCGATGTCAACTGCAGCCCGAATTTCGGCAAGTGGACCGTCAAGGTCACCGCCTACAACGCGAAGGGCAAGGCCCTCGCCGAACGCTCGGCCTCGTACTGGGAAAAGGGGAACACCCAGATCAAGGCGTTGAACGCCGCGCCCGAACCCGTCCGCGCCGGGGGAAAGGTCACGGTGACGGGCCGGCTCATGCACGTCAAATACCGGCAAGCGCCGTGGTACATCGGTTATGCGGGTAAGCCGATCCGGGTCTATTTCAAGGCCACGGGCGCGTCGAGCTGGCGGCTGATGGGCTCCACCACGACGGGACGGGACGGCCGCTTCCGTAAGAGCTTCACCGCGCGGAAGACCGGGGCGTGGCGGGCGTACTTCCCCGGCACGTCGGCGTTCGACGTCGAGACGTCCCCGAGCGACGTCGTCAAGGTCCGCTGAGCCGCCTCCGGATCATTCGAGGCGAGCCCCACCCGCGCCGGCCTCGTGCTCCAGCCCGTTCAGCAGGAGCGCGAGGCCCGCGCGGAACTCCTCGTCCGTCGGCACTGTCGCCGCCAGCCGCCCGGTCTCGGCCATCAGCGGGAACTCGCCGGCCGGCAGGGCGGCGATCCGCCGGGTGCCCGCGCCCGACAGCGGGCCGAGGTGCTCCAGCTGGATCGCCCCGACCACGTAGGCGATCAGGCCGCGTAGCGCGATGACGCGGCGCTCGCCGTCGATCCCCGCCTCGGTGAGGATGCCGAGCACCGTCTCCGCCCAGCGCAGGTTGCTCGGTGAGCTCTGCCGGTGGGTGAGCGTCAGCGGCACCACCTCCGGGTGCGCGGCGACCGCGTCCCGTACGCGCTCCACCATGGTCACGAGTCGTTCCCGCCACGACCCGCCGACCGGTGGCGTGGTGTCGACCGCGCCGAGCACGCGTTCGACGATGAGCCCTTCCAACTGCTCGCGATCGTCGACATAGCGGTAGAGGGACATCGTCCCCATCCCGAGTTCCTTGGCGACGGCGCGCATGGTCAGGGCGGCGAGCCCGTCGCGGTCGATGACCGTGAGCGCGGCCGCGGCGATCTGCGACTCGGTGAGCGAGCGTGGGCGTGGCATGGTCTCGAAAGCGTACAAGGCACGCGCACGAGTGTTAGCGTATGTTGTACGCCTACAAGGGAGGTGCCGCGATGACCGCATCCGGTGATGCACGGAAGGTCCACCCCGGCAGCGTCATCCAGGACCGCGAACTCACCCCGGTCATCGGCTCCCCGTTCCGGCTCCTGACGCCGGGGCGCCTCGTCCACCTGCAGTTCCGCCGCTTCGCGGGCTGCCCGGTCTGCAACCTCCACCTGCGGTCGATCATTCGCCGCCACGCCGAGATCGAGGCGGCCGGCGTCCGGGAGGTGGTGCTCTTCCACTCGCCCGCCGAGGAGTTGCGCGAGTACGTCACGGACCTGCCGTTCCCCGTCGTCGCCGACCCCGGCAAGCGGATGTACGTGGAGTTCGGCGTCGAGTCGGCCAAGCGCGCACTGCTGCACCCGCGCGCCTGGGGACCGATCACGCGGGCGGTGCTGCGCAGCGCCTGGGCGGTCGCCCGCCGCCGCGAGCGCCCGCCCGCGGCGATCCCGCACGGCGGCCGGTTCGGCCTCCCGGCCGACCTCCTCATCGCCGAGGACGGCACGGTCATCGCCTGCAAGTACGGCGAACACGCCTACGACCAGTGGTCCGTCGACGAACTCCTCACCCTCGCCTCCCGCGCTCCGACGCTCCGCGAGCAGTGCCGTTGAGGACCGCTCGGGAGCGCTGAGTACGTAGGTGATTTGTCCGTTTTTCCGGCGGGTGGAATCTCCGCGGTTGACCCTGTGAGCAGGGACGGGACACGATCGGTCGTACGGTGTTTCCCCACAGTCACGGAGGTGCTGCACCATGCCGAAGGTGCTGATCGTCACGGGCGACGCGGCCGAGGACCTCGAGGTCATGTACCCGTACCAGCGGCTCCTGGAGGAGGGGTACGAGGTGCACATCGCCGCTCCGACGGCGAAGAAGCTGCAGTTCGTCGTGCACGACTTCGTGGACGGCTTCGACACGTACACCGAGAAGTTCGGTCGTATGTGGCCGGCCGACGTGGCGTTCGCGGACGTCGACCCGGCGGACTACGCCGCGCTGGTGATCCCCGGCGGTCGCGCGCCCGAGTACATCCGCGGCGACGCCGAGTGCCTCCGCATCGTCCGGCACTTCGCCGAGGAGGGCAAGCCGATCGCGGCGCTGTGCCACGGCCCGCTCGTGCTCGCCGCCGCGGGCGTCCTGGGCGACCGCTCCTCCAGCGCGTACCCGGCGCTCGCGCCCGACGTCGAGGCGGCCGGCGGTTCGTTCGTGGACAGCGAGGCGCACATCGACGGCTCGATCGTCACCGGCCGCGCCTGGCCGGACCACCCCGCCTGGATGCGCGAGTTCCTCAAGATCCTTCGGGTCGCCGCCCCCGTCGGCTGACGGGACGCCCCTCCCGTCCGCGCGCCGTACCGCACCCGGCGCGGTGCGCGGGCCCTGGGGGATGACGCCGCCGCTCGGGTGTCCTACGCTGCGGGCACGCCCGAGGGAGGTGCCGCGATGACCGTGGAGACCGACGAGTGCCGGCCGGTGCCCGACGGCCTGGTGGGCTCGGTGCAACGCGCCCTTCGCGTCCTGGAGGCGGTCGCGTCGGCCGGCGACGGGGTCACCGCCAAGGCGGTCGCCCGCCGGTGCGGGTTCAAGCTGTCGACGACGTACCACCTCCTGGGCACACTGGTCCACGAGGGTTACCTCGTCCGGCTGCCGAACGCCCGCGGATACGGCCTGGGCTACCAGGTGGCCGGCCTCCACCAGCGGCTGCACGAACAGTTGCGGCCGGGCCCCGGCGTCGCCGACGCGCTCCGGCACGCGCACCGGGTCGGCGGCACGGCGGTCTACTTCAGCGTGCTGCGTGACGCACACCTCGTGGTCGCCGACGTCGTCGACTCACCGCGTACGCCCCGGGTCCGTCCGCTGGACGTGGGGTTCCACGAGGCGGCGCACGCGACGGCGTTCGGCAAGGTCCTCCTGGCCTTCCTCCCGGCCGGTCAGCGCCGCGACTACCTGGCGGGCGCCGGACTGCGCCGGCTGACGAGCCGGACCGTCACCCGGCTCGCGGACCTGGAGGACCAGCTGGCACGGGTCCGTGCCACGGGAGTCGCCGACGAGATCGAGGAGTTCCGCCCCGACCTGGCCTGCGTGGCGGCCGCGGTCCGCGACGATCGCGGCACGGTCGTGGGCGCGGTGGCGGCCTCGGCCCCGGCACCGTACTTCGATGCCCATCGCGATCGGATGATCGAGGCCGTACGACAGGGCGCCGACCTGCTCAGCCCCTGCTGAGCCGCTGCCCCGGCGCGGCCGCGGACCACTCCGGGGCGGCTGGGGGGCGCGCCTGCGGGGGCCGCCGTGAGGGGCGGCCCCGGGGCCGGTTCAGCTCGCCGACGCGGCGCCGCGGTTCAGCACCTGGGACAGCACGCTCGACAGGCCGTACCAGTCGCAGGAGACGACGGTCGCGTGGTCGGTGGCCAGCTTGGCCACCCGGGCCTGCGCGTCGGACACCGGCGGGTCGTACTGGTCGATCGCGGGCGAGACGTTGTGCGCGTCGGTCATGGTCAGCAGGTAGTGGTTCGTGTCGTACCAGGACGTGTCGACGCCGTTGACGTACGTGGCGGCGTCGCCGTCGAAGACGACGAACCACGGCCGGATCGAGGTGTCGGCGTACTGCGTGCGCGGGTCGCCGGACGCCGCGCCGAGGACGGCGGGGAACGTCGTCGCGGTCGCCATCTTGCCCGCCGCGCGGAGGTTCTTCAGGTACGTGGCGTACTCCACGTCCGTGTGCAGCGTGTCGGTGGGATTGCCCAGCTCGACCGTGCCCGGGATGACGTACATGATGATCTTCCCGGCGAGCGCGGCGCGGCTCGGCCAGGCGTTCGCCCGGGCGGCCTCATCGAGACTGGCGTGGCCGCCCAGGAGGTCGGCGGGCCGGTACAGAACGCTTCCGACATGGGAGTTGACCTCGGCGTCGAACGCCGCAGGCCCCATACCGTAGTTGTTCTGGAATCCGGCCTTGAGCTCGACCTTGACGTAGATCGGGCCTTTTCCGGGGTGCGCGGCCAGCCAGTACTTGATGTCGTCGAGGCATGATCCGAGGTCCTTATTGGCGCTGCCCGAGTAGATGTCGGACGGGCTCGACGCGTCGACGCAGTTGTTCTTGTTGCTGGTCAGCGAATCGTGGCTGACCTTCCACTCGCGGGTGAAGACGTCGTCCCAGGCGTCGAGCTCGACCATCGACGCGCCGGCGTCGAGGGCCTTGGCCAGGTACGGGTAGGCGTCGGGGTTGTAGGTGTTGTGCACGCCGACCACGGTCGTCTGCGCCAGCGACACGTCCGCCCGTGCCGTACGCGCCGACAGGACCGAGCCGCCCACTCCGAGCGCTCCCGCCAGCATGGCGGCCGCGGCCACCGCGACGCACCGTCGAAGGCCGACCAGCATCTCGCCTCCTAGTTTCAGCTCCACGAGGGGAACGCTAAACCGGTACGGTGAGGAAGAAAGAGCGTACGGATGAATATTTAGCCGGTTCGCGGCTATGGAGGAAGAGGCATTCGATCGCCGATGTGAAGTCGATTCTGTCAACCTCAGGATCCGTCGAGAAGAGACCCTGATCTCCGTATGAACTCACTAATTGACGCGGGCATCCCGGTCCAGTAGTGGGCCGAGTGAGGGCGGTTTCATACGCGGATTCGGGACGAAGGTCCCGTGGCCCGGGACGTTGGTCCCTTGAGGCAGGAGACGTACCGGGGCAGAGTGGGAGTTGGCCTACGGGACGTGCGAGGGAGCTCGACCGAACGGATCGCCAGGACGGGATCCATAGGGAACGGGCTGAGAGGCCGAAGCAGCCGAGAGGCTGCTCAACGGCGACCCCCACAACCTGACCCGGACAATGCCGGCGCAGGGAAATCGCCCTGTAGGTCCTTACATGCGCGCAGGCCGGCCGTCTCAGGTCTCGGCGAAGCGATGGTGCCCGACCACCCCGAGCAGCCGCAGCTTCTCGTGGTCCTCGGTGTTCGGGGCGGCGGTGAGCACGAGCAGTGCCTGCGACTGGTCCTCGGTGAACAGCACCTGACAGTCCACCTCGATCGGGCCGAGTTCGGGATGGACGAGCGTCTTGTGGTCCTCGAAACGCTTGGCCACCTCGTGCCGCTCCCACAACGCGGCGAACTCCGTACTCGCCTTCTGCAGCGCCCGTACGAGGTCGCCCGCCGGGGAGTGCGGGCCCATCGACCCGTAGGCCGCGCGCAGGTTCGCGACCTGGGCGCGGCTCTGCCGGTCCCGGTCGTTCTCGGGATAGCGCAGCCGCTCCGAGGGATCGGTGAACCACCGGTAGATCTCACTGCGGGCGAGGCCCGTGTAGCCCGACTTGTCACCGAACAGTGCCTCGGCCATCCGGTTCTGCACGAGCGTCTCGCCCAGGTTCGACAGGATGAGCGCCGGGGTGTCGGAGAGGCGGTCCAGCACCCGCAGCAGCGCCGGGGCGACGTACGTCGCGGCCGACATCGGCGCCGGCGGGTTCTGTCCGGCCACCTGGAACAGGTAGTCGCGCTCGTCGTTCGACAGCCGCAGCGCCCGGGCGAGCGACGCGAGCATCTGCTCGCTCGGCTGCGGACCGCGCTGCTGCTCCAGCCGCGTGTAATAGTCGGTCGACATCACGGCGAGGGCCGCGACCTCCTCCCGCCGGAGGCCGGGAGCCCGGCGGCGCGCGCCCTCGGGAAGCCCGACGTCCTCGGGGCGTAGCGCGTCGCGGCGGCGACGCAGGAAGTCCGCGAGTGCTGCACGATCCATGCACCCATTATTCGGCCGGCGCCTCCGGGCGAACCAGGGACCGCCGATCCCCCGATGACCGCTCTCTGTACGCAGGGTGTTCGACCGGTGAGTCTGGAGCCATGGACATCACCGGAAACACCATCTTCATCCCCGGCTCCACCAGCGGCATCGGTCTCGCCCTCGCCCTCGAACTCCAGGCCAAGCGCAACACCGTCATCGTCGGCGGCCGCCGTACCGAACTGCTGGAACAGATCGCCGCCGAGCACCCCGGCATCGACACCGTGCAGATCGACACGGCGGACGCCGCGAGCATCGAGGCCGCCGCGAAGCAGGTCCTGGCCAGGCACCCGGACCTGAACGTCCTCATCGCGATGGCCGGCATCATGAAGATCGAGGACTGGCACCGGCCCGAGTCGTTCCTGGCCTCGGCCGAGTCCGTCGTGACGACCAACGTGCTCGGCCCGATCCGGCTGATCGCCGCGTTCATCGAGCACCTGCAGGCTCAGCCGGACGCCACGATCGTCACCGTCTCCTCGGGTCTGGCGTTCACGCCGCTCAAGGTCACGCCGAGCTACAACGCGTCCAAGGCCGCCATCCACATGCTGAGCGAGTCGATCCGGCTGCAGCTCGCCGACACGAGCGTGAAGATCGTGGAGCTCGAGCCGCCGGCCGTCCGCACCTCGCTGCTGCCGGGCCAGGAGGAGAGCGAGTTCGCGATGCCGCTCGACGAGTTCGTGACGGAGGTCATGGAGCTGCTCGAGACCCGGCCCGACGCGAAGGAGATCCAGGTCGAGCGCGTGAAGTTCCTGCGCTACGGGGAGGCCCGCGGCGACTACGACCAGGTCGTCGCCACGCTCAACTCCTCCGACCCGCACGGAAAATGACCGACGCGCGCCGCCGACGCCGAGAAGGGCACTCCGTGTTCGACGCCGGCGGCGCTCTCCCCTCAGGTCGCCTCGGCGCTGAGGGTCTGCGCGACGGATCGGCGGGCTGCGATGCGGGCGGGTATGGCGGTGAGCGCGGCTGTCGCCGGTAGGGCGGCGAGTGCGGCGGTGAGCAGCGACCACGCGGGCGGCCAGGTCACGTTCCCCGCGGTGAACGGCAGGCACAGGATGATGCCCAGGGGGATGCCGGCGAGCGCGCCGGGCAGGGTCGGCAGTAGTTGCGCGACCGAGAGTCCGGCGGTGATCTGTCCGGGGGTGGCGCCGAGGGTGCGTGCGATGGCCATGGTGGGGCGGGCTTCTTGTGCCGTGGTCCACGTGATGGTGATGGTGTTGATGACGGCGAGGGTGATCAGCGCGGCGGTGACGGCCAGCATCAGGTGTCGTCCTTGGGCGTCCTTCAGGTTGGTCAGGCTGGGAGAGCCGTCCAGGCCGTAGCCCCTGGCGGGCTGGGCGTATTCCATGAGCAGCGCGGTGATCGTGGTCAGTGCGGCCGTCATGGTGCACGCGTGCAGGAACGCGCGGCCGGGTCGGCGGGCGATCAGGCGGAGCCCGAGCAGGAGCGGGGTCGGCAGCAGTGCGGAGATCCTGGTCAGGTGGGCTCGGTGTTGGGGCTGGTGGGCGGTGTCGGCCAGTGCGGTGACGGTTTCGGTGCGCAGGGCCCGGATGGTCGGGCCGAGGGTGGTGAGGGCCGCCACGGCCAAGGCGATGATGGTCGTGACGGCGATGGTGGTGCCGGTCGGTCCGGTGGCGGCGGTGATGAGGCTGGCGGTGGGGTTGATGATGGTGGGCTCGGTCAGCCGTGCGACGGTCAGCCCCAGTGCGTCGGCGAGGAGCACCAGGGTCAGGTATTCGGCGAGCAGGACGGCGGCGATGAGGCCGGGTGTGGCGCCGACGGCCTTGAGCAGTCCCACCCGGCGGGTCTGCCTGGCGGCGCGTCCGGCGGCCAGCGTGGCCACGCCGGCGATGGCCAGGAAACAGAGCAGCCAGCTGCCGATGACCAGGATCGGCTGGCCGTCCTTGAGCATGACCGAGTCTTGGACGGCCATGTCTTGCCAGGTGACGAAGTGCGTGGTGGCCTGGGTGGGATCCACGGACGCCCGGTGTGAGTCCAGGAACGCTCCGGTCGCGGCGGGGTCACGCAACTTCAGGTAGATGGCGGAGGTCACCGACATATGCGGGGAGACCAGCGCTCGAGTGTCCGGCTCGTTCAGCCAGACCAGACCGCTGTAGTCGCTCAGCCCGTCGACCCCCATCTGCGCGAACGGGTAGACGGTGTAAGCCGCGGTCACGGCGATCCCGACGAGCGGAAGCGAGTGGCCGGCGACGGTGACATGGTCGCCGACGTGGACGCCCAGAGCGTTGGCGAAGCCGCGTTCGATCACGACGCCTCCGGGGCGTACCCAGGTGCCCGAGGTGACCAAGGGACGGTCGGTCGGGCCGGGTGTGGCATCGGCGGCCTGCATCACCACGTTCGCCGTGGCGCCGTGCGCCGTGAGGGTCGTGTAGAACTGGCGGTACGGTCCGCTGTGGGCGACGACTTCGGGCGCGTGCGCCAACGAAGTCAGGGCCGACGTCGCGGTTCGGCCGGTGCCTGGGGAGAACGCCACGAAGTCCGGACCTGCGGTGGCGGCACGGGTCTGCCGGTAGAGCGTTTCGGTCGCGCCGTTCAGCGACATGCCCACGCTCAGCATGGCGGTGGCGGCGGTGATCGAGACCAGGAGCATCACCGCCTGGCCGGGATGGCGGCGCACGTCGGCCAGAACGAGACGGAACACGAGCAGGATGCGGCCCACGGCCGTCAGCCCTCCGACCCGAACGGGCCGTCGAGGCGCCCGGTGCCGCCTGCCGGCCGGGTGTCGTCGACGAACATCCCGTCGCGCATCGAGATCACCCGGTCCGCGGTGGCCGCGACCCGCCCGTCATGCGTGACGACCACGAGGGTCTGCCCTGCGGCACGCAGGTCCGCGAAGATCCGCAGCACATCGAGCGTCGCCGCGGTGTCCAGGTTCCCGGTCGGCTCGTCGGCCAGCAGGACCGGCGGCTCGTTGGCGAGGGCCCGGGCGATGGCCACCCGCTGACGCTGTCCTCCCGACAGTTGCCCGGGCAGATGCCGGGCGCGGTCGGCGAGCCCGAACCGCTCCAGCAGGAGGGCCGCGCGGCGCCTGGCCGCGCGCGCCGAGCGCCCGGCCAACAGCGCGGGCAGTTCCACGTTCTCCGCCGCCGACAACTCCTCCACCAGATGGAAGGCCTGGAAGACGAACCCCACCGACCGGCGCCGCAGCCGGGCCAGACCCCGCTCACTCGCGGTGTCGATGCGCCGGCTGGCCAGCCACACCTGTCCATCGGTGGGCCGCTCCAGGCCCCCCAGCAGATGCAGCAGTGTGGATTTCCCGCAGCCGCTGGGCCCCATCACCGCCAGCATCTGCCCCGCCGGAACGTACAGGTCGACTCCGCCGACCGCGCGAACCAAGCTCTGTCCCTGGCCATGCTCCTTGAACAGGCCGCACACCTGCAGCACACCGCCGAACTCGTTCATCCGCCCTCACGTTCGTTGTCGATCCGTGCGGGTTCGGCGGCCGGGCCGGCCGCAGGAGCCTCCTCGACCTGGCGGATGAGCTGTTTGAGCTGGGCGATCTCGTCGTACAGCGCTTTCTTGCCGGCTGCGGTCAGAGCGATCCACGTACGGCCGCGTCTGCCCTCGTAGCCTTTCTCGATCTCCACCAGCCCGGCCTTCTCCAGCACGGTCAGATGCTGGGACAGATTGCCGGCGGTCAGGTCCAACGTGGTCCGCAGAAAGCCGAACTCCACTCGCCGTGCCTCGTGGGTGACGGTGAGGATGCCCAGCCGGATGCGCTGGTGAACGACGTCGTCGAGTGCGTTCGCCGGATGGGTCATGCCCTGCGCCGCCGTTCGGCCAGGGCGAAGCCCACGCCGCCGAGGAGCAGCACACCGCCGGCGACGACCAGGCCCGGCAGGAAGTTCCACGTCGGGGCGAGGTCGAAGCGGATGTGCAGCCCCAGGCTCCGCGTTCCCATCCCACACGTCAGGACCGCGATCACCAGATAACCGATGGCGAACGCCAAGAGCGGCCGGTTGCCCTCCACCCGGGCCAGCACGAACAGCGCCAGGCCGATGGAGATCAGCGGTACCAGCCCGACGGCGACCGGACCGCCCGGAGAGTATTCCTCCAGGCCGAGTTGCCGAGCCCAGGCGGAGGCGATGCCGAAGACCAGTCCGGCGGCGATTCCCGCGCCCACGTACGGCAGGATGCGGGCGCCGACCCCGCGGCTGCGCGCCCGGTAGACGTAGAAGGCGGCGATCGCCGCGTACGCCATGACCAGGGCGAGGAGCCAGTAGACGCCGGCGGGCCACCCGACGACCTGGGTGCAGGCGCCGCCGCTGATGATCTCGACGCCGCCGCGGGCGCCCCGGGTCGGGTCGCAGGTGACGGCGTGCCGGCCCAAGCGGTAGAAGGGCGCGGCCGCGAGGACCACCAGGCCGAGCAGCACGAGCGGGAACCAGGTGCCGCGCTGCGCACGGCGTACGCGCCGGGCCAGTTGCCGGGTGGTCGAGAGCACCTCTCGGGCGATGTCCGCGGCGGCGGCCGCTTCGTCTGTCATGGCAGCAGGTTTCCATTACAAACCGATCTCCGCAACAGACTTCCTCAGACGTGTGACGGGCCCGGGGAGCGGGTGCCGTCGTCGGTCCCGATCAGTCGATACCGAGGGACTGCTCTGCGAAGACCCAATTGCCCGCTATGACACCTTGTGCCGCGGTGAGGTTGACGGTCCCGGCACAGACCGCCCGGAATATGTCCTGATCCACTTTTTTCTTCCGCGCCGCGGTCTCGGGCCAGGGGATGGGCCAGAGATTCCGCAGGTCGTTGGCGCCACCCAGCGACAAGGGCACGAGCCAGTCCAGCCGCCAGTGCACTGGAGGACCCAGGCGGAACTCCTCCCGCACCCGGCGCGTCGCCTCTTCGAGCTCAGAGGTGGGTGGTCGCATACGGCGCTCGTAGGCCGGGTCGCACCCGGTCGTCGGGTAGTTCGACTCGTTCACGCCGGAGGTGACCATGCCCGGCACGCACAGCCAGATGGGGTACTGGTCCGGTGGCATCCCCTCGAGCGAGCATCCCCCCGGCGGTAACTGCTGGGGGTAGGAGACATGGCGGGAAGGGACGATCGTGACCAGGCTCTGGTAGGTACGCCGCGGTGATGAGGTATCGACGCGGCCGCCTGCACCAGGACTCGAACATGCCGCCATGCCCGGGAGAACCAGCATGGCGACCAAGGCCGAGCGACCGCGACGGCGTCTCACTCCTGTCATGGACCGGCCGCTCGCCGGGCGCAACGCCTTCCACTGATGCCGGCTCATCCTTCGATGATCTCGCCGCGTCCAGGGGTGTGGCTATCGCTTCCGCGATGTCCTCGGAGATTGCGGCACTCGGTGCGCGCCATCGTTCTGGACGAAGACGCCGCATCCTGTTGTGCCGGTTCACCCTGCCGCAGACGACGGGGACCGTCGTGTGGGCGGCTCCCGGTGGGGGCGTCGAAACCGGTGAGCCGGCGCTCGCCGCACTGCGCCGGGAACTGCTCGAAGAGGTAGGTCTCGTCATCGACGCCGACCCGCCGCACGTAGGGCGTCAAAGAGTCGAGGGGACCGACCACGCGCCGGGCTATGACGGCGTCGTGAACGACTACTTCCTCGTCCGTACCGAGTGATTCCGGCCGCGTGGCATGCTGTCCGACGACGAACTCGCCGATGAGAACGTCAGCGGGTTCCGGGGGTGGTCATTCCGGGAGGTCGCGGCTCATCGCGGTTCAGCAGTCCTTCGGAGAACCTCCGGCGATGCGTTCGAGGCGTCGACCTCGGTCGTGGCCCGAGGGGTGGATGCCATGATCGGCAGGTTGTTCGAGGATCTGCCGCAGTGTCGTGTGGGCGTACAAGAGGGTTCTGCGAATGGATGTACTCGACGTCTTGGTCGAGTTCGGATCGACCGGCAGGGTCGGGTCGCTTCACCTCGGTGCCGGCCTTCACGAATTGGCCGCCGTCTACGGGATGCCATGGGACATCGGGCGGATCGACGAGCGCCACGGGTGGCCGTGCCTGTACTCCTACGGCGACGTAGAGTTCGTGATGTGCCGCTGCCGCATCGTCGCATCCATCACGGTGCAGACCTGGCGCGGAACCCTGGAACTGCCCGGGGAGGGAGCGGACACCAGCGCGGTCACGCTGCCCGCGCTGGTGACCTACAGCCAGTTGAGCGGTCTCGGACGCGGCTCTAGCTGCTCGCCGTATCCTCGAGCTCCTGCCAGGTGACCACCCGCACCTCCACGCACTCGGTAAACCAAGGATCACTGTGCGTGCTCTTGCGCCACTGATTCATGATCGGATCCCTTCGTCGCCGGCTTTCGACTCCGGATACCCGCCCTACCAGCGCGATTACCCCCAAAGCAGGCAAAGACCGTCTCGGGGATGGCCCTAAGTCATAAGGCACGGCGCGCCCATCAAGCGGATCGCGCGACTGGTCGGTCACGCCAAACGACCGCGACTACCGAGGCCGTCTAACGGCAGGAGCTCCGCCCGGTCATCACAGGAGAAGCCGAGATCATCGGCAAGGCGTTCGGATCGAAGTCGGCCTGGCCAGAGGCGATAGGCGGCCTCTTAGGCGGCCGAACATGGACAGAGGCCCTGTACCGTCGCGGTACAGGGCCTCTGGGCTGGTCGGGGTGGCGAGATTTGAACCCACGACCTCTTCGTCCCGAACTCTCGGCAAAGCCATAGCCAGCGCTGGCATGTCCTGTCCCGATATGTGGTGACGTACGGCCGTGGCTGGTGCTGTGTTGCGGCGTTGCTGTACTTGCGTGCTGTACGAGCGTCATTCCGATGCGCGGCGAGAACCGCCGTGATCAGAGGACAAGCCGACCCGGACCGCAGGAGCCGCTAGGCTGCGAGGACCGGAAGCGGCGCGTCAGCCATTCTCTTTCTGCTTGAACCGAATCAGCACTGCAGCCAGGTTGTTCCGGCTGGCCAAGGTGTTCGGGTGCTCTGGCCCCAACACCCGAATACGGGCATCTAGGACGGCGCGGTGTTCGGCCTCGGCCTCTTCCAGCCGCCCCAGTTCAGACAGCACCAAAGCCAGGTTGCCCCGGCTGGTCAAGGTGTTCGGGTGCTCTGGCCCCAACACCCGAATACACGCCTCCAACTCGGCACGGTGTTCGGCCTCGGCCTCCTCCAACCGTCCCAGTTCAGACAGCACCAAAGCCAGGTTGTTCCGGCTGGTCAAGGTGTCCGGGTGCTCTGGCCCCAACACCCGAATACGGGCATTTAGGACGGCGCGGTGTTCGGCCTCGGCCTCTTCCAGCCGCCCCAGTTCAGACAGCACCACAGCCAGGTTGCCCCGGCTGGTCAAGGTGTTCGGGTGCTCTGGCCCCAACACCCGAATACGGGCATCTAGGACGGCGCGGTGTTCGGCCTCGGCCTCTTCCAACCGTCCCAGATCAGACAGCGCCAAAGCCAGGTTGTTCTGGCTGGTCAAGGTGTCCGGGTGATCGGGTCCGAGTTGTTCGGTGTTTGCGGTCAGGGCTTGGCGGCTGGCCTTTTCCGCGAGTTGATAGCGCCCTTGCGCGTGGGCGGTGCCGGCGATGGTGCGGGCGTCGACGGGGCTTGCGTAAGTGAGTGTGGCAGTGACGATGTGGTCGGGGACATGGTCGCCGGGCGGAGTATGGCGCTGGGTGATGTCGGTGAGGTAGTCGAACACCTCCACGGTTCCGCTTTCGGTGTCCTGGAGGAGCGCGTTGCCATTGTCCCGAACTCTCGTCGCCCACTCCCACGCCTTCTCGATAGCTTCGGGGCGCAGCCGCGTGCCGCCTTTTTCAGCGAGGTAGTGGGTGTGGATTTCTTCAAGCAGTGCACGAGGTAGAGGGTCGGTGTATCCAGCGCGACGGCAATCGACGGCGGCGGCGATCAGCGCGGCGCCTCGGGGATGGGTGCCCTTTGCCCAACCGTTCTCCCATTCGGCGAGGAACTGCGGACCGCAGGCAAGGTATTCGGGGATTCCGTATGCGTCGGCATGGGTGAGGGCGTCGCTGATCCGCGGATCCTCGGTAGCCAGGTCTTCGGCGCGGATGCGTTCTGCGGGCGTGAACGACAGTCCGACATGGATGCGGTGGGCCTGGTCCAAGACTTGATGGACATCTTGCTGAAGCTGACGGGCGTCCCCGTCCCCTAGTTCGCCGGCATCGCGGTATCGGGCCTCTTCGGTCGCACGCAGCGTGGCGACGATCACGCGATGGTTATTCCCAGCCAGCAGCCCGGCAACGGCGGTGCGGGTAAGGCCTTCAGCGCCGAGATATCTCTCCAGATCGTTGAGCCACAGCACACACCGTCGATGAAGCGCCGCCTCACTCAGCACGGCGGGCAACGCTTTCCGGTCGGTGGGGGCGATCAACAC
The DNA here is from genome assembly GCF_024055675.1 of Actinoallomurus rhizosphaericola. Classification (NCBI taxonomy): domain Bacteria; kingdom Bacillati; phylum Actinomycetota; class Actinomycetes; order Streptosporangiales; family Thermomonosporaceae; genus Actinoallomurus; species Actinoallomurus rhizosphaericola. The sequence goes on along the minus strand of NZ_JAMXMW010000006.1, from coordinate 234,665 downwards.
ATGATCAGGCAGTTCCGCAACGATCGCCTCGAACGCAGCCCGCGACTTCCCGGCCGCGGAGTCGCCGACCAGCAACACGAAACCACTGCGGGCGATCGTCTGCCGTATCTCCTCATCGATGTCGCGGGGAACGTACACCGGTACCCGCTCGGCCATCGCCGACGCGGCACCGTGGCCGTATCGGCGTAGTGCCGGGGCTGGATGGATCCCAAGCCGGATCGGGTCGGTGACATCACGCACCCGCAAGGCTCTGCCACCCGTGGTGATGCTGCCCGCAGCGAGTGCTTTGGACTGTTCATCGCGGCGCGTGATGAGACTCTTGAAACGTTCCTGCGCTGGGCCGGCGAACACCCCCGCCACCGCAGCAGTGGCGGCCCCCAGCGCGAGTAACCGCCAGTCTTTAACCCCCGCCGCCGTCATCACGGCCGGAACAGCCACAAACAAGGCCGCTACGACAGCCCAAATACCGCCCCGCCCAAACCAGTCCTGCCGACCCAATGCGCACCCCGTTCTAACCCGCCTCGACGATCCAGGCTGCCACCCGACACACCGCAAAACCAGACAGAAGCGCAATCGTGACCCCGGCAGATGACGATCGCCCAGCCGGAATGGTCTGCTTCCCCGGATTCATGGCGCCTCCACGCGAGTGGGGCGGCCGCCCGGTTCGGGCCGGGATCGGCCCGCAGAGGCCGCAGGCCCGGCCCGAGGGCCGGGCGGCCGCCGGCGGCCCGGCGTAGCCGGGGCGCCCTTGAAGACGTAAAGAAAGTCCTCATCCGGCAGGTCTGGCCGTCTTTCGCCCCTGGAGCGCTGGTGTCTCGTCTGGTGCTCGCGGCGGTGTCTCGCTGTCTCCTGGTCAGTCGGTAGCGGGCTGCCGCCTGGTGAGGTGCGGGATGAGTTCGGCCATGTCTGTGATGACGGCGTCGGCTCCGGCGGTGGTGAAGCGTTCGAGCTTGCCGGGCTTGTTGGCGTAGCCGATGCTGAGCGTTCCGGCGTTGTGTGCTCCCTGGATGTCGCTGAGGGAGTAGCCGATCAAAACACAGTCGGCGGGTGCCGCGTCCAGTTCCTTGGCGGCCTGGCCGATGAGGTGGGGGTCGGGTTTGAGCAGCCGGGGGTCTGGTTCGGTGCGGCCGATGATGGCGGTGAACATCGGTGCGAGGCCGGCGGTCGTGAGGTAGCGCGCGACTGTTTCGCGGGAGTTGTTGCTCACGGCGGCGATGGCGCGTCCGTCGTTGCGGGCGGTCTCGATGACCTGTCGGGCGTGTGGGGTGGCGTCGGCTACCTCGACGGCGCGAAGTTCCATGGCGCGCAGCTCGGCCGCGACGGTCCGGGTGAGGTCCGGGCTGATGGTCGCGGCGTAGCGCAACACGTCGAACGGATCACCGGAGGCTGCGGCGTCCCCCGTGATCTCGATGCCTTCTCCCGTGACCAGGTCGCGTAGGTGGGCGGCGATGGTGGGGGCGGGCAGTCCGGAGAAGATCCCGCAGATCGGGCCGTCGAAGTCGAACAGCAGATGCCGGCTGCGGGCCAGGACGTCGGCCAGGGCAGTGCGGGGCGGGGTCGTTGCTACTAAGTCGCCGGTCCTGGCCGAGTACCTGGCGTACTGGCTTCGGGAGGTCGTCAAGGAACCGGACTACGCGCCGTTGACCTGCGCGACGTACGAGACCCTGACGCGCCTCTACATCCTGCCGGGCCTGGGCAAGAAGCGGCTCGACAAGCTCGCCGTGCGGGACGTGCGGGCCTGGCTGAACACGCTTCGGGAGACCTGCCAGTGCTGCGCCCAGGGCAAGGACGCCCGGCGACCGGAGAAGAAGCGGCGCTGCTGCGCGCGGGGTAAGCGGTACTGCTCTGCCAACAGATCGCCTCCGGCCGGACCATCCGGGATGCCTGGACGGTGCTGTGCAGTGCGCTGACGAACGCGGTCACTGAGGAGCTGATCGCCAAGAACGTGGCCGGCCTGCTCAAGGTCTCCAAGCCGCGCAAGCGCAAGGTGAAGCCCTGGACGGTCGACGAGGCGCGCCGTTTCCTGGAGTCGGCGAAGCGGGACGGTGATCCGCTCTACGCGGCGTACGTCCTGATCCTCATTCTGGGTCTCCGCGAGGGTGAGGTCATCGGGCTTCCGTGGAGTGCCGTCAACCTCGACGCCGGTGAGTTGGACATCATGTGGCAGCTCCAGCGGGTTCGGGGACAGCTCCTTCACCGTGAGACCAAGACCGAAGCCTCGGACGCGACGCTGCCCCTCCCGGAGATCTGCGTGGCCGCGTTGCGTGCCCGGCGGAAGGACCAGGAGCAGAGCAAGGCCGCGGTGGGGGAGGAGTGGACAGAGTCGGGTCTCGTCTTCACCACCCGGAACGGGACGGCGTTCGAGCCGCGCAACTTCAACCGCCGGTTCGAGACGAGGTGCGACAGAGCGGGCGTTCGCCGGATCACCGTTCACGACACTCGGCACACCTGCGCCACGCTGCTCGCTGCGCTCGACGTACATCCCCGCGTCGCCATGCACATCTTGCGGCACGCTCAGATCGACGTGACCATGAACGTCTACACCGAGGTCTCCGACAGCAAGACGCTCAAGGCGCTGAAGCGTCTCGGCAAGCAACTCGATTCGTAGGCGTTGCTCTACTTGGTGAAGGTGAACCGACGAGGTTCGCGCCGTGTGTTCGACGTAGTTCAACTCGATCTCGGTATCCGTGCAGCGTCGCAGCAGACCCTCGATCACCGCCGCGACCTCAGATGACGAACAGCTCTCGAGCTAGGAGTAGATACAGACATTCGTGCGCTCCACGTGCCAGTAGATCATCACGCCGGAAGCGGAAGCGCGCAGGTTCCGGAGATCCTGGATGGCCTGGGATCGGAACCTGCGCGCTCTTCGTGGATGGGCCTTGGCTCGCGGTTGGGTTCGGCCGGTGTCAGCCGGCAGGCCACGTTTCATCGAACCAGGCGATGAAGTTCTTAACGGTGCCGATCTTGGCGATCCGTTCGTGAATAGCGCGCTGGTCGTGGCCGGGGAGGAAATCGCCTCGTGTTATAGGGGTGCCGCAGTCGCAGGCGCAGACACGCTGGTCGAGAGGCGAGGAGAAGTAGGTGATGGGGTTTTGCTGTTTGCCGTTGGGGGCTCGTTTGCCGATGTAGTGGTCGTAGACGGGATCGCCGGGCTGTAGGAGCCGGCCGATGAAGGCACGGCGTCCGTCATTGGTGGGCTCGATCTCATCGATCTCGATGGCCCCGCGGATGCGGCCGTCACCGCTGATGACGGCGTACCGTTCTTGATCGGCCTTCGTACCCATGACCCAGGTGCCGCGAGCGGTCGCGAAGAGCTGTTCGCCTGTCAAGCCTTCTTCCCAGCCGATCTGCGAACGCTGGAGAGGATCACTGTCGGGGTCGACGGGCTTCTTCTTGCCGAGCGTGATCTGAATCATCACACCTCCAGAGACCTTGCTTGGCCGGGGTTGGCAGGTCTAACGGTATTGGATGAATCGATACCTGGCAACCCCTGTAGATAAGGGTCTAAAAGTATGCTTGGCGCGCTCGACGTCCCCTGGGGCGCCCTGCACCCCTTGACGCGCTCAGATCGACGTGACCATGAACGTCTACACCGAGGTGTCCGACGGCAAGACGCTCAAGGCGTTGAAGCGTCTCGGCAAGCAACTCGATTCGTAGGCGCTGCTGTAACTCGGTGAAGGGGAGAACCATCGTTACGCAGGGGTCCCCGACGGGGCTCCGTAAGTCAACTTACGGAGCCTTGTGCTTCCCGAGCGTTGGAGCGTCTTGGCAAGCAGCTCGCTCGTAGGCGTTGCTGTACTTCGCTGCTGTACGCCAGCAAGAAGGGCCACTCGCGATGATCGCGAGTGGCCCTTGACCTGTGTCGGGGTGGCGGGATTTGAACCCACGACCTCTTCGTCCCGAACGAAGCGCGCTGCCAAGCTGCGCTACACCCCGGTGGCTGCAGGTCGTCTTTCAACGCCTGCGCCTCGACGAGTCTAGCGGACTTTTGACCCTCCCCGCGCCATGGTTACCGCCGAACCGGCCTTTGATCCCTGGCGGATGCCGACCCTAGGGCGCAGTGGGTGCCAGGGATCAAGGCCGAAGCGCCGCTCAGGACGCCGGGACCAACGTCAACAGCGAGGCCTCCGGGGGGCAGCAGAAGCGGACCGGGGCGTACGGGGAGGTGCCCAGGCCGGCGGAGACGTGCAGCCAGGCGTCACCGTGCCGGCTGAGGCCCTTCACACGGGCCCGGTCGATGCCGCAGTTGGTGACCAGGGCGCCGTACAACGGGACGCAGAGCTGGCCGCCGTGGGTGTGGCCGGCCAGGAGCAGCTGGTAGCCGTCGGCGACGAAGCGGTCGAGGTTGCGCGGCTCGGGCGAGTGCATGACGCCGATGCTGAGCGGGCCCTGGGCCGGGCCGGCGATCTCGTCGTACCGGTCCCTGTTGATGTGGGAGTCGTTGATGCCGCCGAGCCAGATCTCGGTGTCGCCCGCCTTGATCGTGCCGGTCGCGTTGTTGAGGTCGAGCCAGCCGGCGGCGGTCATCGCGGCGCCGAGCTCACGGTACGGCAGGTCGGGGACGGTCCGCCGCTTGCTGTAGTCCTTCTGGCTCGTGCGCCAGAGGTAGCGGGCGGGGTTCTTCGGGACCGGGGAGTACATGTCGTTCGAGCCGTACACGAAGACGCCCGGACGGTCCAGCAGCGGCCCGAGCAGGTCGAGGAACGGGCCGATGGCGTCGCGGTGCGAGATCGAGTCGCCGGTGTTGACGACCAGGTCGGGCTCGAGGGCGTCGAGCGCGCTGACCCATTTGATCAGCCGACGGCGGCCCGGCGTCAGGTGCGTGTCGGAGATGTGCAGGATCTTGATGGGCCGCTGGCCGGGGGCGAGCACCGGCACGTCGTAGCGGCGGAGCCGGAACCAGTTGCGCTCGATGACCGACGCGTAACCGATGCCGGCGACCCCGGTGCCGAGGACGCCCAGGGGGATCGCGTATCTCTTTCGCACCCTCCCCATCGTGCCAGAACGACGCACCGATTATTGCCGGGCGCCGAAGCCCGTACGCAGGGCAAGATTGTTCCTATGTTGAAGGAGAAGCTGCAGGCCGACCTGTCGGCCGCGATGAAGGCACGCGATGAGGTGCGCACCCGCACCATTCGCATGGCGCTGACGGCCGTCACCAACGAGGAGGTCGCGGGCGAGCGGGCGCGCGAGCTCTCCGACGACGAGATCGTCAAGGTGCTGCAGCGGGAGGCCAAGAAGCGCCGCGAGGCGGCCGAGGCGTTCGCCGACGCGGGCCGTACGGAGCAGGCGGAGGCGGAGCGGGCCGAGGGTGTGGTCCTGGATGACTATCTTCCGGCCCAGCTGTCCGACGCCGAGCTGACTGATCTGGTGGCCGCGACGATCGCGGAGATCGGCGCGGAGGGGCCGCGGGCGATGGGCCAGGTGATGAAGGCGGTCACGCCGAAGGTCGCCGGCCGCGCCGACGGCAAGCGGGTCTCGGGAGAGGTCAAGCGTCAGCTCGCCGGCTGACCGCTCTTCGCGCATACGAGAAAGGTCCCGTCCCCGGCTCGGCCGGGGACGGGACCTTGTGCCGTTCCGGAGGTCAGTTGCCGAACGGCGGCCAGCTGAAGCCGCCGCCCTTCTTGCCGTTGCCCTTGCCGTTGCCGCGCTTGCCCTTGCCGTTGGCGTTAGCGCCGCCGGCGCCGACCGAGCCGCTGCCGTTGCTGAGGAACAGGATGACGGTGGTGTCCTGGTCGGCCTGCTGTCCGCTGCTCGGTGAGGTGTAGACGACGGTGTTCGCGGGCTGGTTCGAGTCGACCGCGCGCGGCGAGATCTGCACGCTGAACCCGGCCTTCTCGATCTTCTGCTTGGCCTGCTGCACCGGCATGCCCTGGACGTTGGGGACCGTCTGCTGGTCGAGCGTCCCGAAGTCCTTCACCGGCGTGTGGAAGGAGGAGGCGCTCGTCCCGCGCAGCGCGCCGAGCATCGAGGCCCGCCAGATCGGCGCGACGTCCGCACCGTAGACGCCGTAGTTGCGGTGGCCCCAGGGCGCCTCCGGGTCGCCGTACCAGACGGCGGCCGCCAGGTCGGGGGTGTAGCCGGCGAAGACGGCGCAGGTGAAGCTCTCACAGGTGCCGGTCTTGCCCGCGGCGGGCCGGCCCAGGCCCTCACCCCGCGCGGTGCCCTTGGTGAGGACGCCCTGCAGGATGCTCGTGACCTCGTCGGCGACGTCGGTGTCGACCGCCTTGGTGCACTTGGCCTTGGGCACGTTGATCTTCTTGCCGTTCGAGTCGGTCACCTCGGTGATCGCGATCGGCGTGCAGTACTCGCCGCGTGCGGCGAAGCCGGCGTACGCGGCGGCGAGGTGGGTGACGTCGATCTCGTTGGTGCCGAGGACCTGAGCGGGGTTCTGCTGGAGCGGCTTGCCGTCCGCGCGCTTCATGCCGAAGTTCTGCGCCATCTTGACGGCGTCGCAGAGCCCGACCGACCGCTCCAGGTAGGCGTAGAAGGTGTTGATCGACTCCCAGGTCCCGGTCTCCAGGTTGGCGGACTTGGCCTTGGACTTCTCGGCGTTCTGGACGGGCCAGGGCTCGGAGCCGTTCCCCTTGCAGTCCCGGTATCCCGACACCGTGGTGTTGGTGGGCGCCGGGAAGGAGGTGCCGACGCTCATGCCCTTGTCGAGCGCGGCCGCCAGCGTGAAGATCTTGAAGGTCGACCCGGCGGAGTAGCCGAGGTTGCCGCCGTGCGCGTAGTCGGCGGCGAGGTTCAGCTGGGTCTCGCCCTTCTTGACGTTCGTGCCGTAGGTGCGGCTGACCACCATGGCCTTGATCTCACCGGTGCCGGGCTTGACCATGGCCTCGGTCGCGGTCCTGCTGTGGCTGGGACGCCTGCTGAGCGCCGCCTGCGCGGCCTTCTGCGCCTTCATGTCGATCGTCGTGCGGATCGTCAGGCCACCGCGGTACAGCAGCTTCTCCCGGTCTGTCTGCGTCTTGCCGAACGCCGGGTTGCCGAGGATCTCGTTCTTCACGTACTGGCAGAAGAACGGCACCTTGCTGTCGACGCAGTCGCTCTTGGGCAGCTTGGGGTGCAGCTTGATCGGCTGCGCGGCCGCCTGGTCGGCCTGCTGCTTGGTGATCATCTTCAGCTCGGCCATGCGGTACAGCACGGTGTTGCGGCGATCACGGGCGTGGTCCGGGAAGATGGTCGGGTCGTAGTAGCTGGGGCTGTTGGTGATGCCGGCCAGCAGCGCCGCCTCCGGCAGGGTCAGATCGGCGGCGTCCTTGCTGAAGTACCGCTGGGCCGCGGCCTGCACGCCGTACGCGCCGGCGCCGAAGTAGGCGATGTTGAGGTAGCCCTGCAGGATCTGGTCCTTGGTGAGGTGCTTCTCGACGTTCACGGCGTACCGCAGCTCGCGCAGCTTCCGGCCGAACGTCGGGGCCTTCGCGTCCGCGATCTCCTTGTCGTTGTCCGCGCTCTCGACCAGCAGGTTCTTCACGTACTGCTGGGTGAGCGTCGAACCACCCTGCTTGACCCCGCCCTCCTGGGCGTTGGTGACCAGCGCGCGGGCGGAGCCCTTCATGTCGAGGGGGCCGTGCTGGTAGAAGCGCGAGTCCTCGATCGCGACGACCGCCTTCTGCATGAGCGGAGAGACCTGGTCGAGGCGTACGGACTCGCGGTTGTGGTGGTAGAACGTCGCGATGACCTGGCCGTCCGCGGAGTAGACCGTGGTGCGCTCCGGCGGCGGCTGGATGCTGAAGTCGGCCGGGAGCTTGTTGAAGCTGTCGGAGGCGTCCCGGGTCGCCATTCCCGCGCTGCCGACGGCCGGCAGGGCGAGGAAGCTGACCAGGACTCCGGCCACGAGTGCCGCCCCTATGAGGCGGAGCAGCTTGACGATGGCGTGTTCCCGGTCTGCTTTCTCAACTGTCACGCGACATAGGTTACGCGGGACGAGAGGTGCATATGGGGCACCTCGCCGAGCCAGATGACTAGTTCGTTGCCTTGCCATGGCCCGTAGGGGCTATCTCAAGAATGGACCCATCGGGGGCTGTTGAAGTCGCGCGCTCTTCCGTAAGTTTCTCCCCACGGCTTTCGTATGGCGGCCTGACGTCCGCGCCCGTCCGGCCGGGGCTCGCAAACGACAACCGACCCAAGGGGAGTGGGGCCAAGATGTGGATCACGGATTGGACCGCCCGCGCCGCCTGCCGTAACGCGGATCCCGACGCGTTGTTCGTGCAGGGTGCGGCTCAGAACCGGGCCAAGCTGATCTGCCGCGGCTGCCCAGTGCGCACCGAGTGTCTCGCCGACGCCCTCGACAACCGCATCGAGTTCGGCGTCTGGGGCGGCATGACGGAGCGCGAGCGCCGCGCGCTGCTTCGTCGGCGCCCGGACGTCTCATCGTGGCGAGAGCTGCTGGAGACCGCCAAGGAGCGGTACGAGCGGTCGCAGGACCCGGACGAAGAGCTCGTCGCGAGCTGATCCGGCGAGTCGTCCGCCGATCGACCGCCTGGCCGCGCCCGGCCGGCCAGGCTCCCTCACGAAACGCCCGATCGATCAGGCCGCGTGTTCCTCCGGCGTCGCTCCGTACAGCGGCTCAGCCCGCAGGGCCACCTCGGTCCCGTACGGTGCTCAGTCCGTACGCTTCGTCTCGTACGGAGCGGGTGCGGTGGTGATCAGGCCGCGGGCTCTTCGTGTTCGCCCGCCAGATCCCTCGCGATGCACCGGAGCCCGTCCAGGTCGTGGACGTCCTCGGCCATGGCCGCGACCGTGGCCCTCGGAACCGTCGGGTGCGACGAGGTGAAGCTCTCACACAGCCGCGCCTCGCGCGCGGTCACGTGCATCCGCTCGGCGTGCAGCCGCAGCAGCGCGGCGGCCAGGGGATGCGCGCCGCGATCCTCCAGCGTCTCCGCGGCGGCCTCGCTGCGTACGGCCGACAGGTGCGAGGCGTCCGACGTGTGGACCCGGTTGAGGACCATCCCGGCCAGCGGCATCTGCTCCTCGGCGAGGCGCTCGACGAAGTACGACGCCTCGCGCAGCGCGTCCGGCTCCGGGGCCGCGACGACGAGGAACGCCGTGCCGGGTGCCTGCAGCAGGCGGTACGTCTGCTCCGCCCGCTCCCGGAACCCGCCGAACATCGTGTCGAAGGCCAGCACGAACGTCTGGACGTCCTTCAGCAGCTGACCGCCGAGCACTTTCGTGATCGCGTTCGTGAACATGCCGAAGCCGGCGGTCACGACCTTCAGCCCGAAGCGGCCGCCCGCCTTCGCGGGGGCCATCAGGATTTTGATCAATCGGCCGTCGAGGAACCGGCCCATCCGCTCCGGCGCGTCGAGGAAGTCCAGCGCCGAACGGGACGGCGGCGTGTCGACGACGATGAGGTCCCAGGCGCCGGACCGGTGCAGCTGGCCCAGCTTCTCCATCGCCATGTACTCCTGCGTCCCCGACAGGCTGGACGACAGCGACTGGTAGAAGGGGTTGGCCAGGATCTGCTGCGCGCGTTCGGGCTCGGCGTGCGCCTCGACGATCTCGTCGAAGGTGCGCTTCATGTCGAGCATCATCGCGTGCAGCTCGCCGTCGACGCCCTCGACGAGACGCGGAGTGTTGTCCAGCTCGGTGAGGCCCAGCGCCTGGGCGAGCCGGCGGGCGGGATCGACGGTCAGCACGACGACGTCGCGGCCGCGTTCGGCGGCGCGGACGCCCACGGCGGCGGCGGTCGTGGTCTTGCCCACGCCCCCCGACCCGCAGCAGACGATGATCCTCGTGTCGGGGTCGTCGATCAGGTCGTCGATGCAGAAGTCCGGCGGGGTCTTCTCGGCGGCGGTCACGCTGCTCCCTGCCTCCTCAACTCGGCGGCCAGCTCGTAGAGCCCGGCGAGGTCCATCCCGTCGCTGAGGTGCGGCAGCTCGTACTGGGGCACGTGCGCGTCGGCGAGGCGGGCCTTCTCCCGCTCCTGCAGGGCGCTGCGCCGCGCGTGGTCGGCGGCCTCCTCGGCGAGCGCGTCGGCGATCTCGGCGGTGCGGTCCTCGATGCCGGCCGCCTTGATCCCCACGCGGATCGCCTCGACGTCGAGCTCGTCGCGGACGGCCAGCGCCAGCTCCTCGGCCGGCAGCAGCGGCGGCCGCACCATGTTGATCATCAGGCCGCCGACGGGCAGGCCGATCTCCCGCAGCTCCACGACCCCGTCCAGGGTCTCCTGGACCGGCATCTCCTCCAGGAGCGTGACGAAGTGGACCGCGGTCTCCGGGCTGCGGATCACCCGCATGACCGTGTCGGCGTGGTTGCGGATCGGGCCGACCTTCGCCAGCCCCGCGACCTCGGCGTTGACGTTGAGGAACCGGCCGATGCGGCCGGTCGGCGGGGCGTCCATCACCACCGCGTCGTAGATGAAGCGGCCGCTCTTGTCGCGGCGGCGCACGGCCTCGCTCGCCTTGCCGGTGAGGAGGACGTCGCGCAGGCCCGGCGCGATCGTGGTCGCGAAGTCGATCAGGCCGATCTTGTTGAGCGCCTTGCCCGCCCTCTTGATGTTGTAGAACATCTCCAGGTACTCGAGCATGGCCTCTTCGGGATCGACGGCGAGGGCGTACACATCGCCGCCGTCCGGTGCCACGGCGACCTTGCGCTCCTCGTACGGCAGCGGCGGGCAGTCGAACAGCTGGGCGATCCCCTGGCGGCCCTCCACCTCGATGAGCAGGACCCGCCGGCCGCCCGCGGCCAGGGCGAGCGCCAGAGAGGCGGCCACCGTGGTCTTGCCGGTGCCGCCCTTACCAGTGACGACGTGCAGCCGTACACCGTCCCAGTCGGTGTCTCTCGCGCTCACTCTTGTGAGGTTATCGTCCGTCCGGCGACGCGTTCGCAGCCCCCGCAAAGTGACGTCTGCCACCTCAGAGGATTCGAAGACTAGTGTCGGACATGAGGGAATCGGCCGTCAGAAAGGTGAGCGCCGTGGCTGAAGCGGCATTCGTGCTCCTAGGCGTCATCGGCTTCGTGATCCTGCTGATCATCCTGTCGTCGATCAAGGTCGTTCAGCAGGTCGAACGCGGCGTGGTCTTCCGCCTCGGCCAGGTCCAGCCGCACTTCCGGCCGCCGGGCCTGACGCTGATCTTTCCCATGATCGACCGGATGACGAAGGTCAACATGCAGACGGTGGCGATGGGCGTCCCCGCGCAGGAGGGCATCACCCAGGACAACGTCAGCGTCCGCGTCGACGCGGTCGTCTACTTCCGGGTGATCGACCCGGTGAAGGCGATCGTCAACGTGCAGAACTACAACTGGGCCATCTCGCAGGTGGCGCAGACGTCACTGCGGTCGGTCATCGGCCGGGCCGACATGCAGCAGCTGCTGTCCGACCGCGAGTCGATCAACGCCGAGCTCCGCCAGATCATGGACGGCATGACCGAGGCGCCGTGGGGCGTCAAGATCGAGCGCGTCGAGATCAAGGACGTCTCGCTGCCCGAGGGCATGAAGCGGTCGATGGCGCGGCAGGCCGAGGCGGAGCGGGAGCGCCGCGCGCGCATCATCACCGCCGACGGTGAGTTCCAGGCGTCCAAGCGGCTGGCCGCCGCGGCCGAGGTCATGGCGCAGGACCCCGCGTCCCTCCAGCTGCGGCTGCTGCAGACGGTCGTGGAGGTCGCCGCCGAGAAGAACAGCACGCTCGTCATGCCGTTCCCCGTGGAGCTGCTGCGCTTCTTCGACCGCGCGGCGGGCGGGGACCGTACGCCGCCCGAGGGCTCCCACCGGCCCGACCTGGCCGAGCGCCTCGCCAAGGCCGAGGAGGAGCTGGCCGAGGCCGGCGAGCCGGCGTCGATCGACTCCGCCGACGAGGTGCCGCCCGTGCCCGGACTGCACGCGAAGGAGCAGCCCGGCATCGCCGCGCGACACGAGGAGCCGCCGGCGCCGCGGTAATAGGGTTCGGTCCATGAAGAAGTGGGAGTACGCGACCGTTCCACTGCTCGTGCACGCGACGAAGCAGATCCTCGATAACTGGGGCGAGGACGGGTGGGAGCTCGTCACCGTCATCCCCGGCCCGAACCCCGAGAACCTCGTGGCCTACCTCAAGCGAGAGAAGCAGTGAGCACGCCCGAGGAGAGGGCCCGCGAGCTCGGTCTGGAGATCCCGGACGTCGTGGCGCCGCTGGCGTCGTACGTCCCGACCGCGCGGACCGGAAACCTGGTCCACACGTCGGGCCAGCTGCCGATCGCCGACGGCAAGCTCCTCGCCACCGGCAAGGTCGGCGCGGAGGTCACCGAGGAGGAGGCCGCCGCGCTGGCCCGTACGGCCGCGCTGAACGCGATCGCCGCGCTCAAGGCGGAGGTCGGCGAGCTGTCGCGGGTGCGGCGCATCGTCAAGGTCGTCGGCTTCGTGGCCAGCGCCCCGGACTTCTACGGCCAGCCGCAGGTGATCAACGGGGCGAGCGACCTGCTCGGCGAGGTGTTCGGCGACGCGGGCCGGCACGCCCGCAGCGCGGTCGGCGTCGCGGTGCTGCCGCGCAACGCGCCCGTCGAGGTCGAACTCACCGCCGAGGTCGAATAACGATCGGCCGATCGAATAACGTTCGGCCGATCGAATAACGTTCGGCCGAAAAGCCCTCGTGGGACGCCGTCCCGTCACCGCCGGACGGCGTCCCGGCCCACCCCGAACGAGGAGGCCCCGTTGACGGACGTTCCCGGTCTTCGGCTGCCCGACCACTTCACCGAACGCGCCCGCGCCCTCGAGGAGGGCCGTGCGGAGCCGGCCGCGCCGCGTGACGCCTCGACGGTCGTCCTGCTCCGCGACGCCACGGACGGAGGCGTCGAGGTGTACATGCTGCGCCGGGTGTCGTCCATGCCGTTCGCGCCGGGAGCGTACGTCTTCCCCGGCGGCTCGGTCGACGCGCGCGACGGCGACCGTACGGTGGGCTGGGCCGGGCCGTCACCCGCGGAGTGGGGCGCGGCGTTCGGCGCCGGGGAGACCCTCGCCCGCGAGCTGGTGTGCGCGGCGGTCCGCGAGACGTTCGAGGAGTCGGGCGTGCTGCTCGCCGGTCCGACACCGGACACGATCGTGGCGGACCTCGGCGGCGACGACTGGGAGGCCGACCGGCAGGCGCTGCTGGACCGGTCGCAGTCGCTGGCCGCGCTGCTCGACAAGCGCGGCCTCGTCCTGCGCGGTGACCTGCTGCGCCCCTGGGCGCACTGGATCACGCCCGTCATCGAGGAACGCCGGTACGACACGCGGTTCTTCGTCGCGGCGCTGCCCGCCGGACAGCGCACCCAGGACGTGAGCACCGAGTCCGACCGCGTGACCTGGGTACGCCCCCGGGAGGCGGTCGAGGCCGCCCGGCGCGGCGAGATGGCGCTGCTGCCGCCGACCATGGTCACGCTCACCGAGCTGGCGGCGTACGACTCGGTCGCCGCGGTCCTCGCCGCCGAACGCGTCGTACGGCCCCGGCTGCCCGAGACGCGCCTGACCGGCGACGGCGTCTACCTCATCCTGCCGCCGGAGCTCGACGGCCACGTTCCCGGAGCCCGCCCGTGAACGCCGTCCACGGCCGCGTTCCCGGAGCCCGGCCGGTGAGTGCCATCGACGGCCGCGTCGCCGGAGCCCGGCCGTGAGCGGCATCGACGGCATGCGCACCGAGCGGGCCCGGTGCGTGCTGGCGCCGAACCCCTCCCCGATGACCCTGGACGGCACGAACACCTGGGTGCTGCGCGAGCCGGGCGCCGAACGCTCGATCGTCGTCGACCCGGGCCCGGAACACGAGGAGCACCTGCGCCGGGTCGCCGCCGAGGCGGGGCGCGTGGCCCTCGTGCTGCTCACGCACGGCCATCCGGACCACGCGGAGGGCGCACGGCGGTTCGCCGAGCTGGCCGCCGACGGCTCCCGGCCCGTTCCCGTCCGGGCGCTGGACCCGGCGCTGCGGCTGGGCGAGGAGGGCCTGGGCGAGGGCGACGTCGTCGAGCTGGACGGCCTGGAGCTGCGCGTCATGGAGACGCCCGGCCACACACACGACTCGCTGTGCTTCTGGCTGCCCGGCGACCGTGCCGTGCTCACCGGCGACACCGTGCTCGGCTACGGCAGCACCGTGGTGGACCGCCTCGGGGACTACCTCGCCTCGCTGGACCGGCTGCGGGCGATGGCCGAGGGGGCCGACGTGATCCTGCCCGGCCACGGCCCGCGGCTCGACGACCCCGTCGGCGCGCTCGACCACTACATCGCCCACCGGCGCGAACGCCTCCAGCAGGTCGAGGACGCCCTCGCGGCCGGCGCGCGCACCGCCCGGGACGTCGTCGAACGCGTGTACGCCGACGTCGACCGGTCGCTGTGGCCGGCCGCCGAGTGGGCCGTGCAGGCCCAGCTCGACTACCTCGCCGAGCGCGGGGCGGTCTAGCCGCCGCGGCGAGCGAGAGCCTCGCGGACGGCTTCGGCGTGAGGTCCGTCGCCGTGCACGCCCAGCCAGGTCCGGGCATGGTCCTTGACGAGGGCCAGGCGAGGCCCGATCAGGCGGGGATCGTCGAGTAGCGCGACGATGATCCTTCCGGAGGGACCGTGATCCGGCTGGGCGGCGAGGCAGATCAGCGCGTGCTCGACTGCCTTGTCGAAATGGTCGTCCGTCAGTTCGGCGTGGCGAGGAAGGAACTTGCACAGCAGCAGGCTGTAGCTGCTCTTCGGAGGACGGCCATCGAGCCAGCCGAGGACGTGGGTGACGACCCGCTCCAGGGGTTCGCCGACGACGTCACCCCTGGTGATCAGGGCAAGGAGGAACCCCAGAGCGTCCTCTCGACTGCCGTGCGTCGTAAGCCAGGGGAAGGCGACCTCGAGTGCGAGGTCCAGGGAGCCGTGATGGAGAGGACGGCGGAGTCCTTTGGCGCTGGTGAAGCGCACAAGGGCACGATCGGCGAGCGCGGTTCGGATCTCTGCCGGGATGGCGTATTCAGGCTTCAGAAGCTGGAAGATCGCGCTCAACGGAGCACCCTCGTTGGCGTCGATCCATGCGGGAATCCGTTCGGCGACCGCCGTCCGCTGGTCGGGATCGAGCAGAGGGTGCTCGAGCAGGGGAAGGAACACATAGGGCGCGTGCCGGACGGTCGGGTGCAGCTTCCACCAGGTGACCGCAGCCGCGGTGGCCTGGCGTGCCGCCCTCCGGTCGAGGTCCTGGCGTTGGAGGAGGACTCTGAGGACGAACGACGCCGAAGCGTCGGAGCTGTGTTCATCGAGCCAGTGGAACGCCGTCGCCGCGTGACGGGCGAGGACCTTCCCTCGCAGTTCGGGACGCCTGAGCAGTTTCTCCAGCACGAACCTGGCCTCCCAGGCGCCGCGTCGTGGCGGCTCCAGCCACCGGTCCGCGTAGGCGATGGCGTCCGAGGCGTCCTGCTCCGGCAGGTCGGAGCGGGCGAGTAGCTCCTCAAGCACGTAGGACGCGACGTTCTGAGTGCCGTGCTTCTGCAACCAGCGAAGCGCGTACGGCACGGCGTCGAGGCCATGGCGGGACTGGCTCCCGAGGAGGCGTTCGAGCACGTAGCTCGCCTCGGCCCTCTCCCAGTGCCTTGTCAACCACTGGAAGGCCTGGGTCAGGGCTGCCCGCCGGACTTCGCCTCCACGCCGGATGAGACTGACGATGAGGGGCCGGGCATAGTAGCCGTCGCCGTGCTCCTCGAGCCAGTCGAAGGCCTTCCGCACGACCGTATCGGCAGGGGCCTCGGGGTCGCGCAGCAGCCGGTTGATGATGAAACGAGCCTCGGCCTTGTCGCCATGAAGCTCGAGCCAGGCGAACCCCAGCTCACGCAACCGGTCCTCACGGTCGGCGGGGACGGCTGGGTGAGCGATGATCGGTGCCAGCAGGAAGCTGGTCTCGAGCGCTTCGGGAGATTCCACCACGTGCGCATAGGCCAGCTCCACCGTCGGGGACACGAACTCCTCGGACATGTCATCCCGCTCCAGCAGCGCCCTGATCACATAGCTCGCGACGGCGGGATCACGCGTGCGGAGCCACGAGAGGGCCCTGGACCCGACCGCCCTCAGCGTGTCCGGATCCAGGCCGGGTCGCCGGAGCAGGGACATGAGCAGGAAGCTCGCGTTGTCCCGCGAGCCGTACAGTTTGAGCCAGCGGAACGCGAGGCTCGTTACGGAGCCGAGGGGTACGCCGGTGAGATCGTCCGCGTCGAGCAGGACGCAGAGGAGGTGGTCCTCCTCCAGGCGAGGCGGACGGTCGGCGAGCGTGCGGATGGTGTAGCGGGCGAGCCAGGCTCTGCGGCCGGGGTCGAGCGACTTCAGCCCTTGCTCCAGTACCCGCAGAGCGGGAAGCGTTCTGTCGTGGCGTTCGAACCAGGGACCGGCCAGTTCGTCCCAGCGGGAGGAGACCACGCTTCTCAGGACCGCACTGGTGATGAGGGCGATGAGGGCGGTGGCGCCCTCGGCGGTCGGCTCGGCCAGCAGCGTGCCGATTCGTTCGGCGCGGCTTTTGACCCACCCTGCGTACCGCTGCTCCAGCTCATTGGGCCGTCCGGGGACGTCCAGCTCCCGGATCAGGCGGGTCAGGTTGGTGGCGTGACGGGCGACGCTTCGCCCCCGGCGCAGGCTGCCGCCGAGCAGCCGGTCGAGGACCTCGCTGCGCACCACGCCGCTGTCGGGGCGGAGCAGGCACTGCTCGAGCAGGTGGTCGGTGACGATGTCATGGACGGTCGCCAGTCCCTGCGGGGTGTCGACCAGCCACCCCATGCCGCGTACGAGGCCGAGCAGATGACGGGCTCCCTCCTCGTTGTCGAGGACGCCCGCGGCGCAGTCGAGGAGGGACTGTTCGTCCTGCGGGGTGGCGGCGACCATCGCGGTGATCGCCTGGAGGTATCCCGGTGGTGGCTGCAGGCCCAACGGGTCATCCTCGTCCGGCGGCACCGCCAGTCCGTCCTCGCGCAGCCGGCGGCGCAGCCACCCGGTGAGCATGCCGGAGCGGGGGATCGGACCGTCCGCGGTCAGCGTCCTCCGTTCGGCGCTCGCCTCGAGTTCGGCGGCGATCAGCATCGCGATGACGGGGCGGGTGCCGCACAGAGCGGCGACCTTGTCCTCGCCGAGGATGCCGCAGGCCTTCTTGGCCAGCTTGTTGATCACGGTGTCGCGGATAAGGCGGCTCTGGACGTCATCCGGTCTGAGATCGACTCGGCGGAAGAGCTGGGACAGGTACGGATCTTCCCGGCTTCTCCGCTCGAACCAGGCGGTGCGGGCCGAGGCGAGGAGGCCGACGCGCCTGCCTGCGCGGCGGGCATCGGGAAGGACTCGGGCATGCAGGCTGGAGGAACTGAGGATGCTCTCGTGGAGATAGTCGACGATGATCAGAACGTCGTCCGTGGTGGCCGCGATCACGGCGGCGAGCTGCTCGGTGGTCACGGCCGGCTCGCCGGTCCGTAGATGGAGGACGGTCCAGCCCTGCTTCTCGGCCTCGGTGCCGACCTCCAGGCAGGTCCTCGTCTTACCGACGCCGGCCGCACCGACGAGCACGACCCCCCGGTCGTCGTTGGGATCGGAGATCAGGGACAGCAGCCGCCGCGGATGGGCGTCGGAGTTCTCGGCGGGGGCGACGAACGGCAACCGGTCCTCGGTCAGGTTCGCCCGCATGCCGGCAAGCCCGCGAAGCTCGTCGGAGTGGCGGACGATTCCGTCGGCGAATGTCTCCTCTTCCTCTTCGCTGGGCGGCCATGGCACCGGCTCGCCCGCTCGGAGGAACCGCCGGAAGGCGGAGTCCCTTAAGAGCGCGGAGGCGCGGATCGCCTCGGTGCTCGCCACGTACCGCACAGGGTCGGAGACGATCAGGCCGAGAATGACGCTCTGGTCCTCGCTGAGGAGAGCGGCCCCGGACAGACCGGCCCAGGGCGAGCGGTACTCCCCGGTGTCCGGGTCCGGCTCCCTGTCGCGGGGCAGGGCCATCGGGGTGCTGATCAGGTATCGGCCCTTCTCGGCGCCGGTCGTCCCCATGATCGTCCAGGGGCGACTCTCATGCTCGGAGACTCCGGCGACCTTACGCAGGATTGGATATCCGTAGGTCACGCAGCCGACCTGGCCCGCCTGGTCGGTCAGCTCTCCGAACGTCGGCGGAAACAAGTCCTCGGCCCAGGGACCGGGGTGGTCGAGCTCGATGAGGGCCGCGTCGAGGTGGGGATCTTCCGCCTTCCAGAGGACCCTGCCCGTGAGCCGCGCGCCCTCATGCGGAGTGACGTGCCATTCCGGCCGCTCCGGCTCGATCACGTGACGGCACGTGAGGACGAGGTCTGGTCCGACGGCGAAACCGGAGCCCCACTCGCCGGGATCGGCGGGGTCCTCGATCAGACAGAGGAGGCGGAGGCCTGGGAGATCAGTACTCTCCATGACCCTTGATGCTGACCTCGGCGATCTCCCCGCCGTCGGTTCGCTGAGGCTTCAGCTTGAGGATCATGCGATGGGTCTCCTGGCGCCCCCTGTCCCGGCCGCCTCCTGCCGACACCTTCCACAGGCCGAGCCTGCCGTCGTACTTGGTGCGGGTGTCGAGCACGAGGTTCAGCTCCAGGTCGATGGACTCGACCGTGAATTTCAGGCCGTGTGCCTGGCCCTCCTCCGTAGCCGCGAGGAGCTCCGTCCGGAGCTGCCGTACGGCCTCCGCGAGCGGCAGCCCGGACTCTTCGTCAATGGATCGCGCCTCGGACATGGCCCCCCAAAGGATGCGCCGCGGATATGGCGTTCCAATGATAAGGCGGTGAACTCTCTTTTACCCGGAGAGAGCTCGCCGGCGATTTCAACGGGAGCGCTTGCGGAGGCGCTCGATGTCGAGCACCTGCACGGCGCGGGCCTCGATGCGCAGCCAGCCACGCTGGGCGAAGTCGGCGAGGGCCTTGTTCACCGTCTCCCGCGACGCGCCGACGAGTTGGGCGAGCTCCTCCTGCGTCAGGTCGTGGTGAACGTGCAGGCCGCTCTCGCTCGGCTGGCCGAACCGCTCGGCGAGGTCGAGAAGGGCCTTGGCGACCCGGCCGGGCACGTCCGTGAAGACGAGGTCGGCCATGTTCTCGTTGGTCCGGCGCAGGCGCTGGGCGAGCGCGCGCAGCAGGTGAATGCTGATCTCCGGGTGGCCCTTGAGGAACGGCCACAGATCGTTGTGCCCCACCCCGGCCAGCCGCGACTCGGTCACGGCGATGGCGCTGGCCGTACGCGGCCTGGGGTCGAACAGGGACAACTCGCCGAACATCTCGCTGGGGCCGAGCACGCTCAAGAGGTTCTCCCGGCCGTCGGGCGCCGTCCGGGTGAGCTTGATCTTGCCGTCGAGGACGACGTAGAGCCGGTCGCCCTCCTGGTCCTCGGAGAACAGCGTCTGACCGCGTGAGAGGTGAACCTCTGACACGATGGCGCGAAGCGCCTTCGCCCCTTCCTCGTCGAGTGCTTCGAACAGTGGAGCCCGTCCGAGAACCTCCACGTCGCGGTCGTTCACGTTTCCTCCTTGCTGACGTACCACCACAGTGTGACGCACATCGCAGGATGAGTTTTGGGCGGCCCCCCAGTTACCCTTGCGTTCGTGCCAAGCAAACCGGAGTCGCGTCTCGCCCTCGTACGCCGGGCTCGCCGGATCAATCGAGAGCTGGCGGAAGTTTACCCGGATGCGCACTGTGAGCTTGATTTCGTCGATCCGTTCCAGCTCCTGGTTGCGACGATCTTGTCCGCGCAGACGACGGACAAGCGAGTCAACGGGCCAGGACCGTGTGATCGCCTGCCAGTGAGGCGGTTCCCCGGCCACTCGCTCAACGCGGCCTAAAGCACGTCCACCCGCAACCGCTTGACGAAAGCCGGCGCGAGCGCCCGGACCCGTGCCTCGAGGACGTCGCCCCGAAGCGCGGCGACGGCGAGTTCGACGCCTGGAGCGGATGCTCCGCCGAAGAGCCTGTACAGACGCTCGGCGCCCTCGGTTGCGGTCGCTCCTACGCGAGGATCCTCGCGTAGGACTGCGAAGGATGCGGCTACATCCCGGGCGTCGACCGTCATCATGAGACGAAGGACGTCACCGGCGTCCTTGTTCGTCAATCGATCGGGTGATTTCGCGGCCTGTTCTCGGCGATCGTCGATCTTGAAGGCCTTGGCGACCAGTAGAGCGGCCGGTCCGGCGACGTTGACCGTGACCGTACGCGGGTCATCGGGATCGAGGCTGCTGATGGTCATCGGGGACCGATCGACGGCCGCCACCTCAAGCCCGGGGACCCACCGCGCGCAGAGTGGGCCGTGCGGGGGGATCCGCGCACTGCGTTTGCCGCGCTTCGTCAGGTTGGCGGGCACCAGGAGATCGAGTTCAACCGGAACGATCTTGTCTCCCACCTTCTCCGTCCGAGCCCAGAGGCCTGGTTGGTCTCGATGAAGGAGTTCGAAGCCGGCATCGCGTAGAGCCTGCTCGATCAATGGCTCATCCGGTAGGAGAAGAGGGTCGACACTCAGGTCGCCATCAGCAGTGAACGGCGCACTCCGCATCGAAGCGGACGGCGTGCGGAGGTAGACGGCTTGAGCTCCGACAACGGTGATCGCCTCAAGGTGGCCCTTCAGGGCATTGAGACCATCCAAGAGAACTCGACGGGCGACGACCGTGAGTTCCTGTAGATTCACGTCATCGGGGACATTGGACACTGTTTTCTCGCATCCGACTGGTCAAGGAAGGCTAGGTTACCCCTCTTGTACCCGTTGGGTGTGCTCAATTCCGGATGCTCGCCAGATGCGTTCGTCCTCCGCCATGTAGTTGAGGACCGCTTCGCCTTCCGCAGGCATCCGGCCGGGCCCTGACAAGCAGTCCAGGACGAGTTGGCTGAGGGCTACTTGCCGGATGCCGTCGACGTCTCGATTGCGCTCGAACACGACCTCGTCATAGGCGCGGAGAAGCAGGACGTCTGCGCCTTCGTCCACGCGCAGGAGGCCGAGGTCATCGGCGACGGTGTCCGTCGAGTCGAGGTCGGCCGATACATAGAGCATCACCTGGCCTCCGACGGCCAGCGGGGCGATGGCGTGCGCGGCGTAAGAACCGGTGAGGGTGACCCGGGGTTCCCTCCCGGCCCTTTCCCGGTCGCGCAGACGCATCATCAGATGTCTGGTCCCGTTGGGACTCAGCATCCCAACGTACGAGTTATGCCGCAAAAGGCTCAAATGCCCGGCGCGCAGTCGTAGTAGGCCGACCCAATCGACATCGACGATGACCCGGCCCTCGCGCCGAATCAGGAGTTGCTCTTCGAGGGCGTCGAGAAGCCGAGATACGTAAGGCAGACTGAGACGTGCGGCGGCCGCCACCTCACCCGCGCGGTAGGGAGGTGCGATGTCCGCAAGCAGTCTGACGAGTCGGCCCGCCTTCGGCCCGGCCAAGGTCGGCTTACCGGAGCGAGGCTGTTCCGATCGAGGAGCTCGTCTGTCTCCCTCCGTAGAGATCACGATCGCTGGCCGGGGGATACGCAAGAAGACATTCCCGGTGAGGTCCAGATAACCGATCCCGCGGTCGCGGAGGATCTCTTGACTGCGTGGGGAGAGCCACGGAGCCATCACGACCAGGTGGGTGTGGGGAGTTACCTGGCGCACCAGGTCCAGTTTGGGTAGCAGCTGTTGCTCTATGACCTTCGGAGTGACCTGACTCTTCAGATCGATCAGGAGCTGGGCGAACACACTGCCGCCCTCGGGGTGGACCTCCAGGAGGGCGTCGAGTCGTCGCCCTCCGGCTCCGGCCGCCTCCTGCGGGGTGGAGACCACCCTCACATCCCATGTCGGCCCAAGAAGGTCACCCAGCGCTTCGACCCCTCGCGCCAGCAGATCCCCCATCCGCATGTCCCCGTTCACATGTCCATCGTCTCATGGTGAACGGCGGCCCTTAGGAAAACTTGCTCGAAAAGCCAACTTTCCTCACCAGTGCAAGTGGGGTGTCCAAGCAAGTTTGCTTCTTTCGGCCGGTGTCCGGTCTGGAGAAAGCGGTGGTTGGCGGCAAGTGATGGGACGGCAGTGCCGCAGCGGGCGAGCCAGGCCGCTGACGGTGGCCCAAGCTCGGTGCTATGGCCCTACGCTTGCGCCATGGCGACGAAATCGACCGTGTCGAGATCCGTCGACGGGGGACGCCCGGAGTCGCGTCTCGCCCTCGTACGCCGGGCTCGCCGGATCAATCGAGAGCTGGCGGAAGTTTACCCGGATGCGCACTGTGAGCTTGATTTCGTCGATCCGTTCCAGCTCCTGGTTGCGACGATCTTGTCCGCGCAGACGACGGACAAGCGAGTCAACATGGTCACCCCGGACCTCTTCGCCCGCTTCCCGACCGCCGCCGACCTCGCCGCAGCGGAGCGCGAGGAGGTCGAGAAGATCATCCAGTCGACGGGCTTCTTCCGGGCCAAGACCAACAGTCTGCTCAAGCTCGGCCAAGAGCTGTGCGAGCGGTTCGGCGGCGAGGTGCCGCGCACCCTCGAGGAGCTCGTGACGCTGCCCGGCGTGGGGCGCAAGACCGCCAACGTCGTGCTCGGCAACGCCTTCGACGTGCCGGGCATCACGGTCGACACCCACTTCCAGCGGCTGAGCAGGCGGTTCGGCTGGACCACCGAGACCGACCCGGTGAAGATCGAGTACGAGGTCGGCGAGCTGATCCCGCGCAAGGACTGGACGATCCTGTCCCACCGGCTGATCTGGCACGGCCGGCGCATCTGCCACGCGCGGCGCCCGGCCTGCGGCGCCTGCCCGCTCGCCCGGCTCTGCCCGTCATACGGCGAGGGTCCGACGGACGAGGAGACCGCGCGCAAGCTGGTGAAGCCCGGTCCGTTCTCGTGACCGGGAGGAACCGGCTCTCGTGACAGGGGAGAATCGGCTCTCGTGACAGGGAAGGATCAAGGGCCCGACTCGGTTGAACCTTCAATGATGACGGTCGACTCTGCCACGGACTGCCCGGAGTGGCTGCGCGGGTTCGCGGCCAAGGCTCCCCGGATGCCGGTCCCCGCGCCCCTTCGTCCCCCCGCGAACGGCGCCCGCGCCGCCGCGGTGCTCATCCTGTTCGGCGAGGGGCCCGACGGTCCCGACCTCCTGCTGCTCCAGCGCGCGGACACGCTCCGCAAGCACGCCGGGCAGCCGGCGTTCCCCGGCGGCGGCATCGACCCCGGCGACGGCGGTCCCGTGGGCGCGGCCCTGCGCGAGGCGGCCGAGGAGACCGGCGTCGACCCGTCCGGCGTGAGCGTCCTGGCCACCATGCCGGAGATGTACATCGCGCACAGCGGGTACCGCGTCACCCCGGTCGTCGGCTGGTGGCGGGAGCCGTCGGCGGTGGACGCGACCGACCCCGGCGAGGTGGCCTCGGTGGCGCGCGTCCCGCTGTCCGAACTCACGGACCCGGCCAACCGGCTCCGCGTCCGCGCGCCCTCCGGGCACCTCGGGCCCGCCTTCCGCGTCCGCGGGATGCTCGTGTGGGGCTTCACCGGCGGGCTCCTGCACGCGGTGCTCGAGGCGGGCGGCTGGGACCGCCCCTGGGACACCACCCGGATCGAGGACCTTCCCGACGAGGCCGTCTACCTCGCGCGGGGCGAGTAGTCCTTGGTTCGTACCCTTCCGTACCGGATCTGGTCCGGGGAGGGGACGTCCTCGGACACGTTTGCGCTATACGGTTGACCGGTGCTGGGCGATCACGTACTTGACCTCATCCTGCTGGTGCTCGTCGTGCTGTTCGCCATCTCGGGGTACCGGCAGGGCTTCATCGTGGGCGTACTCAGCTTCGTCGGCTTCGTCGGCGGTGTCGTCCTCGGCATGCTGATCGCCCCACCGCTGGTGAAGGCGGTCGTCAGCGGAGCGGCGCAACAGGCGCTGCTCGCCGTCGTCATCGCCTTCCTGGCCGCGACGCTCGGGCAGCTCATCGCCTCCTCCGTCGGCTCCGCACTGCGCAGCCGCGTGACCTGGGAGTCGGCCCGCAGCGTCGACGCCGTCGGCGGTGCGTGCGTCAGCAGCGTCGCGCTGCTCGTCGTCGCATGGTTCATCGGCAGCGCCCTGGTGACCTCGCCGATCGTCTGGCTGCGCATCCAGGTCAAGAACTCCCAGGTCCTGCACGGCGTCGACGCCTTCATGCCGCAGCAGGCGAACACCTGGTTCTCCTCCTTCCGCGGCTTCGTGTCGAAGACGGAGTTCCCGCAGGTGTTCGGCGGGCTCGGCGGCGAGCCCATCGCCGAGGTGCCGCCCCCGGACACCAGGATCCTCAACACCCCCGCCCTGGTCTCCGCCCGCAAGAGCATCGTGAAGATCATGGGGACGGCGCACAGCTGCCAGCGCCGGATCGAGGGCACCGGATTCGTGTACGCGCCCGGCCGCGTCATGACCAACGCGCACGTCGTCGCGGGCGTCGACTCCGGCCCGACCGTCTACACGATGGGTGAGGGCAACTACCACGCCAGAGTCGTCCTGTACGACGACAAGCGCGACATCGCCGTCCTCGACGTCCCCGGCCTGAACCTGCCGTCCCTGAAGTTCGACGAGGGCGCCCAGAGCCGTGACGACGCCGTCGTGGCCGGCTTCCCGAAGAACCACCCGTTCACCGCCCGGGCGGCCCGGATCCGCGCCAAGCAGAAGGCCAAGGGCGCCGACATCTACCACTCGGGCCAGGTCACCCGCGAGATCTACGCGATCCGCGCGCTGGTCGAGCAGGGCAACTCCGGCGGCCCGCTCCTGTCCTCGTCCGGCAAGGTGTACGGCGTCGTCTTCGCCGCCGCCGTGGACAACAAGGAGACCGGCTACGCCCTCACCGCCCACGAGGTCGCGCCGGACGCCGAGGCGGGCATCAACGCGAGCGGCAGCGTCTCCACGCAGTCCTGCTCGGAGTAGGCCCGTCGGGCGGACGGGAAGTCGGGCGGGGCGTCAGGTTCGCCGGGCGGATGGGGAGTCGGGCGGGGCGTCAGGTTCGCCGGGCGGAGAGTCGGGGGGTCAGGTCCGCGTCCGCGACCGCGTCCAGGCCGTCGCGCTCGATACGGTCGGCGAGCTCCCGGGCCGCGGCCGCCAGGTCGGCCACCGCGATGCCGTGCGGCGCGGGGGCGTCCGCGTACGAGGCGATGCGGTCGGCGGCGCGGCGCAGCAGCGTGCAGGCCCCTCGCGGGTTCCCGCGCCGTACGTGCGTGAATCCGACCGCGAGCTGCGCCAGTCCCTGCCACAGGGCGCGCTCGGCCTCCGGAGCGGCCTTCCAGGCCGCCTCCAGCACCTCGTGGGCGTGAAAGGGCCGGTCCGCGTCGAGCAGCCGCTGCGCCTCGGCCAGCGCCTCGGCGGGCGCGGCCGCGTAGTCGTCCGGGACGCGCTCCTCCCCGGCCGCGCCGTGCGGCAGCGGCCGGCCGTACGCATCCCGAGGCCGCGCGTTGCGTGCCCGTCCCGCCTCATCTCGATCGCGCATGGTCCCATTGTCCGCTCCGGGGCTCGGCGAGCCACGAGAGGAGTTCGGCGTCGAAGGCGCCCGGGCCCTCCTCCTGCGGGAAATGCCCGACCCCCTCGATCAGCCGCCACCGGTACGGCGCGTCGACGTACCGGCCCGACCCCTGGGCGCTGCGGGGCAGGACGTAGCGGTCCAATGAGCCGTGCAGCTGGAGGGTGGGGACGCGGATGGGCGTCCGCATCCGGCGGGCGTACCGCAGGCCGTCCGGGCGGAGGACCGACCGCACCGCCCAGCGGTGGTACTCGAGGGCGCAGTGCGCGACGCCGGGGATCTGGAAGGCCGAGCGGTACAGCCGCTCGCTGCCGGAGTCGGGCCAGCCCGGCGCCGCCCATTCGTGCAGCACCCGGCCCACCTGGGCGGCGTCGTCCCGTACGAGGAGGCGCTCCGGCCCCATCGGCAGCTGGAACCCGAACGTGTGCCGGGCCGCCCAGGCCTGACCGCGCAGGTCCGTCGCCATCGCGGTACGGATGCGCAGCGGGTGGGGCGCCGAGACGGCGACGAGCCGCTGGACGACGCGGGGCTGGTAGACGCCCATCGTCCAGGCGAGCAGGCCGCCCCAGTCATGGCCGACCACGGCCGCGTTCGCCTCGCCGAGCGCGCGGATCAGCCCGGCGGCGTCCCGGGCCAGCGTGATCAGGTCGTACCCGCGCGGCGGCTTGTCACTGCCGCCGTACCCGCGCAGGTCGACGGCCACCGCCCGGAACCCGGCCTCGGCCAGTGACGTCAGCTGGCGGTGCCAGGACCACCAGAACTGCGGGAACCCGTGCAGCAGCAGCACGAGCGGCCCCTCGCCGGCCTCGACGACGTGGAAGCGCGTACCGCCCGCGCTCACCGACCGATGCCGCCAGGGGCCGTCGATCTGAACGACGGACTCGTCGGTCACGTACGGTCTCCTCCATCGGCCCTCGGCGAGCGCCGGCCGGTGCGGGTCACTCCGTCAGGGCGGGCTTCTCCTCGGAGTCGCCGCCCCGGCGGAGCATGGCGAAGTCCTCCTTAACGGACTGCCGCGACCGCGCGGCGCCGCTCATCTTCTTCATCCGCCACAGGCCGATGAGGATCAGCACGGCCGCCAGCAGGACGTAGAGCCCGGCGACGATGAGGAACGCGGCCCAGTTCCAGATGCCGAGCGCGACCAGGCCGTACGCGAGCGCGATCGAGAGCAGGATCACGACGACGCCGCCGATCACGCCGGCGACGGCGAACAGGGTGCTACCGAGGGCGGCCTTCTTGGCGTCGCTCTTCAGCTCGAGCTTGGCCAGCTCGAGCTCCGACTTCACGAGACGGGAGACGCTGCCGGTGGCGATGGCGACCAGCTCGCCGAGTGATTTGTCGTCATACTGGCCGTTCGGCCGTACCTCGGTCATGTTTCTCCTCTCAGTACCGGTCGCCACTCTCTCGGATCACGCGGGATCCGAATAGGCCGAATCGCCGATGAGGAGTGAACCGGCGAAGTCCCGGCGAAAGAACGGCTTATCGGCACGCGACTGTCCGAGGTTACCGGTGACGGGTTCCGTCATCTCCGGCGGCGGGCCGGTATCGCCGCGAGGCCGTCATCGGCCGTGCCGGGAGACTCGGTCGGGCCGTGACGGAAGGCCGTCATCGGCCGTGACGGAACGAGCGCGGCCCCGTGGGGCCGCGCTCACCTGTTCGCCGTCGTCACTCGTCGCCGGACGAGGCGGGCATCTTGTCCTTGATGAGGTCCATCACCGTGCTGTCCGTCAGCGTGGTGACGTCACCGAGCGAGCGGTTCTCCGCCACGTCGCGGAGCAGCCGCCGCATGATCTTCCCCGACCGGGTCTTCGGCAGCTCCGGCACGATCATGATCTGCCGGGGCTTGGCGATCGGGCCGAGGTGCTTGGCGACGTGGTCGCGCAGCTCGGCGACGAGCTTCTCGCCGTCGTCGGCCACCTCACCGCGCAGGATGACGAACGCGACGATGGCCTGCCCGGTGACCGGGTCGGTGGAGCCGACCACGGCGGCCTCGGCGACCTTCGGGTTCGACACGAGCGCCGACTCGACCTCCGTGGTCGAGATGTTGTGACCGGAGACCAGCATGACGTCGTCGACCCGGCCGAGCAGCCAGAAGTCGCCGTCGTCGTCCTTCTTCGCGCCGTCGCCCGCGAAGTACAGCCCGTCGAAGCGCGACCAGTAGGTCTTGATGAACCGCTCGTCGTCGCCCCAGATCGTGCGCAGCATCGACGGCCACGGCTCCTTGACGACGAGGAAGCCGCCGCCGCCGTTCGGCACCGGCGTGCCCTGGTCGTCGACCACGTCGGCCTCGATGCCGGGCAACGGCCGCATCGCCGCGCCGGGCTTGCCGTGCGTGACACCCGGCAGCGGGCTGATCATGATGGAGCCGGTCTCGGTCTGCCACCAGGTGTCGACCACCGGCGTACGGTCGGCGCCGATGTTCTTGCGGTACCAGACGTACGCCTCCGGGTTGATCGGCTCACCGACCGAGCCCAGCAGCCGCAGCGACGACAGGTCGTGCTGGGCGGGGATGTCCTCGCCCCACTTCATGAACGTCCGGATCGCGGTCGGCGCGCAGTACAGGATCGAGACCTTGTACTTGGCGACGGTCTCCCACCAGCGGCCCTTGTGCGGGGTGTCGGGCGTGCCCTCGTACATGACGCTCGTCGCGCCGTTGGACAGCGGCCCGTAGACGATGTACGAGTGGCCGGTCACCCAGCCGATGTCGGCCGCGGTCCAGAAGACGTCGGTCTCCGGCTTGAGGTCGAACACCGCGTGGTGCGTCCAGGACACCTGCGTCAGGTAGCCGCCGGTGGTGTGCAGGATGCCCTTGGGCTTGGCCGTCGTGCCCGAGGTGTACATGACGTACAGCGGGTGCTCCGCGTCGTGCGGCTCCGCCTCGTGCTCCTCGCTCTGCCGGTCGACGAGGTCGTGCCACCAGACGTCGCGGCCCTCGGTCCAGGCGACGTCCTGGCCGGTGCGGCGGACGACGAGGACGTTCCGCACGTGGTCGATGCCCTCGATGGCGTCGTCGACGTTCGGCTTGAGCGCGCTCGGCGCGCCGCGGCGGTAGCCGCCGTCCGCGGTGATGACGACGTGCGCGTCGCAGTCCTCGATGCGCCCGCGCAGCGCGTCCGCCGAGAACCCGCCGAAGACCACCGTGTGCGGGGCGCCGATGCGGGCGCAGGCCAGCATCGCGAACACCGTCTCGGGGATCATCGGCATGTAGATCGCGACGCGGTCGCCCTTCTGGACGCCGAGCTCGATGAGGGCGTTCGCGGCCTTGGAGACCTCGCGCTTCAGGTCGGCGTACGTGATCGTGCGGGTGTCGCCGGGCTCGCCCTCCCAGTGGTACGCCACCCGGTCGCCGTTACCGGCCTCGACGTGCCGGTCGACGCAGTTGTACGCGGCGTTCAGCCTGCCGCCGACGAACCACTTGGCGAACGGCGGGTTCGACCAGTCGAGGACGGTGTCCCACTCGGCGTTCCAGTGCAGGCGCCGGGCCTGTTTCTCCCAGAACGCCAGCCGGTCGGCCGCCGCCTCGTCGTACGCCGCGGAAGTGACGTTGGCCGCTGCGGCGAGGGCCTCCGGGGGAGCGAACCGCCGACTCTCCTGGAGGAGGTTGGAGAGGGTCTCGTGTGGGGTTTCCTGCGTCACGGCGCGCTCCTTCGGGGTCGGGAGGTCAGGACGGTCCAAGCCAACTTCAGCAGCTTCGCATGTGTCGTTACAAGGGGCGCACGCCGCGTAGGGTCATGCGGTGGCGCCGTCCTCGTCCCGTGACGGGGATCCGCGCCCGCATCCGCCCACGCCGTGCCCCGTTCGGCCACGACATCCAAGGAGGAAGCGGCGTCCCCGGACCGGCCCGCCGCCGGGACGGTGACCGGACGCCGCGCGTTCGATGAGCGACCCATTTGCCAACGTCGCAGGCCTGCCCGAAGTTCCCGAGGCGGTCGACCGGGCACGGGAGGCCGTCGACCGGCTGCTCGGCCACCGGATCCTGCGACGGCGCAGCGCCGAGGTCTCCGCCGAGTCCGCGCTGCGGGGCGCCCGCGCGTCGGCGGCCCTGGAGGGCGTCGCGATTCCTCTGGAGGAGGTACGCGGCGGCCTGTCGAACGACCCGGTCGTGCAGGGGACGCTGCGCGTGTCCGCCGAGCTCGGCGCGCTGGCGGACACCTGGCACAGGGCGCCGCGGCAGGCGCTCGCCCGGCTCCACACGCTGGCGGCCGCGGATGCCGTCGACCCCGACGCGCTCGGCCGGCCGCGTCCGGGCGACGAGGCGACCGACCCGCTCGACCTCGGCGCCCCTCCGCCGCCCGCGGACGTCGCCACGCGGCTCGACGTGCTCAGCGACCTGCTGACCGCCCCGACGAAGGCGCCGGCGATGGTCGTGGCGGCCATCGCCCAGGGAGAGCTGCTCGCCCTGCGGCCGTTCGGGTGGGGCGACGGCATCGTGGCCCGCGCGGCGGCACGGCTGACCCTCGTCGACCGTGGCCTCGATCCGAAGTCGCTGACCGCCCCGGAGGTCGGGCATCTCGAACTGCGGGCGGAGTACGGCGACGCGCTGCGCGGCTACGCGACCGGCACCCCCGAAGGCGTGGCCCGATGGGTCCGCCACTGCGCCGAGGCCATCGAACTCGGCGCGCGCGAGGCACTCGCCGTCTGCGAGGCGTTCCAGCGCGGCTGATCCTCCTGCCGTCGGCGCGAGCGGCCGGCGTCGCGCCGCCCCATCGTCCGTACGGCGAGGGCGGCGGGTGCCGGCTCGCCCGGGTGAGGGAGCGAGCGCCGGGCGTCCGGGTCGGCGGAGCGAGCACCGGGTGTCCGGGCTGGGGAAGCGAGCGCCGGGTGTCGGCATCCGGACGGCGGCATGGGCCGTCCGGGCCGGCTGCAGGACGGTCGTTCACCGTGAGCGATCCGCGAGAATGGCGCCCTTAGTCCATAGAATCGCCGTAAATGTGCGCTTTGTCCGTCTTGTGAGGCCACTATCGAGGCATGGGGCCGTGTCTCGTACGAGCCGATCTCCAGGTCCCGCGCGCGGCGCCGAACCCCAGAAGATCATTTCATTGATCCGGATATCGGCCGGTCCGTAACAGGTAGCGGCCTGCGACAAAGCGAACGGCGTTCCCGGAGGAACGCCGTCGCCGGCACGTCACACCGGGTTACCAAGCGTGCACCTCAAAATCGTCGGATCGGGTCAAGCCCGTCTCGACGCGCCTCCCGCGGCTGGTCGCGCGTGGGTGCCCGGCTGCCGTGCTCGGACACTTGGTCCGTGCATTCTGTCTACGCCGAATCGGCCCAGATGGCAAGCCCCTCGGCGAGGTTAACGAACGTCAAACGAAGGATCTTCTTCCGGTCGGGCGGCGAGCGCTCGCGGGGGTGATCGACTCGCGGAAGGCGTCGCCGGGACGATGGCGATCGTCCGGCCTTCCCGCAGTATGATCACGGAGCGTGATCTACCTCTGAATCAATCAACCATGGCCGAGAGCAGAACGATCACGCTTCCTTCCGCTACGCTGCAGCCACTTAGGACAGGCGTTCTTGCCGCACCCCCCGAGTGACGGACGCCCGAATACTCCCGTTCTGGGTGGTCGACCAATGATCACGAAATGGTCGCCACTCGACGGAACTCCGAGTGATCGGGCGCGTTTATGTTGAACCTGCATACACTGGGGGAGCCGGGTTTACGGTGCGGTGACGAACGCCCGGCCTTGGCTTGGCCTTCGAGACCCTTCCGGGAAACGGGACCGGCTCTACCCCCCCGGAGCCGGACCGTCCGGCGACCCCCGCTCTCCCCCCCGGCGGGGGTCGTCTCGTGTCCGGGGGCGTTCACTCCCGCACCCGGCCTCCCGGGAGAGTTATCCACAGGCTTGCGCCGGGTCCTTCCGGCGTGAGCCGGCCGGGGCGCATCGTTGACCTCGCGAAAGCGAGGAGATGCCATGTCCGCGACCGTGCTGATCGTCTCTGCCGACTCACTGCTCATCGACGACCTGCTGCGCCTGGCCACGGCCGCGGATGTCGAAACCCGACTCGCCACCGATCCGACGAGCGCGCGGGCCGCCTGGCGCGACGCCGCACTGATCGTGGTCGGCGCCGACTTAGCCGGTGAGCTCGCCCGGTCGTCTCCGGAGCGACGGCCGGGCGTCGTCCTCGCCGTGGGAGAGCCGGACGGCGACGAGGTCTACCGCCTCGCCGTCGAGGTCGGCGCGCAGCAGGTGATCGCGTTGCCGGAGGGGGAGACCTGGCTCGTCGATCGGATGGCGGCGGCGACCGAGCCGGCCGGCCGGCGCGCGGCCGTGGTCGCCGTCGTGGGAGGGCGCGGCGGCGCGGGCGCGAGCGTCCTGGCAGCGGTGCTGGCCGGCGTCGCCGCCCGGCACCGGCTGCGCACGCTCCTGCTCGACGGCGACCCGCTCGGCGGGGGGATCGACCTGGTCCTGGGCGCGGAGGGGACGCCCGGGGCCAGGTGGTCCGACTACGCGGACCGGCACGGGCGGCTCAGCACCGCCGCGCTCCACGACTCGCTGCCGGCGCGGGACGGCCTCGCCGTGCTGTCGTGGCATCGCGGGGCGGCCGAGCCCGTCTCACCGGAGACGATGCGGTCGGTGCTCGACGCGGCCGTCCGCGGCTACGACCTCGTCGTGGCAGATCTGCCCCGTCAGCCGGCCGACGCCGGTGCCGAGGTGCTGGCGGCCGCCGACACCACGTTGCTCGTGGTCCCCGCCGAGGTACGCGCCACCGTGGCGGCGGACCGCGTCGCCGACCTGGTCCGCAACTACGCCCGCGACCTGCGGGTCGTCGTACGCGGCCCGGCCCCCGGCGGCCTCAAACCGGCGGTCATCGCGGAGTCGCTTCGCCTTCCGCTGGCAGGTGTCGTCGCCACCGACCGGCGTCTGGCCGCCGCGATCGAGCGCGGTCACCGTCCCGGCCGGAGCGGGGCGCTCGACGGCTTCTGCCGTCGCTTCATCACCGACCTCCAGCGGATGCGCCCGACGAGCGGAGAACCGCGATGACGGGGTCCGCCGTGAAATCCGTGGAGTGGTCCGCCATGAGGTCCGTCGCGTCCGCCACGAGGTCCGCCAGGAGGTCCGTCGCGAGCGCCTCCACGAGGTCCGTCGCGAGGGCCCTCGCGGGATCCGTGGCAACGGCCCTCGCGGGATCCGTGGCGGGGCCCGCTCAGGGCGGGAAGAGGGTCACCGATCGCCTCGGGGGCTTCCCAGCGGGCCGTCGCGGTGCAGAGCCGGTCCCAGACGTCCAGCCGAGTCGTCGTTCCGCAGAGATCACTTCACCCGGTCAGAAGGGCAGGCGGCCATGAGCGACCTCACCGAAGCGGTGCGCGGGCGGCTCGTCGGGACGGGCACGGTCCCGACCGCGGCCCAGGTGGCGGCCGCGCTGCGGGCCGAGGAGCCCGTGCTCGGCGACACCGAGGTGCTGTCCCTGGCCGATGAGGTGCGGGCCGACCTGGTGGGAGCAGGGCCGCTCGAGCCCCTCCTGCGGGATCCCGGCGTCACCGACGTCCTGGTGAACGGCCCCGGAGAGGTCTGGGTCGACACGGGCGCCGGCCTGCGGCTCACGCGCGTACGGTTCCCGGACGAGTCCGCCGTGCGGCGGCTGGCCCAGCGGCTCGCCGCCGCGGCCGGGCGCCGGCTCGACGACACCGCGCCGTACGCCGACGCACGGCTCCCGGGCGGGGCCCGGCTGCACGCGGTCCTGCCGCCGATCGCGTCCGGAGGCACCGCCCTGTCGCTGCGCCTGCCGAGACGCCGGGCCTTCACGCTCAACGAGCTGGTCGCGGCCGGCGCCGTGCCCCCGGAGGGAGCGGACCTGCTGGACGCCCTGGTCGCCACCCGGCTGGCGTTCCTCGTCACCGGAGGTACCGGGACGGGCAAGACGACCGTGCTGTCGGCGTTGTTGTCGCTGGCCGACCCCGGCGAGCGCATCCTCCTCGTCGAGGACTCGGCAGAGCTCAGGCCCGCGCATCCACACGTCATCGGCCTGGAGACCCGCCCGCCGAACATCGAGGGCATGGGCGGCGTGACCCTGCACGACCTCGTTCGCCAGGCCCTCCGGATGCGGCCGGATCGCCTGGTGGTCGGCGAGGTACGCGGCCGCGAGGTCGTGGACCTGCTGGCCGCGCTCAACACCGGGCACGAGGGCGGCTGCGCCACCCTGCACGCCAACGCCCCCGCCGACGTGCCCGCTCGCCTGGAGGCCCTCGCGTGTGCGGCCGGACTGAGCCGGGAGGCCGTCCACAGCCAGCTGGCCGCGGCTCTCGACGTCGTCGTGCACCTCGTCCGCGAGGCACCCGGGGGCCGACGCCGGGTCGCCGAGATCTGCGTCTTCCAGCGGCGCTCGGACGGCCTGGTGGAGGTGGTCCCCGCCGTGTCCTACGGGCCCGAGGGCGCGATCCGGGAGGGGCCGGGAGCCGCGGTGCTGGCCGTTCGGCTCGGAGGTCCGCTCTCGTGATCGCCGCGCTGGCCGTGGCCTGCGTGTTCGCAGGCGTATGGGCACTGTCCCTGCCGCCGCCGACCGTGCTGCGGTTGACCTCGATCTTGCGGAGCGAGTCGGTCGACGACGCCACCGGGCGAGCGTCGACGCCTCGTCTCGCCGACCGGCTGAGCCGCGTACGGGACCTGCTGTCCGGCGGACGACGAGGCGTCACGGCGCGGCGTGCGGCGGTCATCGAGCTGTGCGACGGGATCGCGGCCGAGCTCACGGCCGGACGCCCACCCGGCACTGCTCTGACCGGCGCGGCCGAGGGGCTCTCGCCCATTCCCCGGCTCGAGCCGGTCCTGGCCGCCGCCCGGTCGGGTGACGACGTCGCCGCCTGCCTCGAACGGGCAGCCGTCGCGCCCGGCTGTGAAGGTCTCCGCCTGCTCGCCGGATGCTGGCGGATCGGGACCGACCGCGGCGGCATGCTCGCCTCCGTCGTCGAGGGGCTGGCCGAGGCGCTCCGCGACGAGCAGACCCACCGGGAGGAGGTCGCCATGCAACTCGCCGGTCCTCGCACGACCGCGCGGCTGCTCGCCGGGCTGCCCCTGCTCGGTATGGGCATGGCGGTCGCGCTCGGCGCTCGGCCCTTCGCCTTCCTGTTCGGCACGCTCCCGGGAGGGCTGTGCCTGGGACTCGGGACCGGCCTCGACGCCCTCGGACTGTGGTGGACCAGACGCCTCGCCACCGCCGCCGAGGAGCTCCGGTGAGCCCCCCGAGCCGACGCCGCCCCGCCGCGCTTCCCGACCGGGCCGGCTCCTGGTGCCGCTGCGGCGATCCGGGCCCCGTCCCAGATCGGTGCCGTCTCCGGGCCACCGTGGTGGGAACACCCCGGCCTTTGGGCGAGGCTGGCCTTTCGTCGAGGGCTGAGCCGCCGGTCAGGTGTGGACCTTCGGCGGAGGCCGTTCCATCGGCCGAGGCTGATCGTCCAGTGCACCAGGTCATTCGGGGGCGTGGCCGGTGTTCCTGGAGCTGACCGCCGTCGGATGCGCCGCTCTCGCCGGTCTCATCGCCGTTCCGGGTGACGACGTGCGTAAGCGACTCGGTGGGCTGTTGCCTGCAGGGAACGACGCCGCCCGGGTTCCGACCGGCTCGCGGAGCACCGCGAGCGGCAGACGCCCGTTCATGGGCCTTCCCGGCGCGGGTCCGAGCAGTTCGACAGCGGCTGCGGGACTTCCGGGTGCGGCGGACGGCCGTTCGACGGCGGCCGTGGAGGCGGGTTCGGAGACGGCAGAGGGCACGTCCAGTGATCGGCTCCGGCCCGTGGTGAGTGTCGTCGCCGGCCTGGCCTGCGCCCTGGTGCTCGGCGGCCCGGTGGGCTGGTCGGCCGGCGCACTGCTCGCGGTCGGCTTGACGCGTTTCCTCGCACGACTCGAGCCACGTGCCGTCCGCGCCCGCCGGGCCCGTATGGTCGCCGAACTGCCGATTGCGATCGACCTCCTGGCGGCGTGTCTTCGGGGCGGTGGCGCGTGGCACGAGTCCGTCGAGGCCGTGGCCGGCGCGGTCGGCGGCCCGCTCGGCGCCGAACTGGCCCACGTGGCGGCCCGTATCCGGCTGGGGGCGGATCCTGCCGCCGAGTGGCTCGCCCTCGCCCGCGACCCCGTTCTGGCCCCTCTGGGCCGGGCGGCGGCACGGGCCGCGTCCGGCGGCGCCCCGCTCGCCGCGACGCTCACCCGCCTCGCGAAAGATCAACGGCGTGTGGCCCGGGTCGCCGCGGCGACGCGCGCGAGATCCGCCGGTGTACGGGCGGTCGCGCCGCTCGGCCTGTGCTTCCTCCCGGCGTTCATCCTGCTGGGCATCGTGCCCGCGGTCGCCGGTATCGCCGCCACCGTGCTCCTGCCCTGATGGGAGCCGACCCCTGTCGCCACCGTGCTCCTGCCCTGATGGGAGCCGACCCCTGTCGCCACCGTGCTCCTGCTCTGACGGGAGCCGCCTGTGGCTCGCCCCACCTGTCGCCGTGGCCCAAGCGCGGGACAACAGCCACGGCGGCGAACTGATCAGCCGACTGCTGTCATGAACGAATCGGTTATCCACAGAACTTCATTCGGTTGTGGTGGGCGCCCCCACGGTCCGTAACGCTGGGTCCTGGACGTGCTCGCGTCCGTCGTCCGAACAGGAGGGATTCCCATGCACATCGTTTCCGCGCTGAGGCGTCGCTGGCGGGCGCGCAAGGCCGACGACGGTATGTCCACCGCCGAGTACGCCGTGGGCACCGTGGCGGCCGCCGCGTTCGCCGGCCTGCTGTTCAAGATCGTGACCAGCCCAGAGGTCCGGCAGATGCTTTTAACGATCATCCACAAGGCGCTCAACCTCGCCGGGTGACCGGCCACGCCGCGAAGCGATCATCGGCGTCCCAGGCGCGGAGGCGATCAGAAACCATCGGGTGGGGCGGGGTCCGGAGGCGGTCGGAGGGCACCGGGCAGGCTGGGGAGCGAGGATCGGTGACGGTCGAGACGGCGGTCGCCTTCCCCGCGCTCGTCCTGCTTCTCGCGGTCGCGCTGTGGGGTGTGAGCGCTGCGGCGGCGCAGGTGGCGTGCGTGGACGCCGCTCGCGCGGGCGCCCGCGCCGCCGCCAGGGGAGAGCCGCTGGACGAGGTTCGCGCGGCCGCACGACGCGCCGCACCTCCGGGAGCGCAGGTCTCGATCACTCGTGACCCGCACTTCACCCGCGTGCTCGTGAGGGCCACCGTCGCCCCTCCGGCTCGGCGTCTGTTCCCGCCGCTGCGGCTGCGAGCGCAGACGGTCGCCGCCACCGAGCCGGAGGAAGGGGGCGAGCCGATGCCCGCTCAGCGCTGACCGCTCCCCTGGTCACCGCTTGCGGCCGCACGCGGCCAAGGACGGCCGGGAGAGGTCACCCTGTCCGACCGGGTGCGGGTGCCGGCGGGCGCCAGAGGCCGCTGGATCGACGATGTGCGGTATCGGCACGGGGGAGCCCGGCGGGATCAACCCGGCGGGATCAGCCCGGCGGGATCAGCCCGGCGGGATCAGCCCGGCGGGATCAGCCCGGTGCGATCTCTGCGGCACTGGCGACCCGCCGGATCGACGAGGCGCGATATCGGCAGGGGGAGCTCGGTGAGATCGACCGGGTGCGGTGTCTGCGGCGGTGGGGGCGCTGGACCGGCCGTCCATGTCACGGCGGTGGCGGGTGGCTGCGAGAGGTGCCTGACGCTCGCCGTCGGCGATCGGGGGCGGGGCGGGTGGATGCCTGGGCGGCTGAACCACGGGGGCAGTCGTCCAGGCCCTCGTGGAGCAGCAGATCCCCTCGTAGGCGCGCCGGTGATCGATGGGCACACAGCCGGGACCGGTCGGGCTGTGATGGCTCATCGGGAAGGCGTCGAGGAGAACGATGATCGAAAGGGGCGACCATGGCAGTGCCGGGCGGGAATGACGAACGCGCCTGTTCGTCCTGGGCCGGTCGACGTGGTCTGGGGACGCGTTCTCGCGATGAGGGCTCGGGGACCGTGTGGATGGTCGCGCTGATCGGAGCCGTGTGGGCGGTCGCCGTCATGGCCATGGTGGTGGGCGGAGCGCGCGTCGCACGGCACCGTGCACACGCCGCCGCCGATCTGGCGGCCCTCGCCGCGGCGGCCCACACCGCTGAGGGCACCGAGCGCGCCTGCGGACTGGCCGCACGGGTCGCCCGCGACTCTGGCGGGTCGCTCCGGCGATGCGTCATTCGCGGTCGGGTCGTCGACGTCATCGTCACGTCCCGCGTCGGCGCTGTCGCGAGGGCCGGCCGGTTGATCGCCACCGCGCGGGCACGGGCCGGGCCGGTCGACGACACGCCGGTGCCCGCCCCCGACTTTTCGTCCCCGGCCGTCACCCGTCGGGCAACTGCTCGTTGAACCGCTCGCAAGGATTCCCGGTTCCCCTACGCTGCGCGTTTCGGTATTGATCGGTGACCCTATTGGAGCTAATGTCCGATAAGCTGCTGCGAACAATTACCCCCGCCAGTCTCAGAAGGCCCTACATTCACTCGGAACGGCCTAGACGCGCTTCCGCCGGGTCGTTCGTGCGCAAGGATTCGTCGCCCCGATGTTCGACAGGTCGGGCCGACGGGAGAGTTATCGAGGAAGGGACGGCGTCGTGAGGAAGGTCGGCAAGGCCGCCGCAGTCGCCCTGATGACTCCACTGGCCGCTGCCGGGCTCGCTCTCGGCACCAGTGGCTCCGCGAGTGCCGAAGCCACCTCCACTTGCCCGTCCAAGCCAGAGGCTACGATCACACATCCTTCCGGGCCTGTGACGGTCGGGTCGCGCGTTCACCTGAGTGCCTCGGTCAAAGGACTGCTCTCGACCCGCCTCCAGATCTCCGGAGGCGGCGTCAACGAACGAGCTGATCAACGGTTCCTCAGCAGCACGATCGAGGATGACGTAACCGTCTCCGAAGCCGGAACGGTCAGCCTGACCGTCATCGGGAACATCACAGGTCGCACGTACGCCTGTGCTTCGTTCTCGGTGAGTGCGCAGGCTACGGGGGCGAAGCCGAAGCCGACGCACTCCAGGACACCGAGCAAGAGCCCGACGGCCGGCAGTGACCCGACCGCTCCGGGATCGGCACCGCCCCTGCCCACCGGCACCAGCAGCGGTACCGGTAATGGGAGCGACGCGGGCGTCCCGGGGACGCAGTCGCTGAACAACCCGAACTCGCCGTTCAGCCTGCCGTCGTTGGCTCCGAACGGCTCCGGGATCGGGTTCCAGTACCCCACTCCGGATCCGCAGATCGCCGAGCCGGCCGCCAAGCAGGTCCGGGCCGACGACGCCTCCGCCACCAGCCCGATCAAGTGGGGGCAGAGCATCGCGGCCGCGCTGGTGCTCTTGCTCCTGTCGGCCCACTTCGGCATGTGGTCCCGCCGTCAGCGTCTCGCGGCGGAGGCCCGCGCGGCGCAGGCCGGCCCCGCAGGCAAGCCGACAGGCGGTCGCGGGCCGGCGTCCGTACGGCGTCGTCGGAGGCCGCCGGTCACCGAGCTCGCCACCGCGGAAACGGCGACGTCCGGCGCCGCCGAGACCGGTACACCGACGGCCGCCGCCGATGCGCCATCGGCCGCCGCCGACGCGGACAAGGTGTCTCCTTCGGGGGCGGATGCGGAATCCGCCGTCGAGGAGGAGAAGCCCACGTCCGGGCGCGGTGGCTATCGCGGGCGTCGCCGTCGCGGCTGAGGCCGTACGGAGGGAGCCGCGTGATCAGTGAGGCGGCGCATTCACCGTCCTCTTGATGAGGGCGATGAGTGCGTGGGCGGCGGCACTTGGGGTGCGGTCGGCCAGGGCCGCCAGGTACAGCGGCCACTCAAGGTCCGCGCCGGTCACCGGAAGGCTGGTGATTCCGTCGGCCTCGCCGAGGACGAACCGCGGCAGCAGCGCGATGCCCAGGCCGTGGCGGACGTAGTCGGTGCCGGTGGCGACGTCGGCGATCTGAATGGTGACATAGCGAGGAATCCCGGCCGCGGCGAACGCGCGGTCGACGACGGCGCGGTTGCCGTAGCCGACCGGGAAGTCGATGAAGTGCAGGCCCGCGAGTTCGTCGATGGGCACTGAGCCGCGTCCGGCGAAGGCGTGGTCGTCCGGGACGACGAGGTCGATCATCGACGTGGCCAGCTTGGTGAGCTCGATGCCGGCCGGGCGTGGACCGGGCAGGGACACGAACGCCAGGTCCAGTCGTCGTTCGCGCAGCGCGTCGAGGTGCCCCTGTGAGCCGGAGGGATCGGGGGTGGCCTGCAGGAGCACGCCAGGGTGACGGCGGTGGAACTCGCCGAGCACTGCGGCCACGTCGATGAGGCCGACCGAGGTCAAGGTGCCGAGACGCAACGTACCGCGCAGGCCGCCGTGCACCTCGGCGACGGCGTCGGCGGCGTCGCGGGCGGCATCGAGGGTGATCCGTGCCCGGGGGAGGAGCGCCACGCCGGCGTCGGTGAGCAGCACCCGCTTGGAATTGCGGTCCAGCAGTCGCGTGCCCAGTTCGCGCTCGAGCGCCTTGACGGCGGCGGAGACGGCGGACTGGACGATGTGCAGGCGGGCCGCGGCGCGGGTGAAGCTCTGCTCCTCGGCGACGGCGACGAAGTACTCGAGGTGACGGAGCTCCACGCACCAACTATCGCAGATCGCGATAGTGGCCAGCGCAAAGATTCGTTGGACGCGATGGCTGGGCGGGTGGACGCTGGGACGCGTAGACCACCGCTCAATGAGATCGGAGCAGCGCCATGACCACCTCGGCGCCCTCATCGACGATGCCCTCAGGTGCTCGGCCCGACGGCGTGCGGACCGCAGCCGGCTCGCGCCGGCACGGCGTCGGATTCTGGATGATCGCCTTCGCCTTCCTGGTCGCCATGGCGTTCTCCACCGTGCCCACCCCGCTGTACCCGCTGTACATGGCGCGGGACGGGTTCTCCACCTTCATGGTCACGATCGTGTTCGCCGTCTATGCCGTCGGTGTGGTGATCAGCCTGCTGCTGGCCGGGCACGTCTCGGACTGGGTGGGCCGCAAGAAGATCCTCCTGCCGGCGCTGGCCCTCGAAGTGCTCGCCGCGGTGCTGTTCCTCACCGGCTCCTCACTGCCCGTGTTGCTGGTCGCCCGGCTGGTGACCGGTCTCGGCGTCGGGATGATCACCGCGACTGCCACCGCTCACCTGCATGAACTGCACGTCGCGCACCGGCCCGGCGCCTCGGGACAGCGCTTCGAGGTGGTCTCCACCGCCGCCAACATCGGAGGCCTGGGCGTCGGCCCGCTGATCACCGGCTTCCTGGCCCAGTACGTGCACGCGCCGTTGCGTACGCCGTACCTCGTCTTCATCGCTCTGCTGCTGGTGAGCATCGTCGCGCTCGCCCGCACGCCCGAGACCGTCGAGGAGCGGTTGGTCAAGCCCGCGTACCGGCCGCAGCGCATCAGCACCGACCACGGCGACCGGTCCGGCTACATCGCCGCGACCGCAGCCGGTTTCGCCTCTTTCGCGGTGTTCGGACTGTTCACCTCGATCGCTCCGGGCTTCGTCGCGAGTGCACTGCACCACCCTTCCCGCGCGCTGGCCGGCGCGACGGTGTTCGCGGTCTTCGGCGCCGCCGCCCTCGCGCAGACGCTGGCCAGTCGGCTGTCCGCCCGGGCGAAGATGGTCCTGGGCCTGGTCGCCCAGGCCGGCGGAGTCCTCGCCCTCGTCGCCGGCATGTACGCCACCGACCTGGCGGCGTTCCTGATCGGCGGCGTCGTGGCCGGCATCGGGGCCGGCGTGCTGTTCAAGGCGGCCGTCGGAACCGTCGTCGCGATGGCCGCGCCGGCCAAGCGCGGTGAGGCCCTGGCCGGGCTGTTCCTCATCTCCTACCTGGGACTGATCATCCCGGCCGTCGGGATCGGCGTCGCCACCCGCAGCGTCACCGCCACCACCGCCATGACCTGGTTCACCGGAGTGCTCCTCGTCGTCCTCGCCGGCGTGGCCGCCCTCAGCCGCTCCCACCGCAGCCGCTGAACACCACGTCCAAGCGCGTGCTCCCCGACCGGCCGTGCGTCGCCACCGGGGCGGTGGGACACCGCGAAGACGGCACCGCACGGCCGTCCAGGGGCTCCAAGCCCTCACGACGGCCGGGGCAGGGAATTCAGAGTCGGCGGGGTCCAGGTCAGGGCCGGGTCGAGCGCCTTCAGCATGGCCGCCGAAGGGCTGAGGCGGAGGACCAGGTCCCGGACCCCTGCGGCCGGAGGCCGGCTCCACTGCGCGACCGTTCCGATCAGGCGGGAACGACGGGCGATCATCTGGGTGCGGGCGCGCCGGTCACGGTCGTAGGCGACCAGGGCGGACTCCACGGCCGAGTGCGCGGACAGCGTCGCGGCCAGGGTGACGGCGTCCTCCAGGGCCAGGTTGGCGCCCTGTCCCATGTCCGGAGTCATCGCGTGTGCGGCGTCCCCGAGCAGTGCCGTCGTGCCGCGTACGAAAGTGCGCAGTGGCGGCAGGGCGTAGATGTCATGCCGCATGACCGCGTCCTCGGACGCCGCGGCCAGGAGCTCGGGGATCGGCGCGTGCCAGCCGCTGAAGCGCCGCCGCATCTCGGCCAGCTCACCGTCGGGGCTGCGTTGGCCTTCGGGGGCGTTCGCGGCGCCGAACACGTAGGTCGTACCGTCGGCGAGGGGGACGATCCCGACGCGTTCGCCGCGTCCCCACGTCTCACCGCCGGACGTGGGACGGCGTCCTGCGTCGACGATCACGCGCCACGCCGTGTATCCGGCATAGCGGGGTGCCGGGTGAGCGGGCCACAGGGAGCGCCGGACGAGGCTGCGGATGCCGTCGGCGCCCACCAGGAGATCACCCTGTGACGTTCCCGCGCTGTGGCGTACCTCGAAGCGTGGACCGTCGGCTTCGACGGCGGTGACCTCGGTGCCCGTGCGCAGCACCGCGGCCGGGAGGGCCTGGCGCAGGATCTCGAGGAGGTGGGCGCGGTGGACCGCGACCACCGGCCCGTAGCGGCGTCCCAGCTCCTCGACGTCCGTTCGTGACAACCACCGGCCGGTCACGTCGCGGATGCCGCCCTCCGTCTCGGTGAGGGCGCGCTCGCGGACCTGGTCGCCCAGACCGAGCGCGTCCAGCGCGCGTACGCCGTTGGGCCAGAGCGACAGGCCGGCGCCGATCTCTCCGAACGCCGGAGCCCGCTCGAGGATCTCCACCTGCCAGCCGCATCGGTCCAGCGCGATGGCGGTGGCCAGGCCGCCGATGCCTCCGCCGATCACGATGGCCGTGCGTCCGCCCGTCGTGCTCCCGGCCGTCCTCTCGGACATCCCGCCTCCCTCTACACCCGTAGTGGATGCTGCGTACTCTACATTAGTAGAGGATGAGTCGGCTCCCGGGACCGATGCGGCGGAGGAGACAGTGACCGAGGCGACGACGCGGCGGCAGCGTTTGGCCGACGCCGCGATCACCACCCTGGCCCGTGCGGGGATGCGGGGTCTCACCCACCGTGCGGTCGACGGCACCGCCGGTGTGCCGACGGGTACCTGCTCGTACTACTTCCGCACCCGGCAGGCGCTCTTGGAGGCGACGGTGGAGCGGCTGGCCGAAGTGGACATCGCCGACCTCGACGGCCGGCCGGCGATCACCGGGACCGGTGATCCCGTGCGACTCGCCGAGGCCGTCGCCGACCTGATCGAACAGTGGACCACCGCCGGCCGGGAACGGATGCTCGCCCGCTACGAGCTCTCCCTGGAAGCGACCCGAAGGCCCGAGCTGCAAGCCGCTCTGGTGGCCGCGGGCGGCCGCCACCGGGCCGTGGCCGAGAAGGTGCTGACGTCGGTGGGAGTGCCGGACGCCGCCTCGCGGGCTCCGATGTTCGTGGCCTTCCTCGACGGCGTGGTCTTCGACCGGCTGGCAGGAGCAGGGGCAGGCGCGCACCGGTCCGATCCCGAGGAGCTGCGCGCCCGCCTCCGCGACCTGCTGCACTCCTTCGCCCGGCCGCCCTCTCCGTGAGACCCCGCCCCGGTCTTTCGGGGGATCAGCGGGGCGGAGCCTGCTTCAGCAGGGCGTCGAGGAGGTCGAGCGCGCCCTGCTTGTCCAGCGGATCGTTCCCGTTCCCGCACTTGGGGGACTGGATGCAGGAGGGGCAGCCGTGCTCGCACTCGCAGTCGGCGATGGCCTCCCGGGTCGAGCGGAGCCAGCGCCCGGCCTGTTCGTAGCCGCGTTCGGCGAAGCCCGCGCCGCCGTCGTGGCCGTCGTACACGAAGACGGTCATGCGGCCGGTGTCGGGGTGCAGCGCGGTGGAGACGCCACCGATGTCCCAGCGGTCGCAGGTCGCGAACAGCGGCAGCAGGCCGATCGAGGCGTGCTCGGCGGCGTGCGCGGAGCCGCCGACGTCGGCGTCGCCCAGGACGCGCAGGGCCTCGTCCGGAAGGGTCCACCAGACGGCCCGAGTGCGGAGCGTACGGGGCGGCAGTTCGAGCGGGCGTTCGCCGAGGACCTCGCCGCTGGCCAGGCGGCGCATCTGGTACGAGACGACCTGCTGGGTCACCTCGACGGTGCCGAAGCAGAGGGTCGCCTCACCCCAGGACGTCGACCGGAGGGTCTCCAGGATCGAGATGTCGGTGACGTCGCGGGCCGTCGTCGTGTAGTCGGGGTCCGCGGCCTCCACGAGCGCCACCGAGTCGTCCAGATCGAGGGTCTGGACGACGTACGACTCGCCCTGGTGGAGGTAGACGGCGCCCTGGTGCACGGTGGTGTGCGCGGACGGCTCGTCGACCGTGCCGAGCAGGCGCCCGGTCGCGGCCTCGACGACCTGGACTGGCGGGCCGCCGGCGCCGCGGATGTCGGCGAGGTCGGTGGCGCGCTCGCGCTTGGTCCAGTACCACCCGGTGGGCCGGTGGCGGAGCATCCCCCGGCGTACGAGGTCGGGCAGGATCTCCTTCGCCGACGGGCCGAACAGCGGCAGGTCCTTCTCGGTCAGCGGCAGCTCGGCGGCCGCGGCGCACAGGTGCGGGGCGAGGACGTACGGGTTGTCCGGGTCGAGAACAGTCGCCTCGACGGGCGTACCGAAGATCGCCGATGGGTGGTGGACGAGGTAGGTGTCGAGCGGGTCGTCGCGGGCGATGAGTACGGCGAGGGCGTCCTGGCCGGAGCGGCCCGCGCGGCCGGCCTGCTGCCAGAGCGAGGCACGCGTGCCCGGCCAGCCGCAGATGATGACCGAGTCGAGGCCGGAGACGTCGACGCCGAGTTCGAGGGCGTTGGTCGAGGCGAGCCCGACGAGGTCGCGGGCGCGCAGCGCCTTCTCCAGGGCGCGCCGCTCCTCCGGTAGGTACCCCGCGCGGTAGGCG
Organism: Actinoallomurus rhizosphaericola; assembly: GCF_024055675.1. Classification (NCBI taxonomy): domain Bacteria; kingdom Bacillati; phylum Actinomycetota; class Actinomycetes; order Streptosporangiales; family Thermomonosporaceae; genus Actinoallomurus; species Actinoallomurus rhizosphaericola. The sequence goes on along the minus strand of NZ_JAMXMW010000006.1, from coordinate 190,090 downwards.
GCGACGCGGGCGGGCAGGTCCGGGGCGACCTCCTCGAGGGCCCGCTTGGCGCCGAGCGCGACGGCCTCCGCACCGCGCCGCGAGCGTACGAACGCCAGGGTCTGCACGTCCTCGACCACCAGGTCGGCGAGGAGGTCCGCCGCCTCGGCGGTGGCCGTGCGGCGTACGGGGGCGCCCTGCTCGCCGCGCAGGTCGGTCAGCGGCGGCTCCCACAGCGCGAACGACGTCGCGCCGCGCGGCGAGGTGTCCTCCGCCACCTCCGCGACGTTCACGCCGGTCAGCCGGGACGCCGACACACCGGGATCCGACGCGGTCGCCGACGCCAGGATGAACACCGGCTCGGCGCCGTACCGGGCGCAGACGCGCCGCAGCCGGCGCAGGATCTGCGCGACGTGGGAGCCGAACACCCCGCGGTAGCCGTGCGCCTCGTCCACGATGACGTAGCGGAGCCGCCGAAGGTACGGCGCCCAGCGCGCGTGGCCGGGCAGCACCGTGCGGTGGAGCATGTCGGGGTTGGTGAGGACGTAGTCGGCGTACTGCCGGACCCAGGTCCGCTCGTCGGCCGGCGTGTCGCCGTCGAACGTCGCCGCCCGCAGCTGGGCGAGCTTCAGGCCGCGCAGCGAGCGGAGCTGGTCGGCGGCCAGCGCCTTGGTCGGCGCGAGGTAGAGCACCGAGCCGCCGTCGAACACGGCCCGGAGGGCGGGCAGGAGGTACGCCAGTGACTTGCCCGAGGCGGTGCCCGTGGCGATGATCACAGACCTGCCCTCGTGGGCGAGCTCGGCCGCCTTGACCTGGTGTTCCCAGGGGCGGTCGACGCCGGCCAGGCGCAGCCGGTCGACCAGGAGCGGCGGCACCCACGCGGGCCAGTCGGCGGTACGGCCGTCACCTGCGGGGACGCTCTGCACATGCGTGATACGGCCGCGGCGCCGGGGATCGTCGAGCAGGCGGCGCAGGATCAGCGGGGCGCGCCCGTGCGGGCCCGTACGGCCGTCCGCGGCCGACGGGGCGCCGTGGTCGGAGGGGAAGCCGGAGTCCGTCTCTATGGCCTGCGTCACCCCTTCGGTTCAAAGTGGTTCGCCATGCGGAGGTTTCCAGTCTGGCATCCTGGGCACAACGCTTGGACCGTCATCCGTGCTACCCCCTGCTCGCACGAGGCGTGCGCCATGCTGGGCAGGGTCGCCCTGTGTGGTGATTTCGTGTAGACACGATGGCGGAGCGTGGTTGAATCACGGCGGGGTTCCATGGCCCCGACTTCCATACGCGGCACGGCGCAGGAGGATCTGTGGACCTGAAGGTGAACGACTACACCACCGACGATGACCTCACCGTCATCAACGTGGAGGGAGAGATCGACGTCTACACCGCGCCGAAACTCCGCGAGAAGCTCATCGACCTTGTGAACAAGGGCAAGTACCACCTTCTCGTCGACATGGAGAAGGTCGAGTTCCTCGACTCCACCGGCCTCGGGGTCCTGGTCGGCGGGCTCAAGCGGGTTCGGGCGCACGACGGCTCGCTCGAGCTCGTCTGCACGCAGGAGCGCATCCTGAAGATCTTCCGGATCACCGGTCTGACCAAGGTCTTCGGCATCTTCGACTCGGTCGACGACGCGCGAGAGCACCGCCAGAAGCAGAAGTAGGACCGGGATGGCGCCCGAGACAGCCACCGTCGAGCTCGCGTTCAGTCCCCTCCCGGCCCATGTCCGCACCGCCCGGTTGATCGCGACCGCCGTCGCCCGGCGGGGCGGGGTCGAAGAGTCGTTGCTCGACGAGGTGCGGTTGGCGGTCGGTGAGGCCTGCTCCCGCGCGGTGGAGGCCCACCGGAAACAGTGCCCGGAAGAGCCCGTCCGGGTCGAACTGCGGGACGGCGGAGATCGATTCGTGGTCGTGGTCACCGACCGCGTGCCCGACGACGATCCGACGCGGAGCGGCGGCACGGAGCCGGTCGACCTCACGGAGCTGAACGGCGAACTCAATCTGGGGTTCGCCGTCATCGCGGGGTTGGCCGACGACGTGGACATCGCTTCGACGCCGTCAGGAGTCGAGATCACAATGAGCTGGCCGGTCAAGAAGGACTGACCGGCCCGATTCACCGAAGACCCTACGTATGTGTCTGCCGGTCGAGGTCATCCTCGACCGGCACGCACGGGCCCAGGCCCTCGGCCGGCATGGGCCCGGCCTGACACGCCCGGCCCTGAGACGCCTCGCCGGGAACACCCTCCCCGAGAGCCGAGTCCCACCGTCCGCAGGACGGGCGGGGACCGATGCCGGCGGTCGGCCACAGATTCCCACCCCCGAGGGGGCGCACGATGCGCCACCCTTCGGGGGTGCTGCTTTATACGGGTACTACACTTTTCCCGGTTTTCGCGGCCCTAATCCTGTGTTCACCGCTTATGGGCGGCTTTTTGGTCAAGAAGTAGGTCGCCGCCTAAGTCCGCTTTGACCAGCGAAGATGCGTCCAGCTAGCCGCGTAGTATTAATTTCCGGTGCAGCGAGTGTCACGTCTCGGTCGCATTACCGTTAAGCAACCGAGCAGGCTTCTAATTCCGGCTACGCCTGCGTAGACTCCCGGCACCATTGCCCCGCCCGACGCGTGGCGGTGGCCGGTCACCCCGAGGGGCGGCCGGATCGAACGCGGCTGTCGAGGAGGATGCATGTCTGGGCTTCACCCGCCCGCCCAGGCCGGTGCGGAGGTGAGTCTCGGCGGCAGCGACCTGAGTCTGGTGGTCGTTGTCGGCGTGATCGCCTTGTTGGCACTGGCTGTCGCAGGCGTCTTGGTCCGCGAGGTACTCGCCGCGAGCCAGGGCACCGAGAAGATGCAGAACATCGCAAGGGCGGTGCAAGAGGGCGCACTCGCGTACCTCAAACGCCAGTTCCTCACGGTGCTCATCTTCGTGATCATCATTCCGTTCCTGCTGCTCCTGCTTCCGGCGGAGTCGACCGGGGTGAAGTACGGCAGATCGTTCTTCTTCGTGGTCGGCGCGGTGTTCTCCGGCATCACCGGTTTCACCGGGATGTGGCTCGCCGTGCGGGGCAATGTCCGGGTCGCGGCGGCGGCGCGCGAGAGCGGCGAGAAGCTCGCGATGCGGATCGCCTTCCGCACCGGCGGTGTCGCCGGAATGTTCACCGTCGGCCTGGGCCTGCTGGGTGCCGCCGTCGTCGTGCTCATCTTCAAGGGCAAGGCCCCGGGTGTGCTCGAGGGCTTTGGATTCGGCGCCGCGCTGCTCGCCATGTTCATGCGGGTCGGTGGCGGCATCTTCACCAAGGCGGCCGACGTCGGCGCGGACCTCGTCGGCAAGGTCGAGCAGGGCATCCCGGAGGACGACCCGCGCAACGCGGCGACCATCGCCGACAACGTGGGCGACAACGTCGGCGACTGCGCCGGCATGGCCGCCGACCTGTTCGAGTCGTACGCCGTGACGCTCGTCGCGAGCCTCATCCTCGGCCGGGTCGCGTTCGGCACCGAGGGCCTGGTGTTCCCGCTGATCGTGCCGATGATCGGCGTGATCACCGCGGTGATCGGCATCTTCGCGGTCGCGCCGCGGGCCAAGGACCGGTCGGGCATGAGCGCGATCAACCGCGGCTTCTTCATCTCGGCGATCATCTCCGCGATCGTCGTCGCCGTGGCGACGTTCTGGTACCTGCCCGACTCGTTCGCCAAGCTGCACGGCGTGAACGCCGCGATCAGCGGCGACCCGAACCTCGCCGACGTCGACCCGCGCTGGGTCGCGCTCGGCGCCGTGCTGGTCGGCATCGTGCTGGCCAGCGCCATCCAGCTGCTCACCGGCTACTTCACCGAGACCAACCGTCGCCCGGTCAGGGAGACCACCGACAGCGCCCGTACGGGCCCGGCGACCGTCATCCTGTCGGGCATCTCGCTCGGCCTGGAGTCGGCCGTCTACACCGCGCTGGTGATCGCCGCGGCGGTGTACGCCGCGTTCCTGCTCGGGTTCGACAACACCACCGTCGCGCTGTTCGCGGTGGCGCTGGCCGGCACGGGTCTGCTGACGACGGTCGGCGTCATCGTCTCGATGGACACGTTCGGCCCGGTCTCCGACAACGCCCAGGGCATCGCGGAGATGTCCGGCGACGTCGAGGGCGAGGCGGCGAGCGTGCTGGAGAGCCTGGACGCGGTCGGGAACACGACGAAGGCGATCACCAAGGGCATCGCGATCGCCACCGCCGTGCTCGCGGCGACCGCGCTGTTCGGCTCGTTCCGCACGACGGTGGTCAACGAGCTGAGCGGGGCGAACGACAGCGTCAAGAAGGCGCTCGGCCCGACGTTCCAGCACTTCAACCTGGGCGTCGACAACCCGAACGTCCTGATCGGCCTGATCATCGGCGCCTCGGTGGTGTTCCTGTTCTCCGGTCTGGCGATCATGGCGGTCGGCCGCGCGGCCGGACGCGTCGTGGTCGAGGTGCGCGAGCAGTTCCGCACCAAGCCCGGGATCATGGACTACACCGAGAAGCCCGACTACGACCGGGTGGTCAGCATCTGCACCGCCGACGCGCAGCGCGAGCTGGCGACGCCCGGTCTGCTGGCGATCATGACGCCGATCGCCGTCGGCTTCGCGCTCGGGTACGCGCCGCTCGGCGCGTACCTCGCGGGCGCGATCGCGGCAGGCGCGCTGATGGCGGTGTTCCTGGCCAACTCCGGTGGCGCCTGGGACAACGCCAAGAAGCTCGTCGAAGAGGGCAACCTCGGCGGCAAGGGCTCGGAGGCGCACGCGGCCACGGTCATCGGCGACACGGTCGGCGACCCGTTCAAGGACACCGCGGGCCCGGCGATCAACCCGCTCATCAAGGTGATGAACCTCGTGTCGCTGCTGATCGCGCAGGCCGTCGTGACGTACGCCGCGAACACCGCTCTGCGGATCATCGTCACGATCATCGCGGTCGCCATCATCGTCGGCGCGATCGTCGTCTCGAAGCGGCGGGCCTCCTCCATCGGCGGGGAGACCGAGCCGGCCATCGAGAGCGGCGAGACGGCGCCCGGCGGCACGGAGGCCGCGGACGAGGAGACCGCGGCGGCCAAGGCGTCCTGATCGCATCAGCCACCTTGTGGAGAAGGCAGAGGGGGCCGGACGGATCACCGTCCGGCCCTCTCCGCGTATCGGAAGGCCCTCTCCGAGTACCGGGGAAGGTGGCTCGGCCGAACCCCCGTACGGGGCATCGCCGGGAGGCGGCAGACTGGGAGCATGCAGAAGTCTCAGTCCGGCGCGAAGGGGTTCGCGATCCTCGTCGGCGTGATGTTCGCGATCGTTCTGGTGATCATGTTGATCGCCGTGATCTTCTCGCCGCACCATCGCGTCTGATGCCCACGCTGATCGTGCTGCGGCACGCCAAGGCCGAATCCCCCCTGGGCACGCCGGACTTCGAACGCCCGCTCTCCCCCCGTGGCCGGCGCGACGCCCGCGCGGCCGGCGACGAGCTGCGTGCGGCCGGCCGCGTGCCCGACCACGTGATCTGCTCGCCCGCCCTGCGCACCCGGCAGACCCTGGAGGAGCTGCGGTTCGACGCTCCCGTCGAGTTCGAGGACCGGGTGTACGACAACGACCCGGAAGCGATCCTCGACGTGCTGCGCGCCCGGCCGGACGAGCCGGGAACACTCCTCCTCGTCGGCCACAACCCCTCGATGCACCGGCTGGTGCTCGACCTCGGCGGCGCGGCGGACGAGGGCTTCCCCACGTCGGCCACGGCGATCATCGAGTTCGCGGGGGACTGGTCCGACCTGTGGCCGGGCGCCGGTCGCCTCACCGCGTACTGGACTCCGCGCGCCCGGTGACGTCCGCCGGGCGGAACGCTCGGTGAAGCTCCGGATCGGCGGGCGATCCGTCCCCGGTCGACCGGCGCTTCTCCTCGCCGCGACCCCGATTACCGGCCCTTTCGTACGCTTACGGCGGGACGTTCAGGACGAAGGGGTACATTTTGCGGTCGTCGCTTGCCTGGCTGCGGGAGACGTACGCGGAGTCCGAGGGGCGCGCGTCGCCCATGTACGGGGTCGTGGCGTCCGTCGGCATCGCCACCCCTCTGGTGATCGGTACGGTGACCGGGCATCCGGCCCAGGGCGGGGTCGCGGCCCTCGGCGCCTTCTTCGTGGTCAACACCACCCCCCAGGGCCCGTACGGCGCCCGCGCGCGTGCGCTGCTCGCGGCGGTCCTGGTCGTGACGGGGTTCTCGATGCTCGGCGGCCTGCTGGCCGGCCACCCCACGCTCGCGGTGGCCGTCGTACCCGTGGTCGCGGCGGTGGCGGCGGCCGTTCCGTGGCTGGGCGTGACGGCGACCCTGGTCATGATCGCCGCGACGGTACGGCCGGCGGGCAGTCCCGTGTTCTTCGACGGGTTCCTGGAGATGATCGGCGGGCTGTACGTCTCTCTGCTCATGGTCGTCCCCCTGCTCACCCGGCGCCTGCAGCCGTTGCGGACGGCGCTCGCGGAGGCGGGCGGATCGGTGGCGTTCGCGCTGGACCTCCTGGCCGAGCCGGAACCACGGACCGACGAGTGGGAGCGCCGGCGGCGCCAGGCGTACGACGACATCAACAAGGCCCGGACGACGTACGGGCTGTACCTGTCGGGCGGGCGGGACGACGAGCAGCGCCCGAGGCGGCTGATCGAGGCGTTCAACCGCGTCATGGACGAGGCCGTCGCGCTGCGCACGCTCCTCGACGCGGCGCGGCAGGCGTCGCCGCCCGAGGAGTGGGAGCGCGAGCGCCGGGTCGCCGTGGCCGCGATGGCGGCCCGGCTGCGGCTGGTCGTCGGCGGGATCGAGGCGGGTGGCGGCACCCCGCTGGGCGCGGACCAGCCGGTCGCCCTCCACCGGTTCGCCCGGGTCAGCGAGGACGTCCGTCAGGCCTGGCTCGCGGACGACCTGGTACGGACGGCGCTCATCGTCCAGGTCCGGCAGTCGATCTCCCGGATGGCCGCGACCGTCGACGGCGCACGCGAGACCATCGCTCCCGGCCTGAAGATCGGCATCGACTCGCCGCGGCTCCCCGAACGCCCGACGGGCGGCTGGAGCCGCTTCGTCGAGGGCATCCGCACCCGCTCGCCCGGGTTCCGGCACTCGACCCGCATGGGAGTGGCGATCGCCGTCGCCATGGCCCTCTCGGCCTGGCTACGGCTCCCGCACGGCCACTGGCTGACCATCACGGTCGTCGCCAGCCTGCGTGACTCGTACGGCGACACGGTGACGCGGGTCGTCAAGCGGATCGGCGGCACGGCGATCGGCGCGATCGTCGCCGCGCTGGCGCTCGTGCTCGTACCGCACCAGGGCACCCTCATCGGCCTCGTCTTCGTCGGAGCGGCCCTGGGGTTCACGGTGCGCCCGGTCAACTTCGGCCACTGGATGGCCGTCGCCACCCCGATGATCATGCTGCTGATCGACTACTCGGCCCCGCTGAGCTGGCACGCCGCCGCGTGGCGGATCGGCCTCACCGCCGCCGGTGGGTTGTTCGCGCTGGCCGCAGCTCGCGTGCTCTGGCCGGCCGGCACGATCGGCCTCCTGCCCGGGCGGCTGGCCCGCCTGATGCGGACGCACGCCGCGCTGGCACGGGCGGTCGCGGCGCGCTTCGACGGCGAGGCAGAGGCGTCGATCCGCAGGCGGATGGAGGACGCCGCCGCGGCGGCCGCCGACGTCGAGGAGTCGGCGACCCGGCTCGGGCAGGAGCCGGCGCCCCCCGAGGACCTCGTACGGCGATTGCTCGACGCGACGTCGATCGCGCGGCGGCTGCGCGACGACGTGCAGGCCGTCGGCGCGCTGTGGGAGGACCGGACGGACGCCGGCCCGCTGCCCGCCATCCTCGAGCGGGTCGCCGATCAGCTCGAGGAGAGCGCGGACGCCCTCCTGTCCGCCGACGGCGAGGCCGCCGAGCTGCGCCTGGACGACCTGCTGGAGGAGTTCGACCGGCACCTGGCCGAGCTGACGCGCCGCCGCCGCGCCGAACTGGACGACGGCGTGGGCACGGACGCGGTCACGACTTTGCGCCGCTCACTCGTCCAGGTCGCGGCCGCACGGCACGCCCTGCGCGGGCTCGCGTCCGACGCCGAACGCCTCCGCCGGACCGTCCTGACCGACGCGACCCCGTGACCCGGGGCCCGAGGACTCAGAGCAGACCGGCGTCCTCGGCGTCGGCGGCGTCGATCTCCTCGCGGGAGATGCCCAGCAGGAAGGCGATGCTGTCCATGTAGGGCACGTTGAGGGCCGTGTCGGCCGCCTCGCGTACGACGGGCTTGGCGTTGTAGGCGATGCCCAGCCCCGCGGCGGCGAGCATGTCGAGGTCGTTCGCGCCGTCCCCGATCGCGACGGTCTGACTGATCGGCACGCCGGCGTCGGCCGCGAACCGGCGCAGCGCCTCCGCCTTGCCCGCCCGGTCGACGATGGGGCCGACGAGGTTGCCGGTGAGCTTGCCGTTCTCGACCTCGAGGACGTTCGCGGCGGTGTAGTCGATGCCGAGGTCCGCGGCGAGCGCGTCGGTGATCTGCGTGAACCCGCCGCTGACGATCGCGAACTTGTAGTCGAGGCGCTTCAGCGTCCGCACGAGGGTACGAACGCCCGGCGAGAACTCGATGCGGTCGCGCACCTCCGCCAGGACGCTCTCATCGAGCCCGGCGAGCATCGCCACCCGCTCCCGCAGCGCGCCCTCGAAGTCGAGCTCACCCCGCATCGCGGCCTCGGTGATCTCGGCGACCTTGGCCTCCAGCCCGGCGTGCGCGGCGATGAACTCGATGACCTCGCCCTGGATGAGGGTCGAGTCGACGTCCATCACGATCAGCCGCTTCGCGCGCCGGGCGAGACCGCCGCGCTGGACGGCGACGTCGACGTGCTGCTCGGCCGCCTCGGCGGCGAGCGCGGCGCGCAGTCCGTCGGGGTCGGCGCCCGAGACGTCCATCTCGATGCAGGTCACCGGGTCGTGGGCGAGCCGCTCGATGCGGTCGATGTTGGCGCCGTGCGCCGCCACACGCCCCGCCATCCCGGCCAGCGCGGCGGGCGTCAGCGGGTTGCCGAGGATCGTGACGTGCAGCCGGCCCCGGCGACGGCGCGGGTCACCGTTCCCGGTGCCGGTGGCCAGCTCGATCTCCATGCCCAGGTCGGCGGCGATCTTCTCGGCGGCGGCCCAGACCCGGCCGATGTCGGTGTCGGGACCGTAGGAGACGAGCACGCCGAGCACCAGACGGCCGCGGATCACGACCTGCTCGACGTCGGAGACGGTGACGGGAAAGGCGGCGAGTGCGCTGAACAGGCGGGACGTGACTCCGGGACGGTCACGGCCGGTCAGCGTGATCAGCAGCGTGCGCGACTTGGCATTCATGCTGTTCACCACGGTACTTGGCGGTCATCGTGCGCCGCTGACCGGTCCACGATCCGGACACCGAGGGTTCGGCGAGACGTCGCCGTCCGGACCGCTCCCGCCCACCTCGCGTTTCCGCAGGTCACATCGTTTCCGGACACGTCCGCTGCGGCAGGCGGCTGCATGAGCGTACGCGTGCTCCCGGAGTGCGGGACCACGCATGCGTTGATCTATGGGGCCAGGTCCTGTGTCAGTTCGCGGCGCGTGGGGCGTCGCCGGTTTCCGCCGCGAGGGTTTCCAGAGCGTCAGCCTTAACGATCACGGCTTTCCCGGGGACGCCTCGGACCAGGCCGCGCGCCTTGAGGATCTTCACCGCTTCCGTTGCTGTTCGTGGGGATACGTCGCACTCTGCCGCGAGTTCGGCCCCGGATGGAATGGCCGTCTTGGGCGGGTAAGTCCCGTCCGCGATGCGCGCCGCTATCAAATCCGCGAGTTGCGTGCGTAGCGGGGCGTCGCCGTCCAGCTCGACCATGATCCGAACTTATGCCCAGCATGCGTATGCTTCTTAGCTCGCCTAGGCTGCGTAACGTGCGTAGGTTGCCTAAGCTTGGAGGTCCAGAAACAGAACGCCCCGCTCAACCGTGGGACCGGCCGGGCGGGGCTACGGATCAACCTGGCTAGGAGGCCGATCCGATGGGCAACGAGCGTACGGCCACTGTGTCCCCGCGGTGGACGCGACCCGAACGGAGCGAAGACGGGACCTATTGGCATGCGCGACTGGTCCGGCCGGAGGACGCGGGGGCGCTGGACTGCGACGCGTACGGCCCGACGGAGGCCGCGTGCGTCCGCGAGACGGTGCGGCAGGACCGCGTGTGGGCGGCGCGCGGCCGGCTCTCGGAAGGGGACGTGAAGGGGGCCGGCGAATGATCGTGCTCAGTGCTGCGGCGATCGCCACCGACATCACGGCGCTGGGCACGGTGCTAGCGGCGCTCACGATCGGCCGCCGCCGTCCGGTGTACCGCGGACGGCACCGCGCCCTGTGGTGACGCGCCCCGCCGCTTCACCGTCGCTGAGGCCACCTTGCCGTCGCGGTGCACCAGGCTCGGTCTCATCTGAGCCGTTCTGTCCGGTCGCCACTGACGGCAAGGTTCCTGCGGCCATCGGATGCGCATCACGAATTCGGGCCGGCCGGCCGTGATTGACGCGTACGACGCCGCAACGGCCGATGAGTGGCTTTACTCCCCGGACGCGGAGCAGGTCCGGGAAGTGGCAGGGGAACGGGGCGCAAGAATTCGCGTCTGACCGGCCGTTAGCGGCCCAATGGGAAACTCAGTACACGCGCGGCGCGCCTGGAGGCCCTGACCTGGGGGCGGAAGCGCCAGGGCGAGCGTTGAGACGTCCCGCTAGCGCGCTCTTCGTCGCGTCGCCTATCCCGCTTGAGACCCGTCCGTGTCGGTCTTCCCCTACAGACCCCACCGGAGCGCATGGCACGCCGTGGGACCATTCTGCGCGTGAATCAGCGGAAACCTCCCCATGGATTCCTCGTGGTGTATCTGGGGGCGTTGCTAACTTTCAGCATCGTCGGGGTGGCCTATGACGTCGTGATGATGCTCCTGTGGGCCGGGAAGACCTTGCTTCATAGCGGGTGGGTATATCTCGCGGCGCTAGCGTTCGACGTTATTGGTGTCGTGTGTCTCCTCGCGCTGTGTCGGTGGAAGAAGTGGGGTTTTTACGGGTACGTGCTGCTCTGTGCGGCAGATCTCGGCTTTGAGTGGACCATCGTCGGCTACTCCATGCGGGACCTCGTGTTCACGTTCGCGGTACTCGTCGGTCTGTGCCTCGCCTTGCAGGTCGGCGGCGAACGCCAGGGCTGGAAACAGTTGGAGTGATCCGATGGGGAGGGGTGGCCCACGTACGGCCCACCCCGGCCGTGAGCGGCACGACCGACCGGCCAGGGGCCGACGTGTGCGCCGTCAGTGGGGAATAAGAAGGTTCGTGTCGCCGAACTCGTGCCAGCGGTAACCGTGTGCCAGGGCCTCGGTGTAGACGCGTTCGAGCAGGTCCTCGCCGGCGATCGCGGTCAGCATCCGCAGGTGTGAGGAGCGCGGTTCGTGCAGGCCGGTGAGCAGCCCGTCCACCGCCCGTACGCCCTCCTCCGGGGTGACGACATGGGAGGTCCAGCCGGCGGCGGCCCGGACGAATCCCGAGTCCGTCACGGCGCTCTCCAGCGCACGTACGACGGTCGTCCCCACGGCGATCACCCGGCCGCCCTCCCACCTCACATGGTTGACGAGCGCCGCCGTCGCGGTCGGGACCTCGTAGCGCTCCGGGTAGGGCGACTCGTCCTTCTCCGGCGACGCGACCCCGGTGTGCAGGGTCAGCGGCGCGATCAGCACGCCGCGCGCGACGAGCCGGGTCACCAGGTCGGCGGTGAAGGGACGCCCCGCGCTCGGCATCTCGGCGCTGCCGGAGCCGTCCTCCCGGGCCACCGCCTCCGCGAAAACGGTCTGGTACGCCGCCGCCGGCTGGTCGCGGGCGACGTAGCCGTACCGGATCGGCACGCCGTGGCGTCGCAGGTACGGCTCGACGTCGGTGTCGAGACGCGCCCGCCAGAGGCGGGGCGTGTACCGGTCGACGAGGGTCAGCGTCGCGCCGCCGGGCAGCGGGAACCACTCGCCCGGGCACCCTCCCGTGTACGGCTCGGACGCCCGCCCGGTCCGCCGCCGCAGCTCGACGAGCCAGCAGTCCGGCTCCGACGGGACGGGACCGGAGAGGTGGACGGACAGGCGGTCGAGGCGTACGGCGGCGGGCAGGGTGGCCGAGGTGTTCACGACGAGCAGGTCGCCGGGCCGGAGCAGGTCCGGCAGGTCGGTGAACGCGTGGTGCGTGACGCCGTTCCGCGTGGCCGCGAGCAGGCGGACGCCGTCGCGGCGCGGCGGGGGTTCGTGGGCCTCAAGGGCGGGGGGAAGGGCGAAGTCGAGCATGGGGGGCCTCCACACGATGCGCGGCCGCGGCCGCGACGATGACGATGGCGAGGGTCCAGGCGAGCCCGGCGCCCAGGCCCGCGGCGTTGACCAGTGCGCCGGCCACGCCGACGCCGAGAGACGAGCCGAGGGTGTCGGAGATCTGCAGCGCCGAGGAGTTGGCGCCCTGTTCGGACGGCGCGGAGAGGGCGAGCACGGTGACGCTGAGGGTCGGGAAGGCCATGCCCATCCCGAGCCCGGCGACGATCCAGGCGGGGACGGCGGCCCAGCCGGAGGTGTACAGGGCCACGGCGATCCCGGCGACCCCGGTGGTCAGGAGGGCGGCGCCGCGCACCGCGAACCGTGCCCGCGAGCCGCCCGTGAACCGGCCCTGGAACCACGAGCCGCCGCTCCAGCCCAGGGCGCCGGCGGTGAGCACGATGCCGGCGGCCGTGGGACTGAAGCCGTGCCGGGTGATCAGCGCGAGCGGGATGAACGCCTCGGTGCCGGACATCGCGCCCATGAGCAGGCCGCGCATGGCGATGGCGGTTGGCAGCCCCCGGCCGAGGCGGAGCGTTCCGCGCGGCAGCAGCACCCGCAGTCCGTACGCGAGGCCCGCCAGGCCGGGCAGCCCGAGCGGCGACCGGTGGTCGATGCCCCACAGCACGAGCGCGGCGCCGACCGCGAGCGCGACGGCGGCGAGCGTACGGCCGCGGGGGAGCGCGCCGCGCGTCCGCGAGCCGCGCAGCGCGGGAGCCAGCATGGCCGCGGCGGGCACGACCAGGGGGACCAGGCCGAGGAAGACCCAGCGCCAGCCGAGGTGCTGGGCGACGAACCCGCCGACGGACGGTCCGACCAGCGACGGCACGACCCAGGCGGCCGACATCGCGGCGAACACCCTCGGCCGGGACGTCTCCGGGTACACGGCCGCCACGATCACGTACAGCGGGACGCTCGCCAGGCCGGAGCCGAGGCCCTGGACCGCGCGGCCCGCCACGAACCACGCCATCGCCGGGGCGGTCCCCACGACGACCAGCCCGGCCACGAAGATCGCCAGGCCGGTGAGCAGCGGCAGGGCGGGGCCGCGGGCGTCCGCCCAGCCGCCCGCCAGCACGTTGCCGACGAGCCCGCTGATGAACACCGCGCTGAAGCCCCACGCGTACATCGACAGGCCGCCGAGCTCGCGCGCCGCCACCGGCATGGTCGTGCCGACGGCCATCTGCTCGAACGCCAGCAGCGTGACGACGACCAGGATGCCGATCGTGGGCGTGCGGTACGGGCCGGTCAGCAGCCCGGGACGCGGCGCCCCCGCGGCCGCCTCCGTCGTCCCGGCCGGCGCGCTCACAGGTCGCCCACCGCGTACCGGCCGCTCGCGGGGCGTTCGGTGATCAGCCTGCGCAGCGCGGGGACGGCGACGTCCTCGGGGAGGGGTGCGGCGTCGGCGTCCTCTCCCGCGTCGGCGAGCATCCGGGTGCGCATCTCGCCGGGGTCGACCCACCACACGGCGATCTCGGGCTCCTCCACGGCCAGGACGCCGGACAGCTGGTCGAGGGCGGCCTTCGTCGCGCCGTACCCGCCCCAGCCCTCGTACGCCTCCCGCGCGGCGTCGGAGGTGACGTTGACGATCGCGCCACGGCGCGCGCGGAGGGCGGGCAGCACGCCCTGGACGAGCGCGAGCGGCGCGAGCACGTTGATCGCGAACGCGCGCTCCAGGTCGAGCAACGGATGGTCGGCCAGGTGGGGCAGCGGCGTCGCGCCGAGTGTGCTCGCGTTGTTGACGAGCAGGTCGAGCCCGTCCGACGCCCGTACGAGCGCGTCCCGGTGGGCCGGGTCGGCGACGTCGCCGGGGATCGCGGTCACGTCCGCTCCCGCGGCGGCCAGGTCGGCGGCGGCCTTCTCCAGGCCGGCCGCTCCCCGGGCGTCGAGGATCAGGGTCCAGCCGTCCTGGGCGAGCGCGCGGGCCAGCGCCAGGCCGAGCCCGCGGGACGCCCCGGTGATCAGTGCCTTCATGTCCTCGACACTAGGCAGGCGGTGCGTGACCGACATCGGCCGAGGGACCTGGGTCGACCCGGCGGATGGTCGTAGGTCCTTCGGGCACACTTGACCTGTGAGACAGGGGCGGATGGCGATCGGGCGGCCGTGGGGAGTGCCCGCGCGGGTGGCGCTGCTCGTCGCGGTCGTCGTCGGCCTGGCCGCGCTGCGCATCCCGCGCCCGCCGACCCTGTGCATCCTGCGTCAGTACACCGGCGTCCCCTGTCCGCTGTGCGGGTTCACGACGGCGGCGGTCCATCTCGGTCATGCCGATCTCCTCGGCGCCTTGGCCGCATCGCCGTTGGCGGTCGCGGTATGCGCCGGGTTCGTGGTCGTTCCGATCGCGCGACGTTCCCGGTTGGGCACGCTCTGGCAACGATCGTCCCGCAGGACGCGACAGATCATCCCGATCGTCGTTATCGTCGCACCTCTGATCGTTTCCGAGGTCTGGCAGCTCGCCCGCTTCGGCATCATCTGACTGGAGGAACCGTGGGATACCCGCCTCAGGGGCCGCCCGGCTACGGCGACGGCCCGCCGTCCGCGCCACCTCCGCCGCCCGGTTACGGCGGCGGCTATGGACAGCCGGCGCAGCCGCAGTCGAGCACTCCTCAGGTGCTGTCGATCGTCGGCATCGTCTGCTGGTTCTGCTGCCCTATCGCGGCGATCGTGCTCGGTTTCGTCGCTCAGAATCAGTTCCGCGCGCAGGGACGCCCCGACACGATCGCGAAGGTCGCCTGGATCGGCGGCATCGTCTCACTGGTCCTCGGAATCCTCGGCACGATCGTCCGGATGCAGACCGGCACCTGACGTCCTTCCGTGCGGTTCCCGCCCGGCCCGGGCGGGAACCCCGCGGCGGCACGACCGCGGTCCTGCGGCGTTACGGCGGGATCCCGCGAGCTTTTCGCGGCGGTACGGTCTGAGCCGTGGACACCGATCGGGACGCCACGCTGCACGCCGTCAGCACGGCGGTGCTCGCGGTCACGCGGCACCTGTCCGTGCACGAGGTCCTGCAGGTGATCGTCCGCGCCGCGGCCCAGCTCCTCGACGCCCGCTACGCCGCGCTCGGCGTGCCCGATGACGAGGGGTCGTTCGCCGAGTTCGTCGTCGAGGGCGTCTCGGACGAGCAGTGGGAGCGGATCGGGCCGCTGCCCCGGCAGCACGGGCTGCTCGCGCTGATGCTCCGCGACGACCGCGCGCAGCGGCTGCCGGACGTGCGCAGGGCCCCGGCGTTCGAGGGCTGGCCGGCCGCGCACCCGGTACTCAAGGACTTCCTCGGTGTCCCGATCAAGGACGGGACCGAGACGCTCGGCATCATCTTCCTCGCCAACCGGCGCACACCGGGTGGTTTCACCGCCGCCGACGAGGAGCTGCTCACCCTCTTCGCGGCGCACGCCGCGATCGCGATGACCAACGCGCGGCTGTACGAGCGCAACCGCGAGCTCACGGTGATCGAGGAGCGCGCCCGGCTGGCGCGCGAGTTGCACGACGCGGTGGCGCAGAAGCTCTTCTCCCTTCGCCTGACCGCCGCTGCGGCCCTGTCGGCGGCGGACCCGCGTGCCGAGCTCGAACGGGTCCAGACGCTCGCCAAGGAGGCCCTGGCGGAGCTGCGGGAGGTCATCTTCGAGCTGCGCCCCGCCGAGCTGGAGGGCGACGGCCTGGCGGCGTCGCTGCGCAAGCACGTGCGGGTCCTGGACCGCGCCTGGGGCTCGGGACGCGGCCGCCGGCCGCGCGTGCGCTTCGAGGGCGAGGACGTCGCGCTGCCGCCCGAGGCCGAGGAGGTGGCGTACCGCGTCGCCCAGGAGGCCCTCTACAACGCCCTACGCCACGGTGACCCTTCGGAGGTGACGGTGCGGCTCACGGCCGGAGTGCTGGAGGTCCGCGACGACGGGACCGGCTTCGACACCGGGGCCGGGGCGCGCGACGGTCTCGGGCTGGCGTCCATGCGCGAACGCGCCGAGTCGATCGGCGGGCGCCTGACCGTCGACTCGTCCCCCGCCGGCACGGTCGTACGCCTGGAGGTGCCCGCGTGATCCGCGTGCTGATCGCCGACGACCATCCGGTCGTGCGCCAGGGCCTGCGCACGTTCCTCGGCGTCCAGGAGGACATCGAGGTCGTCGGCGAGGCGGCCGACGGGGCCGAGGCGGTCGCGCGCGCGGAGGCGCTGCGGCCCGACGTCGTCCTCCTCGACCTGAAGATGCCCGGCGTCGACGGGACGACCGCGCTGCGCGAGCTCCGGGCGCGCGGCATCGAGTCCCGCGTCATCGTGCTCACCAGCGTCGGCGAGCGGGAGCACGTCCTGCCGACCGTACGCGCCGGCGCCTCCGGGTACCTCTACAAGGACGTCGACCCGCACGCCCTGGTGCAGGCGATCCGCGCCGTCCACGACGGGCACATGCTCTTCGCGCCGGAGGCGACCGAGGCGATGCTGGCCCCCGAGCGGGCGGACCCGAGCGCCGGCGCGCTCACCGAGCGTGAACGCGAGGTCCTCGTCCAGATCGCCCGGGGCCGCTCCAACCGGGAGATCGCCCGGGCGCTCGTTGTTTCGGAGAAGACCGTCAAGACGCACGTTTCGAACATCCTGCTTAAGCTAGGGCTGCAGGATCGCACCCAGGCGGCCCTGTACGCCGTCCGTCACGGCCTCGCCGATCGGTGACTCGCGAGCATTCGCGTGAGATCCGGGAGGCGTAAGGCGCGCCGGTCGAATATCTTGATGAACCTCAGTAGTCGGCTGAGTGAACCGCATCGCCGAGGACGTCATCGGAATTCACATGAGAGTCGCCATTCGCTACGCCGCGGGGTCGGACGTCGGCCGTACCCGCGAGAACAACGAAGACTCGGCGTATGCGGGCCCATGGCTGCTCGCTGTCGCCGACGGAATGGGGGGTCACGTCGGCGGGGAGATCGCAAGCTCTCTCGCCGTCCAGACCCTCGCGCCGACCGACGCCGAGGTCCCGCAGCCCGCGCTCGTGGAGACTCTCGAACGTGCCGTGCTGGCCGCCAACCAGGCGATCGCACAGCGAGTCGAGCAGGAGCCCGTGCTGCAGTCCATGGGCACGACCTGCACGGCCATGCTGTGGTCCGGCACCCAGCTCGCCCTCGCGCACATCGGGGACTCCCGCGCGTACATGCTGCGGGACAGCATCCTCTACCAGATCACCGAGGACCACACGCTGGAGAAGATGCTCACCGGCGAGGACGGCGCGGCGCCCCACCTGGCGAACCGCCTCGTCCGGGTCCTCGACGGCAAGCCGGACCGCAAGCCGGACATGTCCCTGCGCGAGGCCCTGCCGGGCGACCGCTATCTGCTCTGCTCCGACGGCCTGAGCGGCCCGGTCGGCGCCGAGACGCTGCACCAGGTCCTGACGAGCCGGCCGGAGCCCGAAGCGGTCGTCGGCACGCTCATCGACCTGGCCAACCAGGCCGGCGGACCGGACAACATCACCGTGATCGTGGTGGACGTCATCGCGGAGGGCGCGGAGGCGACCCCTCCGGTCGTCGTGGGCGCCGCCCGGGGCTGAGGTCCGTACCCGGGCAGAGGTTCTCCCGGGCGTGAGGCTCGCCCGGGAAGGTCTCCGTGCGATCACGTTCTGAGCTCTGTGCCGCATTCTGACTTGACCGTTGCCCGCCTTGCTGCGATATAGGTCGCACAGGCGTACAACGGCACGGGGTTGGAGGGCGGAGTTTGGACGTCGCACGGGGGACGAGGGTCACCCCTGGTGCGCCGACCGCGCCGGCGCGGCTACTCGCCTCCTTCACCGCCGCCGCAGGGGACGGGGTACGGGGTGTGGCGATCCGCACGGGGAGCATGGCCGTCGCGGCCGTACTCGCGGCGCTCGTGCACCGTGCCCACGATCCCGGCATACTGTGTCCGCTTCGGCGATTCACCGGAGTTCCCTGCCCTCTTTGCGGCGGTACCACCGTCTTCATGGAGCTGGGAGCCGCCCACCCGGTCAGAGCCATCCTCGCGAACCCCTTCGCTCTCGCGGGAGCGCTCGGGCTGGCCGTGGCGCCCCTGGGGATCGGGCGCCGGTGGTGGGCGATCGAGCCGCGCGCCCGAACCGCGCTGCTCGGCGTCGTGGTTGTCCTGTCCTGGCTATGGCAGCTTGCCCGGTTCGGGCTCCTGCAGTGGTGAATTCCATATCTCGTCACGGCGACAGCGAGCCCGGCTTGGCAGACGGGCGTCATTCGATGAAGGAGTAAGAGCGTGAGCACCCCCTACGACCCGTACGGCCAGGGTCAGCAGCAGCCCGGGTACGGTCAGCAGCCGGGATACGGTCAGCAGCCGGGCTATGGCCAGCAGCCCGGGTACGGTCAGCAGCAGCCGGGCTATGGGCAGCAGCAGCCGGGTTACGGTCAGCAGCCGGGCTATGGCCAGCAGCAGCCGGGTTACGGTCAGCAGCCCGGATATGGCCAGCAGCAGCCGGGCTATGGCCAGCAGCCCGGGTACGGGCAGGACTACGGCCAGCAGCAGGGGTACGGTCAGCAGCCCGGATACGGCCAGCAGGACTACGGCCAGGGGTACGGCCAGCAGCCCGCGGCGTACGGTCAGGGGTACGGCCAGCAGGGTTACGGCACCGGGTACAACCAGGGCCAGTACGCCAGCTGGATCTCGCGGGTCGGCGCCACGCTCGTCGACGGGCTGATCATCGGTGTGCCGTACGGCCTGCTCTACGCCATCGGCGGAGCGATCGGCGGGAGCGGCGGCGCCATCCTCATCCTCCTCGCGCTGCTCGTCGGCTTCGGCGCCGGCCTGTGGCTGTGCCACCAGGAGGGGACCACCGGTCAGACGCCCGGCAAGAAGGCCCTCGGGATCAAGCTCATCGGCGAGACCACCGGGCAGCCGATCGGGTTCGGCATGGCGTTCGTGCGCCGTCTCGCCCACTTCCTGGACGGCGCCGCCTGCTACATCGGCTACCTCTGGCCGCTCTGGGACGACAAGAGCCAGACGTTCGCCGACAAGGTGTGCTCGACCATCGTCGTTCAGGCCTGACGTCTTCGGCACAGCGCCCTGGTGACCGCGAGCAGCGGTCACCGGGGCGTTTCGCGTACGGGAGAGGCGGGTGCCGGGGTCAGCGGACGGGGTCGAGAACGCTGTTGCAGGCGGCCACCCGGGCCCGGCGCACCGCGTGGTCGAGCGTGCGGAGCGCCTCGGAGCGGCGCTGGACGTGGGCGGCGGACAGGCCCACGCTCTCCGTGGAACGTGCCAGATCGACCACGACGGCCAGCCGGCTCGCGAGCGCGGCCACGCGGTGCGCGCGCGCCGGGTACCCGGGGGCGAGGCCGCCGACCTGCTCGTGCCGGTGCGACTCGCGCAGCGCGCCCAGTGCCTCGGCGACCTCCGGCCGCCACTCCTGCCCGCCGTCCACGGTGAGGAGCGCCTCGGTGGCGTCCCGGACCGCCAGCGTCAGCTGATGGTCGGCCTCCGACAACGACGGAGTGTCCGGAGTGCCGTAGCGGACCTCGTGGACCTCCCAGCGGGTGCCGACGTACGACGAACCCCGGCGGTCCTCCGCCGGGATCAGGCCGAGCGGTCGCCCGCCCACCGTGGCGAGGACGGCCTCGCCGGCGTCGATGGCCGCCGTGTTGAAATCGGGCGGGCCGGTCAGCCCGAGCGGATCGCCCGGGGCGGGCAGCGCGAGGCGCAGCGCGGTGAGCCCCGCGACCCGGAGGGCGCCGAGACCCCGCCGCAGCGGAAGCTCGCCGCTCTCGCCGGGGACTCCGACGACGACGTGCGGGCCGCCCTGGCGCTCGACGGCATCGGCGGCCTCGTCGAGCCCCACATGGCCGGTCAGCCAGGCGTTGCCCCAGGCGACAAGCCCGGTGGATGGGTGAGTGAGGCGCATGCCGACCACCATAAGCGTTTCATAATGCCGTAGGTTCATTCCGAGACTTGGACAGCGCCGGCGGCACCCCGCCGGCCGCTGCGCGCTCTAGGGGAAGGATGCGATGGCCGGCGAGGTACTCCAACTCAAGGGCGTCGAGGTCCGACGCGAAGGCGCGTCGCTCCTGCGCGACGTCGACTGGACGGTCCAGGAAGACGAGCGATGGGTCATCGTCGGCCCCAACGGCGCCGGCAAGACGACGTTGCTGCAGGTCGCGGCCGCCATGCTGTTCCCCACCGAGGGCGAGGTCGAGCTGCTGGGCGAGACGCTCGGCAAGACCGACGTCTTCGAGCTGCGCCCCCGCATCGGCCTGGCCAGCGCGGCGATCTCCGACAAGATCCCGGGCGACGAGAAGGTCATCGACATCGTCCTGACGGCGTCGTACGCCATCATCGGCCGGTGGAAGGAGGAGTACGACTCCACGGACGTCACCCGTGCGGTCGAGCTCCTCGACGCGCTGGGCTGCGCGCACCTGATCCGCCGCCGGTTCTCCACCCTGTCCGAGGGCGAGCGCAAGCGGGTCTCGATCGCCCGCGCGCTCATGCCCGACCCCGAGCTGCTGCTCCTGGACGAACCGGCCGCCGGCCTCGACCTCGGCGGCCGTGAGGACCTGGTGGCCCGCCTCACGGCCCTGGCCACCGACCGCCTCGCGCCCACGATGGCCCTCGTCACCCACCACGTGGAGGAGGTGCCCGAGGGATTCACGCACGCCCTGCTGCTGCGCCGCGGCTCGGTCGTCGCGACGGGGAAGGTCGACGAGGTCTTCACCGAGGACCTGCTGTCGGAGTGCTTCGGCCTGCCCCTGAAGATCGAGCGCCAGGACGGCCGCTGGCACGCCCACGCCGTCGCCCCCCGCCCCTGAGACGGTCCATCCCGGCTCCCTGCCCCTGAGACGGTGATCCGGGACCGGCCCGTCACCACCCCGCCGGTCCCGGGAACGCGCCGCCGGCCTGCGTACGATCGTGGGCCGGCGGCGTTTTCGGTGCTTCGACCCGGGTAGACGCCGACCGATCGGCGCATGGGCTCCGAGACGGGTCGACGCGACAGGAGCGGGCGATGGCCACACCCACCTTTCAGGCTCCGCGACGGGCCGGGCGGCCGTGGTTGCGCGTCTTCGTCACCGGACTGGTGCTGTGGGTGCTGACCGTTCTCGTCATCCTGCTCACCCAGAACCCCAACCTGATCCCGACCCTGGTGCTGCTCGGGAGTTTCCTGGTGCCGGTGACGTTCGTCGTCTGGGCGTTCGAACGCCGTGACACGGGTGAGCTGACGCCGACGCTGGTGTTCAGCACCTTCCTCACGGGCGGCGTTCTCGGCGTGCTGGCCGCCTCGCTGCTGGAGACGTACCTGCTGCACCCGTCACCCTGGCTGTTCGTCGGCGTCGGCCTGATCGAGGAGGCCGTCAAGCTGGGCGCGCTGGCGTTCCTCACCCGGCACCTGGCCTCCAAGACGGTGCGCGACGGGATGATCCTCGGCGCGGCCGTCGGGTTCGGCTTCGCCGCCTTCGAGTCGGCCGGCTACGCCTTCACCGCGCTGTTCACCGAGAACGGCCTGTCGCTGATGCAGGTGGTGCAGACGGAGTTCCTCCGGGGCCTGCTGGCCCCCGTGGGTCACGGCCTGTGGACGGCGATCCTCGGCGGGGTGCTGTTCCGGGCCAGCACCCGGCACCACTTCCTGATCACCTACCGGCTGCTCCTCGCCTACGTCGGCGTCTCGCTCCTGCACGCCCTGTGGGACTCGATGCACTCGATCGCCCTGGTCATCACCCTGCTGCTCACCGGGACGCCCGCGCAGTACCGCCTCATCGAGCTGGGCTGGATGCCGAAGCCCACCGAGGAGCAGGTGCACCTGTTCACGGTCCTGTCCTGGGCGGGCCTCGCCGTCATCTCCGTGATCGGCGTCGCCTGGCTGATGGGCCTGTGGCGCTCGACCCGCCGCCCGTACACCCCACCCCCGGGCTGGCGCATCCCCACCACGTACGTCCCCCGCTGAGCCAGGAGCCGTACGACGTCCGTATTCGCTTGATTACACAGAGCCCGTGTTGCACAATGGTCCCAGCCTCTGGCGCTGAGCCTGAGGAAGTGAGCCCGACTCTTCTCCGGACGGTGATGGGTCGGGTTTCGCGCTGTAAGACCAGCCTTGAGCATTAGCCCGAGGAAGTGAGCCCGGCTCCTGTTCGGACGGTCAGCAGCCGGGTTTCGCGTTTCTCAACGAAGGTCTCCCAGGTCGCGTATCCGGTCGATACTCGGCGCGATTCGGCGACGCCATTCCCCGCCGGTCCCGTAAGCCCAGGCGAACGCGTCGGGAAGCCACAACCCCGGCTCCTCGTGCGGCCTCACATGGCGGTACCTGAGATTGGCGCCGGCCTTGTGGAGAGTCTCGAGCAGACATTGGCGATCCAGACGATCCTGGCCGTCCTGACTTTCGATCACCAACTGCGACCCGCCCTGGTCTATCAGGTCGGTCACCAGGGTCACGAGGCACTCGGCGCGAACCCGGGGTCTCTTTCCCTTGCCCATGTAGAGGGCGACTCGGACATCCGAGCGGCGAACGAGGGCGTCCAGGATGAGCCGTCGTCGGCGGTCGGACTCGGATTTGAAATGCCAGCGCCGTTGGCCCGGCATGCAGAGCTCGCGTGCCAGTCGACGTATCTCGTTGAGGTTCGCGGTCGGAACGACCGCTGCGCAAAGGATGTACCTGCTGCGAACGGATTCGTCGACGAAAGCATGAAGCGTCACGATGCATGAGCGTAAGAGTGTTCGAGTGAGCACGCATCGTAATCGAAGTAATTCGGCGACATCTCTGTGTCGACCCGGTTGGGAAGTTTGCGAGAGGGGTACTAATCGAATAGGTGTTCGAAAGGGGTGGGGCGTGAAGGGTGACCGGGTTGAGGTCGTCATCGATGCCGGAGGGGCGACCCGCACCTATGAGGTGGTGGCGACACGCGCCGGGCGGCGCGTCGAGGTCGTCACGCGCCGGGGCGTGGTCGAGGTCGTCGAGGTCACGCGGAACGGCACTCCCGTACGGACCGCCCGGTTCATGGCGAGCCGCATCCTCGCGCTGGTGGAGTATCCGGTGAACGACCGTGGAGAGCCACGGGCCGAGGCCGACGAGGAGTAGTCCCCTCTCCGAGGAGCCGCCGGCTCCGCCGGACCGCCGTGACGGGCCTTCGGGCGGGGCGGGGGAAGGCGCCGTACGGCGGGCGGGAGTGGAACGGTCCTTTCTGGGGTCTATCGGGCCGGGCGCACCTGGATCATGCCGTTGTCGCCCATTCGCGTCTCGAACGCCGGCTGCCGGCCGGTGGCGGGGCCGTGCACGACCGTGCCGTCGCTGACCCGGAACGTACTGCCGTGCCACGGGCAGATGATGCAGGTCTCCTCGTTGACCTCGGTCACGCGACCCTGGTGCAGGGGACCGTCCAGGTGGGAGCACCGGTCGGCGAGGACGTGGACGTCATCGCCCTCCCGGAGCACGAACAGGCTGATGTAGCCGAGGTTCCGGTGGACCGGCCATCCGTCGGGCAGCTCGTCGATGGAGCACAGGTCGTGCCAGCCCAGCGGACCGAGATGTGTGATCGATTCGGCGTGGCTCGGCCCGGCCGCCTGCCGGAACGCCAAATGCCCGCCGAGGTACGCCCCGGCGAGCAGGGCGGTCAGGCCCGCGTAGGACAACACCTTGCCGGCACCGGTGAAACCGCTTCTGCGGGCGAGGAGCGAGGCGGTGTACAGCGTGCTGCCCGCCGCGTTGCTCAGCGCGTGGACCAGGCCGACGCGCTGCTGTTCACTGTGCAGAGCCGACCAGTCGGCCACGCCCGTGAGCACGGTCGGCACCGAGGCCACCAGCCCGGTCGCCACGAGCGCCTGGGACGCCCGCTCGGTGCCGGGCAGCAGATCGAGTACGGCGGTCGAGACGAAACAGCCGATCGGGACATCGGTCAGCGGTGGATGGGCCGGATGGCCCAGGGGAACTCCGTGCAGTAGATCCTTGACGGGGCCCGGGGGCAGCAGCCGCCGTACGACCTTGGTCATCAATCGCGCGGATCCGTCGAGGGTATCGGCGTGTTCGAGATCCTCGGCGACCTTCAAGGGACGGGGCCGCACCAGCGACCGGGAGATCCTGCTCACCCGTTGGCGGTTCACCGCACCTCCTCGGATGGCTTCGCTTTTCGGACATTAGTCTGCCGTCCTACGTCCCCATCACCGGGGGTCCTACCCGTCTCGATTTCCCCCGGCACATCGGACCCGCCCTTCGCGCCGGAAGTATCGCCTCTTCGGACGGCGGCAACCGGCGCGTACGGAGTTACCGTGGACTCAGGGCCGTGCGTCACCGAAGGAGTTCCCGATGCCGGCGTGGGTCGTCTGGCTGGTCGTGGCCGCAGTTCTCGGAATCGCCGAGGTGACCACGCTGACGTTCGCGCTCGGGCTGATGGCGGTCGGAGCGCTCGTCGCCGCCGTGACCGCGTCGGTCGGGCTGCCCCTGCCGCTCCAGGTGATCGTGTTCGGGGCGACCTCCGCCGCCGGGCTGGCCGCCGTACGGCCGATCGCCCTCCGGCACGTCCGGCAGCCGCCGCTCCTGCGGAGCGGCACCGCGGCGCTCGTGGGACGTGAGGCGCTGGCCCTCACCGAGGTCTCCCGCTACTCGGGCCGGGTGCGCATCGGCGGCGAGGAATGGAGCGCGCGCCCGTACGACCCCGGAGTCGTCATTCCTGAGGGGGCGGCCGTGGACGTCCTCGCCATCGAAGGCGTCACCGCCCTCGTGCATCCCCGGGAGGACCCATGGCCGATCTCGCCATAGCAGGCATCGTCGCACTGATCATCGCGCTGCTCCTGGTGGCGACCGTGGTGGTGCGGACCGTGTGGATCGTGCCCCAGGCCCGCGCCCGGAACGTCGAACGCTTCGGCCGCTACCGCAAGACCCTCCAGCCGGGCCTGAACTTCATCGTCCCGTTCGTCGACCGGGTCAAGCCGCTGATCGACCTGCGGGAGCAGGTCGTGGCGTTCCAGGGGCAGCCGGTCATCACCGAGGACAACGTGGTCGTGCACATCGACACCGTGCTGTTCTTCCAGGTCACCGATCCGCGGGCGGCGGACTACGAGATCGTCGACTACATCAAGGCGATCGAGCAGCTCACCGCCACCCAGCTGCGCAACGTGATCGGCACGCTCGACCTGGAGGCGACCCTGTCCTCCCGCGACCGGATCAACACCGCGCTGCGCGGCGTGCTGGACGACGCGTCCGGCAAGTGGGGCATCCGGGTGACCCGCGTGGAGATCAAGGCGATCGAGCCGCCGCAGTCCATCAAGGACGCGATGGAGAAGCAGATGCGGGCCGAGCGGGAGAAGCGCGCCACGATCCTGCAGGCCGAAGGCGTGCGGCAGTCCCGCATCCTGACGGCCGAAGGGGAGAAGCAGGGCGCGATCCTGCAGGCGGAGGGCGCCCGGCAGGCCGCGATCCTCAAGGCCGAGGGCGAGGCGAAGGCCATCGAGCAGGTCTTCACCTCGATCCACCAGAACGACCCGGATCCCAAGCTGCTCGCCTACCAGTACCTCCAGACGCTGCCGAAGCTCGCCGCCGGAGAGGGGAACACGTTCTGGGTCATCCCCGGCGAGCTCACCTCCGCACTGCGGGCGGTCAGCGCGGCGTTCGGCGGGCAGGCCGAGCAGGTGGGCACCGCCGAGGGCGAGAACGGCCGTACGGCGGCACGACGGGAGGAACCCGCCGCGCACGTGCCGGAACCACGGCCGGGGGCCGTCGGCGGCCCGGAGGAGCAGGCCGCCCTGCCGGACCACACGCCGCCCTTCGAGCTCGCTCCGGGCCGGGTGGAGGCCGCCACCGAGTGACGAGGCCGCTCAGCCCGCCAGCGCCCGCGCGAACGCCTCGTGGACGTCCGTGCTGAACAGCACGAACCGCACCTCGTCCACCCGGCTCGGCGTCGCTCGTACGGTGCCGACCGCGATGCGCGCGGCGTCGTCCAGCGGCCAGCCGTAGATGCCGGCGGACACGGCGGGGAAGGCGACCGTCGCGGCGCCCAGCTCGTCGGCGACCCGCAGCGACTCCCGGTAACAGGAGGCGAGCAGCTCGGACCGGTCCTCGGACCGGGAGTACACGGGGCCGACCGTGTGGATCACCCAGCGCGCGGGCAGCCGTCCGGCGGTCGTCGCCACCGCCTGCCCGGTCGGCAGCCCCTTCCCGTACCGGGACGCGCGCAGCTGCCGGCACTCGGCCACGATCTCCGGGCCGCCCCGCCGGTGGATGGCGCCGTCCACGCCGCCTCCGCCGAGAAGCGAGGAGTTCGCGGCGTTGACGACCGCGTCGACCTCCTGCTCGGTGATATCGCCCTGCACCAACCTGATCGACGTCATCGTCCCTTCCTACAGCGAACGACCTGCTGGAGTCAGTGGCCGCGGTGGCGGGCCTTCTTCTTCGCGAGGGCGGCCGCCCGGCGCCGTTCGGCACGGTCGGCCTTCCGCGCCCGGGCGTCGGCGGCCCCCTGCGCCTTCCGCTGCTCGTATTCGAGGCGTACGGCCTCCTGGGAGGCGGTGCCGCGTCGTCCCTCGGCGGCGCGGGCGGCCTCGCGCGCCGCCAGTTTGGCGGCGCGCTTGGGGTTGACCCGGGGCCGGGACGGACGGGCGTCCGCCGGTACGGGCGGGTTGGCGGCGGCCTTCGCCAGGAGCGCCGAGCCGTGCCGCAGCAGGAACTCGTGGAGCTCCGCGTCGGTGGGCTCGCCGCCGAAGACGATCCGGGTGGCCCGCGTCTCGCCGCCCTCGGTGATCTCCAGGATGCCGACCCAGAACGGGTCTTCGAAGCACACGGTCAGCGCCACGGCGCTCATCGTCCCTCCAGTGTCCATGCCGAGCACCGGCCTGACGAGGCCGGATTCCGGCACACCGGACATCCCTGGGAAGGGCGGATACAGACCGTCGGAGTCGACGGCGCCCGGGCTACCTACCGGGCCGCGTTTTCGTGTGCGGTCCGCATTCTACGGGCACGTGTCGCCCGGCGTCCTGCCCGCGAAGCGGTCGGTGAGGAAGGACAGCACGTCGTTCTGGCGGACGACCATCTCGACCGCGTGCTCCCCGATGAGGTCGCGGACGACCTGCACGGTGGCACCCTTGGCGCACCAGGTGCGCGTCAGGGCGTCGTCCTGGCCGACGGGAACGATCTCGTCGGTGTTCGCGTGGTAGTCGTAGATCGGCGTGGTCGGCGCCGCCGCGCCCATGGTGTTCTTCTGGAGCATCGCCGCCACGGAGGGGACCGAGAGCGGGTCGGGCACGGTGGTGTAGTCCGCGAGCCTCTTGAACGCGAAGCCGGTGAGCAGGTCGGTCAGGCACTTGCCGCGCGCCTGCTGCAGCGCCACCTTGCCCTGGGCGTTGGTCAGGTCGTCGATGCCGGCCTCGGGGTACTCCGCGGCGAGGCTGACGGTGGCCGCGGCCTCGAACCCGGAGAAGACCCCGCCGTCCAGCGACCGCGCCACCGCGGCCGGGTCGGCGGGAGTGCCGCCCATGGCCGCCCCGACGAGCCTGACGTCCGGAGCGTACGAGGGCTGCAGCTCGGCGGCCCAGCCGGTCGCCTGCGCGCCGCCGGAGTAGCCGTTCAGGGCCCAGGGGTTGGTCGTGCCGACGCCGCCCGCGCCGAGGTTCCGTACGGCCCGGATGCCGTCGAGCACGGCGTGCCCGGCCTGCGGGCCACCCATGAACACCGACTTCGGGCCCTCGAAGTCGGGCATCGCCACGGCCCAGCCCTTGGCCAGCACGGCGGCCGGGTAGATCGCGGACGAGGCCGCGTACCCCTGGCCCGAGGAGACTCCGTACGACGGCGCGCACTGCGTCCCGGTGGAGTCCTCGGCCGCCTGCACCGAGACCACGGGACGCGGACCGCCGCCCGTCCACGCCTTCTTCGGGACGAGCAGCGTGGTGACCGCCAGCTCGGGCTGACCGTGCGAGTCGTTCGTCCGGTAGGAGATCTGCCAGGCGTCGGTCGTCGTGCCCAGGCCGCCCACCTTGGGGGTGATCGTCCGGTCGTCGACGACCTGGCCCGGCCGGTAGGAGCCGATGTCGGCCGGTGCGCTGTAGAAGGGGTCCTGGTCGGGCGGCACCGAACCGGCCGGTGGCCGATCGGCGGCGTACGCGGCGCCGGCCGCGAGGGTCAGCGCGGCGGCGGCGATCGGCAGCGCACGGACGGTTCTGGCGGCGAGCCGAAGGCGGGGGACGGCCGTGGTCATCGGTCACTCCAGCGGAGGCGGGCACCGGACCTCATCGGTGCGGAAGCCTGGACTATCTCCCGTACGCCGCCGGGACGATAGGCGAGCACCGTCAAACGGCGGCCCGCGATTTGCGACCAATGTGATAAACGATCACTTACTCGCACGCGCTGGCTTCACAACTTCGCCGAAGCCCACGTCACTCGAGCACGGGCGGGGCGGGAGCACCGACCCCCCGGGCCGCCTGCTGGATCTGTTCAGCGATCCGATCGGCGCGACCCTCTCGGTGCAGCAAGAACGCGAGGGTCGACTTCTGCACCGCCCAGCCGGTGTGAGCCGCCCGGCCGTCCACCATGATGACCAGTCCCGCAGAACTCGGCACGACGGCCTGGACGGTCCGGAGATCGACGCGCTCGGTCCGGTACTTGTTGCGAAGCACGAGCTCGGTCGGCGTGAGCCTGATCAACGGCCGGAAGAAGAGCCACCAGAAGTAGACGTCGATGCCGAGCGACCACAGGAGCGGGAGGAAGAACGCCGCACTCCGAGACTCGATCAGATCTGCGGCCCCTCCGAGTCCCATCAGGAGGAAGAACAGCATGACCAGCGCCACGAAGATCCGTAGGGCCGGTCCCATCCGCCAGGTGACCACCGGAGTCTCCACGCACTGATCATGCATCCACGGCTCCCACCTGACCAGACGCGGGATCGCTTCGGCCGAGGATCCTGGTGGCTCACACGACCGAAACTCTCGGCACAGGCCTTTGGTCTTCCGAGGGGCCGCCCCGGGGGAGGGGCCGCTCCCCTCGGAAATGGGGGGAAGGGGCGTCTTCGGGTGACGACATGCGCCGTACCCGGCTGGGCGCTTCAACGAATGCGCTGATGCCAATCCGCCAGAAGCGGTGTCACGGCCCATAGGTCCCCGCCGTCCACCGTCGTCGAGGCCCTGTCACGCGCCTGCTGGTCCGCGTTGAAGGCGACACTGAGGCCGACTTCGTCGAACAGCGGCAGGTCCGACCGGCTGTCGCCGATGGCGGCGCACTGGGACGGGCCAAAGCCGAGATTCTCCGCGTAGCGCAGCGCGAAGTCACGTTTGCCGAACTCATCGAGGGTGGCCCGCACTCGGCCGGTGAAGGACCCGTTGCGGATTTCCAGCTCAGGTCCGCAGTAGGCGGCGAACCCGAACCTCTTCCCGAGATGCTTCCCGATCGGCTGCCAGGCCAGGGTGGCCAGTACCGGCAGCAGACGATGAGCACGGCACCACTGGACCGTCTCCGCGATTCCGTCGACGAGCGGCAGTTGAGTCAGCCAGTCGTCGATCTCCCGTTCGGTGCGGTCCGCCCATGCGAGGGCGTCCACCGCCGCGATCTCGGGGTTGGTCAATTGACCGGCCGCGTAGGCCGCCTCGGCCTTAATCATCTCCTCCTCCGTGCCCAGATATCGGGCTACGTGGACAGCGGAGCCGGGGGCCGGTACGAGGGTGCCGTCAATGTCGACGAAGACTATGCCGACCCATGCCGACGGGTCGGAAACGACCTTCCACCCGTCACGGTTTCCCCTCACAACCTGCTCCTTCTCGTCGTGCGGACAGCTCTGCCGGAGATACGGTGCCGAAGGGGTCCTGCACAACCGCGAAGCCGGCGCATAGTGAAAAGGCTCGACCGCAACTCTCACGCACTCACCGATCCAGCCGCTCCACGCCATGATGGCTGCGATCTCTGCAGCAGGCCGGTTAATCAAGTCGATTCACTGCCGAGAATCCCGCGGGCTCATGTGACGAAAACTCTCGGCGCAGGCCATTGGTCTTCCGAGGGGCGGCCCCGGGGGGAGGGGCCGCACCCTCGGAAAATGGGGGGAAGGGGCGTCTTCGGGAGACCGGGATCCCCGGTCAGGTGAGGGCCTGCTCTGGCTTCGGGCGGCAGTCGGGGCAGTAGCCCCAGAAGGTGACGTCGGCCTCGTCGACCAGGTAGCCGGCGTCGCGGGCGGGCTCGAGGCACGGCGCCTCGCCGACGGCGCAGTCGACGTCCGTGACCCGGCCGCAGTCGCGGCAGACGAGATGGTGGTGGTTGTCGCCGACCCGTCCCTCGAACCGCGCCGGGCTGCCGGCCGGCTCGATCCGCCGTACGAGGCCGGCGCCGGTGAAGGCGTGCAGGGCTTCGTAGACCGCCTGCACGGACACCTGGCCGAGCCGCTCGCGCACCCGGCCGGTCACCGTCTCGACGTCGAGGTGGTCGCCGGAGCGCACGGTGTCGAGGATCGCGATCCGTGCGGCGGTCACGCGGAACCCGGCCGCGCGCAGCTCGGCCGCCGGGTCGTGGAGGTGCCCCCGGTCCTTCACGTCGCCCACGCCATCTCCCTGGCTTGATGCATTCAGGACAATGATAGACGCAGGTTTGCCTGGATGGTGGATCCCGAAATATAGATCTACCTGGAATAACGTTTCACAGGGCGGTGATGAGCCGGCGGATCTCGTCCTCGGTGGTGTAGTAGTGCACGGACGCGCGCACGCGAGGTTCGGGCCGGGCGCCCTCGTCGTAGCGGTACGTCTGCTCGGAGACCCGCACGTGGATCCGCTGTTCGGCGAGCGACGCCGTGATCTCGGCGGCCGACCGGTCCCGGTGCGTGAACGTCACGATGCCCGAGCGGTGCAGGCCCCGGTCCCGTACGGTGACGGCCGGGAGCTCGGCGAGGGCCGTGCGCAGCAGCGCGCCGAGTTCCAGGACGCGCTCCTCGATGGCGGCGAGGCCGATCTCCAGGGCGTGGTCCGCGGCGGCGCCCAGGCCGAGGTGCCCGGCGACGGAGCGTTCCCACGACTCGAACCGGCGGGCGTCGCCGCGCAGCTCGTACGACTCCGGTCCCGTCCAGTCCGCGGCCCGCAGGTCGAGGAACGGCGGTTCGAGGAGGTCGAGCGCCGACCGCCGTACGTAGAGGAATCCGGTGCCGCGGGGGCCGCGCAGGAACTTGCGGCCCGTGGCCGACAGCAGGTCGCAGCCGATCTCCTCGACGTCGACGACGAGCTGGCCCACGGACTGGCAGGCGTCGAGGAGGTACAGGGCGCCGGCGGCGCGGGCGAGGCGGCCGACCTCGGCGACCGGGTTGATGAGGCCGTCGTGGGTGGGGACGTGGTTGATCGCCACGAGCCGTACGTCGTCGTCGAGCGCGGCCTCGAGGGCGTCGAGGGAGATCTGGCCGTACTCGTCGTCGGGGATGACCTCGATCTTCACGCCCTTCCGGCGGGCGGCGTGGAGGAAGGCGATCGCGTTGCTGGAGTACTCACTGGCGGTGGTGAGGACGCGGTCCCCGGGACGGAACGGGATGCCGTAGAAGGCCATGTCCCAGGCGCGTGTGGCGTTCTCCGTGCAGGCGATCTCGTCGGGGTGCGCGCCGATGAGGCGGGCGAGGGAGTCGTACGTTCCGGAGAGTCGTTCCTCGACGGCGTCGGCCGCCTCGTACCCGCCGACGCGCGCCTCGAGGTCGAGGTGCTCGCGCATCACGTCGAGGACGACCTGCGGGGGCAGCGCCGATCCGGCGGCGTTGAGGTGCACGACCTCCCGGCAACCGGGGGTCTCGGCGCGGAGGGCCGCGATGTCGAGCAAGATCACTCCAATTATCCGTAATGCGCAGAACATGCCATCCTGGGGATCTTTCCCGGAGATGGTGGGTGTGATGCGGCGGACGGTGCTGATGGCCGCGCTGGCCGGTGTCGTGGCAGCGGCGGCGGCCTGCGGCGGAGGCGGTGCGACGAAGCACCCGCCGCGCGCCACCGCGCCATCCGGCCGGGCACCGGACGGCGCCGAGAACGGGCCGATCACGGTGGCGTTCGCCGGGGACGTCCACTTCAACGGGCGGCTCGCCGCGCGCCTGGCCGATCCCGCCACCGCCCTCGGCCCGACCATCCCCGAGCTGAAGCGCGCCGACCTGGCGATGGTCAACCTGGAGACGGCCGTCACCACACGCGGGACGAAGGCGCCGAAGCAGTTCACGTTCCGGGCGCCGCCGAGCGCGTTCGGCGCACTGCGGGCCGCCGGGATCGACGTCGTGACCATGGCCAACAACCACGCCATGGACTACGGCACGGTCGGCCTGCGCGACTCGCTCGCCGCCATCAAGAGGTCGGGCTTCCCCACCGTCGGCATCGGCGCGAACATCGCCCAGGCCTTCCGGCCGTACTACGTGACGGTGAAGGGGAACCGCCTCGCCATCCTCGGGGCGACGCAGGTCCTGGACGACAACCTGATCACCGCCTGGACGGCGACCGCCAAGAAGGGCGGCCTGGCCTCGGCCAAGAACGTTCCGCGCCTCGTCGCGGAGGTGCGCGCGGCGCGGCGCCACGCCGACACCGTCATCGTCTACCTGCACTGGGGGCAGGAGAAGAACCCCTGCCCGCTGCCCCGCCAGAAGACGCTGGCCCGCGCGCTCGTCCGGGCCGGCGCGGACGTGATCGTCGGCGGCCACGCCCACATCCCCCTCGGCGGCGGGTACATGAAGGGCCGGTACGTCGACTACGGTCTCGGCAACTACTTCTTCACCGCCCCGGGCCGCAACGACCCCGACTCCGGCATCCTCGAGGTGACCCTGCGCAAGCGGAAGGTGCTGGGGGCCGAGTGGAAGCCGGTCTACATCACCAAGGGGGTGCCGCGGCTCCTCAACGGCACCGCGGCGACCCGGGCGCACGC
Source organism: Actinoallomurus rhizosphaericola (assembly GCF_024055675.1). Lineage (NCBI taxonomy): Bacteria > Bacillati > Actinomycetota > Actinomycetes > Streptosporangiales > Thermomonosporaceae > Actinoallomurus > Actinoallomurus rhizosphaericola. The sequence continues at coordinate 157,059 of NZ_JAMXMW010000006.1, read as the reverse complement.
CAAGTGGGAGCGGCTGCGCCGCTGCACCGGCCTCGCCGCCGCGCCCTGATCAGGACGAGGCCGCCGCGATGAGGTCGCGGTACCACGCGTACGACGCGCGCGGCGTGCGCCGCTGGGTGGCGTAGTCGACGTGGACGAGCCCGAAGCGCGGGTGGAATCCCTCGGCCCACTCGAAGTTGTCGAGCAGCGACCAGACGTAGTACCCGCGCACGTCGACGCCGTCGTTCATCGCCGCCTGCACCGCCCCGACGTGCGCGGTGAGGAAGCCGATGCGGGCGGAGTCGTCGAGCGACTCGTCGTAGGAGCACCCGCTCTCGGTGATGTACACCGGCGGCAGCGCGGCGCCGTACCGGTCCCGCAGGTCGACGAGGAGCCGGTGCAGCCCGTCCGGGACGACCGGCCAGCCCATCCCCGTCGTCGGGTACCCGGTCAGGTCGCGCATCGCGAAGGGCAGGGAGTCGTCGGTCGGGGCGGCGACCCCGGTCGGGTGGTAGTAGTTCACGCCGAGGACGTCGATCGGCGCGCGGATCAGCTCGAGGTCGCCGTCCCGGACATGGGACAGGTCCAGGCCGAGGGCCGGGTAATGGCCACGCAGGATCGGGTCGGTGAACTGCCAGTTCAGCAGGTCGTCGAACGCGGCGGCGGCCGTGGCGTCCTCGGCGGTGTCACCGGCGGGCCAGGCCGGGGTGTAGTGGTTGGCGATCCCGACCCGCCGCGCGCCGGCGGCCCGCAGGGCGGCGGTGGCGAGCCCGTGTCCGAGGAGCTGGTGGTGCGCGGTGGGCAGCGCGCCGAGCATGAGCGTCCGGCCCGGAGCGTAGATCCCGAACGCGTAGCCGTACGCCATCACGACCATCGGCTCGTTCAGCGTGATCCACAGGTCGACGCGGTCGGCGAGCCGGTCGGCGACGATCGCGGCGTACTCGGCGAACCGGTGGGCCGTGTCGCGGTTCATCCAGCCGCCGGCGTCCTCCAGGGGCTGCGGCAGGTCCCAGTGGTACAGCGTGGGCACGGCCGCGACCCCGCGTTCGGCGAGGCCGTCGACGAGGCGGTCGTAGAAGTCCAGGCCCTTGGGGTTGACCGGCCCGCCGCCGGTGGGCTGGACGCGGGGCCACGCGACGGAGAAGCGGTACGCGCGGGCGCCCAGGCCGGCGATCAGGTCGAGGTCCTCGGCCCAGCGGTGGTAGTGGTCGCAGGCGACGTCGGCGGTGTGCCCGTCCCGTACGCGGCCGGGCTCCCGGCAGAAGGTGTCCCACGTGGACGGGCCCCGGCCGTCCTCCTCCGTCGCGCCCTCGATCTGGTACGCCGAGGTCGCGACGCCCCAGTGGAAGTCAGGGGGGAACACGGCCCACCTCCACGCAAACGTGAATGGACCTCGGATATTACGCGCCGGTATCCGGGCCGGAAAAGGCATGATTGGACGTGTGACGACGGATAGCTCGGCGCTGCGCCGCCGACCTGCGCAACGACGGAGCGCCGAACGCGTCCAGCGCATGCTCGACGCGTGTGCGGAGATCCTCGACGAGTCCGGGTACGACGGCCTGTCCACCACCAAGATCGCCCAGCGGGCGGAGGTCGCGATCGGCTCGGTCTACCAGTTCTTCCCCGACAAGAAGGCGATCGCCCAGCAGCTCGCGCTCCGCAACCTGGACATGTTCGGCGAGCGGGTGGGGCGGGCGCTCGCCGAGCGGAGGTACGAGCACTGGTACGACGCCGTCGGCACGGTCATCGAGGTCTTCGTCGGGATGCACCGTACGGTCCCGGGCTTTCGGGTGCTGCGCTTCGGCGACATCGCGGACGTCCACCTGCTGGACGTCGCGGCCGAGAACAACGCCGTCGTCGCGGACCGGCTCAAGACGCTCCTCGTCTCGGTGTTCGACCTGCCGGACGACGGGGACTTCACCCGCGCGCTGGCCGTCTCCGTCGAGGCGGCCGACGCGGTGCTCAAGCTGGCCTTCCGCAACGACCCCGACGGCGACCCGGCGCTCCTCGCCGAGGTCGAGCGCCTGATCCACGGCTACCTGGCCGACCACCTCGGCGACCGCTGAACGAGGACCGAACGGACGAGGGCCCAGCCTCCGGAACGGAGACCGGGCCCTCATCGCCTGCGCGGCGCGTCAGCGGCGGAGGAGCCGCCAGGCGCCGGGCAGCAGGCCCGCGGCGAGCGCGATCTTGATCGCGTCGCCGACGAGGAACGGCCGGACGCCCATCGAGAGGGCCTGGCCCAGGCCGCTGTGCGTCCAGGCCATCAGCCACGGCACCCCGACGGCGTAGATCACCGCGAGGCCGAGGGCCATCGTGCCCACGGTCCGCACCGGCGACCGGTCACCGCCACGGGCGGCCAGGGCGCCCACGACCGCGCCCGCCAGCACGAAGCCGAGGATGTAACCGAACGACGCCATCCGCCAGCCCGACGTGCCGTCGGAGAACCACGGCACGCCGACCATGCCGGCGAGGGTGTACAGCGCCATCGAGAGGGCGCCACGGCGGAACCCGAGCGCCGCCCCCGACAGCAGGACCGCGAAGGTCTGGCCGGTCACCGGCACCGGCGTGCCCGGGATCGGCACGCTGACCTGGGCGGCCAGTCCGACGAAGACCGCCGCGCCGACGACCAGCGCGACGTCGCGGACCAGCCGGCCCGGCACGAGGTCGCCGAGGACGGCCGGACGGGTCGCCACAGCCTGCGAGTTGGACACCTAGAACCTCCCTTTCGAGGGTTATCGCGCTCATTGTCCCTTCCAAGGTCGATGATGAGCGCGCGGCGGCTCCGCCAAAAGATGGCCCCCCGGCTTTGTAACCGGTCGCCCTCGGCGGCGGCTCGAAGTCTCAATCCTCGGTGGGCGCCCGAGATCTCAGTCCTCCGTGGGCGCGCCCGTCTCCAGCAGCCGGCCGTCGGACAACCGCAGCCAGCGGCTCACTCCGATCTCGGCGAGGAACCGTTCGTCGTGGCTGACCACGACGAACGCGCCCTCGTAGGCGTTCAGCGCACTCTCCAACTGGCCGACGCTGACCAGGTCGAGGTTGTTGGTCGGCTCGTCGAGCAGCAGCAACTGGGGCGCGGGCTCGGCGAACAGGACACAGGCCAGGGTGGCGCGCAGCCGTTCGCCCCCGGACAACACCCCGACCGGAAGGTGGATGCGTGATCCTCGGAACAGGAAGCGGGCGAGAAGGTGCATCCGCTGCGACTCCGGCATCCCGGGCGCGTACGCGGCGAGGTTCTCCGCCACGGTACGGTCCGGGTCCAGCAGGTCGAGCCGCTGGGACAGGTACGCGACCCGGCCGTCGGCCCGGCGGGTCGTGCCGCCGTCCGGATCCAGCTCACCGCCGATCAGGCGCAGCAGAGTGGACTTGCCGCCGCCGTTCGGCCCGGTCAGCGCGATCCGCTCGGGACCCCGGATGATGAGGTCGACGCCGTCTCCGGCGAAGACCGCGCGCTCGCCGTGGCGGACCCGCATCCCCTCGCCCACGAACACCGTCCGCCCGGCCGGAACGTTCGTCCCGGGCAGCTCCAGCGTGATCTTCTGGTCGTCGCGCAGCGCCCGGCTCGCCTCGTCGAGCCGGGCCCTGGCCCCGGCGACCCGCGCGGCGTGCGTCTCGTCCGCCCTGCCCGCCGACTCCTGCGCACGCCGTTTCCGCGCGCCGGCGAGGATCTTGGGCAGACCGGCGTTCTGGAGGTTCCGCGCGGCGTTGGAGGCCCGGCGCTCGGCCCGCTCCCGGGCCTGCTGCATCTCCCGCTTCTCCCGCTTGACCTCCTGCTCGGCGCTGCGAACGTTCTTCTCGGCGACCTCGCGCTCGGCCTGTACGGCGTCCTCGTAGGCGGTGAAGTTCCCGCCGTAGTAGCGGACCTCGCCCCGGTCGAGCTCGGCGATGCGGTCCATGCGGTCGAGGAGCGCGCGGTCGTGGCTGACCACCAGCAGGCAGCCCTTCCAGTCGTCCAGGACCGCGTAGAGCCTGCGGCGCGCGTCGAGGTCCAGGTTGTTGGTCGGCTCGTCGAGCAGCAGCACGTCCGGCCGCTTCAGCAGCTGCGCCGCGAGCCCGAGCGAGACGATCTGGCCGCCACTGAGCGTGCGCAGGCACCGGTCGAGGGCGACGTCTCCGAGGCCGAGCCGGTCGAGCTGCGCCTGGGTGCGCTCCTCGATGTCCCAGTCGTCACCGACGACCGCGAAGTTCTCCTCGCTCGCGTCCCCGGCCTCGATGGCGTCGATCGCACGGATCACCGGCGCGACCTCCAGGACCTCCGCCACGGTCAGGTCCCCGGTCAGCGGCAGCGTCTGGGGGAGGTACCCCGGCACGCCTTCGACGGACACCGTGCCGCCACCGGGCCGGAGCTCACCGGCGATCAGCTTGAGCAGGGTGCTCTTCCCGGCGCCGTTCGGCGCGACGAGGCCCGTACGGCCGCCGCCCACGGAGAAGGACAGGTCCTGGAAGACGGGAGTGTCGTCGGGCCAGGAGAAGGACAGGTTCGAGCAGACGATGAAAGCGTCGGACATGACAGAGCCCTCAAGTTCAGGCGCGGGGACACGACACCCGCAGGGATTGGTGAGAACGACCGAATGGCCACGCCGGCGGCGCTCCACGCGCACGCCGGTGGCCGTCACATCCGGGTATCAGCCGGAGATGTCGTCGTCACCAACCACGTCTGTCTCCCTGATTCGGGGCTACTCGAACGTTCACCCTACCAGCGGTCTCAGAGCCGGGCACGGTCGCTCGTTCAGGCGCTTCGCAGCATCGCCCGGACGGTGTCGCGTGCCGCGTCGACCCGGCTTCCGCTGTCGAGCTCGATGAGCACCGTCTCCGAAGCGAGCGCGATGAGAAGGCGGACGTGGACGCCCACCGGCGTCATGCCGATCGCCTCCATGCTGGGGGCCACGAGTGCTTCGAACCGGTCGAGGAGCTCGGCGAAGAACGCGCCGCGCTCCGCGTGCGCGCGTGATTCGAGGATCAGCGCCTTGACCGCATGGTTGGCCAGGCACGCGTCGAGGTACGCCTCGACGGCGGCCACGAGGAAGTCGTGCCCCGGGTCCAGCGATGCGACGGCGGCGAGCACCTGCTCTCCGACGCGGTCGTAGAAGCGGCGCTCGATCGCCGCGATGAACGCCGCGCGGTCGGTGAAGTGGACGTAGAAGGTGCCCTTGGCCACTCCGGCCTGGGACGTCACCGCGGCGACGCTCAGACCGGCGAGCCCGTGACGCGCCGCCACCACCTCGCCGGCGTCGAGCAGTCTCTCCCTGGTCTCTCGTCCCTTCGGAGTGACCGGGACGTCGTCGGGGCGCGTCGCTGGCATGGGATCAGCCTATCTGACCGCACGGTCATAAAAAAATGACCGTGTGGTCATTTCCTGTGCTACGGTCCTCGCCGGAAGGTGCGTACGCCCCGTACGAGCGGGCCGCACCGGAAAGGGTGAGACACATGAGCGACGACACCGTGCTCGTCACCGGAGGCACCGGATTCCTCGGCGCGTACTGCATCCTGCGGCTGCTCCAGGCCGGTTACCGCGTGCGAACCACCGTCCGGGACCTCCGGCGCTCGCCGGACGTACGCGCGATGCTGCGCAGCGGCGGTGCCGGCGACGACGCCGCCGTGGAGTTCGTCCAGGCCGACCTCACCGCCGACGACGGGTGGTCCTCCGCCGTCGCCGGCTGCACCTATGTGCTGCACGTGGCATCGCCGTACCCGGCGCAGGCTCCGCGCGACGAGAACGAGCTGATCGTCCCGGCGCGGGACGGCACACTTCGGGTCCTGCGCGCCGCGCGCGATGCGGGCGTCCAGCGGGTGGTCCTCACTTCGTCGTTCGCGGCGATCGGCTACGGTCACGCCCGCGTGGACCACGTGTTCACCGAACTCGACTGGACGGATCCCGACGGCCCCGGCGTCGGGGCATATCAGCGATCGAAGACCCTGGCCGAGCGTGCGGCGTGGGACTTCGTCGAACGCGAAGGCAAAGGCGTCGAGCTCGCGGTCGTCAACCCCGTCGGCATCCTGGGGCCCCTGCTCGGGCCCCCGACCACCTCGGTCCTGCTGATCCAGAGCCTGCTCAACAGGGAAATGCCCGCTCTGCCGCGCCTCTCCTTCGGGATCGTCGATGTACGCGACGTGGCGGACCTGCAGCTACGGGCCATGACCGACCCCGCGGCCGGTGGAGAGCGCTTCCTCGCCACGGCCGGCGATTCACTCTGGGTGTCCGAGATCGCCCGCATCCTCCGGGACGGCCTCGGCGCCGCCGGCAAGCGGGTTCCCACCCGGGTGCTCCCCGACTTCGCCGTCCGCGCCCTCGCCCTGGTGAGCTCGTCGGCGCGGCCGATGGTGCACGACCTGGGCGTGTTCAAGCCGCTCAGCAACGACAAGGCCCGCGACGTCCTGGGATGGCGGCCGCGCTCCGCCGAAGACGCCTTGATCGCCACCGGCGAGAGCCTCGTGAAACGCGGACTGATCGAACATCACTGAAGTACGCCAACCGGGGCCGCCCGCATCGACGTGTCATTATTCACCGGGCCAAGCGGCGGTGGAAATCGTCCATCAAGCAGCACGGTGGAGGTCGGAGAACCGGCTCTCCCACATCCTGCGGACCCTGGGTGGAAGGACAAGGGCGGCCCATACCCGCCGCAGCAGACGGACGTTCAGCAGCCGGCGCAGATCGTCCACGGTGGAGCTTTCGCGGATGACGCGCATGTACAGGAGCCGGACGTCCGATGGTTCGTCGAGGTCGTAGGTACGGCGAGGGCCCGAGTCGAGATGGCCGGGCAGGGTGATCCGGCCGCTGACCGGGCCGGTCAGCTCCTCTAGCGACTCCGGTGTCGCGTACGGGCGGTTGGCCCCGTACCCCCTGATGTCCATACGCCAAGTCTCTCCTTCTTCGGTGATCCACAGTCCGAAGTGGCCGACCTCGCCGGGCTGCCCCAAGCGATCCGAGGCTGTAACTCCAGCAGGAACAAATCCCTGCTCAGGTGACAGCGCCGATGAAGATCCCATCCTTCGGCTGCGACGGGCACGGCCGGCCACTTCCGGCGAACGTTCGTGGTCATCGCGCTAGGGAGCCGGCGGTAGGAGGCTTGCGTCGCGGACGTCGAAGGTGGCGCGTACGGTCTTGCCGGGTGGGGCCGGGTGGACGGTGACGCGGGCGAGTTCTTCGGCGATCCACAGGCCGAAGTGGCCGACCTCGCCGGGCAGGTCCTGCACGGGCAGGTCCGGTGAGGCGTCGGTGACGTCGATGACGATGGCCGCCTTGACCCCTTTCCGGGCGGTGAGGGCGAAGGTCACGGGGGCGGCGGCGTGGGCGATGGCGTTGGTGACCAGTTCGCTGGTGACCAGGACGACGTCCTCGACCAGGTCGGCGTTCCAGCCGAGCAGGACGGCGGTGGCCAGGGAGCGGGCGGTGACCACGGCGTAGGGGTCGCCGTCGAGACGGCAGGACCACTGCTGCTCGCGCGATGGGTCGGCGGTGCACTCGGGGGACATGCCGGGGACCTCCAGAAGGTGTGGGTGACCGCGGCGGCCGGGCATCGGGGGGAAGACCTCGGCCGCCGCGGTGGCTCGTTCAGGGTTCGGGGTGGCCGAGGACCTGGGTGATGCGGGCGGCGGCGATGTCGAGGTTGTCGACGTGGGCGATCCGGTCGCCGAACGACCAGCAGAACCACCACAGCCCCGCTTGGTCCCGCCGCAGCGAGAGGTCGTCGTTCAGCGGCGGCGCGAGCGGGTTCACCACCCGCAGTAAGGCCGCCTGCCCCTCGGAGGCGATGACCCGCGCGTACCACCCCTCCTCCCGCAGCCGTTCCGCGAGGGCTTCGAGATGCGCGGCGATCGATCCCCTGGTCTGGATCGTGTTGCCGGATCCGGACGCTGGGAGGCCGTCTTCGACCATTTCTCACCTATCCGTAACTGAGTCGTGACAGCATGTGGTCGCCGTCACGGTAGACGACCGACTCAGAGATAACAAGGTGGTAGGTAAGAAAATGAGCGCTTCCCTCGTACTGCGGAGGAGACTCGCCGGAGAACTGCGAGCTTTGCGCCTTAAGGCCGGAATGTCGCAGGAGGATGTCGCTACCCACCTGGAGGTCTCGAGCAACAAGATCGTCCGGATCGAGAACGCCCAAAGCTCGGTGAGCATCAGCGACCTACGCCAACTGCTGGCACTTTTCCGGGCCGACGCCCAGACCGCTGAACAGCTACTCGACCTCGGCCGCAACGCGCGCAAACGGGGCGGTTGGTGGTCGTCCTACCGCGACCTGCTACCCGGCCCGTACATCCAACTGGAGGCCGAAGCGACACTGGTTCGCAACTACCAGCCGAGCAAGGTGCCGGGACTGCTCCAGACGCCGGACTATGCCCGCGCGGTGGTTCGCGCCTCCAGTCTGACCGTTCCGCCCGAAGAGGTCGAACGACGGATCGCCGTACGGCTCAAACGCCAAGAACGGCTACAAGGTGACAATCCGCTCGAACTGCATGCGCTCCTCGACGAGGCCGTGCTACATCGGCAAGCTGGAGGGGCGGAGGTCATGCGCAGTCAGTTGGAGAGATTGATCGAGGCGGCGGACCTGCCCAATGTCAGCCTGCGGGTCCTGCCGTACGACGCCGGTCTGTATCCAGCGGCCGGTAACCCGTTCGTGATTCTCACCTTCGCCGGATCGGTCGATCCCGATGTGGTCCTCTGTGAGAATCGCGTCGGCGAGCGTTACTTCCATGACGCCGATGAGGTCGCTGGGTTCCACGCCGACTTCCGACAAATGATCGAGGACGCCCTGGACGAGACAACCTCGGTTACGCTCATCAAAAAGGCGATCACGGAGATGAGCGGATGAACTCGGACGCATCTGCTGTGGACTGGCGAAAGAGTAGCAGGTCGGATACGGAAGGCAACCAGTGCGTCGAGGTTGCCGTGGTGTGCGGATAGCCGTGCCGCAGAGGTGGTCATGAGGGCCGGAGGGGCTCTGCAGGTGCGGCGTTCGACTCTCCCCTAGGGGGAGAGGCCACGATGATGCCGTGCAGGACGAACCTCCGGGAGAGCGCGGCATGGCCATGGTGATCGACCTCGATGCCCGAGGGACGCAGCACTGCGAGACGTCGGCTCTGGGGGTGCTGCTGAGGCACCAGGGGCTCGATCTGTCCGAGCCCATGCTCTTCGGCCTCGGCTCCGGTCTGTCCTTCGTCTACTGGGACGGTAAGAACATGGGCTTCCCGTTCCTCGGGGGACGGGTCAAGCCTTTCGAACTCACCAGGAACCTGGCCGCCCGGCTCGGGCTGGAGCTTCTGGTCCGGGAGACCACGTCTCCCCGCAGGGCCTGGGAGCATGTGGTGGCCCTGATTGACGCGGGCCGCCCGGTCGGGCTGCAGCTCGACAGCCACCACCTGGATTACTTCACCTCGAAGGTGCACTTCGGCGGGCACGTCGTCGCGATGTACGGATACGACGACCACGACGCCTACCTGGTGGACACCGACCAGCAGGGCGGAGCGGTGTCCACGAGCCTGGCCGGCCTCGCCCGGGCCAGGGCCGCGCGCGGTCCGATGACCGCCAGGCACCGGTCGTTCACCCTCACCGCCCCGAGTGACCCGCCGTCCCCGCACGACCGGATCGTCCCCGCCATCACCGCCTGCGCCGAGGCCTTCCTCAACCCGCCCATCGCCAACCTCGGCCACCGCGGCATCGAGAAGGCCGGCACGCTGGTGCGCACCTGGCTTCAGCGCGCCGACGACCCGCAGGGGGACCTGCCGCAGGCCGCCCTCCTGATGGAGAAGGCCGGTACCGGCGGCGCCCTGTTCCGTAACCTCTACCGCGACTTCCTCGCCGAATGCGCCCTGCTGCTCGACAGCGGCCGGCTGCGTACGGGCCACAGGCTGTACACCGAGGCGGCGATCCTGTGGACGGAGGTCGCGGCACTGATCACGAAGGCCGGTGAATCGGGTGATGCGCGGTGCCTCGTCCAGGCGGGCACCATCCTCGGCGGTCTTTCACGCCTGGAGCGGGAGGCCATGCAGGCGCTGAGCGGACTCGGGGCCTGACCAAGCCGCCGGGCGGCACCGCCGGAACGGCGCCGTCCTCCCCGCGCAGGCGGGAAGGACGGCGCCGACGGGCAGATCAGTAGGTCGGCTGGACCCAGAGCTCGTACTGGCCGTAGCCGAGCGGGTCGCAGTGCCAGCCGACCCAGCGGTGCTGCGGGAAGCCCGCGTTGCCGGCGTCCGCGCAGGCCTGGAGCGAGGGGTAGACCCCACCGGGCACGAAGGTCGCGGCGGAGGCCGAGCCTGCGGAGAACAGGACACCGCCGGCGACGCCTGCGGCGAGGCCCAGCGGCAGCAAGACCTTGCGGATCATGCGTGAATCCCTTCTGACGATGACAAGCCGGTCGATGGCCCCCAAGCCCTCCAGCCCGGGATGGAGGGCTCGAAGGTCATCTACTTCGGCATACGGCCCTGACAGAAGACCGGTTCACGTCGTCAGAAAATAAGTCGATCTAGAGCCAGCCCTGGCGCTGGGCGGCGCGGACGGCCTCGATGCGGTTGCGGGCACCGGTCTTGCGGATGGCCGCGGACAGGTAGTTGCGGACCGTCCCCTCCGACAGGTGCAGCTTCCGCGCCACGTCGCCGATGGTCGAGCCGTCGGCCGCCGCGGTGAGCGCCTCGCGTTCGCGGGGGGACAGCGGGTTCGGGCCGGCGCTGAGCGCGGCGGCGGCGAGCGCCGGGTCGATGACGCGTTCGCCGGCCAGCACGCGCCGGATCGCGGCCGCCAGTTCGCGTGCCGGGCTGTCCTTGACGAGGAAGGCCGACGCGCCCGCCTCCATGGCGCTGCGCAGGTACCCCGGACGGCCGAACGTCGTCAGGATGATCACTCGGCAGTCCGGCAGGGCCGTGCGGAGCGCGGCGGCCGTGTCGATGCCGTTCCGGCCGGGCATCTCGATGTCGAGCAGCGCGATGTCGGGGCGCGTCCGCTCGGCGACGGTCAGGGCCTCATCGCCGTCGGCGGCCTCGCCGACCACCTCGATGTCCTCTTCGAGGCCGAGCAGGGTGGCGAGCGCGCCGCGGACCATGCCCTGATCCTCGGCCAGAAGTACGCGAATCATCCGTGTTCCTCTTCGACGAACGATGAGCTGTTCACGCGGCCGGCGTCGGCGCGTCCAGCGGAGCGCGCACGATCAGCCGGAAACCGCCGTCCGGGCCCGGACCGGACTCGACCGACCCGCCGACCTGCGCGACCCGTTCCCCGAGCCCCGTCAGGCCGTTGCCGCCGACGCCCGGGGAGCTCTCGCTCGCCGCCGGGCCCGCCCCGTCGTCGGTGATCTCGAGGACGGCGCCCGCACCGAGGCGGCTGACCGAGATCCCGGCGGTACGGGCGCGGGAGTGCCGGACGATGTTGGTGACGCCCTCGCGGACGGCCCAGGCGAACAGGTCGTCGACCCCGTCCGGCAGGGGAGTGCCGGAGGTGCTGATCGACGGCTCGATGTCGGCGGCGACGAGCACCCCGCGGGCGTTGTCCAGTTCTTCGGAGAGGTCGCGCCGCCGGTAGCCGCTGACCGTCGCGCGGACGTCCGTCAGCGCCTGCCGGGCGACGGTCTCGATGTCCTTCATCTCGCCCAGGCTCTTGGCCGGGTAGCGGTCGGCGATGCGGACCGCGACCTCGCTCTTCAGAACGATCAGCGACAGCGTGTGGCCGAGCAGGTCGTGCAGGTCGCGTGCGATGCGCAGCCGCTCCTCGTTCGCCGCGAGCCGGGCGACCTCACTGCGCGCCTCCTGCAGTTGCGCGATCAGGATCCGGCTGCCGCGGAAGCTCAACATGATCAGGCTGATGGTGAACGTCTGGAAGGTCAGCAGGAACACCGTGCCGCCGGAGACGTGGGTGATCTCGCACAGCCCGAAGGTCAGCGCCGTGGCGGCGAGGACCCCGCGCATCGCCCACGCGGGCGGCAGCGTCATCGCGTACCCGACGCCCAGGTAGATCGGCATCCCCGCCCACTCCTGACCGAAGAGGAGCGGGTAGCCGACGGCCATGGCCGTGACGATCCCGAGGAGGACATAGGTACGGCGCGTCGTGGCCCCGGACCAGATCCGGTTGCCGATGGCCAGCGCGAGGAAGGCCGCCACGAAGCTCAGGAGGGCGAGGACCGACAGCACGATGCGGGTCGTGGAGCGTTCGTGGCTCACGTCGGCCAGCGGCCAGACCACCAGGTAGACCATGCCGACCGATATCCCGACGAGACGGCGCCAGCGGGACGGACTCGTCCCGCCGGCGCCTTCGGGGAAGAAAGGGTTCATCGAGATCGAACGGTAGCGCGGCGGTAGGCCGCGATGGCCAGAATGCCGAGGACCAGCGCCCAGCCGGCGAGGACGAGGCCGTCGGAGGCGGCCGGGGTGTGCCCGCCGGCGGCGCTCCAGCCCAGCTGGGCGAACCGGTTGGACGGCAGCCAGTGGGAGACCTGGCGCAGGGCCTTGGGCAGCGAGTCGACCGGCATCCACAGGCCGCCGAGGATCGACAGGCCGAAGTAGCAGGCCAGCGTGACCGGGTGGGCGGCGTCGGCGCCGACCAGCGAGCCGATCAGGGTGCCGAGCGCGGCGAACGGCAGCGTGCCGAGCCACATGAGGCCGATCATCGCGGCCCACTCACCGGGCGACAGGTGGACGTGCTGCGTCAGCGCGGCGGCGAGCCCGACCAGGACGATCGCGGGCAGGGCCAGGAACATCGACGCGAGCGTCTTGACGACGATGACCGCCCAGGGGCGCAGCGGGGTCACCTGGAGCTGCTGCAGCCAGCCGCTCTGCCGTTCGCCGGCGAGCCGGGCTCCCGTCGTGGTCAGTGCGGCCCCGACCGCCCCGAAGGAGGCCATCGACACGAGCAGGTACGTCTTGGCGTCCAGGCCGGTGTGGCCGACCGTGCCGGGGCCCTTGCCGAAGGTGTTGGACCACAGGAGGTAGAAGACGACGGGGATGGCCATGGTGAAGAAGACGAAGCGCCGGTCACGGAACATGCGCCGGATCTCCAGGCCCAGGTAGCGAAGCATCGTATGCGTCCTTTCAGCCGAGCCGAGCCGAAGCCGAAGCCGAAGCCGGAGTCAGCGGTCGTGGGTGAGGGAGAGGAAGGCGTCTTCCAGATCGGCGCCCTTGACCTCCAGGTCGGTGACCCGCAGGCCCGTGGCGTACAGCGCCTGGACGGTCGCGTCCGGGTCGGTGGTGTGCAGCCGCGCGACCGGCCCGCGGACGTCGACGGCGCTGACGCCGGGCAGCGCGTCCAGGCCGGCCGTGGGCTGGTCGCCGATCGTGAACCGTACGGTCCCGGCCCCGGCCGCCGCCTTGATCTCCTGGGGGGTGCCGTCCGCGACGACCCGGCCCCGGGCGATGACGATGACCCGGTCGGCGTTCTCGTCCGCCTCCTCCAGGTAGTGGGTGGCGAACAGGATGGTCCGGCCGGCGGCGGCGTACTCCCGCATGCTCGCCCAGAACGACCGGCGGGACTCGACGTCCATCGCCGCGGTGGGCTCGTCCAGCACGAGGAGCCGGGGCGCGCCGGCGATGGCGATCGCGAACCGGACCCGCTGCGCCTGCCCGCCGGAGAGCCGGTCGGCCCGGCGGCCGGCGAGGTCGGTCAGGTTCGCCAGCGTGAGGATCTCCTCCAGCGGCATCGGGTCGGGGTACAGACCGCGGACGAAGGAGACGACCTCGCGGACGGTCAGCCCGGGGATGAGGTCGCCGTCCTGCAGCATCGCACCGACCCGGCCGTGCTTGACCGCGGCGTCGGGGGTTTCGCCGAAGACGCTGATCTCGCCCGCCGTAGGCCGTACGAGACCGAGCAGCATTCCGATCGAGGTGGACTTGCCGGCTCCGTTCGGGCCGAGCAGCGCGACGGTGCTGCCGTCCTCGATGGTGAGGTCCAGCCCCTCGACGGCGCGGACGGCTCCGTAGCTCTTGGCGACCCCGGTGAAGGCGATGGCGTTCATGGAAAGAACGTTAGATTCGCGCCGGTCAGCGCCCTAGTGTGCCCGATCCTGGGTTCGCGATGACATTTGTCATCGCCGATCCAGGGCCGTTGATCAGGGCCGGGGCCGTACGAGCCCCTGGTCGTAGGCGAAGATCACCAACTGCACCCGGTCGCGGGCGTGCAGTTTCGTCATGATCCGATGGACGTAGGTCTTGGCGGTGGCGGGGCTGAGGTGCAGCTTGGCGGCGATCTCCTCGTTGGTGAGGCCGTACGCGATCTGCAGCAGGACCTCCCGCTCCCGCTCGCTGAGCACCTCGAGGTCCTTGCCGCCGGGCTCCGGGTGCTCCGGCTGGGCGACGAGCTCCTTGATCACCCGGCGGGTCAGGCCGCGGCCCAGCAGGGCCTCTCCCGAGGCGACCACCCGGATCGCCTCGAGAAGGTCGTCCGGGTCGGTGTCCTTGAGGAGGAACCCGGCGGCCCCCGCCCGCAGGGCGCCGAAGATGTACTCGTCGTGCTCGAACGTCGTGAGGATCAGAACGTGCACGTCGGGCAGCGCCGGGTCGGAGGTGATCCGGCGGGTGGCCTCGATGCCGTCCATGCCCGGCATCCGGATGTCCATGAGGACGACGTCCGGAACGACGGCGCGGGCCATCTCGACGGCGCGGACGCCGTTGCCCGCCTCGGCCACGACGTGCATGTCCTCGGTGGAGTCGATGAGCATACGGAACCCGGCCCGTACGGTCGTCTGGTCGTCTGCCAGCAGGACGCGGATCGTCATGCGGATGTCTCCTTCAACGGCAGACGGGCGTGGACGCGGAAGCCGCCGCCGGGAAGCGCCGTGGTGTCCAGGCGGCCGCCGATCGCGGTGACGCGTTCGCGCATTCCCTGGATGCCGATTCCGCCGCCCTCGCTGGGCGTGGCCGGAGCACCGTCGTTGACGACGGAGACGTCCAGGTGGTCGTTCGCGCAGGCGATCGCGACGACGATCTTGGTGACGTCCTTCGCGTGCCGGCAGACGTTGGTCAGGCTCTCCTGGATGATCCGGTACACCGTGAACCCGACGATCGCCGGAATCTTCCGGTCGTCGAGGTAGGACTTGAAGGTCACCGGCAGGCCGCCGAGCCGCACCTGCTCGATCAGCACGGGCAGGTCCTCGATTCCGCGTTCGGGGTTCTTGAGCGGTGCGGTGCCCTCGCGGAGCAGGCTCAGCGTGCTGCGGATCTCCCGGAGGGCCGAGTTGCTGACCCCTTTGATCTGACCCATCGCGTCCCGGCACGCCCCTGGATTGCGCTCGACGATGCGGGAGCTCACCGATGCCAGCACGTTGATCGACATCAGCGCGTGCCCGACGATGTCGTGCAGTTCCCGTGCGATGCGCACCCGCTCCTCCGCGACCCTGCGCAGCGCCTCCTCGTCGCGTTCCCGCTCGGCGCGCTCGGCCCGCTCCTCGACGTCGCGGACGTAGACCCGCTGGGTCTGCACCCAGGCGCCCGCGAGGACGGCGAAGACCACCCAGCCGAGGTCACGGACGTTGCGCAGCGTGTAGGAGGGGATATTCGCGATCAACTCGGAGAGGGTGAACCCGATGATGATCGTGCCGACCGCCGCGGCCAGTGCCGTGCCGCGCGAGCAGTAGCGGCCGACCGCGTACAGGGCGATGAAGGTCGCCGGGGTCATCGGGTACGACCACCGCAGATGCACCGCGAGTAGCGCGGTGAACAGCAGGCAGCCGGCGAGCGTCACCAGGGGGAGGCGCTTCTTCGCCAGCAACAGGGCCGCGCTGGCTCCGCTCAGCGGTATCTCGAACCTTAGATCCTTTTTTCCGTAAATGAACAGAATGGACACGGCGAAGACCCCGGCCGACAGGATCATGTCGGCCGGAGTGACGGGCCTCCCGGCCCGCGCCGTGGATCCCCTCACAGCCACATTCCGATCATCGGTCGTTACATGTCTCGTCAACCCCAAAACACGGCAAAGCCGCAGGTCAACCGGGGGTGTACGGAGAAGTGTCAACCAGGGGTGGACGGAATGCCCTGTGCGTCTCACATAGCGTAGCTAATGCAAGACCACGGACCACCTTGTACGGCCGGACCGTCGTGATGAATTGGGGGATTCAACGGGGGACACGACGAAACGGCCGGATCCGCAGGCCTTGGATCTGTACCCGTCCAGGCTGCGAAGGTGAACGCCCGCGAGCTGTGCTTCTTTGGGGGAAGGGGCCGGTCGCGGGCGTTCACATGCCCGGGTCCGGCACACTCCCCGGCGAACCCGTCAGACGGCCGCCAGCACCTCGTACCGCACCGGGATCACCCCGGAGAGGACCCCGCCGATCGCCCGCATCGCCGCCGCGGACAGGTCGAGGCACCGGCCCGGGACGAACGGGCCGCGGTCGTTGATCCGGACGACGACGGAGCGGGCGTTGCTCAGGTTGGTCACCCGGACCCGCGACCCCATCGGCAGCGTGCGGTGCGCCGCCGTGAGCGCCTCCGGGTCGTACGGCGCGCCGCTCGCGGTCGCCGGGCCGGCCGCGTAGAACGACGCCTCACAGCTGCCGCCGCCCAGGACCCTCGTCTTCGGCGCCCGGCGGGCCGGCCTCCGCGCCGCCCGCCGCCGTACGGGCCGGGTACGGACCGGGACACGGCGGAGCGCACGAGCCGCCCGTCCGGGCAGGTGCGGCGGGGCCGCGGGGACGACCGCCGCCCCGACGTCCGCCCGTGGCGCGGACCGCCCGGATCCGATCAGGGTCGCCACGGTCGCGGCGAGCGTCGCGGCGGCGAGCCCGGCGGCGGTCAGGAGACCGGTACGGAGACGTGCGGATCGGTGAACCTGGCGATGCCGGCCGGAACCACCCACGAAGCGTCCTTCGGTAGGGAACAGGACATCGGGCCACCGGCCGGAACCCGGCCGACGGCCCGATCGGGCGCGGAACGCCGAGGCTCCGCGCGCGAGTTCCCGACGATAGGCGGCTACCGACCGTGATCGTGGCTGACTCGCCGTTTTCGGTCGGGGTTACCCCGGAGCTACTCGGCCGCGCCCTCGAGAGCGACGGCGCCCTCCTCCTCGGCGGCGCCCTCGGCGATCGCCGCCTGGACCTCCGCGCGGCGTTCGGCCAGCTCCTGTTCGTGCTTGGCCCGGTCGATGTCCTCGGCGATCTGCTCGTCCTGCTTCATGAGCTGGACCAGGTCGCCCTTGGCGGCGTCCAGCACGCCCATGTCCGCGTACGCCTTCTGCACCTTGTCGCCCCACAGGCCGATGTCGCGGACGCACGGGACGATCCGGCTGAACAGCAGCGACTGGTAGAGCTGGTACACGGGACCGTTGTCGACGTAGGCCATGCACTCCTTCACCGGCATGCCGAGCGTCTCGAAGATCTCCTTGCCCTTGAAGCGGTCGCGCATCAGGTAGCAGCCCTCGACGACGAACTCCTCGCGCTCGGCCCGCTCCTTCTCGGTGAGCTCGGCGTAGTAGTCCTTCAGCGCGAGCCGGCCGAACGCCACGTGCCGTGCCTCGTCCTGCATGACGTACGCGAGGAGCTGCTTGACCAGCGGGTTGGTCGACATGTCGCGGTAGAGGCCGAAGGACGCCAGGGCCAGGCCCTCGATCAGCACCTGCATGCCGAGGTAGGGCAGGTCCCAGCGGCCGTCGGTGAGCGACTCCTCCAGCAGCTTGGCCAGGTCCTGGTTGATCGGGTAGTACATGCCGAGCTTCTCGTCGACGAACTTCTTGTACAGCTCGACGTGCCGGGCCTCGTCCATGACCTGGGTCGCGGCGTAGAACTTCGAGTCGAGGTCGGGCACGGATTCGACGATTCGCGCCGACACGGTCAGCGCGCCCTGCTCACCGTGCAGGAACTGGCTGAACAGCCACGCGCCCTGGTGCCGGCCGAACTCGTCGCGCGCCTCCTGGGGCATGCGGTCCCAGACGTCCGACCCGACCAGCGGGTTGAACTCCTCCGGGAACCCGGCGACGTTGTTGACGTCCACGGGCAGGTCCCAGTCAATGCGCTTCTGGGCGTCCCACTGCTTATCCTTGCCCTTCTGGTAGAGGGCCAGGAGGCGGTCCCGGCCGTCCTCGTACTCCCAGGTGAACCGTGCCGCGCCGGAGGCGGGCACGTCCCAGGTGCCGTCGGGAACAGGGCTCGTGTAGCGGTCGCGCATCGTCATCGGGGGAACCTCCCGAGGGACCCGAGGGATCGGCTTTACATTTGTTGGTAGCACGTAAAGCACGCCTCGTGAAGGTCGTACCCGATATTCACTCCGAATCGGACGCGCGGGCGGCGTAGTAGACGGCCGCCATGTCCTCGTCGCCGTGGCCGAGTTCGACGGCCCGCCGCAGCTGGTCGCGCACGGCCTCGGCGACCCGGGGCCGCGCGCCCGCCGCCCGGCCGGCGGACGCGACCAGACCGGCGTCCTTGGCGGCGCCGATCGCCTTGAAGCTCGCCGGCAACTCCCCGGACAGGATCGCCTTGCCCTTCATCTGGGCGTACTGCGAGTCGAGCGACCCGCCCGCGATCGTCTCCAGGAACAGCCGCGGATCCAGCCCGAACGCCTCCGCCAGTGCGATCGCCTCGCCGGTGGCCGTGGTCAGCGCGAGCACCCAGCTGTTCAGGACGAGCTTCAGCCGGGACGCCTCGGTGCCCTCGCCCACCCGGACCGTACGGGAGCCGATCGCGTCGAAGACCCGATCCGCGCGCTCGTCCCGGGCACCGGCGGCCAGGACGACGAGCGCCGCGTCCTCGGCGGGCTTGCGGGTGCCCAGCACCGGACAGTCGATGAAGCGCACGTCGCGCTTGCGGGCCAGGTCCGCGAGACGGTCGGCGGCCTCCGCCCCGACCGTGCTCATCTGCGCCCAGACCGCGTCCTCCTCCATCGCCGGGAGCACGCCGGCCATGACGTTCTCGACGGCCTCGCCGTCGTGCAGCATGGTGATGACGACCTCGGCGCCGTCGGCGGCCTCGGCGGGCTCGTCGCACACCCGTGCGCCGTCGGCCGCGAGCGGCTCCGCCTTCGCACGGGTACGGTTCCACACACGCACGGCGAATCCGGCGCGCAGCAGGTTGCGGGCGATCGGCTCGCCCATGATCCCGGTTCCGAGTACGGCGACGGTGAGCTCATCCATGGCGACTCCTCTACCCAGGCCGGGACACATGATCCGATATCAACCGGCGTTTCCGATTACAGCCTTTCACCCGGGCCGCAGCCAGGGCCCGGACGGGGTTCGCATGGGGCCTCCGGCGGAGGGACGGGGGCTCCAGCGGAGGCACCGGGCTCCGGCGGAGGCACCGGGCTCCGGCGGAGGGGCAGGGGCTCAGGCGGAGAGGCGGGGGCTCAGGCGGAGAGGCGCCGGGCGAGTTGCCCGGCGGCGCGGCGCATGATGGGCACGACCTCCTCGATCACCTCGTTGGTCAGCCGGCCGTGCGGCCCGGACACCGAGATGGCGGCCAGAGTCGGCGTGTCCGTGATCGGGACGGCGACGCACCGCACCCCGATCTCCTGCTCCTGCTCGTCGAGGGCGTAACCGCGCTGCCGGATGCGCGCCAGCTCCTCCACCAGCGCCGCCGGATCGGTGATCGTGTGCGGCGTGTAGGCGGGCATGCCGGTACGGGCGATGATCTCCCGGACCACCGGCTCGGGCAGCTGCGCCAGCAGGGCCTTGCCCACCCCGGTGCAGTGCGGCAGGACCCGCCGTCCCACCTCGGTGAACATCCGCATCGAGTGCCGTGACGGGACCTGCGCGACGTACACCGCCTCGTCGCCCTCCAGCAGCGCCATGTTCGCCGTCTCACCGACCTCGTCGACCAGCTGGGCGAGCGCCGGGCGTGCCCACGAGCCGAGCAGGCGCTCCGAGGTCTCCCCGAGCCGGATCAGCCGTGGACCGAGGGCGTACCGCTTGGACGGCCCCTGCCGGACGTACCCGCGGTTCACCAGCGTCCGCATCAGCCGGTAGATGGTCGGCATCGGCAGCCCGGACACCTCGGCGAGCTCGGTCAGGGCCAGCTGGCCACCCGCGTCCGCCAGATGCTCGAGCAGCTCGAAGGCGCGCTCCAGCGAGCGCACGCCCGACGCGGATCGCTCCACCGGCGCCTCGGCGGGCCGTTCCCCGGCAGCTCGTTCCCCGGCGGGGAGCGCGGTCGGCGGGTGCGCGGACGGCATCCCCGGATCCTCGGTCGCCACGCGGACTCCTCTCGACACCTGACGGAAAGTGTAGAAACAAGGTTCGGCTTCGCTGAAACGCTCACCGGCCGTGGTTACGCTCCGCGATCGTGCGGTAGTAGTGGGAACGATCGCCTCACGGGCTCCCGGCCCGTCCCCCCGGAGGCCGACAGGCGTTCGTGGGGGTACAGCTGTGAAGCCGGTGTCCAGGACGATGCTGGCCGCCGTCGGTACGGCCGCGGTGACCGTTCCGGCGATCGCGTGGCGGATCCCGCTTCCGGAGCCGGCGCTGCCCGCGTCGGCGCTGGTCGCGCCCGCGCCGACCGGCGCGGCGGTCATCAGGCCGGCGGCGCCGGTACGGGACGTGAGCCTCGACGCCTCGGTCGAGGTCGCCGCGGTGACGCCCGGAGTGGTGGAGTACGCGGTCCGGGTACGGCCGGCCGGCGGCACGGCGACCGGCGTACGGCTGGTGCTGACGACCGAGGGACCGGCGGCCTGGGAGCCGCCCGCGACGCCCTGCGTGACGAGCGGGTCGACGACCGTGCTCCACTGTGACCTCGGCGACCTGGCCGCCGCGCGGACACTCCGGGTGCGGATACGGACGAACGGATTCCTCCGCGGCGAGCCGCCCGTCACCGTGGAGGCGAGCGCGACCAACGCCTCGCATCGTTCGGTGGCCCTGCTGCGGACCGTCCGGCCTTCGGCCGGCCTCACCCGGCCGGCCCCGGTCCCGGCGACTCCCGCACCGGCGGTCTCGGCCGGTGCCGCGCCGGACCCGAGCCTGCACGCCGCCGCCTCACCGGCAGGAGGCGCCTCCGCCGCAACGGTGAATCTGAGGCCACTCGCGTCATCGGAGCCGTCGCCCCCGGCCCCGTCCTCGCAGCTCCCGTCGTCGCAGGACAAGGCGGGCGACACCCGGTCCGTACGGGCGCCGGCCACCGCATCGCCGTCCACGTCACCACAGGCCGTGGTGTCCGGTTCCCCCTCTCCCGGCCCGGCGTCCGGCGCCGCGGTCCCGACGGCCACCGGGTCACCGGCCGGACCGGGGAGCGCCCGACCGTCGAGCGGTGCGGTGAGCAGCGGGCCGTCGAGCGTCCCGGGGAGCGCCGCTCCGGCGACGACGCCACGACGGACGCCCCGCCCGCCGGCCGCGGGCCTCCGAGCCCGGCCTTCTGTCCCGGGTGCTGCCCACCCGCAGGGTCCCGCCTCCGTTCCCGCCCGGCTGCGGGTTCCGGGCCGGCCTCAGGGCGGGCCGGCCGCGACCGGAGCGGTGCGGCCGTCTCCGAAGGGCGGTCCGGCCGCCAAGTCCCTCAAGCCCGCGCACGCGCGAACGCCGGCGCCGGCCGGGGCGGCGGCTCCACCCGCTCCACCCGCACCGCCGGTTCCACCGGCCGAACTCGTCGGGCCGGTCGGTGGGGTGGGTGTGGACGCGGGCGCCGCAGCCGTGCCCCAGCCCGGTCCGGCCGTTGCCGCCGCTCCCGTCGTTCCGGGGGCGAGCGCCTCCGGGCGGCCGTCGGCGGGTCCGACCACGCCGGTGCTGCCGAGTGTCGAGCTCGGGCCGGCGGCCATGCCGCCCCGGCCTGAGGGCACGTCCGAGTTGACCACCGTCACACCGACCGGTGCCCGGGAGGGCCGGAGATCCTGGACGGCCGCGCTCGGGGTCGCCGTGGCCGCCGAGACGCTTCTGCTGTGGCTGGCCAGTCTGGTGATCCTGCGACGGAACCGGGTCGTGCAGCCGTTGCGGCGGCGGATGCGGTCGATCAGGCCCAAGGTGCTGGGCCCCACCCGCTGAGGTCTTCCGGAGCCATCATGATCAAATAAGCGGCGAGCCAAAAACGTTCCCTCTTACGGCGATCGTTATTAGTCTTACTGATCGCCGAATTCGTTCACAGGGGAGCCGCAATGGCTGCGACGGGGATGACGTGTCCGAAGTGTTCCGGCGAATGGGACGTTCGGGAACGTAATGGGGTAATGATCGAGGAATGCGTCGGTTGTCACGGCGTCTTCCTCGACCGCGGGGAGCTGGAACGCCTGATCGACGCCGAGAGCGACTACCTGGCCAATCTGGACGCCGACACCGACGGAGCCGGGTCCTACCACGGCCGCCACCGGCGGGGGATCATGCACCAGATCTTCACTCCCGCGGAATAGCGGGGACGGTGCCCGGGCGGCTTTCCGCCGCCCAGAGATCTTGATAAGGGCCGGGCACTTCCGTGAGGGCGCGGTGGGTGCCGCGCTGGACGATCCGGCCACGGTCGAGTACGACGATCTCGTCGGCCGCCGCGAGGGGCGCGAGCCGGTGAGTGACGAGCACGACCGTGCGCCGGTCGGTGAGCAGGTCCGTGATCAGCCGGTCCGCGGTCGCGAGGTCGAGGCCCTCGGTGGGCTCGTCCAGGACCAGGATCGGCGGATCGGCCAGCAGCGCGCGGGCGAGCAGCAGCCGTTGCCGCTGCCCGCCGGACGATCGGGCGTCGCCGGCGAGGGTGTCCCAGCCTTCGGGCAGCGTCTCGATCCAGCCGAGCAGGCCGGCTCGCCGTGCGGCGTCGGCCGCCTCGGCGTCGGTGGCGTCGGGCCGGGCCAGCGCCACGTTGGCCCGGATCGAGGCGTTGAAGACGTGCGCGTCCTGGGTGAGGCCGCGCACGGTCGCCCGTACGTCACGCGGATCGTACGCGTCCAGCGGCGCGTCGCCCAGCAGGACCACGCCCTCGGCGGCCCTGACCTCGCCGGTCAGGACGCCGATCAGGGTGCTCTTGCCCGCGCCGCTGGCGCCGACCACGGCGAGCTTGTGTCCGGCGGGAACACGCAGGTCGACGCCGTCCAGCGCCGGGGCGGAGCCGCCTCCGTCGCGTACGTACGACACGCGGACGCCGCGCAGGTCGAGCGCCGGGCGCAGGACCGGAGCCGGGACGAACACCCGGCGAGGGCGTGGCCGCCCGCCGGCCCGTAGCAGGTCGAGGACCCGGAGGGCGGCGGGCCGGACCTCGGACAGTCGCCGGGCGGCCTCGGCGACGGGCAGTACCGCGTCCACCGAGGCCAGGGCGGTCAGCGTGAGCACGGTGACCAGGACGCCGTCCGCGCCGCTCCGGCGGGCCGTCCAGAGCACGGCGAGCACGGTGGCGCCCTGAACGGCCGTGCCGAGGGCCGCGACCGCCGCCTCGACCGCCCCGGCCCGCCGCTCCAGCCGCGCGAGCCGGCCGGCGGCGGCCTCGGCGCGGGCCGTGAAGCGCCCGGTCGCGCCGAACGCCGCGAGGTCCGCCGCGCCGCGTTCCAGGTCGAGGGCGTGGACCGCGAGGTCGGCGCGGGCCTCGGCGGCGCGGCGGGCGTCCGCCCGCGCGGCGAGGGCGGCGAGGGCCGGCGAACCGGCCCCGGCGAGCACGACACCCACGGCCAGGACCGCGCCGGCCGCAGGCAGCAGGACGGCCGTCACCGCGATCGCGGCCAGGCCCGTGAGCCACGCGACCGAGGCGGGCAGCAGGCAGCGCAGCAGGAGGTCCTGAACGGACTCGACGTCGGCGACCATCCGCTGCACCGCGTCCGCGTCCCGTGGCGTTCCCGGCGACGTCTCCTCGGCCGGATCGGCGGAACGACGCAGCGCCTCGTAGACGCGGACGCGCAGACCGGCGAGGACGCGGAGGGCGGCGTCGTGCCCGACGAGCCGTTCCACATAGCGCAGGACGCCCCGGAACAGCGCGAACGCGCGGACGCCCACGATCGCCAGGGCCAGTGCGGACAACGGCGGATGCTGTCCCGCCCGCGCGATGAGCCAGGCGGCCGTCGCGGTCAGCGCGACCGTGCAGAACTCGGCACTCGTACCGGCGGCCACCGCCCCGGCCAGACGCAGCCCTTCCCGCCTCTCGACCAGCCGTCTCAGCACGCGCACACCTCCCGTCCGTTCAGGCGGACGACGCGGTCGGCGATGGACAGCAGCGCCGGGCGGTGCGCGACGAGCAGCCCGGTACGCCCGTCGAGCAGCCGGGCGGCCGCGTCCGCGACCGCCGCCTCGGCCGCCAGGTCGAGCCGCGCCGTCGGCTCGTCCAGCACCACGATCGGCGCGTCCATCAGGTGGGCGCGGGCGATCGCGATGCGCTGCCGCTGCCCGGTGGACAGGCCGAGCCCGCGCTCGCCGATCGGCGCGTCGTACCCGCCCGGCAACGCGGTGATGAACTCGTGGGCGGCGGCGGCCTCCGCGGCGGCGCGTACGGCGTCGTCCTCCGCGTCGGGCCGGCCGAGACGGATGTTGTCCGCCACCGTGCCCGCGAACAGGTGCGGCCGCTGCGGCACGTACGCGACGCGGCTGCGCCACACGGTCAGGTCCAGTTCGGCGAGGTCGTGGCCGTCGACGAGGATCCGGCCGCTCTCGGGGACGACGAAGCCGAGCACCGCCCGAAGCAGGGTCGTCTTGCCGGCGCCGCTCGGGCCGGACAGCGCGACCCGTTCACCCGGCTCGACGGTCAGCGACAGGCCGTCGAGGGCCGGCGCGCCGGCGCCGGCGTAGCGGACGACCAGGTCCCTGACCTCGATCCGCGCCGCCCGCCGCTCGCTCACCGCCGCCCGCCGCTCGCTCACCGCCGGGGGCCGCTCGCTCGCCGCGGGCGGGCGCGGATCGCCCGACTCCCGCAGCTTCGCCGCGGGCCCGGCCCGTTCCTCCGTTCCGACGAGTGAGCGCGGAGCGTCCGGCTCGGCGAGGATCTCCGCCACCTGGTCGAGGACGGCGCGCCCCTCGGCGGCGGCGTGGAACCGGGTCCCCAGGAGCCGCAGCGGCAGGTACGCCTCCGGCGCCAGGAGGAGCACCAGCAGGGCCGTCCGCAGGCCGATCGAGCCGTTCAGCAGCCGGAGCCCGGCCGGCACCGCCACCAGCGCGACCGACAGCGTGCCGATGACCTCCAGCACGAAGGACGACAGGAAGGCGATGCGGAGGGTGCGCACGGTCGCCCGCCGGTGGCCGTCGGCCATGGCACGGACCACCTCCGTCTGCGCCTCGTCCCGGCCGTACGCGCGGAGCGTCGGCAGCCCGGTGACCACGTCGAGGAAGTGACCGCCCAGCCGGTGCAGCAGCCCCCACTGCCGCCGGGTCGCCTCCCTGGTCCGCCACCCCACGAGCGCGCCGAACACCGGGATGAGCGGCAGCGTCACGGCGATGACGAGCGCCGAGGGCCAGTCCGCCGCCACCAGCCGGATGAGCACCGCGAGAGGGATCACCGCGGCGGCGTACCGCTGCGGGAGGTATCCGGCGTAGAACGGGTCGAGGGCGTCGAGCCCCCGGCCGAGCAGCGTGACGTCCGCGGCCGGGCCGCCGGCCCGGAGGAGCCGGCGGCGCAGCTCCTCCTTGCGCCGGGCCGCCGTCCACCGGAACACGCCGCCCTGTCCCGCGAGGAGGACGGCGCGGCCGGTCAGGACCGCCGTCAGCGGCAGCAGCGGCGCGCCTCCGGCCAGCACGCGGGACAGCAGGTCGGCCTGGGCCACCACGAGCAGGCCCTGCGCGAGCGCGAACAGCAGGTAGGCCATCACAGGTACGACGGCCGTTCGACCCGGCCGCGGAAGATCCACCATACCCACGCCTGCGCCGCGAGCAGGACCGGGACCAGCGGGCCGATGACCGTGAGCGTCAGGGTGGTGTCGTCCGCGGGGGAGACGTGCGGCAGATTCAGCCCGCCGAGGAGCGGCACGACGGTGATGGCGAGCGCGGACGCCGCCAGCGCCCACCCGTTCCGCGTCCACCCGCTCCGCTCTCGGCCGTCCCGCGCCGGTCCGTCCGGTGCCGACCCGCTTCGCTCCCGGCCGTCCCGCGCCGATCCGTCCCGCGTCCGGCCTTCGGCGGCGCCGGGCCGTGCGAGCGCGATCCACGCGCCGGCCAGCACCGCGGCCAGCGCGACCGCGACGGGCGCCGTCCTGCCGAGGTCGTCGGTCCCCGCGCCGACGGCGCAGGGCACGCCGGCGAGGAGCGCGGCCCGGACCACCCACCGCGCCACCGCGCGCGCGGCGTCGGTGCCGAGCCGTACGACGGCGAAGACCGCGCCGTGCAGCGCGAACAGGCCGCACGTCGTTCCGGCGAACAGGAGCCCGCCGCCGCCCATCAGCACGCCGATCGTCGCGCCCCAGGACGCGGCGACGCCCCAGCTGCCCGCGACGATCGCCCCGTCCCAGACGCGCCGCCAGGTCCGCCCCGCCTGACGGCCGCGCAGCCACAGCCCGGTGTCGCGCAGGATCCACGCGGCGATGAGGACGATCAGCGCGCCCCAGGCCCGGCCGAACAGGTCGGCCTCCAGAGCGGGGAACAGCGCGGTCAGCAGGCCGGCGGAGGCGACCAGCCAGACCTCGTTGCCGAGGAAGAAGGGGGCGATCGCCGCGAGGGTCAGCCGGCGGTCGCGGCCGAGGAACGGCAGCAGCATGCCCACGCCGATGTCGGCGCCGGCCAGCAGGAAGTACCCGACGACGAAGAAGCCGAGCAGGGAGAACGCGAAAGTGTCCACGAGTGCGCTCCGGGTCAGAAGGAGGGGACGGGCTCGGGCCGGGAGGGGAGCTCGGACCGGCCGAGCGCGGCGCCGTCCGGGCCGAGCCGCGCGTACCGCCGGAGCAGCGTGACGTTCACGACGACGAGAACCGCGAACAGGACCGTCACGCCGGTGAACGCCGCGAGCATCGCCCCGTGGCCGACCGGGCGTACGGCGTCCTCGGTGCGCAGCACGCCGTAGATCAGCCAGGGCTGGCGCCCGGTCTCGCGGTAGATCCACCCGGCGAGCATGGCCACGTACGGCAGGGGCAGCGTCGCCGTCACGACGCGCAGGAAGATCCGCCCGCGTAGGAGCCAGCCGGTGAACGGCAGCTTGACCAGCGCGATGAGGGCCACGGCGAACATCCACGCCCAGGCCGCCATCATCGTCTCCGCGGCGAGCCCGCTGAGGGGGTGGACGCCGGCGGCGTGGGGCGCGTAGGGGAACTGCAGGCCGCCGGACGCCGCCGACGGCAGGATGCCGAGGAGGACGGCGATCAGGCCGATCCGCAGCGACCGGCGGTAGAACTCCGGCTCGTGCGAGCGCAACAGGTGCCAGGCGCTCATCCCGGCCATGAAGAACCCGGCGGTCAGGAAGGCTCCGGCGACGACGTGCGCGAGCGGCAGCAGCGCCGCCGGGTTCGTGAACAGCGCGCCGGCGGAGTCGACGCGCAGCCCGCCGCCGGTCCGTACGTATCCGACGGGGTGGTTGAGGAAGCCGTTCGCGACGAGGATGAAGTACGCCGACGCGTACGCGGTCAGCGTGACGATCCAGATCAGGGCCAGGTGGGCGTAGCGGTTGAGCCGGTCCCACCCGAAGATCCACAGCCCGAGGAACGTCGCCTCGACGAAGAAGGCGACCAGGGTCTCCAGGGCGAGCGGCGTCCCGAAGACACCGGGGGCCCGATCCGCCAGACCCGGCCAGGCCAGTCCGAACTGGAACTCCATCAGCAGCCCGGTGACGATCCCCACCGCGTAATTGATGACGTACAACTGACCCCAGAACCGCACCATCCGCACGTGCACGGCGCCGCCCCCGAACACCGCCCTGGTCTGGATGATCGCGACGAGCGTCGCGAGGCCGAGCGTCAGCGCGACGAACAGGAAATGCGTCCCCGCGGTGAGGGCGAACAACGATCGGGCGAGCGCCAGGGTGCTCAACGGTCCTCCAGGTCCGGTCGCGGTCTTCGTGCGACGGGGCCCGTGGGAGTCCCCTCGGGCCGGGCACCCTGGTAGCGAAGCGGATCAGGCGGTCATACGGCGTCCGGCTACGTGTTACATCTGCCGTACATCCGGTGGTGCAGCGGCCCCGTCGGCCCTACCGCGTGCGCGGTAGGGCCTCGTCCGGAAGGAGGAGACCCGGCCCGGGGCTCAGCCGAGCCAACCGGGGCGGACCAGCCCCGACTCGTACGCCAGGACGACGAGTTGCGCCCGGTCGCGGGCGCGCAGTTTGGTGAGGACCCGGCTCACGTGCGTCTTCGCCGTCGCCGGGCTGACGACGAGCCGCTCGGCGATCTCGTCGTTGGACAGCCCCGCCGCGACGAGTTCGAGGACCTCGCGCTCGCGGTCGGTCAGGGCGTTCAGCTCGACGGACGGCGGCGGCTCCTTGATGCGCGCGGCGAACTCCCCGATCAGGCGGCGGGTCACCGACGGCGCGAGGAGGGCGTCGCCGCGCGCCGCGACCCGTACGGCGTGGATGAGCTCGATCGGCTCGGTGTCCTTGACCATGAAGCCGCTGGCCCCGGCCTTGAGCGCGCTGTAGACGTAGTCGTCCAGGTCGAACGTCGTGAGGATCACGACCCTGACGTCGCGGAGGCGTTCGTCGGCGACGATCCGCCGGGTGGCCTCCAGCCCGTCGAGGACGGGCATCCGGATGTCCATCAGGACGACGTCGGGGCGTTCGGCCGCCGCGAGGCGCACCGCCTCGGCTCCGTCACCGGCCTCGGCGATCACGCTGATGTCGTCCTCGTTGTCGAGGATGGACCGGAACCCGGCCCGTACGAGCGTCTGGTCGTCGGCCAGGACGACCCTGATGGGGGAACGCACGCGCCCATCATCACATCGACGGGCCGGGCCCTGCGTCGATCACGCCGCGGGCTTGAGGACCACCTTCGTCCAGCCGTCCTCGCGGCGGTCGAACCGCTCGTACGCCTCCGGCGCCCGGTCAAGCGGCAGCTCGTGGCTGACGAGGAAGGACGGCTGGGCCTTGCCGGCGGCGATCAGGTCGCGCAGCTGCCGGTTGTAGGCCTTGACGTTGGCCTGGCCGGTGCCCATGCGCAGGCCCTTCTGGAAGAACAGCCCCATGTCGAACGGGAGCTTCCCCTGCTTGGCCAGCTCACCCGGGGCCTTCGGATCCTCCGGGACGAAGACCCCGACCACGCCGATCGCGCCCGTGGCGCGGACGGAGGCGACGAGGTCGTTCATCGTCAGCTCGGGGTGCTCGTCGCCCTGCGGGTCGTGCGCCTGCCAGCCGACGCACTCGCAGCCCTTGTCGGCGCCCTCTCCGCCGGTCAGCTCCATGACCTGCTCGACGGGCGAGCCCTTGCGGGGGTCGACCGGGATGGCGCCGATCTTCTCGGCCAGCGCGAGCCGGTCGCTCTGGTGGTCGACGACCATCACCTTGCTCGCGCCGATGAGCTGCGCGGAGTAGGCCGCCATCAGGCCGACCGGCCCGGCGCCGTACACGACCACGGAGTCCCCGGGCGCGACGTCGGCGAGCTGCGTCGCGTGATGCCCCGTCGGCCAGATGTCGGCCAGCATCACGTAGTCGTTCTCCTTCTCCTCGGCGTCCGGCGGCAGCCGCAGGCAGTTGAAGTCGCCGTACGGCACCCGCAGCAGCTCGGCCTGGCCGCCGGAGTACGGGCCCATGTCCGCGTAGCCGTACGCGCCGCCGGCGAAGCCGGGGTTGACGGACAGGCAGAACGCGGTGAACCCGCGCTCGCAGTTCTTGCAGAACCCGCAGGCGATGTTGAACGGCAGGCAGACCCGGTCGCCGACCTTCACCCGGTCGACGGCCGAGCCGACCTCGATCACCTCGCCGAGGTTCTCATGGCCGAGCACCTTGCCCTCTTCGACGTCCGTCCGCCCTTCGTACATGTGCAGGTCGGAGCCGCAGATGTTCGTCGTGGTGACCCGGACCAGGACGTCGGTCGGCCGTTCGATCCGCGCGTCGGGGACGTCCTCGACCCGTACGTCCTTGGAACCGCGGTAGACCACTGCCTTCACGTGACGCTCCCTCCATCCGTACCGCTCACACGTGTCCCTCGGTCGCCTACCCGGACACGAATCCCCAAACGTCGCGTCGGATACCGGGCGGATCCTGTCCGGTATTCGCTCTACGGTCGTCTCATCGCAGTTCAGAGCACACGGGAGTACGCCATGCAGTTCGCCTCGATCCGCGTCATCACCGAGGACGTCGCCCGCCTCGCCGACTTCTACGAGAAGGCCACCGGCCAGGCGGCGAAGCGGTCCACGGACGACTTCGCCGAGATCATCACCCCGGTCGGGACGCTCGCCATCGCGAGCACCCGCACGGTCCAGGCCCTCGGCGCGAACGCGCCCCGGCCGGCCGCCAACCAGAGCGTCATCATCGAGTTCCGCGTCGACGACGTCGACGCGGAGTACGAGAACCTCAAGCGCTTCGACGTCGACTTCGTGAACGAGCCGACCACGCAGCCGTGGGGCAACCGGTCGCTGCTGTTCCGCGACCCCGACGGCAACCTGGTCAACTTCTTCGCCCCCGTCACCCCGGAGGCCCTCCAGCGCTACGAGCGATAGAGCGGCGTCCGCAACGCGATTCTTCCGCCGGCGCCAACGGTCACGGGTCAGGCGACGAGTCGTGTCACCAAACGGCGCTCGTGCTTCGGCAGGTTGGCCACACCTCGACGGACGGTAAGAGCAGCGGTGATCAGGGCGCAGGCCTGTGCCGTCTCAACGGCGACGTGGTCGACGGCACCCAGTCTCGCCTTGTGCAGCCAAGTGGACACCTCCGCCCATGAGTAGAGGCTCGCCTTCGGCCGGGCGACCCGGGGGGAAGGGAATCCCCCCGGTCCTCGTTCGCCTGTGATCCAGTAGCGTGCCGAGGCGGCGGTTACCTTCGCTCGCTCAGCGATGTCCTCCGCAGTCACAAGATCTTCGGTGACACCGGTGGCGGTCATCCCGGCTTCCTCGACGTCCCTGACAGCAGAGATGATGGCCTGAATCGCGTCATCGGCCTCTCGGGAGAACATGATCACGCCTCCGTCCTCCCCGGCCTGAACGGTCGCGTCGATGCCGTCGGCGGCTGTCAGTACATCTCCTAGCGCCTCGGCGTGCCTGTCGGTGACACGTCCGGCCACGTTCACGTCGAACCAGTACACGTTCACTAGACCTCCTCGCCGGAGCAGGTGTGCGGGCACCGTGTCAACGTCCGCTTGATCTTCGTGGCTTCATGCTCCGGGACTCTGGGCGTACGCCATCCAGCGGCCTCTAAGTCGCGGATCGCTGCGAGGATCTCCTTGGCGGCCATGTTGCGTACAGTACAACTGCTGTTGTGCCCAGACGAACATCTTCCATGCATTCGAACACTCCATCTTCATCGTTGACGAGCCCCGTCACCCAGCCCTGAGGCAGCCGGTCGCTGCCGTTCTGGGGCCTGGATCAAAACGCATGTCACAACCGTGGATCACGCGGTGTCTTGAGGCCGAATCCCTGAGACGGAGGAGACACCATGGCCGAGAACACCGAGGTCCTCGTGGTCGGCGGCGGGTACGCGGGCGTCATGGCCGCGAATCGCCTGACGCAGCGCGGCGACGTGACCGTGACGCTGGTCAACCCCCGCCCGGCCTTCGTGGAGCGGATCCGCCTGCACCAACTGGTAGGCGGATCCGACGACGCGGTCGTCGACTACCGGAAGGTCCTGGCCGACGGCGTACGGCTGGTGGTCGACACCGTGACTCGAATCGACGCGGCCGGGCTCTGCGTGACCCTGGCGGCCGGCGGCACGGTCGGCTACGACTATCTGATCTACGCGGTGGGCAGCGACAGCACCGACGCGGGAGTGCCCGGAGTCGCGGAGTTCGCCCATCCGATCGCCACCCTGGAGGAGGCGCAGCGGCTGCGGCCGGTCCTCGACGCCGCGCCCGCGTCGACCGCGGTGACGGTCGTCGGAGCCGGCCCGGCCGGCATCGAGACCGCCGCGGAGCTGGCGGAGAAGGGCCGCGCCGTGACCCTGGTCTGCGGCGGGGAGCTCGGCCCGTACCTGCATCCCCGGGGCCGGCGCGCGGTAGCCGGGCGGCTGGCCCGGCTCGGCGTGACCGTGCTCGACGGTCCCGGCACGAACGTGACCGCCGTGACCCGCGAAAGTGTGCGGCTCGGTGACGGTCGCGAGCTGCCGAGCGGGCTCACCATCTGGACCGCCGGGTTCGGTGTCCCGGACCTGGCCGCGCGCAGCGGGCTGAGCACCGACGCGTTGGGTCGCCTGCTCACCGACGAGACGCTGACGAGCGTGGACGACGTGCGGATCATCGCGGCCGGGGACTCGGCAGCACCGTCGGGCCTGCCGTTCCGGATGGGCTGCCAGTCCGCGGTCCAGCTGGGCCCGCAGGCCGCCGAGACGGTGCTCAGCCGGCTCGCGGGTGAGCGGCCGACGCCCGTCAGCGTCGGGTTCGCCGGGCAGTGCATCAGCCTGGGGCGTCGCTTCGGCGTCTTCCAGTTCTCCCACCGGAACGACACCGCGACGAGGTTCCACCTCGGCGGCCGCGTGGGCGCGAAGGTGAAGGAGTTCGTGTGCCGGAGCACCGTCTGGCAACTGGGGTACGAGGCGCGCAAGCCCGGCGTGCGAACCTGGTGGGCCAAGGACGCCCAGCGCCGGCGGCTGCTGGAGGCCCGGGACGGCGAGGCGCCGATCATCACCGAACGGGCGGCCCAGGCATGAGCGACCACACCACCGACCCGGCGACCGAGGCCTTCGTCGCCCATCGCAACCTGCTCTTCACCGTCGCGTACGAGATGCTCGGATCGGCGGCCGACGCCGAGGACGTCCTGCAGGAGACCTGGCTGCGCTGGGTCAGGACCGACCTGGACCAGGTGCGCGACGAGCGCGCCTACCTGGTCCGGATCACGACGCGGCAGTCGCTCAACCGGCTGCGCACGATGAAGCGCCGCAAGGAGGCGTACGTCGGCCCCTGGCTGCCCGAGCCCCTCCTCACCGCGCCGGACGTCGCCGAGGACGTCGAACTCGCCGAGAGCATGTCGATGGCGCTCATGCTCGTCCTCGAGACGCTGGGACCGACCGAGCGCGCCGTCTTCGTGCTGCGCGAGGCCTTCGACGTCGGCTACGACGAGATCGCGGCCGCCGTCGGCAAGAGTCCCGCGGCCGTCCGCCAGATCGCCCACCGCGCCCGCAAGCACGTCGACGCCCGGCGTCCCCGCGAGGCGGTTCCGGCGAGCCAGGCCCGGGCGGCCCTGGAGTCGTTCCGGCGCGCGCTCGAGACCGGGAACCCGCAGGCCCTCCTCGACGTGCTCGCCCCCGAGGTCGTCCTGGTGAGCGACGGCGGCGGCGTCAAGCAGGCCGCGCTGCGGCCGATCACCGGCGCCGAAAAGATCGTCCGCTACATGCTCGGCGGCATCGGCAAGACCAAGGCCGCGATCACCGCCGAACCCACCGTGGTCAACGGCGGCCCGGCGCTCCTCATCCGGGTGGACGGTGAGATCGACGGCGCCATGGCGATCCGCGTCGAGAACGCCCGCATCACCGGCCTGTACTACGTCCGCAACCCGGAGAAGCTGACCCGCGTCGATTCCGAGATCCCGCTCACCCTCCGATGACGGATGCGCCGGCGGTCGGTGCGCATGGGGAGCCGCAGGCACCAGGGATCATGAGCAGGGCCGGCGCCGCCCGTCAGGGCGCGGGCAGGGGGAGCGTGGCGTGGATCAGGAAGCCGCCGCCGGGGCGGCCGGTCGCGGTGAGGGTGCCGCCGACGGCGGTGGCGCGTTCGCGCATGCCGCGGATGCCGTTGCCCTCGCCGGCGGCGGGGCCGCGCCCGTCGTCGGCGATCTCCACGGTCACCCGGTCCGGGTCGTACCGGACCAGGACGGTCGCGGTCGCCGGGCCGGCGTGCCGTACGGCGTTGGTGAGCGCCTCCTGGACGATGCGGTAGGCGGCCAGGTCGACCGGGGACGGCAGGGGTGCGCGCTCGCCGGAGACGGTGAGGTCGACGGGCAGTCCGGCCTTCCTCGTCTGGGCGATCAGGTCCTCCAGGTGGTCGAGCGACGGCGCGGGGGCCAGCGGCTGGGCCTCGTCGACCTGGCGGAGGACGCCGAGGGTCGTGCGCAGTTCCCGCAGCGTCTCCTTGCTCGCGTCCTTGATCGCGCTGAGCGCGGCGTACGCCTGTTCGGGGTCGCGCCGGTGCAGGGCGGCGCCCGCCTGCACGTTGATCAGTGAGATCTTGTGCGCGAGGACGTCGTGCAGTTCGCGGGCGATGCGCAGGCGTTCCTCGGTGGCGCGCCGCAGGGCCTCCTCCTCGCGGGTGCGCTCCGCCTCGGCGAGCCGTCGCCGCGCCTCGCTCAGGTACGCCCGGTGGTAGCGCGTCACCTCGCCCGCGATGACGACGACGAGCACCCAGGCGAGGACGCCGAGGAACCGCGCGGGGCGGCCCGGCCCGATCGCGAACTCGGCCCATCCGAACACCGAGAGCCCTGCCGCGGTCCCGACGTATGCGGCGATCCGCTGCCCCTGTGCCGCCGCGAGGTACGAGGCGACGGCGAACGTGAGCATCTCCGCGCCGTCCGGGAAGGGGCCGATGTAGTAGTAGGCGGTCGAGACCCCGACGACGGTGACGGCGAGGACCGGCGCCCGGCGGCGGACGGCGAGCGCGGCGACGCCGACGGCCATCATGGCGTACGCGCGGGCGTGGACGGGGCGGAAACCTCCCGCGTGCCACACGGTGCTGAGGGCCACGAGCACCCCGACGACCGCGGCCAGCAGGATGTCGGCGCGCTGTCCGCGCGGCAGCCGGGGCATTCTCACGTCTTGCACCGTAATGCAGCGCTTCCGGGTGTCCTCGGGGTGACCGGTAGGGGAAATGTTATGCCTTGTCACGCAGCGCTGATTCATCATTTAGCCCGTTTTGCCACACTTATCCCAGGCGCTACAGTTCCGCGTCGTATCACCGACAGTCGAAATGAGGGCAGTCGTGCGCGGAAACCGCCGCAAGAGACCTGATCGTGGCGGTATGTCGGAATACGTGACGTTCGAGGAGTCGACCTCGGCCGACGGTGCGGCGCCTCGCGACGGTGACACGTCCACCGCACCGCCTGCGGACGGGTACGAAGCGGCGAGCGGTGACGACGCGCCTCCGCGCGACCGGCGGAACGAGCCGTACGACGAGGCGCCCACGGGCGGACCTCGCGGACCGCGCGGCGAAGGGCCCGCCGGATGGCTTCCGTACGGCCCGGCGACTCCTCCGTATCCCGCCGAGGATGACGACGGCGGGCCCGCCGAGGCGCCGTCGGAGGTGACGCGCCCCGACCTGTTCGGGCACGACACCGCCGCCGGCGTCGAGCGCTCTGCCACCGGACCCCGCCAGACCATACGGCCCCGGGAGACGACAGGGCCCCACACCACCGCAGGATCCCGCGAGACCACAGGGCCCCGGGAGCGGCCGGCGGTCTCCGCCGGGTTGGGCACGGCCGGTGCCGGAATCCGCCCTCCGGATCCCTGGGATCTCGGTCCCGGCGACAGGGAACACGATCGGGCCGCGCGGCGCCGTAAGATCCGTGTGCTGACCGGTCTGGTCGCGGGGGTCACGGTCGTGGTGCTCCTGGTCGGGGCGGCCGTGTACGCGCTGTCCGGCAAGCCGGAGTGCGGCGGCAGCCCGATCGCGCTGAACGTCGCCGCGGCACCGGAGGTCGCGCCGGCCATCGTGGAGATCACCCGGACGTTCAACAAGGAACACCACTCCATCGACGGCAGGTGCGTCCAGGCCGGCGTGCAGGCGGCGGATCCGGCCGGAGTGGCCCGGACGCTCTCCGGCACGGTGCCGGCACCGGGGACGGCCAGGCCGGATGTCTGGATCCCCGACTCCTCCATCTGGCTCGCCATGGCGCACGTCTCCTCGGGCGCGGCCGAGGGCGGTCCGGCTCCGCTCTCCGTGGCCAGAACACCGGTCGTCGTCGCGACGACGCGCTCGCTCGCCACCGCGATGGCCGCGCAGAAGGTTCCGCTGAGCTGGGACACGCTGCTCAAGTCGGTGGCGTCGCCCTCCTCCGGTACCGGTGGGAAGGCCGGGATCTCGGCGAAGTCCGTCCGGCTGCAGATCCTCGATCCGGCGAGTCAGGCGGCCGGCATCGGCACGGTCGTCATGACCCGGGTCCTGCTGCAGCGCGACCCGAACGCCCTGTCGGTCTTCGGCCGGCTCGTCCAGGACGTGCGGAAGAACGTCTCGCCGACCACCCAGGCGTTGCTCGCCGGCCTGTCACGGAACCAGGACGGCAAGGCTCCCGTGCTGATCGCTCCCGAGCAGGCGGTGTGGAAGTACAACCACGCCACGACCGCCCCGGCGGCCGTGCTCTATCCCCGCGAGGGCGTGCTCGACCTCGACTACCCGTTCGCGGTGACCACCGGCGACCGTACCCGCGCCGGCGCCACGACCCTGCTGGCGCAGGCGATGAACACCGGACAGGCGCGGGCCGCCGTCCAGGCACTCGGTTTCCGCACCCCGGACGGCCGTCCCGGCAAGGACTTCGCCGCCGGCGGGCTGAACACCCAGGTCCCGCGGGCGCTGCCGACCCCGTCGGCCGACGACGTGACTCAGGCGATGCAGGTCTGGAGCAAGTTGTCGCTGACCGCCCGGGCGCTGTGCGTTCTCGACGTGTCGGGGTCGATGGCCGAGCCGGTCCGCGGCGGGGTGAGCCGCCTGCAGGCGACCGCGAAGATCGGAACGAGCGCGCTGGCGACCCTGCCCGACGACACCGACGTCGGCCTGTGGACGTTCTCCACCAGACTGGACGGCAGCCGGGACTATCGCGTCGACGTGCCGATCGGGCCGCTCTCGACCCGGTCGGGATCGGGCACGCGCCGTCAGGCGATCAACCACGTACTCGGCCGGATTCGCCCGAAGCCGGACGGCGACACCGGTCTGTACGACACCGTGCTCGCGGCGGTCCGCTCGCTGCGGAACACCTACAAGCAGGGCTACTACAACAACGTCCTCCTGCTCACCGACGGCAAGAACGACGATCCCTCCGGCATCTCCCTCAAGGAGCTGCGGCGCACGCTCGCGAAGGAGAACGACCCCGACAAGCCGGTCCCGGTCCTGGCCATCGGCTTCGGCCCGTCCGTCGACATGAGGACGATGCAGAGCATCGCCGAGGAGACCAACGGCGCCGCGTACCACGCGATGGACTCGTCGGACGTGCAGCGGATCCTGCAAGACATCATCGACCAGCGAATCTGCTCCACCCGAAAGTGCCGCTGAGCCCTGCGGCTCTTCCGCTTGTCACCGGCGTGACAAGGACGGTGCGGCGAATGTGGGCTCGGGGGCAAGTGGCGGCTTCGCGTACTGCGATAGCTTCACGCGGTCACGATGATCACGGGTGGTGTCGGCCTTGCGGCCGTGGCGAGGCAGGGAGTGCGGACGTGGCACTGAGTGGTCGGCCTCTGGAGCCCGGAGCCCTGGACGAGCCGCTCATCACGGCGGTGGCCCGCCGAGCGGCCGAGATGCCGTCCGCGCCCGCCCTGACCTTCGTCGACTACGCCGCCGACCCGGCGGGCGAGCGGCAGGAGCTCACCTGGGGGCAGATGCACCGGCGGGCGCGCGCGATCGCCGCCCGGCTGCGCGAGGTCGCCGAGCCCGGTGAGCGCGTCGCGCTGCTCATGCCGCAGAGCCTGGAGTACCTCACCACGATGATCGGGGCGATGTACGCCCGGCTCATCGCCGTGCCGCTGTTCTCCCCTGACCTGCCGGGCCACGGCGACCGGCTGATCCGCTCGTACGGCGACGCGGACCCGTCCGTGGTGGTGACCGTGACGTCCGCGCTTCCGCAGGTGGAGCGCTTCCTGGACGAGCAGAGCGCGCCCCGGCCCAAAGACATCGTGCTGGCCGACACCGTGAACGTCTCGCTCGCCGCCTCCTGGCCGGGCGAGGAGATCGCCCCGGACGACGTCGCGTACCTGCAGTACACCTCCGGGTCGACCCGCGCGCCGGCCGGCGTGCAGATCACCCACCGGAACATCACCGCCAACGCGCTGCAGGTGTGGGCCGCGTACGAGGCGCGGCCGCGGGTGACGGTCGGCGTGAGCTGGCTGCCGTTGTTCCACGACATGGGGCTGATCCTGGCGCTGGCCCTGCCGCTGGTGCACGGCAACCACCTCGTCCTGACCGACCCGGTGGCGTTCGTGATGGAGCCGTTCCGCTGGCTGGAGCTGCT
This sequence comes from Actinoallomurus rhizosphaericola, assembly GCF_024055675.1. Lineage (NCBI taxonomy): Bacteria > Bacillati > Actinomycetota > Actinomycetes > Streptosporangiales > Thermomonosporaceae > Actinoallomurus > Actinoallomurus rhizosphaericola. The sequence continues at coordinate 119,114 of NZ_JAMXMW010000006.1, read as the reverse complement.
GTCCGAGCACGACGACGTGATCACGGCGGGGCCGAACTTCGCGTACGAGTACTGCGCCTCACGGGTGACCGAGGAGGAGAAGGCCCGGCTGCGGCTCGACGGCCTGTGGGTCGCGCTGAACGGCGCGGAGCCGATCCGGCCGGACACCGTGCGGATGTTCGCCGACGCGTTCGCCTCGGCGGGGCTGCGGCCCGCCGCGCAGTCGCCGGGGTACGGCCTGGCCGAGGCGACCGTGTACGTCTCCAGCAAGACGCGGGGCGAGCCGCGGTTCACCGCGTTCGACCGGGTGGCGCTGGCCGGGGGCGAGGCGCGGCCCGGCGGCGACACCGTCCTGGTGTCCTGCGGCACGCCGACCGGCCAGCACGTGGCCATCGTCGACCCGGAGTCGCGGATCGAGCTGCCGGACGGCCGGGTCGGCGAGATCTGGGTGAACGGCCCGAACGTCTCACCCGGCTACTGGCGCAACCCCGGCCGGACGGCCGAGGTCTTCGGCGCCGTCCTGGAGGACCCGGCCGGCGGGCTGCCCGCCGAGGGCTGGCTCCGCACCGGCGACCTCGGCGTCGTCCACGACGGCGAGCTGTACGTCACCGGCCGGATCAAGGACCTCATCATCGTCGACGGCCGCAACCACTATCCCCAGGATGTGGAGGTCAGCACGCAGGAGGCGCACGAGGGGATCCGGCGCGACCACGTGGCGGCGTTCGCGCTCGCCGGCGAGGACGGCGAACGGGTCGTCGTCGTCGCCGAACGCGCCCGGCGCGGCGAGGGCGTCCCCGTGGAGGACATCGCCCGCGCCGTACGGAGCGCCGTGAGCGCTGCCCACGAACTGCGGCTCGACGACTTCGTGCTCGTGGAGCCGGGTGGGGTCCCGCGCACGTCCAGCGGCAAGATCGCGCGCAGTGCCTGCCGGGAGCGGTACCTCGCCGGGACGCTGCCCGTGATCCGGTAGACGAAGGGCAGCGATGTTCGCCGGTCTGGGACGTCTCGTCCATCGACGACGGCTGAGCTGTCTCGCCCTGTGCCTGGCGTTCGCGGTCCTGTCCGGCATGTGGGGATCGGGCGCGGTCGCGCGGCTCAAGAGCGGCGGCTTCGACGACCCGCACTCCTCGTCCTCGCTCGTCGCCAAGCTGTCCGCGCAGTACTTCAGCAACTCCACGCCCGACGTCTTCGTCATCTACCGCAGCGACCGGCTGACCATCGACGACCCGCGCTTCCGCGGCGCCGTCACCACGACGCTCGCCCGCCTGCCGCAGAACCGGATCCGGGGCGTCCTGACGTACTGGAGCCAGACGCCGCGCGTCGCCGAGCTCGCGTCCAAGGACCGGCACGCGACGTTCGCCGCCGTGCAGCTCGCCGGCGACGACTCGGCCAAGGCCGCGTCGTACGACGCCATCGAGGACCTGTTCGGCGCGCCGGGCCTGAGCGTACGGGTCGGCGGGGGCGTGCCGCTGGCCAAGGAGTTCAACACCCAGACGCAGGGCGACCTGGCCCGCGCGGAGACGATCTCCTTCCCGGTGCTGCTGGTCCTGATGCTGCTGGTGTTCGGCAGCCTGGGGGCGTTCTGGCTGCCGCTCGTCGTCGGGGCGTTCTCCATCGTCGGGGCGTTCACCGTCCTTCGGCTGCTGACGATGGTCACCGACGTCTCGTCCTTCAGCGCCGAGGTCATCACGATGATGGGCCTCGGCCTGGCGATCGACTACTCGCTGTTCATCGTCAACCGGTTCCGGGAGGAGCTGGCGCGCGGCGCCGACCGGCCGACGGCCCTGGCGAACACGATGGCGACCGCGGGCCGCACGATCGCGTTCTCCGGCATCACGGTGACGACGGCGCTCAGCGGCCTGCTGCTGTTCCCGCAGATGTTCCTGCGCTCGGTCGGCCTCGGCGGCATGGCGGTCGTCGCCGTCGCGATCGTCGGCGCGCTGGTCCTGCTGCCCGCGCTGCTCGCCCTGCTCGGCCCCCGCGTGGAGTTCGGCCGGATGCCCTGGCGCCGCCGGTCCCGCGGGGTCCGGCGGGACAGCGGCCCGTGGTACCGCCTGGCGACCAGCGTCATGCGCCACCCGATCCTGTTCTTCGTCGGCGTCATGGCGATCCTCGGCGTGCTGACCACGCCGTTCCTGCACGTGCGCTTCGGCTCGACCGACGTGCGCGTGCTGCCCACGAGCAGCCCGAACCGCCGGCTGTACGAGGCGTTCCAGCGGGAGTTCCCGACCGGCTCGAAGGACCCGATCGACGTCGTCCTGTCCGGCGACCTCATCCCGAAGAACTTCGTGCCGTCGAAGAAGCGGCCGGTGCCGTCCTTCATCACCGACTACGAGGACCGGCTGCGGCACCTGCCCGGCGTCACCAGCGTGGAGATCACGGGGTACGCCGACAAGTACGCCGCGGTGCGCATCTCGGTCCGCCACCGGTACGCCGCGATGAGCGACCAGGCCCGTGACCTCGTCCGCCGCATCCGCGCCGTCCCGCCGCAGGGCGAGGCCCTGTACGCCGACGTGGGCGGCTCCACGGCCGCCCAGATGGACATGATGGACAGCCTCCGGCGTGGCCTGCCCATGGTCGGCGCGGTGATCGGGCTGGTCACGTTCCTGCTGCTGTTCATGGCGTTCGGGTCGATCGTGCTGCCGCTCAAGGCCGTCGCCATGAACCTGCTGTCCCTCGGCGCGTCGTTCGGCGCGATCGTGTGGGGCTTCCAGGACGGCCACCTCGCGGGCCTGCTGCGCTTCACCCCGACCGGCACGACCGAGCCGACGACCATCATCCTCGTCCTGCTCACGGTCTTCGGGCTGTCGATGGACTACGAGGTGTTCCTGCTCAGCCGGGTCCGCGAGGAGTGGGACCGTACGGGGGACAACGCCCGGTCCGTCGCCATCGGCCTGCAGCGTACGGGCGGCATCATCTCCAGCGCCGCGGTGCTGTTCCTCGTGGTGATCGCGGTGTTCTCCACGGCGGAGATCACCCTGGTCAAGCTCATCGGCGTCGGGATGTTCGTGGCGATCGTCGTCGACGCCTCGCTGGTCCGGATGCTGCTCGTCCCGGCGACGATGCGCTTCCTCGGCCCGGCGAACTGGTGGCTGCCCCGCCCCCTGCGCGCCCTCCACTCCCGCATCGACCTCGGCGAACACGAGGCCGAGGAGGGGCCCCCACCGGCCGCGGAGAGCGCCGCGAAGGAGCCGCCGGCCGCGGAGGATGCTTCGGGGGAGCCGCCTGTCGTGGAGCGGGTTGCGGCCGAGGAGGACGCACCGGCCCCGGACGGGACCCAGCCTCTGGAGCCCGCGCTCGTCGCGGCGGCCCCCGCGCCCAGGGCGCGGCGGCAGTCGCAGCGGCTGGCCGAACTGAGGGCGGAACGGAGGGCGCTGCGGCCCGTCCCGCAGCCCCCGGCCTTCCCCGAGCCGTCCGCCGCCGACGAGCCCGAGAGCACCGGCGAGTCGACGCTCGCCGAAGAGCTCGAGAGCATGGGCGAGCCGACGCTCACCGACGAGTCCGAGAACGCGGGCGCGCCGACGTTCGCCGACGAGGTCCTGCGCCGGGTCGCCGCCGTCAACGGCCGGCCCCTGGCGTCCCGCGAGACACGCGAGGAGGCGGAAGGCGGCCCGAGCGCCCCCCGTCCCCAGCGAGAGATCGTTCCCAACCCGGACGGCCCCGGGTGGCACTGGAAGACACCGGAGGATTGAGCATGCCAGGAACTCCGCTCCGCCGCGCCATCGCGTCGACCATGGGTGCGGCCCTGGCCGTCGCCATGGCGGGCGCGTCGCCCGCCGACGCGGCGAGCAAGCCGAGCAACAAGGTGCCGACGACCGCCAAGGCGAGCGACGGGGCGCGCGTCACCTCGCAGAAGTGGCTCACCAGTCACGAGGTCGACCTGACGGTGAAGTCGGTCGCGCTCGGCGAGTCGGTCAAGGTGCGGATCCTGGTGCCGAAGGGCTGGAAGACCTCGACGACCAAGCGGTACCCGGTGCTGTACGCCCTGCACGGCGGCCGCGACCACTACCAGTCGTGGACCCGCAGCACCGACATCGAGACCTACGCGTACAAGTACAACGTCATGGTCGTCATGCCGGAAGGCGGCGTGAACGGCTCATATACGAACTGGTACAACTACGGCAAGTACGGCACCCCCCAGTGGGAGACCTTCCACACCACGGAGGTCCGCGAGATCGTGGAGCGTGCCTACCACGCCGGGACCGCGCGCGCCGTCATGGGCAACTCCTCCGGCGGCGAGGGCGCCATCACGTACGCCGAGCGCTACCCGGGCCTGTACCGGTACGCCGCCTCGTACAGCGGCGTGCTGTCGATCCGGTCGCCGGGCGTGCCCGCGCTGCTGATGTTCACGATCGTCGGCGCTAACGACGGCACGGACCCGTTCCGCATCTGGGGCGTGCCGGGCCTGGACGACGTGAACTGGCGCCAGCACGACCCGCTGTACCTCATCCAGCGGCTCAAGGGCACGGGTGTCTACATCTCGTCGGGTACGACCGGCAAGCCCGGCCCCGGCGACAATCCCAAGACCGCGCCCTGGGACATCGGCCTGCTCAGCGAGCGGATGGTCGGCGCCACGAACGTGACGTTCCTGCAGAAGGCCCAGGAGCTCCACGTTCCGATCACCTCGCACATCTACGGCGACGGCCGGCACTCCTGGCCCGCCTGGAAGCGCGAGATGCACACCGCCTGGCCCAAGATCATGGCCGCCATCGGCGCCAAGCGCGTCTGACCCCCGCCGCCCCGCACCGCCGGGGCGCGTGACGCCGGCGGCCTGTGGTGGCGGTTGATACGCCTTTGCGGTGGACCGGCCGGATTTACGCCGAATCGGTCAGGCGGGCGGCGCGACGAAGTCCACGGCGGCGGAGGTGCCGACGAGCTCCACTTCGTCGCCGAGGCTGTGTTCGGCGACCCGTGCGACGACGTGCGCCGGTATGTCGTCGAGTGGGTAGGTGGAGTGAGCGTCACGCGGCAGTACGACGGAGAAGCCCCGGGCCAGAGCGGTGCGGGCGGTGGCGCTCACGCACATCTCCGAGAGCAGGCCGCCGATGGCGATGCGCCGCACCCGGCGCCGCTCGAGGAGTGCGCCGAGGGGCGTATGGGCGAAGCCGTCGTCCGAGGTCTTGCGGACGACGGCCTCATCCACGCCGGTGAGGCAGAGCTCCCAGCCAGGCCGGCCGGGCTCGTCGACCGCCCCCGCCGAGCCGTCGTTCTGCAGATGGATCACGAGGGCCTGGGCCTGGCGAGCCCGGAGAAGCAGGTCGGAGACGTTAGCGATCAGCCGGTCGGCTCCCGCGACCGCCGCATCTCCTGCGAGGAAGCCCTTCTGCATATCGATCACAACGAGGGCCTCGACCGGTGCGGGGCCGGCGCTCGCCGGTTCGGACATGCCGCCATCATCGCAGCGCCCGGGAGGCTCCCAGCGTGGCCAACCGTGCTGCCGTCCTGACGTTTTCGGCACTCACAACTCGGTGGCCGGCGATCACCGGTGCTCGCGAGATGCCGAGGATGGGGTCAGAAGTGCCAGCCGGCGGGATTCGAACACGATTCTCGCGTGATTCCCGAACCGGTCTGCGGGAAGCCACCGAACCGCTGGTGGTGCAGGTGGGCAAAGAAATAGCACATCTCCTCACAGTCCGCATCAAGCACAGCCATTTCAGGATTGCGGACCACCGCGGCGTAGTAGGCAGGACCGAGTGCGACGATGAAGCCTCGGGCATACAAGAAGCCGTCGTCGGAGCCGTCGGTGACCGCTTGGATGTCTGCGCGGTCGATGTCATAGAGCTTTCGCTCAAGGACTCGATCAAGTTCGGTCAGCTCTGCCGCTGATAGTTCCCGGCTCTGCTCCGTGAGGTTGCGCAGGAAATTCTCGAAGGCACCATCGATGATGGAGACGAGCGCGGAGTCACCATCATCGTCCGGCACGCGGCTCGCCAATGCCCGCCGCGCCTGATCGACGTCGTCACCCAACGGTTCCCACGCGGCTTCAAGCAGGCCCCAGAACCGCACTTCCTCATCCGGCGTCGGAAAGCGTTGACCATCCTGATCAGCAGTCATCCGCGGATGCTAATCACCCCCTCCGACAAACGCGACGACCCGTCTCTGACCTTCCGATCGGACTTGGACCATGACCGTTGACCTGCGGCTCGCGAGTCGACGTACTGATGCTTGCCGTCGGTGTTGACGGCGCAGAGCGCACAAGTGGGACGAGATCGGGTCAGCTGCGACGGCAAGGAGGCCGCAGTGGCGGCCGACTCGGGGTCCGCCTTCGCTGGAAGGTCGGCGCGCAGATGAGTCCCCGGATCATGTCGCCCGAGGCCACGGTCAGGTGCGCGCTTCCAGTACCGCTCGGGTGAGCTGGTCGGTGTCGGCCGCCTCGACCAGCCGCCACCCGGCCGGAACCCGCACCACCGCCCACCATGATCTGGTGCTCCGGCCGAACCAGAAGATGAGACCCGGGAACCGCTGTGAGATCACCCAGGCAGGATCGGGGTTCATCCAAGAGCCGCTGTAGGACCGGCGGGACGTACCTCCCCGAACGGTCGACGAGGGAACGCGCCGGCCCGCCGCAGTCGCCTCCGTCATGACGCGCCGCTCCCGTCACGTGCCTTGAGAAAGTCGGCGATCCGGTGTGCCGCCCCGGGCACATCGTCGGCCGCATGCCGGTCCGTGTCGTCGCGCCGCCACACGAACGCACCATCGACCATCTGGACCGACAAGCGAGGCGTTGTCAGGCTGAACCGCGCCGACAAGGCCGGACGCGCGTCGCTCATCTCGACCCGGATTCCGCGCTTGATCAGCTCCCGGCATAGCTCGGTCAGCCGATCGACCTTCTGGACGTGGCTCCACGTTCTGTAGGGGTGAGTCTCCCTTTCCATGCGCGACCTCCTTGCCGTATGTGCTGAGTCGGTGACTGTGCGTCCCATTTCACGCGCGCTGCGGCATGATGGGAGGAGCCCCGACCGTGGGCCGCCGACAGGCCCACAGCCCCTGACGGAGGCCGTCGTATGAATGAGCGAACGCGACTCCCGATCGCCCTGCTTCTCGCGCGTCTACGCGCCGAAATGCGGTTGTCCCAGGCCGATTTGGCGGAACGGGTCAACGGCATCTCAGGAGGCAATCTGACGCGTTGGGACATTTCGCGCTATGAACGCGGTGGGCGTATCCCCACCGTTCATCTCCCCGCTTTAGCCATCGCGCTCGGTGCCGAGTTGAGCATGTTGGAGGAGGCCGCATCGATCACAAGGGCGGTCCGCCGCGGCGAGGTTTCGGCCGTGATCGGGAAGGGCGACCACCGAGAGCGGACCCCTGACGATAATGATCGGTTGATCCGATCCGCGCGCCGCCCATCACGCGTCGATGCTGCCGTCGTCGCCGATCTGAGCGGGACTCTCGCAGGTCAGCGCCGTATCGAGGACATGATCGGGTCTGCGGCGATCATCGAACCGGCGGGGGAGCAACTCAAGCTCACCGTTCGGATCCTCCGGGAGGCACGTGGTTCTCTGGCCGACGATCTGGCCGCCACCGCGTCTGAAGCCTCGCAGTTCAATGGTTGGCTCCATACCGCCACCGGTCATCACGACGCCGCTGGCGCCTTGTACGACCAGGCGCTACGGCTCGGCATTCAGGCAGGCAAGGAGGACCTGGCGGCCACCGCCCTTTCCATGCAAGGTCACCTGGCATGGGTAACGGGTGATATCGGCTCGATGGCCGCCCTCTCGGAAGCAGCGGCCAGGACGGCCACGGCCACCGGAACCCGGACCGTCGCCATCCAGCAACGAGGCCGCGCACTCGCGATCATGGGCGACAAGAAGAGCGCGATCGAGGCCATTGGTGAGGCCGAAGAGGTCCTTGCCGGCAGGACATCCGGTGACGACCCGGACTCCCTCTACTTCTACGGGCCGGAATACCTCCGGATGCAGCGGGGCCTGATCCTGTCCTACCTGGCGGACGGCTCGACCGCCTCCATCCGGGCGGCCGATACGATCTCGGACGCCATCGAGGCTTTGGCTCCTGCCGTACGCGACTCCGAGTGGGTCGCCTGGTATCGCGTCCGAGCCGCTGCGGCCTTCGCCGCCGGAGGCGAACCCGACGCCGCGTCGGCGGGGTTGCGGCACGCCCACGCGATCGTCTCGGTGACCGGAGGCACCAGGACCCTCGGAGAAATCGCTCGCGTACACGCGCGCATGGCCGCCAAGTGGCCAACGCATCCCTGCGTCGTGGAGGTCGGAGAACAGATCGCCGGCTGAACACGCGATCGGCGATGTCTTGCGATCCGGGCTGTGCCGTCAGGAGGGACTTGTCCCTCCTGACGGCACAGCGCAGAGCGCGAAGACCGACCCGGCTGCAGCCTCATTTGCGGGTGACGGGAGTGACGATCATGTCGCCGTGGCTGGAGGTCGTGACCGTCACGACGCCCTCCAGGCGGCCGAGGAACTCGCGGAAGCTGCGGCATTCGTAGTTCTTCTCGTCGAAGGACGGGTCCAGGGTGCGCATCTTCGACTTGAGCCAGGCGCCCTTCGCCTCGGGCGTCGCGCTCTCTTCTAACGCGGACAGGACGAGCCGTTTCGCCTCGGCGATCGGAAAGGTGTCGCCGATGGTCGCGCGGGCCACCGGGTCGACCTCCGCGACCAGCGTGCCCCAGTACTTGTACTCCGAGCAGTTGGCGATCAGGCGGTTGCTCGCGCTGGCCTCGGTGCCGATGCCGACGATGTGCTTGCCGAAGCCGCGCAGTTTCTTCACCAGCGGCGCGTAGTCGCTGTCCCCGGTGGCCAGCAGGAACGTCGTCACCTCGGGCCGGGTGAACAGCACCTCCATCACGTCCACCGACATGTGGATGTCGACCGCGTTCTTCTGCTGCGCGCCGAGGCGTACGACCTGGATCGGGTCGATTCCGTTGAGGTCCAGATCCTTGAGGAACCGCGCGAACTCCGGTTTCGACCAGTCGGCGTACGCTCGCCGGATCGACGCGTGCCCGTAGCGGCGGCACAGCCCTTCCAGCACTTTGTACGGCACCGGGTTCGTCACCTGGCCGGGAAGCGTCGTCTTCGCGTTGATCGACAGATTCTCCAGGTCGATGAACAGTGCGACCTGGTCGTTCCCGTTGTTGTCCGCCATGGCGTTCCTTTCGGCGGGATCGGATGCCCTTCGCGACAGATGAGACGCCGACGATCACGGAAAAGATGGCACCGTGAGCGAAGCGTGACGCTTTCGCGCGCGGACGGCACGGACGCGTACGAAGTTCGTGTGAAGACGATCACCGCGTTTCCGCTGATCAGCCGGGATGTCACGGCGAACTCTCGCCGGGGCGCGGGCATCTCCTTCAGTGTTCCGGATCTGATTCCGCTGGGAGGCTCACGAATGAAGCTCAAGCGCCTGCGTTCCGCCGTTGTTCTCGCCTGCGGAGGCGGTCTGGTCGCCCTCTCCGTCACCGGGTGCAATGTCGGCGGGGACAAGCCGAAGCCCCCCTTCGACGCGGAGCAGCCGTCGTCCAGCCCGACCGCGTCGTCGTCGGCCTCGTCCACGGGGAGCAGTGGTGGGAACGCGGGAGGTACGACGGGTCACACGACGACGGCCTCGAACAGCGGGACCATGCCGACCTGCATGGCCGCCGAGCTTCGCGCCGATCTTCAGGTGCAGAACTCGAACTCCGAGGAGAAGGGCATCGGCATGCTGATTCTGACCAACCGGTCGAATCACCAGTGCCTGATCCCGGCCGGGTGGGCGCCGATCGGCGCGGGCGGGCCGGACTATCGGCCGTTGCCGGCGACGCGCCAGAACTACCCCGGCAGGGGGAGGACGATCGCGCTGCGCGCCGGGAACTCGGTGTTCGCGGGAATGAAGTGGCACACCGGCCCGGACTGCGGCGGGGTCACCTCCGGTCTCGGTGTCGCCTGGAACAGTTCCTGGATCCCGCTCACGTACTCCGGGGACAGCGGCCAGAAGCCGCCGATCTGCGACTCCATCGTCCTCGGCACCATCCAGCCCATCACGGACGGCGTCAACTTCACCTGACCCGCCGGGCCTGATCCCGCCGATCGGCGCAGTCAGACCGGCGGGTCGGTCCGCAGCAGGCTGTAGGTCACGCCGTCTCGCCAGGCGCCGTCGCGCCAGCCGATGCCGCGCATGACGCCCTCGCGGGAGAAGCCCGCCTTCTCCAGCGCCCGCTGCTCGGCGATGTTCTCCACCTCGGTGTCCGCCTCGATCCGGTGGACCGTGGTGTGGGCGAAGAGGTAGCGCGCGAGCAGCCGGTGCGCCTCCGTGCCGTACCCGTGGCCGCGGGCCTCGGGCAGCAGCGCGATGCCCATGCTCCAGCAGTGGGCCGCCGGCGTCGTCTGCCGGCGGCGCCAGGCCACGAAGCCCAGCCGCTCCTCGCCCCGTACGACCATCAGCGTCCCGCCGTCGTCGCCGATCAGACCGCTCTCGGCCCACCGCCGCCGGTAGCGCCCCGGGTCGAACCACCCGAACCGCGCGAACGTCCCCGCCTTCTCCGGGTCCTGGGTCAGGTCCTCCAGGATCTGCAGGTCGTCCTCCTCGACCGGGCGCAGCCGCACCGGATCAGCCATGGGCGCGACCCCTCTCCCTGGAGGGCGACGGTGCGGACCGGCCGGCGACGCGTTCCTGGATCGCCGCCAGCAGCGCGTCCCCGTGCGGGAGCAGGTAGAAGTGGTCGCCGGGGTAGACCTGCAGCGCGAACGCGCCGGTGGTGACCTCCGCCCAGCGTTCGGCCTGCGCGGGCGTGACGACCGGGTCGGCGTCCGCGGTGAAGGCGGTGATCGGGACGTCGAGGGGCGGGCCGGGCGCGTGCCGGTAGCCCTCCAGCAGCCGGAAGTCGCTCCGGATGTACGGGAGGACGAGTTCGCGCAGTTGCGGGTCGGCGAGGGCCTGTGCGTCCGTCCCGCCGAGCCGGACCAACTCGGCGACGAGGACGTCGTCGTCCTTGTCGTGGATGACCTCCTCGGCCGGTTTGACCGGGCGGTCGTCGGGGGCGCGGGAGGCGGAGACGAACAGGTGCGCCGGCGGGGTGCCGCGCGCGGCCAGCAGGCGGGCCGTCTCGTACGCGATGGTCGCTCCCATGCTGTGCCCGAACAGCGCGACCGGCCGGTCCAGCAGCGGCAGCAGCGCCTCCGTGACGGCGCGGGCGACCTCGACCGCGTCGTCGACCAGGGGCTCGAACAGCCGGTCCGCCCGGCCGGGGTACTCCGCGATGCGGACGTCGAGCTCCGTGGCCGCCAGGGCCCACGGCCGGTAGAACGCCGCCGACCCGCCGGCGTGGGGGAAGCAGATCAGCCGCGTGGCCGCGGCGGGCCGGGCCTGGAAGGTGCGGATCCAGCCCGGCACGTCAGCCCCTCTCGTGTTGTTCCATGGCCGCGATCAGGCTCTTCGGGCGCATGTCGGTCCAGTGCTCGTTGACGTAGTCGAGGCACGCCTGCCGGGTGTCCTCGCCGTGTGCGACGGTCCATCCCGCGGGGACGTCGGCGAACGTCGGCCACAGGGAGTGCTGCCCCTCCTCGTTGACGAGGACGAGGTAGCGGCCGTCGGGGTCTTCGAACGGGTTGGTCATGGAACCAGACTCTCCTTCAACTTGGCGGCGATGTGGGCCAGTGGGCCGGGATCGGCCATCTCGGTGTGCGCGCAGTCGACCGTGTACGGCTCGACGCGGGCGGCGTAGGGCGCCCACACGTCGGCGGGCGGCGCCTCGGTGTTGCGCGTGGCGATGAACAGCAGCAGGTCCCCGTCGAACCGCCCGGGCACGAACCTCCGCCCGTTGCGCAGGGCGTTCAGGTAGGCGCGGTAGAGGCCCTCCAGGCGGTGGACGTCGATCCCGCCGAGCGCGCTGCCCTCCAGGAGACCGGCGACGTCCTCCGCAGTCACGTCCTCGGGCACCGCGAACCCGAGGTCGCGGAGCAGGTCGGGGAGCGGCACCTCGGCGTCCGGGTCCCCGTCGAGGGGGTAGGCGTCCATGAGCGCGAGGAGGGCGACCTGTTCGCCGTCGGCCCGCAGCCGTACGGCCATGGCGTGTGCGATCAGGCCGCCGAGCGACCAGCCCAGCAGGTGGTACGGGCCGTGGGGCTGGACGCCGCGGATGACGGCGACGTAGTCGGCGGCCATGTCCTCCATCGATCCGGGCAGGTCCTCGTCGCGGGCGATGCCGCGGGCCTGCAGGCCGTACACCGGCCGGTCCGGCAGGTGGCGCAGCAGCCCGGCGTACGACCAGGCCACCCCGACGGCGGGGTGCACGCAGAACAGCGGCGGCCGGTCGCCCCGCGCGCGCAGCGGCAGGAGCACGTCGAGCGGCGCGGTCCCGCCGGCGGGCGCCGCGTCGAGGCGGAGGGCGAGCGCCGCGACGGTCGGCGCCTCGAACACGGTGCGGACCGGCAGGTCGGCGCCCAGCTCGGCGCGGACCCGGCCGGCCAGGCGAGTGGCGAGCAGGGAGTCGCCGCCGAGCTCGAAGAACCCGTCCTCGACGCCGACCCGGTCCAGGCCCAGGACCTCGGCGAACAGGCCGCACAGGACCTCCTCCAGCGGCCCCAGCGGCGGGCGGGAGGCCACGGATAGCTCCGGCGCGGGCAGCGCCGCGCGGTCGAGCTTGCCGCTCGGGCTGAGCGGGAGGGCGTCCAGGACGACGACGGCGGAGGGGACCAGGTGGCCGGGGAGGGTTCGCGCCGCCGCCCGCCTCAGCTCGGCCGGGTCGGCGTCGCCGGTGACGTACGCGACGAGGCGCCGGTCGCCCGGCCGGTCCTCGCGGACGACGACGGCGGCCCGCCCGACGCCGTCCTGCTCGGCGAGCACCGCCTCGATCTCGCCCGGCTCGATTCGGAAGCCGCGCACCTTGACCTGCGTGTCCGTACGGCCGAGGTACTCCAGGCGGCCGTCGGCCCGGCGCCGGACGAGGTCCCCGGTCCGGTACATCCGGCCCGGCCCGAACGGGTCGGCGACGAAGCGCTCGGCGGTCAGTGCGGGCCGGTTCAGGTAGCCGCGGGCCAGGCCGATCCCGGCGACGTACAGCTCACCGGGCACGCCGGGCGGGACGGGCCGCAGCCGCCCGTCGAGCACGTACACCCGCGCGCCGGTGATCGGCAGGCCGATCGTCGTGGCGTCGCCGGTGAGCGGCGCGCTCATCGTCGCGGCCACGGTGGTCTCCGTCGGCCCGTACGCGTTGATCATCCGGCGGCCGGGCGCCCAGCGTTCGACGAGGCCGGGCGGGCAGGACTCGCCGCCGACGACGAGGGTGCGCGGGTGCGCCAGGCCGTCGGCGTCGACGCCCGCGAGCACGGCCGGGGCGACGAAGCCGTGCGTCACCTCCCGGAGCACGTCGCGGAGCGCCTCGCCGCCGTACACGTCCGGGGGCACGATCGTCACCGTCCCGCCCGACGCGAGCCCCATGAGCAGCTCGAACACCGAGGCGTCGAAGCTCGGCGAGGCGAAGTGCAGCGTACGGTCGCCCGGCGCGAGGCCGAACCCCTCGATCTCGGTCGCGGCGAGGCTCGCCAGGCCCGCGTGCGAGACGACCACGCCCTTCGGCCGCCCGGTCGACCCGGAGGTGTGGATGACGTACGCCGCGTTCTCCGGCCGGACGGGCCGCGTGCGGACGTCGCGCCCGGCCGCCGGCGGGGACAGGCGCGGCCCGTCGTACGGAAGCGGCACGCCGGGTCGGGCGATCACGCAGGCGGGCCGGGCGTCATCCAGCATGAACGCGACGCGGTCCGGCGGATGGCCGGGGTCGATCGGCAGGTACGCGCCGCCCGCCCGGCTCACGCCCAGGGCCGAGACGACGAAGTCCACCGACCGGGGCAGCGCGATCGCCACGATCGTCTCCGGGCCGACGCCCAGCGCGGTCAGCTCCTCGGCGAGCGCACCGGCCCGCGCCCACAGCTCCGCGTACGTGAGCGTCGTGTCCCTGGAGGTCACGGCCGGGGCGTCGGGCGTGCGCCCGACCCAGGTCCCGACCAGCTCCGGCAGCGTACGGGGCGGCGCGGCGGGCGGCCCGGCGGCCCAGTCGCCCAGGATCCGGTCGCGTTCGCCGGGCAGCAGAATGTCCAGGTCGCCGACGGGGGCGTCGGGGCGCGCGGCCATCGCGCGCAGCAGCCGCTCGACGCGGGCGAGCAGCAGCGCGGCCTCCGCGTCGTCGTACACGTCGGGCCGGTGGTCGAGCCGCAGCCACAGCCGGTCGCCGCCGAGCGGCGCGGCGACCAGGGCGAGGGGGTAGTGCGTCGCGTCGAAGAGATCCACGCGGGTCAGTCGTACGTCGCCGAGCGCGGTATCCCCAGGCTGGGGATAATTCTCGAACGCGGTCATCGTGTCGAACAGCGGCGTCCGGCTGATCTCGGTCAGCCCGGCGTGCTGGTGCGGGAACAGCTCGGCCTGCTCGTCCTGCAGCCGCGTGAGCAGGGCCGCGACGGACCGCTCCTCGTCGATCCGCACCCGGACCGGGACCGTGTTGACGAACAGCCCGACCATCCGCTCGACGCCGGGGATCTCCGGGGGACGGCCGGACACCGCCGCCCCGAACACGACGTCGTCGCGGCCGGTCAGCCGGGACAGCAGCAGCCCCCACGCGCCCTGGACGAGCGTGTTGGGGGTGAGCCCGTGCCGCCGGACCGCCGACAGGTCCAGCGCGACCTCGGTGGTGACCCGGCGCGGCGGCATCGGCGGCCCGGCCGCCGTCGCGGGCGCGACCAGCGTGGGCTCCTCGACGCCGTCGAGGGCCTTCGCCCACGCCTCGCGGGCCGCCGTACGGTCCCGGCCGGCCAGCCACTCCAGGTACCGCTTGTACGGCGTGACCGGAGGGAGCGCGCCGCCGAGGTACAGCGTGAAGAACTCCTCCGCGAGGACCGGCATCGACCAGCCGTCCAGGAGGATGTGGTGGCTCGTGACGATGAGCCGGTTACGCTCCGGCCCGCCGGGGACCAGCGTGAACCGCAGCAGCGGCGGCCGCGCCAGGTCGAACGGCCGGGCGCGCTCCCGCTCGGCGACGGCGCCGGGCTCGCCGGTCGCCTCCTCCCAGGGCAGGGCGACCTCGCGGTGGACGAGCTGGACCGGTTCGCCGTTCTTGCGCTGCCGGAAGCCGCAGCGCAGGTTCGCGTGCCGGGCGAGCAGCGCGGACGCGGCGCGCTTCAGCGCGACGACGTCCAGGGGGCCCTCCAGGTCGAGCACGAGCTGCGTCGCGTACAGGTCCCGGTCGTCCAGCACGGCGTGGAAGTACAGCCCCTGCTGGAGCGGGGACAGCGGCAGGACGTCCTCCAGCCGCCCGCGTCCGGTCGTCACAGATCCTCCCGCCGCCCGCGTCCGGTGGTCACAGGTCCTCCAGCTCCGCCTCGAACTCGTCGATCTCATCCTGGCCGAGGTCGACCAGGGAGATGTCGGACGGCGTGTGCCCGCCGTCCTCGGTGACCGCCAGCTCCCGCAGCGCCGCCGACCACGCGTCGGCGAGCTCCCGCACGTCGTCCTCCTCGTACAGACCGGACGCGTACGACCAGGTCACCAGCAGGTGCGGGCCGTCGGGCAGGTCGTGGACGACCGCGTTGACGTCGATGCCGTGCGGCAGCGGCGTGCCCGGCCCGTGGCCCATGCCGAGCAGGCCGGACTCCGGCGCGGTGGACCACTCGCCCTGGCCGGGATTCACCCGGCCCTGGTAGTTGAAGCCGAGCTGCGGGGTCACCGTGAGCGTGCCGCGCGTCGCCGGGGTGAGGTACCGCAGCAGCCCGTACCCGAGGCCCTCGCCGGGAACGGCGCGCAGCTGCTCCTTGACCCGCTTCAGCGCGCGGCCCGGGTCGTCGGTACCGGGGGCCAGCCGCACCGGGTACAGGCTCGTGAACCACCCGACCGTGCGGGACAGGTCCGGGCCTAGGTCGGCGCGGCCGTGGCCCTCCAGGTCGACGAGCACGCTCTCCCGGCCGCGCCGGCGGCGCACGGCGAGCGCGAGCGCGGTGAGCAGGACGTCGTTCACGGTGCCGTGGAAGGCCGCCGGAACGGTCGTCAGCAGCGGTGCGGTGACCTCCGGCGGCAGGCTCGCGCGCAGGTGCCGTACGGTCTCGGCGGTGTCCACCGCCGGGTCCAGGGGCCGGGCGGCCAGTGGGGGGTCGTCCCGCAGGGCGGTCCAGTGCGGGAGTTCGTCCACAAGCTGTGGATCGTTCGCGGCGGCGACGAGCCGCCGCGCCCAGCCGCCGAACGACGTCGGAACCGGGTCGAGCGGATGCCCCTCCAGCGCGAGGACGAGGTCGGGGAGCAGGATCCGCCAGGAGACGCCGTCGACGACGAGGTGGTGCAGCGTCAGCAGCAGCCGGCCGGGCGCGTCGCCCGCGTCGAACCAGACGACGCGCACCGTCGCGCCGGCCGCCGGGTCCAGGGCCCGCCGCGCCGCCTCCGCCTGCTCCGCGATGCCGTCCAGGCCCTCGACGCGGGAGACGTGCGGGCGTCCCGTGCCGCGCGGCGTGACCTCGGCCCGCCGCCCGTCGAACCGCAGGCGCAGCGCGTCGTGGTGGTCCACGAGCGTCTCGACGGCCCGCGTCAGCCGGTCCAGGCCCAGCCCGGGCGGCACGGTCAGCAGCGCCGACTGGTGCAGCGAACCGCCCAGCTCCGCGAACCAGCTCATGATCGGGGTGAGCGGTACCGGCCCGATCCCCGCGCCCTCGGGCTCCGGCTCCGCGCCGTCCCGGCCGGCGGGCCGCGCCACCGCCGCCAGCGCGCCCGGCGTCCGGTGCCGGAACACCTCCCGCGCCGTGAGGACGAGACCCTCGCGCCGCGCCCGCGCGACGAGCTGGATCGCCACGATGCTGTCCCCGCCCAGGTCGAAAAAGCCGTCGTCGGCGCCGGCCGGCCCGTCCAGGCCGAGGACCTCGGCGAACAGCCGGCAGAACAGCTCCTCCTCCGGCGTGCGCGGTGCCCGGCCCGACGCGCGGAACTCCGGCGCCGGCAGCGCCGCGCGGTCGAGCTTCCCACTCGTGGTCAGCGGCAGTGCGGGCAGCGGGACGACGGCCGCCGGGACCATGTACTCCGGCAGCCGGTCACGGGCGAACGCCCGCAGCCCGGCCGGGTCGGCGTCGCCCACGACGTACGCGACGAGACGCCGCCCGCCGGGCGAGTCCTCCCGCAGGACCACGGCCGCCTGGGACACGCCCTCGTGCCCGGCCAGCACCGACTCGACCTCGCCCGGCTCCACCCGGAACCCCCGGATCTTGATCTGGTGGTCCGTACGGCCGAGGTACTCCAGCCGCCCGTCGGCGCGGTGGCGGACGAGGTCGCCGGTCCGGTACATCCGCTCACCCGGCGCGCCGTACGGGTCCGCGACGAACCGCTCCGCCGTGAGGCCCGGGCGTCCGAGGTAGCCGCGCGCCAGGCTGAGGCCGGCGGCGTACAGCTCGCCGGGCACGCCGGGCGGCACGGGTCGCAGACGCTCGTCCAGCACGTACACGCGGGTGCCCGCCACAGGGGCGCCCATCGGCGGCGTGACCCGGCCGGACAACGGCGCGCCGACCGTGGTGGCCACCGTCGTCTCCGTCGGCCCGTACGCGTTGATCATCCGGTGGTCCCGCGACCAGCGCTCCACCAGTTCGGGCGGGCACGCCTCACCGGCGACGACGAGGGTCAGCCCCGGCGGCAGCCCCTCCAGGGTCGGGAGCGCGGCGGGCGGCAGCGTCGCGTGCGTGATCCGCTGCGCGGCGGCCAGCTCGGCCAGCGGCGTGCCCGGGACGAGCCGGTCGGGCGGCGCGAGGACGAGCGTCGCCCCGGACAGCAGCGCGACCAGCTCCCAGAACGCCGCGTCGAAGCCCGGCGACGCGAACTGCAGCACCCGGCTTCCCGGCCCGATCCCGAGACGTTCGCGCTGCGTCGCGGCCAGGCTCGCGATCCCCCGGTGCGTGACGACGACGCCCTTCGGCCGCCCCGTCGACCCGGATGTGTAGATCACGTACGCCGCGCCGTCGACCCGCGCGCCGCCGGCGGCCGGGGACGGCGGGCCGTCGGTCCGCTCGACGCCGTTCTCGGTGACCACGCAGACCGGGCGGGCGTCGTCCAGCATGGACGCGACGCGGTCCGGCGGATGGGTGACGTCGATCGGCAGGTACGCGGCACCGGTCATGGCGACGGCCAGCATCGTCACGACGAGCTCGACGGACCGGGGCAGCGCGATCGCCACGATCCGCTCCGGCCCGGCGCCCAGCCCGGTGAGCGTCCCCGCGCGCTCCTCCGCGCGCGCGGCCAACTCGGCGTACGTCAGCTCCTCACCCTCGAAGACAACCGCCGTCGCCTCCGGCGTCGACGCCATCTGCGTCCGGAACAGCTCCGCCAGCGTCATCGGCGGCACCGCGCGGGCCGTGCCGTCGAAGTCGGCCAGGAGCCGGCGGCGCTCGGAGTCGTCCATCAGGTCGATCGCGCCGATGCGCGCGTCGGGGTCGGCGGCGACGGCGGTGAGCAGGCGGCCGAGCCGCGCGGCGACGGCCTCGGCGGTCGCCGCGTCGAACAGGTCCGTCGCGTACTCCAGGACCCCGTCGAGGCTCTCCTCCAGGCTCAGCGTCAGGTCGAACTTGGCGACCCCCGCGTGCAGCGGCAGCGGCTCCGCGGCGCCGCCCGGGATGTGCAGTTCGGCCGACGGGTTGTTCTGGAAGGCGAGCATGACCTGGAAGAGGGGATGGCGGGCCATGCTGCGCGGCGGGTCCAGGATCTCCACGAGGCGGTCGAACGGCAGATCCTGGTGCTGGTAGGCGGCCAGGTCCGTGTCCCGCACGCGGGTGACCAACTCGCGGAAGGTCGGGTCGCCGGAGGTGTCGGTGCGCAGGACGAGCGTGTTCACGAACATGCCGACCAGGCCGTCGAGGGCCTGGTCGGTGCGTCCGGCGACGGGCGTGCCGATCGGGACGTCGGTGCCCGCTCCGAGCCGGGTGAGCAGCGCGGCCAGGGCCGCCTGCACCACCATGAAGACGCTGGCGTTCGTCCGCCGGGCCAGCGCCCTGACCCCCTCGGCGTCGAGTCGCACGGGCACCTGCCCGCCCCGGTGGGACGCCTGGGCGGGGCGCGGCCGGTCGGTGGGCAGGTCGAGCTGGTCGGGCAGGCCGGTGAGGGCGTCGCGCCAGTAGGCCACCTGGCGGGAGATGAGGCTGCCGGGGTCGTCCTCGGACCCGAGGAGCCCGCGCTGCCAGACCGCGTAGTCGGCGTACTGGACGGGCAGCGGTTCCCAGGCGGGCGACCGTCCCTCGGCGCGGGCGGCGTAGGCGGTGATCAGGTCGCGGGCCAGGGGCGCGAACGACCATCCGTCGGCGGCGATGTGGTGCAGCACCAGCAGCAGCACATGGTCACCGGGCCCGGCGGCGTACAGGCGGGCGCGGACCGGGATCTCCGCCGCCAGGTCGAACCCGTGCGCCGCGTCCCGGGTCAGAGCGGCCGCCAGGTCATCGGCCTCCTCGACCCGGAGTTCAGGGCGCTCGTCCTCCAGGATCACCTGGTACGGGGTGCCGTCCGACTCGGGGAAGATCGTTCGCAGCGCCTCGTGCCGCGCGACCACGTCCGCCAGCGCCGCCCGGAGCGCGTCGACGTCCAGGTCGCCGGTCAGGCGGAGCGCCAGCGGCATGGCGTACGTCGCGCTGCGGCCCTCCAGCCGGGCCAGGTACCAGAGGCGACGCTGCGCGTACGACAGCGGCGGTGCGCCGGCCGTTCGCGGGCGGGGCGTCAGCGGCGGCCGGGCCGTGTCCGCCCCTTCGGCCGCCTCGGCGAGGCCGGCGACGGTGGGCGTCTCGAACAGCGCCCGGACCGGGACCTCCACGCCGAGCACGGACCGGACGCGGGCGACGACCCGGGTGGCCAGCAGCGAATCCCCGCCCAGCGCGAAGAACCCGTCGTCCACCCCGACCGACGACGCTCCCAGCACCTCGGCGAAGATGCCGCACAGGACCTCCTCGACCGGCGTGCGCGGCCCCCGCGACGACGACTCCACCTCCGGCGCCGGAAGGGCCCGGCGGTCGACCTTGCCGTTGGGCGTCAGCGGCAGCGCGTCGAGGACCGTGATCGAGGACGGCAGCATGGAGTCCGGCAGGCTCTGCCCGGCGAACTTCCGCAGCTCCGCCGGTTCCACCGCCCCGACGACGTACGCGGTGACGCGCCGGTCGCCGGGCCGGTCCTCCCGGACGACGGCGACGGCCTGCGCGACGGCCTCGTGCGCGGTGAGCACGGCCTCGATCTCGCCCAGCTCGATGCGGAACCCGCGGACCTTCACCTGGTGGTCGACCCGGCCGAGGTACTCGATCCGCCCGTCGGGGCGGTGCCGGGCCAGGTCGCCGGTGCGGTACATGCGGCCGGGCCCGTACGGGTCGGCCACGAACCGCTCGGCGGTCAGGTCCGGGCGGCCGAGGTAACCACGTGCCGGCCCGGAACCGGCGATGTACAGCTCGCCGGGGACGCCCGGCGGCACGGGCCGCAGCGCGTCGTCCAGGATGTAGACCCGCGTGTTGGCGAGGGGCCGTCCGATCGGCGGCCGCGCCGCCGTGGCCTCGTGGATCTCGGTGCCGGTGGACCAGATCGTCGTCTCGGTCGGGCCGTACAGGTTGCGGACCGCGCAGCCGCGGTCGAGCAGCGCGCGGGCGAGCCCGGTGGGCAGCGCCTCGCCGCCCACGAGCGCCCGGAGCCCGTCGAGCTCGGGAAGATCGGTGAGCTCCTGCCAGAGGGTCGGCGTGGCCTGCATGACGGTCGCGTCCGCGAGGAGTCGGCCGAGCCGCGCCGGGTCGGTGACCTCCTCCTCGCGCGCGAGCCGGACCCGCGCCCCGGTCAGCAGCGGCAGGTAGACCTCCACCACCGAGATGTCGAAGCCGACCGTGGTCACCGCGACGAGCGTGTCGTCCGGCGTGAGCGGAACCTGTTCGGCCATCGAGACCAGGAGGTTCGTGACGGCGCCGTGCGGCACGACCACGCCCTTCGGCCGCCCCGTCGACCCGGACGTGTAGATCACGTACGCCGGGTGGCCGGGCCGCCGGGCGCGAGCGGCGACGGGTTCGGCCGGGTGGTCGTCCGGCCGCAGCGGGAGCCGGACCGTGCTCAGGTCGCCGGGGAGCACGTGCGCCGTGGTGTCGCAGGTCACCGCCGCGACGGGCCGGGCGTCCTCGATCATCATCGCGATGCGGTCGGCCGGGAAGCGGGTGTCGATCGGCAGGTAGGCCGCGCCCGTCTTGTGCACGGCGAGCAGCGCGACGAGGAGTTCGGCCGTACGCGGCAGGGCGAGGGCGACGAGCCGTTCGGGGCCGGCGCCGTGCTCCACGACGAGGTGACGGGCCAGCCGGTCCGCCTCCTCGTTCAGCCGCGCGTAGGTGAACGTCACCGGGGTGGCCGGGTCGTCCAGCGTGCCCGCGACGAGTGCCGGGGCGTCCGGCGTGCGTGCGACCTGCGCCTCGAAGAGCTCGACGGGCGCGGCCTCGGGAACCGGGCGGACCGTCGCGTTCCACTCCTCCAGGACCCGATGCCGTTCCCGCTCGTCGAGGACGTCGATGTCGCGCAGCGCGACGCCCGGATCCGCGACGACCGCGCGGAGCACCCGGACGAACCGCGTGACGATCGTCTCGGCGGTCGCCTCGTCGAACAGGTCGGTCGCGTACTCCAGCACGCCGCTCAGCCCGTCACCGTCCTCCAGCACGAAGTGCAGGTCGAACTTGGCCGTCGCGGTGTCCGCGCGCAGGGGCTCGGCCGTGAGGCCGGGGAGGGCGAGCCGGGCGCGCGGGTTGTTCTGGAACGCGAGCATGACCTGGAAGAGGGGGTGGCGGGCCATGCTGCGCGGCGGGTTGAGGATCTCCACCAGGCGTTCGAAGGGGAGATCCTGGTGCTGGTAGGCGGCCAGGCCGGTGTCTCGCACGCGGGCGACGAGCTCGCGGAAGGTCGGGTCGCCGGAGGTGTCGGTGCGCAGGACGAGCGTGTTGACGAACATGCCGACCAGGTCGTCGAGCATCTGGTCGGTGCGTCCGGCGACGGGCGTGCCGATCGGGACGTCGGTGCCCGCTCCGAGCCGGGTGAGCAACGCGGCGAGGGCCGCCTGCACCACCATGAAGACGCTGCAGTGCGCGCTCCGGGCCAGCGCGGCGATCCCGGCGCGCAGCTCCGGATCGATGTCCACCGGAACCCTCCCGCCCCGGTAGGAGGCCTGCGCGGGCCGGGACCGGTCGGTGGGCAGGTCGAGCTGGTCGGGCAGGCCGGTGAGGGTGTCGCGCCAGTAGGCGACCTGGCGGGAGATGAGGCTGCCGGGGTCGTCCTCGGACCCGAGGAGCTCCCGCTGCCAGACCGCGTAGTCGGCGTACTGCACCGGCAGCGGCCGCCAGGCGGGCGACCGTCCCTCGGCGCGGGCGGCGTACGCGGTGATCAGGCCCCGGGCCAGCGGCGCGAACGACCATCCGTCGGCGGCGATGTGGTGCAGCACCAGCAGCAGCACATGCTCGCCGGGGCCGGTCCTGTACAGGCGGGCGCGGACCGGGATCTCCGTCGCCAGGTCGAACCCGTGCGCCGCGTCCCGGGCCAGAGCGGCCGCCAGGTCATCGACCTCCTCGACCCGCAGCTCAGGCCGTGCGTCGTCCCGGACCACCTGGCAGGGCTCGCCGTCGACCTGTGGATAAACCGTCCGCAGCACGTCATGCCGCGCGACCACGTCCGCCAGCGCGGAGCGGAGCGCGTCGACGTCGATCTCCCCGGTCAGCCGGAGCGCCAGCGGCATGGCGTACGTCGCGCTGCGGCCCTCCAACTGGTCGAGGAACCACAACCGCTGCTGCGCGTACGACAGCGGAACCCGATCCGGCCGCGGCACGGGTGCGAGCTCCGGCTGTGAGCCGTGGCGTGCGTCGTCGAGCCGTGCGGCCAGAGCGACGGCGGTCGGAGCGTCGAAGAGGGTGCGCACGCCGACCTCGACGTCGAGCACCGCACGGATCCGGCCGACCATGCGGATCGCCAGGAGCGAGTCACCGCCGAGCGCGAAGAAGTCGTCGTCCGGACCGACGCGGTCCACTCCCAGCAACTCGGCGAACAGCCCGCACAGGATCTCTTCGGCCGCCGTCCGGGGCGCCCGCGAGGACGAGGCGGAGAACTCCGGCTCGGGCAGGGCCCGGCGATCGAGCTTGCCGCTGGAGGTCAGGGGGAGCTCGTCGAGGACCAGGAGGGCCGCCGGGACCATGGCCTCGGGAAGGCTGCGGGCGGCGAGCGCCCGCAGGTCCGCCACCAGCCGGGCGGGATCGGTGCCGGCCGCGCGTGCCACGACGTACCCGACCAACCGGACTCCGTCCGTGCCGTACGGCCGGGCGACGACGGCGCAGTGGGCGACCTCCTCATGTCCGGCGAGGACGGTTTCGATTTCGCCGGGTTCGATGCGGATGCCGCGGATTTTGACCTGGTGGTCGGTGCGTCCGAGGTATTCGAGTTGGCCGTGGTGGTTCCAGCGTGCGAGGTCTCCGGTCCGGTACATGCGTCCGGGTCCGAAGGGGTTGGCGACGAATCGTTCGGCGGTGAGTGCGGGCCGGTCGTGGTAGCCGCGTGCGAGTTGGGCTCCGGTGAGGTAGAGCTCTCCGGGGACGCCGGGTGGTACGGGCCGCAGTGCGGTGTCCAGGACGTAGAGGCGGGTGTTCCAGACCGGGTGTCCGATCGGCACGCTGCCCGTCCCTGGCCGGTGGCGCCAGGAGGTGACGTCGACGGACGCCTCGGTCGGCCCGTAGAGGTTGTGCAGTTCCACCCCCGGAAGCAGGGCGTGGAAACGTGCCGCCAGCTCGGGTGACAGCGCCTCCCCGCTGCACAGCACCCGCCGCAGGCCCGTGCAGTTCGCCGCCTCCGGGTCGGTGAGGAAGGCCGCCAGCATCGACGGCACGAAGTGCGCCGTCGTGACGCCATGACGCTGGATCAGGTCGGCCAGGTAGCCCGGATCCCGATGCCCGCCGGGCCGGGCGATGACGAGTGCCGCGCCGGTCTGCAGGGGCCAGAAGAATTCCCAGACCGACACGTCGAACGTCGCCGGGGTCTTTTGCACGACGCGGTCGCCGGGCCTGAGCCCGTACTCGGCCTGCATCCACAGCAGCCGGTTGACGATGCCGGCGTGCGGGACGACGACGCCCTTCGGCCGACCCGTCGAACCGGACGTGTAGATGACGTACGCGGCGCCGTCCGGGCTCGTCGTACGGGCCGGGTCGGTGTCGGCGAACCCGGCGAGTTCCTCGGCCACCGCCGGGTCGTCGAGGACGAGCAGCGGCATCCCACTCGGCAGCCGCCCCGCGAGTCCGGTCATCGTGACGACCACGGCCGGACGGGTGTCGGCGAGCATGTACGCGATGCGGTCGGCCGGGTGGTCGGGGTCCACCGGCACGTACGCCGCTCCCGCCTTGATCACCGCGTACATGGCGACCGGCAGCTGCAGGGAGCGGGGCAGGGCCAGGGCGACGCGGCTCTCCGGGCCGATGCCGCACTCGGTCAGGTAGTGCGCGAGCCGGTTCGCCCGCGCGTTGAAGTCGGCGTAGGTCAGCCCGGCACCCTCGTACACGAGCGCGACCGCGTCCGGGGTCCGGGCCGCCTGCGCCTCGAACAGGTCCGCCAGCGTCACCGCCGGTACCGGGCACGCCGTGGCGTTCCACTCCTCCAGCACCCGCCGGCGTTCGCCGGGCAGCAGGACGTCCACCGCGCCGACCGGTACGTCGGGCGTCTCGGCCATGGCGCGCAGCAGCTTCAGGAACCGGGAGAGCAGTGTCGCGGCGGCGTCCCCGTCGACGACGTCCGGCCGGTGGTCGAGGCGGAACGTCAGCCGGTCGCCGGGGACGACGTACAGGGTCAGCGGGTAGTGGGTGGCGTCCCGCTGGGTCGCGCCGGTGAGGCGGAGGCCCGCGACCGGTTCGTCCATCGCGGACGGGTCGAAGGGGTAGTTCTCGAACACGGTGAGGGTGTCGAACAGCGCGGATCCGGCTCCCGCGCCACCGGCCAGGCCGGTGATCTCGGCGAGGCCGAGATGCCGGTGGTCGAGCAGCGCGGCCTGTTCGGCCTGGAGGCGGGTGAGCAGGTCCGCGAGCGTCTCGTCCTCCCGGACGCGGAGCCGTACGGGGACCGTGTTCACGAACAGGCCGATCATCTGATCGACGCCCGGGAGCTCCGGCGGGCGTCCGGAGACGACCTGGCCGAACACAACGTCGGACCGGCCGGTCAGCCGCGCCAGCAGCAGTCCCCAGGCGGCCTGGACGAGCGTGTTGACCGTGACGCCGTGCCTGCGGGCCTGTCGCCGGAGCCGGGTGGTCGGCTCCTCCGGCAACTGCTCCGACACGGCGCACGGGAGGACGGGGGCTCGGCCCGCCGCCTCGGGCAGCAGGAGGGTGGGCTCCTCGACCCCGTCGAGCGCGGCCGTCCAGGCGCGGGTCGCCGCCGCCTGGTCCTGTCGCTTCAGCCAGGCGAGGTACTGCTTGTAGGGAGTGGTCGCCGGCGGCTGCGCCCCGGCGTAGCGGGCGAGCAGCTCGGCGACGAGGAGCGGCGTCGACCAGCCGTCGAGCAGGATGTGATGGTGGGTGAGGATGATCCGGGCGCGCTCCGGACCGGTCCGTACGAGTGTGAGGCGGATCAGCGGCGGTCGAGTCAGGTCGAAGGGCGCGACGCGGTCGGCGTCGGCGATCCGGTCGGCCTCGGCCGCGTCGGCCGCCTCGATCTCACGGAACGGCAGCTCCACCGAGCGCGGTACGACCTGCACCGGCTTCTTCACCCGGTCGTGGGGGAACGCGGCGCGCAGGTTCGGGTGCCGGCGCAGCAGGTCCTGGCCCGCCTTCCGCAGCGCGTCCGCGTCGACGGCGCCTTCGACGTCGAGGACGACCTGGGCCGCGTAGACGTCCTGCTCGTCGAGGAGCGCGTGGAACAGCAGGCCGTGCTGCAGCGGCGACAGCGGCCAGACGTCCTCGATCTGCGACCGGTTCAATCCTGCTCCCAAAGGTCCTCGAGCGCGTCGATCTCGTCCTGGTCCAGCTCGACGAGGGTCAGGTCCGAGGGCGTGTGCCCGCCGCCGTCCGCGTCGGCCAGGTCCCGCAGCGCCGCGAACCAGCGGTCGGCCAGGTCGCGGACCGCGTCCTCGGGCAGCCAACCGCCGGGCCAGACCCAGGTGGCCTGCAGGTCGCCGTCTCGCGTCACGGCGTCGATCTCCAGGCCGTGGGCGAGCGGCAGGTCCGGGTCGTGGCCGGGTCCGAGTACGTCGGACTCCGGGGCCAGGCTCCAGTCGCCGTCCCCGGTGTCGACCCGGCCGAGGTAGTTGAAGACGATCTGCGGCGCGGGCAGGGCGGCGAGCCGCTGCCGGGTTCGCGGGTTCAGGTGGCGCAGCAGCCCGTACGTCAGGCCCGCCGGGACCGCCCGCAGCTGCTCCTTCACCCGCTTCAGCGCCTGCCCGGCGTCGCCGGTGCCGGGGTCCAGCCGTACCGGGTGCAGGGCGGTGAACCAGCCGACCGTCCGCGTCAGGTCGACGCCGCCGCGCGCGTCCGGCGCGGTCTCACCGCTGAGGTCGTCGGGGTCCTCGCGCCCGTGCCCCTCCAGGTCGATCAGTACGCCGTTGTCGGACGGCCGCCCGCGGTCGCGTCGCCAGGCGGTGACGGCGCGGGCGAGCCCGGTGAGCAGGACGTCGTTCACGCCGCAGTGGAACGCGGCGGGGACCGTGGTCAGCAGCGGTTCGGCCTGCGCGCGCGGCAAGGTCACGGTGAATCGCCGCAGATCCGCTCCGGTGTACGCGGCGACGTCCCGCGCGCCGGGATCGCCGAGGGGCGGGTCCGCGACGTCGAGGAGTTCGATCCAGCGCGGGAGCTCGTCCACAACCTGTGGATGGCCGGCGGCGGCCGCCAGCCGCTGCGCCCACCTCCGGTACGAGGTCGGCACCGGGTCCAGGGCCACGCCCTCCAGCGCGAGCACCAGGTCGGGCAGCAGGATCCGCCAGGACACCCCGTCCACGACCAGGTGGTGCAGGACCAGGAGCAGCCGGCCCGGCGCGTCACCGGCGTCGAACCAGACGACCCGGACCATCGCCCCCGCCTCCGGATCGAGGCTCCGGCGGGCGGCCTCGGCCCGCGCCGCGATCGCCTCGCGGTCGTACCCCTCGACCCGGCTCACGCACCTCGTCGCGTCCACGATCCCGGGCGGCGCCATCTCCAGCCACCACGCGTCGCCGTCCGTCCGGTGCAGCCGCATCCGCAGCGCGTCATGGTGGTCCAGCAGCGTCCGCACCGCCGCGGTGAGGCGGTCCACGCCCAGGTGCGGCGGCACGGTGAGGAGCATCGACTGGCTGAACCCGCCGAACGGCCCGCCGCGGTCGGCCAGCCACGCCACGATCGGCGTGCGCGGCACCGGCCCGATCCCCGCGCCGGGCGGCTCCGTTCGCGCCGTCACGTCGGCGGCCGTACGGGCGACCGCCGCGAGGGCGGCCGGGGTCCGGTGCTGGAACACGTCCCGCGCACTGATCACCAACCCGGCGGCCCGCGCCCGCGAGACGAGCTGGATCGCCAGGATGCTGTCGCCGCCGAGGTCGAAGAACCCGTCGTCCGCCCCGACGGACTCCGACCCCAGCACCTCGGCGAAAATCTCACAGAGCAGCCGTTCGGCCGGGGTCTCCGGAGCCCGCGACCCGGCCGTCGCGCCGAACACGGGCGCGGGCAGCGCCGCCCGGTCGACCTTCCCGCTGGGGGTCAGGGGGAACGCCTCCAGCACGACCACCGCCGCCGGGACCATGGACTCCGGCAGCGCCCGCATGGCGGCCCGCCGCACCTCGGCCGGGTCCACGTCACCGGTGACGTAGGCGACGAGACGCCGATCGCCCGGCCGGTCCTCCCGCGCGAGCACGACGACCGAGGTCACGCCCTCCTGCCCGGCGAGGACGGTTTCGATTTCGCCGGGTTCGATGCGGATGCCGCGGATTTTGACCTGGTGGTCGGTGCGTCCGAGGTATTCGAGTTGGCCGTGGTGGTTCCAGCGTGCGAGGTCTCCGGTCCGGTACATGCGTCCGGGTCCGAAGGGGTTGGCGACGAATCGTTCGGCGGTGAGTGCGGGCCGGTCGTGGTAGCCGCGTGCGAGTTGGGCTCCGGTGAGGTAGAGCTCTCCGGGGACGCCGGGTGGTACGGGCCGCAGTGCGGTGTCCAGGACGTAGAGGCGGGTGTTCCAGACCGGGTGTCCGATCGGCACGCTGCCCGTCCCTGGCCGGTGGCGCCAGGAGGTGACGTCGACGGACGCCTCGGTCGGCCCGTAGAGGTTGTGCAGTTCCACCCCCGGAAGCAGGGCGTGGAAACGTGCCGCCAGCTCGGGTGACAGCGCCTCCCCGCTGCACAGCACCCGCCGCAGGCCCGTGCAGTTCGCCGCCTCCGGGTCGGTGAGGAAGGCCGCCAGCATCGACGGCACGAAGTGCGCCGTCGTGACGCCATGACGCTGGATCAGGTCGGCCAGGTAGCCCGGATCCCGATGCCCGCCGGGCCGGGCGATGACGAGTGCCGCGCCGGTCTGCAGGGGCCAGAAGAATTCCCAGACCGACACGTCGAACGTCGCCGGGGTCTTTTGCACGACGCGGTCGCCGGGCCTGAGCCCGTACTCGGCCTGCATCCACAGCAGCCGGTTGACGATGCCGGCGTGCGGGACGACGACGCCCTTCGGCCGCCCCGTCGAACCGGACGTGTAGATGACATAGGCCGCGTGACCCGCCGAGACGGATCGGTCGGGGGCGGTGGCCGGCAGCGCCTCCAGCTCCTCCCGTACGCCCGGGTCGTCGAGGATGAGCAGCGGCAGATCGGCCGGCAGCCGGCCGGCGAGTCCGGTCGTGGTGACGACCACGGCCGGGCGGGTGTCGGCGAGCACGTAGGCGAGACGGTCGGCCGGGTGGTCGGGGTCCACCGGCACGTACGCCGCTCCCGCCTTGATCACCGCGTACATGGCGACCGGCAGCTCCAGGGAGCGCGGCAGCGCCAGCGCCACGAACCGCTCCGGGCCGATGCCGCACTCGGCCAGGTAGTGCGCGAGCCGGTTCACCCGCGCGTCGAACTCCGCGTACGTCAGCTCGACGCCCTCGTACACGAGGGCCACGGCGTCCGGGGTCCGGGCCGCCTGCGCCTCGAACAGGTCCGCCAGCGTCACCGCCGGAACGGGACACGCCGTGGCGTTCCACTCCTCCAGCACCCGCCGGCGCTCCGCGCCGTCGAGCAGGTCGACCGCGCCGATCCGCACGTCCGGGTCGGCGGCGACCGTCTCCAGGAACCGTACGAAGCGGGCCGCGATCCGCTCGGCGGTTCCGGCGTCGAACAGGTCGAGGGCGTACTCCAGGGTGCCGTCGAGCCCGGCCGGGCCGCCGTCGGACGCCCGGCGTTCCTCGAGCATCAGGTGCAGGTCGAACTTGGCCACGCCGGCGTGCACGGGCTCGACGGCCACCTGGACGTCGGGCAGGTCGATGACGGCCCGTTCGGTGTTCTGGAAGGCGAGCATGACCTGGAACAGCGGGTGTCGGGCCATCGAGCGTTCCGGCGCGACGATCTCGACGAGCCGCTCGAACGGCAGGTCCTGGTGCTGGTAGGCGGCCAGGTCCGTCTCGCGCACCCGCGCCAGCAGCTCGCCGAACGACGGGTCGCCGCCCGTGTCGGTCCGCAGGACGAGCGTGTTGACGAACATGCCCACGAGGTCGTCCAGCGCCTCGTCGGCACGGCCCGCGATGGGCGATCCGATCGGGACGTCGGTGCCCGCACCGAGCCGGGTCAGCAGCGCGGCGAGCGCCGCCTGCGCGACCATGAACACGGTCGCGCCGCGCTCCCGCGCCAGCGCTTCGAGCCGGGCGTGCAGCGCGGCGTCCACGCCGAACGTGACGGTCGCCCCGCGGTAGGACGCGCGCGCCGGGCGCGGCCGGTCGGTGGGCAGGGACAGCCGGTCGGGCAGCCCGGCGAGCGCCTCGCGCCAGTACGCGGCCTGCCGCCCGACCAGTCCCTCGGGATCGTCGTCGTCCAGCAGGGCCCGTTGCCAGAGCGCGTAGTCGGCGTACCGCACGGGCAGCGGGTCCCACGCGGGCGTCTCGCCGTCGACCCGTGCGGCGTACGCGGTGATGAGGTCGCGGGCCAGCGGGGCGAGCGACCAGCCGTCGCAGGCGATGTGATGGACGACGAGGAGGAGCAGGTGCTCGTCCGCGCCGAGGGCGTACAGGTGCGCCCGCAGCGGCGGCTCGACCGACAGGTCGAAGCCCCGCGCGGCGTCCGCCGCCACCCGTTCGTACAGTTCCGCGGTCTCGGCCATGTCGACGACCGTCAGCTCGGGCGCCATGCCGTCGACGACGAGCTGGTACGGCGTGCCGCCGGAGACCGGGAAGACGGTCCGCAGCGGTTCGTGCCGTTCGGCGAGGTCGCACAGCGCGATCCGCAGGGCGGCCTCGTCGAGTTTTCCGGTCAGCCGCAGGGCACCCGGGAGGTTGTAGGTGCCCGACGGTTCGTCCTCGAGGCTGTCGAGGAACCACAGCCGCTGCTGCGCGTACGAGAGGGGGACGATCGGCGGGTGGTCCACGGGCCGCAGGGGCGGCCGGGCGGTGCCCGCCGTGTCGAGCGTCCGCAGCACACCGGCGGGCGTGGGGGCCTCGAACAGCGCCCGGATCGTCGGCTCCACGCCGAACGCCGAGCGGATCCGGCTGATCACCCGCGTGGCGAGCAGCGAGTTGCCGCCCAGGTCGAAGAAGCCGTCGTCGGGGTCGACCCGTTCCGCGCCGAGCACGTCGGCGAAGATCCCGCAGACGATCTCCTCGGCGGGGGTGCGCGGCGCGCGCGACGGCGCCGTGGCGGGCGTCTCCGGCGCGGGCAGGGCGGCCCGGTCGAGCTTCCCGCTCGGCGTGAGCGGGAACGCGTCGAGGACGACGACGGCCGAGGGCACCATGTGGCCCGGCAGCCGCCCGGCCGCGAACGCGCGCAGCCCGGCCGGGTCGGCGTGCCCGGTGACGTACGCGACGAGGCGCCGGTCGCCGGGGCGGTCCTCCCGCAGCACGACGACGGCCTGGCCGACCGCGTCGTGCTCCCCGAGCACCGCCTCGATCTCGCCCGGCTCCACCCGGAACCCGCGGATCTTCACCTGCTGGTCGGTACGGCCGAGGTACTCCACCTGGCCGTCGGCGGTCCAGCGGGCGAGGTCGCCGGTCCGGTACATGCGGCCGGGCCCGAACGGGTTCGCGACGAACCGCTCGGCGGTGAGGCCGGGCCGGTCGTGGTAGCCGCGCGCCAGGCCGCTGCCGGTCAGGTACAGCTCGCCGGGCACGCCGACCGGGACGGGGTTCAGCCAGGCGTCGAGGATGTACGCGCCGGTGTTGGTCAGCGGCCTGCCGATCGGGACGGCCCCGTCCGGGTCGCCGCCGTCGCTCTCCCACGCCAGCGCGTACACGGTGGCCTCGGTGGGGCCGTAGATGTTGGCGATGCGGGTCCCCGGCAGCGCGGCGCGCGCCTCCCGCAGCAGGCGCGGCGTCAGCGCCTCGCCGGCCAGCGCGAGGGTGCCGGCGTTCGGCCGGGCACCCTCGGCGAGCACGGCGGCCAGCGCGGACGGCACCGCGCAGATCAGGTCGACGTCGACCGGCCGCTCCAGCAGGGCCAGCAGGTCCGGAACGATCTCGATCGAACCCCCGGCCAGGAGCGGCACGAGCGTGTCGAACACCGACACGTCGAAGTTCAGCGAGGTGGCGGCCAGCACCCGCGACAGCCGTTCCCGCCCGAAGTCGCGGACGGCCCAGTCGACCAGGTCGACGACCCCGCGGTGCGGGACGACGACGCCCTTCGGCCGCCCCGTGGACCCCGACGTGTAGATCAGGTACGCGGCGTTCCCCGGCCGCACCCGCCGCGCGCCCGGCGCCTGACCCTCCCCACCCGGCCGCAGGCGCCGCACACCCGGCGCATCTCCATCGTCCGGCCGCACCTCCCGTACGCCCGGCGCGTGCCCCTCCTCGTCCGGCCGCAGGCGCGGCAGGTCCCGGGGCAGCGCGGTCTCCTCCCGCGCGATGACGCAGGCGGGCCGGGCGTCGTCGAGCAGGAGCGCGATCCGCTCCGCCGGGTGGCCGAGGTCGATCGGGACGTACGCGGCGCCCGCCTTGAGCACGCCCCACAGCGCGACGATCAGCTCCGCCGAGCGCGGCAGCGCCACGGCGACCAAGTCCTCAGGGCCGATGCCGCGCTCGGCGAGCGCGCCCGCCAGCCGGTCCGCCCGAGCGTTCAGCTCCGCGTACGTCAGCGTGACGGAGTTCGCCGGGTCGACGACCGCGACGGCGTCCGGCGTCCGGGCCGCCTGCTGGTCGAACAGTTCGCCGAGGGCTGCGGGCGGCACCGGCCGTCCCGTGCCGTTGAAGTCCTCCAGGACTCGCCGGCGCTCGGAGTCGTCCAGCAGGTCGATCGCGCCGACGCGGGCGTCCGGGTCGGCGGCGACGGCGGTGAGCAGGCGTCCGAGCCGTGTGGCGATGGCCTCGGCGGTCGCCGCGTCGAACAGGTCCGTCGCGTACTCCAGCGCGCCCGCCCCGCTCGGATCCAGGTCGAGCAGCAGGTCGAACTTGGCCGTCCCCGTCCCGACCGGCCGGATCCGCGCGGTCAGGCCGGGCAGCTCGACCTCGACCCGGTCGGTGTTCTGGAAGGCGAGCATGACCTGGAACAACGGGTGGCGGGCCATGCTGCGCGGCGGGTCGAGGATCTCGACCAGGCGGTCGAAGGGCACGTCCTGGTGCTGGTAGGCGGCCAGGTCGACGTCCCGCACCCGCCCGACCAGTTCACGGAACGTCGGGTTCCCCGAGGTGTCCGTGCGCAGGACGAGCGTGTTCACGAACATGCCGACGAGGTCGTCGAGCGCCTCATCGGTCCGTCCGGCGACGGGCGTGCCGATCGGGACGTCGGTCCCGGCGCCGAGCCGGGTCAGCAGCGCGGCCAGGGCCGCCTGCACGACCATGAACACGCTCGCGCCGGTCGCCCGCGCCAGCGCGGCGAGGCCCTCCGCGTCCAGCCGCACCGGAACCCGCCCGCCCGCGTACGACGCCTCGGCGGGACGCGGCCGGTCGGTGGGCAGGTCGAGCCGGTCCGGCAGCCCGGCCAGGGCCTCCCGCCAGTAGGCGACCTGCCGGGAGATGAGGCTGTCAGGGTCGTCCTCGGACCCGAGCAGGTCCCGCTGCCAGGCCGCGTAGTCGGCGTACTGCACCGGCAGCGGCTCCCACGCGGGGGCTCGTCCGCCGGCGCGCGCGGCGTAGGCGGTGACCAGGTCGCGCGCCAGCGGCGCGAACGACCACCCGTCCGTCGCGATGTGGTGCAGCACGACCAGCAGCACGTGCTCACCGGGCCCGGCCGTGTACAGGCGGGCGCGCAGGGGGATCTCGGTGGTCAGGTCGAAGCCGTGGGCGATGTCCCGGGCGAGCGCGGCCTCGATGTCGTCGGTCCGGGTGACCGCCACCTCCGGCCGTACGCCGCCCAGGACGACCTGGCGCGGTTCGCCGTCCGTCTCGGGATAGACGGTCCGCAGCACGTCGTGCCGCGCGACGAGGTCGGCGAGGGCGGCCCGCAGCGCGTCGACGTCCAGGTCGCCGGTCAGGCGCAGCGCGACGGGCATCGTGTAGGTCGCCGCGTCCGGTTCCAGCCGGTCGAGGAACCACACCCGGCGCTGCGCGTACGACAGCGGCACCGGGTCCGGGCGCTCGGCGGCCGTCAGCGGCGGGCGGGCCGGTGCGGAGGCGTCCAGCGCGGCGGCGAGCCCCGCGACGGTCGGCGTCTCGAACAGCGTCCGGACCGGCACCTCGACCCCGAGCACGGACCGCACGCGCGCGACGACCCGGGTGGCCAGCAGCGAGTCCCCGCCCAGCGCGAAGAACCCGTCGTCCACCCCGACGGCCGGCGTCCCCAGCACCTCCGCGAAGATCCCGCACAGGACCTCCTCGACCGGCGTGCGCGGGCCCCGCGACGACGACTCCACCTCCGGCGCGGGCAGCGCCCGGCGGTCGAGCTTCCCGTTGGGCGTCAGCGGCAGCGCGTCCAGGCGCACGATCGCCGCCGGGACCATGTGACCGGGGAGGGCGTCCCGTACGTGTTCGCGCAGCGCGGCGGGGTCCGCGTCGCGGCCGGTGACGTACGCGACGATGCGGCGGTGCCGGTCCTCGTCCGGCCCGTCCTCGCGGACGACGGCCGCGACCTCGTCGACGGACGGGTCCGCGCCGAGAACGGCCTCGATCTCGCCCAGCTCGACCCGGAACCCGCGCAGCTGCACCTGGTGATCGACCCGCCCGACGTACTCCAGCCGTCCGTCGGCGTGCCGCCGGGCCAGGTCGCCGGTGCGGTACATGCGGCCCGGCCCGTACGGGTCGGCCACGAACCGCTCGGCGGTGAGATCCGGCCGCCCGAGGTAGCCGCGCGCGAGTCCCGCGCCCGCGACGTAGAGCTCGCCCGTCACGCCGGGCGGCACCGGCCGCAGCGCCGCGTCCAGCACGTACACGCGCAGGTCGGGGATGGCACCGCCGATCACGCTGCCGGTCCCGGCCGCGGCGCTCGCGGCGTCCAGCGGAGCGTACGTGACGTGCACCGTCGTCTCGGTGATCCCGTACATGTTGACGAGGACGGGCGCGTCGTCGGCGTGCCGGGAGTACCAGCCGGCGAGCCGGGAGAGGTCCAGCGCCTCGCCGCCGAAGATCACGTACCGCAGTGCCAGGTCGCGGGTCTTGTCCCGGTCGGCGCGCGTGAGCTGCCCGAACGCCGACGGCGTCTGGTTCAGCACGGTCACGCGCTGGTCGTCGAGCAGCCGCAGGAACTCCTCGGGTGACCGGCTGACGTCGTACGGGACGACGACGAGACGGCCGCCGTACAGCAGGGCGCCCCACAGCTCCCATACCGAGAAGTCGAAGGCGTAGGAGTGGAACAGCGTCCACACGTCCGACGGCCCGAACCCGAACCAGGGGTCGGTCGCGTCGAACAGCCGCACGACGTTGGCGTGCGGGACGACGACGCCCTTCGGCCGCCCGGTGGACCCCGACGTGTAGATGACGTACGCCGGGTGCTCGGGCCGCAGCGGCACGACGGGGTCGTGCTCCGGAGACCCGGCGAGCAGGTCGTCGTCGAGGACGATCCGTTCGACGCCCGCGGGCGGTTCCATGCCCGGGGCCGTGACGAGGAGGGCGGGCGCGGCGTCCTCCAACACGGCCGCGATCCGGGCGGCCGGCTGGTCAGGGTCGATGGGCACGTACGCGGCCCCGGCCTTCAGCACGGCGAGGACCGCGACGACGAGGTCGGCGGACCGGGGGAAGGCGAGGGCGACGAGCCGCTCCGGCCCGGCGCCGCGCTCGATGAGCCGGTGGGCGAGCCGGTTCGCGCGGACGTTCAGCTCCGCGTACGTCAGCGACGCGCCGTCATGGGTCACCGCGACCGCGTCCGGGTCCCGCGCGACGCGCTCCGCGAACAACTCCGGAATCGTCGCCCGCCACATCCCGGTGTGGACGCCGGCCTCATCCTCCGTCGCCCCGGCGCGGTGGGGGACACGCGGTTCCGGGGGCGTCGCCCGCCGCGTCCGGGACGCTCCGGGCCGGTCGGTGGTCTGCTCCTCCGGGGGCACGGCCCGGTCGAGGGCGCGTTCCTCCGGGAGCGCGACGTCGAGCACGCCCGTCGGGCGGTCCGGCGCGGCGGTCGCGAGCGTGCGCAGGAACGCCAGGAGGCGCGCGTGGTGGGCGGCGACCTCCGCCTCGGTGTACCGCTCCGGGTGGGCGTCGAGGTCGACGCGCGTTCCCTCGCCCTCGTAGACGTTCACGGCGAGGTCCTCGACCGGGCCGGTGGTCAGCACATGCGGCACGCCCCGGTGCCCGGCGAAGTCCAGGTCCTGCTCGAACCCCATGATGTTGACGACCGGCCCGTACAGCGGCCGGGCGTCGCCGAGGAGGCCGAGGTCGCGGCGCAGGTCCTCCAGGCGGTACCGCTGGTGCCGCAGCAGCCGCCCGACCTGCTCGGTGACCTGGGCGGTGAGCTCCCGGACGGTGTCGGCGGGCCGTACGGTGAGGCGGAGCGGCAGGACGTTCGACAGCATGCCGGGCGTGCGGCGCGCCGCCGGGGTGGTCCGCGCGGTGACGGCGAGGCCGAGGACGACGTCGGAGACGCCGCACAGACGCGCGGTGTACGCCGCGGCGGCCGCGATCGT
Organism: Actinoallomurus rhizosphaericola; assembly: GCF_024055675.1. Classification (NCBI taxonomy): domain Bacteria; kingdom Bacillati; phylum Actinomycetota; class Actinomycetes; order Streptosporangiales; family Thermomonosporaceae; genus Actinoallomurus; species Actinoallomurus rhizosphaericola. The sequence goes on along the minus strand of NZ_JAMXMW010000006.1, from coordinate 83,057 downwards.
CAGCCCGGTGAGCGTGGTGCCGAGCACCCGTGCCGCCGACGTGAGGGCGTCGGCCTCGTCCGGGCCGAGCCGACCGGTCGCCCGGTGGGGCCGCGCGGACGGCCGCGTGCCGTGCCCCGGGCGCGCGGACGGCGACGGGGCCTCGGGCAGGCCGGCGCAGCGCTCCCGCCAGTACGCGCGGTCGCGTTGGAACCGGCCGGAGGCGCGGTACTCCTCGTCCTCGGTGAGCAGGACCTCCAGCGAGCCCAGTGTCCCGGCGCCGTACGGCCGTCCCTCGACCATGGCCGTGTACACCTCGGCGAGCCGTCGCGTGATCAGCGGGCCGCTGTAGCCGTCGACGGCGAGGTGGTGGCAGCGCAGGTACCACAGGTGACGGTCGGCGGCGAGGCGCAGCAGCGCGTTCCCGAACAGCCGTTCGCCGATGAGGTCGACCGGGGTGGCCGCGTCCGCGCGCATCCACGCCCGCGCGGCCGTCATCGGGTCGGCCTCGGCGCTCAAGTCGACGAGGGGGACCTCGACCGGCGCGACGTCGAGGACCTGTCCGGGCGGGCCGTCGCCGGCGGTCTCGACGAGGCGGACGTGCACCGCCTCGACCTCGTGCGCGCAGGCCCGTACGGCGGCGGCGAAGACCTGCGGATCGACCGGTCCGTCGATCTCGACGTACTGCGCGACCTGGACGGGAACGTCCGGGTTCAGCAGCTGGGCGTACCAGACGCCGCGCTGCGCCGCCGACAGCGGCCAGGGTGTGGTCATGGAGGGTCAGGCCGGGGTCGGTCGGTCGGGGAGAGCCGGGAGGTCGGTCGGGGTCGGTTGGTCGGGGGAGCGCAGCAGGTCGGTCGGGGTCGGTTGGTCGGGGGAGCGCAGCAGGTCGGTCGGGGTCGGTTGGTCGGGGGAGCGCAGCAGGTCGGTCGGGGTCGGTTGGTCGGGGGGAACACGGTCGCCGACGCGTTCGCCGAGGTGGGCGGCGATGGCGTGGATGGTGGGGTGGGTCCAGGCGAGGGTCGGCTCGACGTCCAGGTCGTACTCCGCTTCGATGTCGCCGCACAGGCTGATCGCGTACACCGAGTCCATGCCGTACTCGGCGAGCATCGCCGACGGGTCGATGTCGGCGGGGGAGCGTTCGAGGTACTCGGCGACGCGCTCGATCAGCCAGTCGCGGATGAGCGTCTCACTGGGCATGGGGGCCTCCGTAAGGTCGTGCGCCGGGTGCGGGGGGCCCGGCCGGTCGGCGGGCGTCATTCACCGGTGGGGATGAGGGCGCGCAGCTCCGGTTCGAGTTCGGCGTGGAGGGGGGTGATCCGGCCCGCCAGGAACGTCTCGCGCATCCGCCGCCGCTGGATCTTGCCGCTGGTGGTCTTGCCGACGCCGCCGCGCTGGACGAGGACGACGTTCATCGAGGGCAGCCCGAACGCACGGGCCAGCTCCCCCTTGATCCGCCGGGCGAGGTCCGCGTAGGTGAGGTCGCCCAGGTCCTTGGGTCGTACCTCCTGGACGAGGACGACGTGCTCGCGCCCGGCCTCCACGCCGAACGCGGCGGCGGCGCGGGCGGCGGGATGGACGTCCCGGCTCGCCTCCTCCACATCCTGTGGATAGATGTTCCGGCCGTTGACGATGATCAGGTCCTTCAGCCGGCCGGTGACGTACAGTTCGCCGTCGTGGACGAACCCGAGGTCCCCGGTGCGCAGGAACGGCCCTTCCCCGGTGGCCAGGCGCGCCCGGAAGGTCTCCCCGGTCGTCTCGGCGCGCTGCCAGTACCCGAGGGCGACGCTGCCGCCCGCGACCCAGATCTCGCCGATCCGGCCGTCGGGCAGCGATTCGGCCGACTCGGGGTGGACGATCCGCACCGTCAGGTCGATCGGCCGGCCGCACCCGACCAGCTCCACTCCCTCGGCGGCGGGCTCGGCGCGGTCCTGCTCTAGCGCGGCCGGGTCGAACCGGCCGACGACCGGGCCACGGCCGCGCTGGGTGCCGGTGACCAGCAGCGTCGCCTCGGCCATCCCGTAGCCCGGCGCCCAGGCCTCCCGCCGGAACCCCACCTCGCCGAATCGCCGGACGACCTTCTCCAGCGTCGACGTACGGACGGGCTCGGCGCCGTTGAGCGCCCACGCGAGCGAGGACAGGTCCAGGCCGGTGAGCTGCTCGTCCTTGACGCCGCGCACCAGCCACTCGTAGGCGAAGTTCGGCGCGACGGTGTACTGGGCGCGGTACCGGCTGATCATCCGCGGCCACAGCGCCGGCCTCATCACGAACGACACGGGTGAGGCGAACGCCAGGCTGCCGCCCGCGTACAGCGGCTGGAGGAGCAGGCCGATCAGCCCCATGTCGTGGTAGTGCGGCAGCCAGCCCGCGCCGATCCCGTCCTCGGGGCGGCCGAGGATCGTGTAGATCTGCGCGGAGTTGTGCAGCAGGTTGCCGTGGGACAGCAGTACGCCGCGCGGCTCGCTCGTGGAGCCGGAGGTGTACTGCAGGTACGCGGGGGCGCCCGGCTCCAGCTCCGGCGGCTCCCACGCGTCGGGGTCCGGCATCGCGGCGGCGTCGGTGGCCACGCACGTCACCCGGCCGTCCAGCCCGCTCTCGCGCAGCCAGGAGGTGAGCATCGGCGCGTTCGCCGTGTCGGTGAGGACCATCCGGATGTCGGCGTCCTTGATGATGCCCTCCGCGCGTTCGAGCGCGCGCGGGTCGGTGGACGGCAGCGGCGACGGCACGGCGATGACCCGCGAGTACAGGCAGCCGAGGAAGACACGGAGGAACTCCAGCCCGGTCGGGTAGAGCAGCAGCGCGGCCTCACCGCCCAGTCCGGCGCCGGCGAGCCACGCGCCGGCCGACCGCGCGCGGCCGTCCAGCTCCGCGAACGTCACGCGTTCGAGCTCGACGAGCTCGCCCTTGTGCTCGTCGACCAGCGCGTACCAGCGGTCGTCGCCGTGGCGCGCGACCTGGGTGCGCAGGTGGTGCACGAAGCTCGTCATCGATCATCCCCGTTTCCCTGGTTCCCGGCCGCCCCCGGGCCGTCTCCGACGCGCCGGGCCGCCCCGGCCCCGCAGGCGTTCTCCAGCGCGGCGCAGGCGCGGGCGACGCCGTCCTCCGCCGCGATCCGCCGGCCCAGGTCCGCCGCCCGGCGGCGCATCCGCTCGTCGCCCACGGCCGCCGTGATCCGCGCGGTGAGCGGTTCCGGCGCGAGTCTCCTGATCGGCAGCGGGGCGGGGCCGGCGCCGAGCGCCGCCACTCGGCCGCCCCAGAACGTCTGGTCGCCGAAGAACGGGCAGACGACGGCGGGGATCCCGGCCCGCAGCGCGGCGGCGGTGGTGCCCGCGCCGCCGTGGTGCACGGCCGCCAGCATCCGGGGGAACAGCCACGAATGCGGCACGTCCCCGACCACCAGGACGTCGTCGTCGCCCGCCTCGTCCTCCCCGAACGCGAGGATCCCGCGCACGCCCGCGGCGCGCAGCGCCGCCCGTACCGTCGCGGCCATCGCCTCCGGGTGCGGCGGCGTCATGCTGCCGAACCCCACGTAGACCGGCGGCGGCCCGGCGGCGAGGAAGTCGGCGAGCCGCGGGTCCGGCGTCCACGAGGGCTCGTCCAGGAACCAGTACCCCGTGACGTGGACGTGCGAGGGCCAGTCGGGCGGCCGGGGAACGACGGCCTCGCTGAAGCAGGCCAGCACCGGAACGTCCCGTACGGTGCGGATCGGGCCGCCCAGGGGGAGTTTCGGCAGCGCGAGCGTGTCGCGCCGCCAGGTGTTGAGGAAGGGGCGGGAGAGCTGCCAGGCGAGCTGCTCCACCAGGTGGTAGCTCAGCCGGTTCGCGCCGTACGCGCGGGACACCAGCGGGTGCGGGAAGGCGCCGGTCGGCTGGCTGGGCTGGAAGTGGATCAGCGCGTCGTCGATGCCGAGGTACTCGGCGAGGTGGTGCCCGACGAAGCCCAGCGTCGGGAAGATCAGCAGATCGGCGTCCTTGCAGCCGGCCAGGATCTCGCCGAGCAGCATCTCGGCCATCGGCCGGATCACGCGCCGGAACCCCGCGACGAAGCCGAGCGGGTTGCGGCCGTGTCGCAGCCACTCGCGGACCTCATCGGTCTCCAGGAGCCGGGCCGGGTCGACGGACAGGACGGAGGTGTCCAGCCCGGCGGCGAGCGGCTCCTGGCCGGCCGCGACGATGAGCCGGACGCCGTGGCCGCGCTCGGCCAGGCCCCGGCCGAGCGCGACGCAGGGCTGGACGTCGCCCCGCGAGCCGGCGGCGAAGATGACGATGTCGCGCCGCACCCCGGTCACCGCACGCTCTCGGCAGGCGGTGACCAGGCCCGCAGCGGCGGCCGTTCCGGCGCCTCCGCGACGCCGGGGACGTCATCGAGGGTCTCGCTCCAGGTCTCACGCCGGATCTCGTCCCGGGCCGGACCGTACGGGCGGGCGTGCCGGGCGCGGCGCGGGCGGGCGGGCAGTGTCGCGAAGGCGATGAGCGCGCCGAGGCAGACCAGGCCGGCGCCGCACAGCAGCCCGACCGAGGTGGCGTGCTGGAACGCGGCGGCGTGCCCCTTCCCGGACGCGAGTTCGGACCGCTGCCGTGCGGAGATGATGACGCCGATGATCGCGATGCCGAAGGCGCCGGAGACCTCGCGGCCGACGCTGAGGATGCCGCCCGCGACGCCGGAACGTTGCTCGGGGATCGACGTCAGGACGTAGCCGGTGAGCGGCATGTTCAGCGCGGAGCCGACGCCGATCAGGGCCACGCCGGGCAGCAGGTCGGCGTAGCCGTCCCCGGGCCGCAGCAGCGCGAACGCCGCCATCCCGGCGGCCATGAGGAACAGGCCCCAGGCGATCGTCGACCGGGCGCCGATCCTCCGGCCCACCCAGAACGACACGGGCGTCAGGGCGGCGATCACCACGGCCGGCGGCAGGAACACCGAGCCGGTCTTCGTCGGGGAGAACCGCAGCACCTGCTGCAGGAACAGCGAGGCGTAGAACAGCACGCCGTTGAAGCCGACGCCCCACAGGATCTGCACCGCGACCCCGCCCGTGAACGCCCGGCTGCGGAAGAACACCAGGTCGATCATCGGCGTGGGCGCCCACCGCTCGACCGCGACCAGCGCGACGATCGCCACGGCGGCCAGCGCGAAGGCCCCGAGCACCACGCCGCTGCCCCACCCGTGGGAGGCGACCTCGTTCAGCGCGTACGTGACGGCGAACAGCAGGGTGCCGGAGGCGAGCATGCCGGGCAGGTCGACGCCGTCCGCGGTGGTGTCCCGCGACTCCGGGATCACGAACACGCCCAGCAGCACGACGGCGAGGCCGGGCGCGAGGTTGATGAGGAAGATCCAGTTCCAGGCCCAGTGCTGGGCGATGTACCCGCCGGCCACCGGGCCGAGGGCGAGCGCGAGCGCCGCGGAGCCGACCCAGACGACGGTGCCCCGCGCCTGTTCCCGCTCGGTACGGCCGACGGTGACGAGCGCCAGCCCCGCCGGGATGACCAGCGCGCCGCCGGCGCCCTGGACGACGCGGGCGGCGATCAGCGTCTCGGCGCTTCCGGCCAGCCCGGCGAGCCCGGACGCCGCCGTGAAGACGGCCAGGCCGATCAGGAAGATCCGCTTGCGGCCGTACACGTCGGCCATGCGGCCGCCGGCGAGCATGACGCTCGCGAAGATCAGGATGTACGAGGTCGCGACCCATTCCAGGGCGGACAGGGAGATGTGCAGGTCACGCTGGATCGACGGCAGCGCGACGTTCACGACCGTGTTGTCCAGTGTGGTCATGAACCCGGCGACCGCGATCACAGTGAGCGTCCATCCATGTCGCGTGCGGGTCATTCGACCTATAAGGCCATATTCACCACGGTGAGTCTTGTCATCGCGGTGATAAGGCAGCTGAGAGAAAAGTGACCTTTGTGCGCATCGAGACTCATGCCGGATAAGACACGGTGTTCACTCTTCCGCGTTGTTTCATCAGTGACCGTGCGTAATGGGGGTAGCACAAATGGCGGCTACCGAGCCGGGCGGACCCGGCCCCCGCCGACCGGGAAAACCGGCGATCCGCCGTTTCCTCGTCGACGCCGTGGCGAGCCGGTGCAAGGTGCCCGCCACCGAGGTGGACCCGGACCGGCCGCTGGACGAACTGGGCCTGACCTCGCGCGACGCGGTCGCCATCGCGGGCGAACTCGAAAAGCTCGTCGGCGCGCGACTGCCCGCGACCCTCCTTTACGAACACCGGACCATCGCCCGTCTCACCGACGTGATAGCCGAGGGTGAATTCTCCGCTCCGTACGGTGATTCGGTGAATGACGCGCCGCCACTTTCGGCCGTTTCCGACGAACCGATCGCCGTCATCGGAATCGGCTGCCGTTTCCCCGGCGGCGTCTCCGGACCGGAGACCTACTGGCGTTTTCTGCTCGACGGCGGCGACGGGATCCGCGCGGTGCCCGACGGCCGCTGGGATCCCTTCGACGACGGCACGCTGGAGGACGTCACCCGGTTCGGCGGGTTCCTCGACGACGTCGCCGGCTTCGACTCGCGGTTCTTCGGCATCACGCCCGACGAGGCCGACGTCATGGACCCGCAGCAGCGGCTGCTGCTCGAGGTCGCTTGGGAGGCGTTCCAGCACGCGGGCGTCGCGCCCCCGAGCCTGCGCGGCAGCCGCACCGGCGTGTTCGTCGGCGTGTCCGCCCCCGAGTACGGCTATGTCACCGGGACCGCGCCGCTGCGGCCCTACACCGCCACCGGCGCCGCGCTCAGCATCGTCGCGAACCGCCTGTCCTACCTCCTCGACCTGCGCGGCCCCTCCATGATCGTGGACACGGCCTGCTCGTCGTCGCTGGTCGCGACGCACCTGGCCGTACGGTCGCTGCGCGCCGGGGAGAGCGATCTCGCCGTCGCCGGCGGCGTCAACGTGCTGCTGTCCCCGCTGATCACCAAGACGTTCGACCTGGGCGGCGCGACCGCCCCGGACGGCCGCTGCAAGCCGTTCGACGCGTCCGCGGACGGCATGGTCCGCGCCGAGGGCTGCGGCGCCCTCGTCCTCAAGCGGCTGTCCGACGCCCGGCGCGACGGCGACCGCGTGCTCGCGGTCGTCCGCGGGTCGGCGGTCAACTCCGACGGCCGCTCCACCGGACTCGTCGCGCCGAACGCCGAGGCCCAGGTCGCCGTCCTCCGCGCCGCGTACGCCGGGCTCGGCCGCCCCGACTACGTCGAGGCGCACGGCACCGGAACCCTCCTCGGCGACCCCATCGAGGCCCGCGCCCTCGGCGCCGCCCTGGGCGGCCCGGACCCCGACGGCCCGCCGGTCCTCATCGGGTCGGTCAAGTCCAACCTCGGCCACCTGGAGGCCGCCGCCGGTGTCGCCGGACTGATCAAGGTCGTGCTCGCGCTCGCGCACCGGCGGATCCCGGCGAGCCTCCACTACCGCGAGCCGAACCCGCACATCGACTTCGACGCCCTCGGGCTCGCCGTCGCCGCCGAAGAGACGCCCTGGCCCGAGACCCGTGACCGACCCGCCCTGGCCGGAGTCTCGGGCTTCGGGTTCGGCGGCACCAACGCGCACGTCGTCCTCGAAGCGGCGCCCGCCGAAGACGAACGCCCGCGCCGCCGCCGCGAACCGCCGGTGCACACCCTCCTGCTCTCCGACGTCGACGCCGGCCGGATCGGCCCGTACGCCGCCGGCCTCGCCGACTGGCTGGAGGCCGGGGACGCGGCACTGCCCGACGTCGCCCGCACGCTGAACCGCCGCTTCGGGCGCGGCCGCGCGGCCGCCGCCGTGGTGGGCCGCGACCGTACGGCCCTCGCCGCGGCACTCCGCGCGCCGCGCATCACCGGCGTCACCGTCGCCCGTGACGCCCCACCGGTCTGGGTCTTCTCCGGGTACGGGGCGCAGCGGCCCGGCATGGGACGCCGCCTCCTCGCCGACGAACCGGCGTTCGCCGCCGCCATCGACGCGCTCGACGGGCCGTTCGCCGCGCAGGCGGGCTTCTCGCTGTGGGACACCCTCGAGAGCGGCGAACGGGTCACCGGCGTGTACCGCACGATGACCACGCTGTTCGGGCTGCAGATCGGCCTCGCCGCGCTGCTGCGCTCGTACGGCGCCGAGCCCGGCGCGGTCATCGGCCACTCGATGGGCGAGGCCGCCGCGGCCGTCGTCGCCGGCGCGCTGTCCATGGAGGACGGCGTCACGGTCATGACCTGCCGGGCGCGGCTGCTCGACGGCATCGCCGAGGAGGGCGGCGGCGCGATGCTCGTCATGGGCTGCGCGGCCGACGACGCCCTCGCCTACGCACGGTCCGGCGCGGACGTCCACGTCGCGGTCCGCTCCTCGCCCCGGCAGACCGTCCTCACCGGCGACGCCGGCGAACTGGCGCGTGTCGCCGCCCGTGCCACCGACGACGGCCTGCTCGCCCGCGTCGTCCAGGCGGAGGGCGCCGGCCACTCGCCCGCCGTCGACCCCATCCTCGACCCCCTGCGCGTCCGGCTCGCGGACGTCCGCGGCCGCCTCGCCGAGGTGCCCTTCTACTCCACCGTGCTGGAGGACCCGCGCGAGGCCCCGGCCTTCGACGGCGACTACTGGGCCGCGAACGCCCGCCGCACCGTACGCCTCGCCGACGCGGTCGCCGCCGCGGCCGAGGACGGGTTCACCGCGTTCGTCGAGGTCAACGCCCACCCGCTGCTCGCCCAGGCGATCACCGAGACCGCCGACGGCGCGCTCGTCGTCCCCACCCTGCGCCGCCCGCCCCACCGCCCGGACCAGGAGCGACGGCCCGAGGCCGACGACACCGTGACCTTCCACGAGGCCCTCGCCACCCTGACCGTCCACGGCCACCTGCCCGCCCGCACACCGGACGGCCACGTCATCGACGTGCCCGCCCCGGCCTGGGAGCACCGGCGGCACTGGATCGACGCGACCCCGCGCGGCGCGACCGGCCTGCACCCCCTGCTCGGCGCGCACGTCGAACTCCCCGGCGAGGACCGGCACGTCTGGAGCGCCGACGTCGGCGCGGCGGCCTCGCCGTGGGCCGACCGCCCGTTCGGCCACCCCCTGCTGCCCGCCGCCGCGTACGCCGAGATCGCGCTGGCCGCCGGCACCGAACTGCTCGGCCCGGACGCGGCCGTCTCCGGACTCCACCTGCACCGGCCCGTGCCCCTGGACGAGCACACGACCCTCACCACGTCCGTCACCCTGGCCGACGACGGCGCGACCGTCGAGATCCACACCCGCACCCCCGCCGCCACCTGGACCCCGATCGCCTCCGCCACCGTCTCAGCGCGCCCCGCCCGCCCGGCCGACGAGACCGGCGACCCGATCGACGACCTCGGCGTGGCCGCCGAGGTCGAGATCGGGCCCGCCGCAGAGGGCAACCGGCACTTCCGGCTTCACCCGGACGTCTTCGGCCGCTGCCTGGCAGCGGCCGCCGACCTGCTCGGTGAAGGCGCCTGGCTGCCGGAGTCGATCGGCGGCCTGCGGGTGTACGGGCCGACGCGGCACGGCGGCCGCTGCCTCATCCGCCTCACCCCGGCCGACGACGGCCGCCTGGTCGGCCTCCGCCTGGTCGGGGAAGGCGGACGGACCCTCGCCGAGGCGACCGACATCCGGATGCGCTCGTACGGGCGCACGGACCTGCCCGTGCCGCTGAGCGCGAAACTGGCCGAGCTCACCTGGGAATCGGCCGACGCGACTCCGGCCGATCCCTCGACCGCCGGAACCCCCGCCGCCGTCGCTTCCGAGGCCGAGGAATCCGCGGCAGGGGCGGCGGACGGCGACCCGTTCGCGGACGCCGTCGTGCTGGCCGCCCCCGGTGACCCGGTCGCCGGGGCGCTACCGGACGGCGTGGTCCGCGAGATCGACGACTGGGTCGGCGCCGAACGCTCGGCCCGCGACCTGGTGACCGCGGCCGAGGTTCCGGCCCACGTCGTCACCCTGCCGCCCGCCGACCTGACCGACGAACGTCTCGTCCTCGCGGTGTCCGGCCTGGTACGCGGCCTGACCAGCGGGTCCGTGCCGCCGCGCCTGTGGCTGGTGACCCGGGGCGCCCTCCGCCCCACCGGGACCGGCAAGGGCGACCCGGGACAGGCGTTCGCCGGCGCGATGGTCCGGGTGCTCGGGTTCGAGACGCCGGGCCTGCGCGCCACCCACCTCGACCTCGATCCGGAGGGCCCGCCGGACGCGGCCGTCGAGGCGATCGCCGCCGAGCTCCGCGCCCGGCCCGCCGACACCGAGATCGCCCGGCGGGGCGGCAAGCGGTACGTCGCCCGGCTCGCCGTCGCCCGCCTCGACGGCGGCCGACTCGACGGGGGCCACGGCGGCGACGGCCGCGTGGGCGGTCCCGTTCACGGCGGCCGGAGTGAGGGGCGTCTCGGCGGCAGCCGACTCGGTGACGACGGCCGCGTGGGCGGGTCCGGTCAGGGGCGCTCCGACGGGGGGCGTCCCGGTGGCGGTCGGCGGCGTGCGGTCGTGCGGCGTGGGGCCGCGTACGTGATCAGTGGTGGGTACGGCGGTCTCGGGCTCGTCACGGCCCGGCTGCTGGCCGAGCGGGGTGCGGGCCGGATCGTGCTGTCCGGGCGGAACGGGCCGCCGCCGGAGGCGGAGAAGGCCATCAGCGAGCTGCGCGAGAGCGGCGTCGAGGTGGAGGTCGTCCTCGGGGACGTCGCCGCGCCCGGCGTCGCCGAGCGGATGGTCGCCGCCGCCGGGGACCGGCTGCGCGGCGTCGTGCACGCGGCCGGCGGGCTGGCCGACCGCATCTTCACCGACATCGACGCGGCCGACCTGCGCCGGGTCTGGGAGCCGAAGGTCGACGGGGCGTACCGGCTGTACGCGGCGACGCGCGGCCGTGACCTCGACTGGTGGGTCGTGTACTCCTCGGCCGCCGCGCTGCTCGGCTCGCCCGGCCAGGGCGCGTACGCCGCCGCGAACGCCGCCGTCGACGCCCTCACCGGGTCGCTCCGGGAGCGGGGCGTGCCCGCGTACACGATCAACTGGGGCACCTGGTCCCGCGTCGGCGGCGCGGCGAACCTGAGCGGCGGTCCCGCGAGCGGCATCGACCCGATCACGCCCGAGGAGGGCGCGGAGGCGTTCGAGGCGCTGCTCGCCCACGGCCGGCCGGCGACCGGCGTGCTCCGCTTCGACCCGCGGCAGGCCGTGGCGGCGTTCCCCGAACTCGGCCGGATGCCGTACTTCTCCGCGCTGGTCGAGGCGCTGCCCGAGGCCGAGGACGACTGGCCGGGCGCGGAGGCGCTGCGCGCGGCCGAGCCGTCCGCCGCCCGCGCGCTGGTTCGGGGACGGGTCGCCGAGCGGGTCGCGACCGTCCTGGGGTTCGCCCCGGATCCGGCGCAGTCGCTGACCGACCTGGGGCTGGACTCGCTCGTGGCGGTCCGCATCAAGAGCGCGCTCGAACACGACCTCGGGCTGACCGTGCCCGCCACCGTCCTGCTGCAGGGCGGCAGCGTGAACGTCCTGACCACCTGGGCGCTCACCGAGCTGGGCCTGGCCGATCCGGAGTCGCCGGCCGCCCCGGCGGCGGGAACGCGCCCGGGGTTCGTCGACGCCCGCGACGCGGCCGAACGCCTCGTCGTCCGCGTCTTCGAACGCGTCCTCGGCGCCGACCGCGTGTCGGCGACCGACGACTTCTTCGCCCTCGGCGGCCGCGAGGACCAGGCCCGTACGGTCCTGGAGATCCTGGAGCTCGAGGTGGGCCGCCCGATCGATCACGCGGAGCTGTTCGCCCACCCGACGGTCGAGCACCTCGCCTCGGTGATCCGGGCGGGCGAGGAGGAGGCCGCGCGCCGCATCGTCCGGCCGCTCACCTCGGCAGCGCGTGGACGGCCGTTCTTCTGCGTGCATCCGGCGGGCGGGACGACGGGCGTGTACCGGCAGCTCGCCACGCTGGTCGGCGGGCCGTTCTTCGGGCTGGAGCGGTTCGCGGACGCGCCGAGCGTCGAGGAGCGCGCCGCGCGCTACGCCGACCTGATCCGCGAGGCGCAGCCCGAGGGCCCGTACCGGCTCGGCGGCTGGTCCTTCGGGGGCGTCGTGGCGTACGAGACGGCCCGGATCCTCGGTGACGTGGAGCTGCTCGCGCTGATCGACGCGGGGATCCCCCGCCGCGCCGACGACCCGGGCGAGGCCGCGGCCCGCCGGTACGCCGACTTCGCGGCCTACCTCAACGAGACGTACGACCTGGGCGTGGTCCTCGACGTCGAGGAGCTGCGCCCGCTCGGCGAGGACGCCCAGCTCGCCCTCGTGATGGAGCGCGCCGCGCCGCTCATGGAGAAGCTGCCGCCCGCGATCCTGCACCACCAGCTCACCTCGCACGAGGACACGCGGTCCCTGGAGGCGTACCGGCCCGAGCCGTACGACGGCCGCGTGGTGCTGTACCGCGCGACCGAGCCGACGCCCTGGACCGTACGGGACGCCCGCTACGAGCTCGACGAGACCAACGGCTTCGGCGACCTCTGCCCCCGCCTGGACGTCGTCCCGATCCGGGGCGCCCACCACCTCAACCTGCTCGATCCGCCCGCAGTGCACGCCCTCGCCGGCCACCTGGGGGCACTGCTCATCCAGTAGGAGGTTCCATGTCCGATCTGCTCGAAGCGGTCCGCGCGGGTGCCGGACCCGCCGAACTGCTCGCCTGCGAGCTGCCGACGCGATTCCGTGCCGCGCACACGCTCAAGGACGAGGTGGGCATCTTCGACGGCGAGACGGACAAGGACGTCCGGCGCTCGATCCACGTCGGCGAGGTCGAGATGCCCGAACCGGCCCCGGACGAGGCCGTCGTCGCGGTGATGGCCGCGGCGATCAACTACAACACCGTCTGGTCGGCGATCTTCGAACCGATCCCGACCTTCGCGTTCCTGGAGAAGCTCGGCCGTACGGGCCCGTGGGGCGCCCGGCACGACCAGCCGTGGCACATCCTCGGCTCCGACGCCGCGGGCGTCGTCGTCCGGGTCGGCGACGGCGTGCATAACTTCAAGGTCGGTGACCGGGTCGTCGTCCACGCCGGCGTGATCGACGACCAGGAGCCCGCCAGCCAGGAGGACGGCGTGTCGAGCCACGCCCTGGCCTGGGGGTTCGAGAACAACTTCGGCGCGTTCGGGGAGTTCACGGTCGTCAAGGCGAACCAGCTGATCCGCAAGCCCGCGCACCTGACGTGGGAGGAGGCGGCGGCCAACACGCTGTGCGCCGCGACGGCGTACCGGATGCTGGTCGGCGCGCACGGCGCCCGCATGAAGCAGGGCGACGTCGTGCTGGTCTGGGGCGGCACCGGCGGCCTCGGCTCGTACGCCGTGCAGCTCGTCAGGAACGGCGGCGGCATCCCGGTCGCGGTCGTCAGCTCCGAGGAGAAGGCCGACCTGGTCCGCCGGCAGGGCTGCGAGCACGTCATCAACCGCAGCGAACTCGAACTCGGCGACGAGGGGTTGCGCAGCCCGAAGGCGTGGCGGCGGCTCGGCGAGAGCATCCGGTCCCTTACCGGTGAGGACCCGCACATCGTGTTCGAGTACCTCGGCGCGGAGACGTTCGGGGCGTCGGTGTACGTCGCCCGGCGCGGCGGCAAGATCGTCACCTGCGGATCGTCGACGGGCTACCGGCACGAGTACGACAACCGGTTCCTGTGGATGAACATCAAGAGCATCGTCGGCAGCCACGGCTTCAACTACCACGAGGCCGTCGAGACCAACCGCCTGATCGGCCTCGGCATGATCCACCCGACGCTGTCCACGGTCTACCCCCTGGCGGAGGCGGGCGAGGCGACCCGCGCCGTCCAGACGAACCAGCACATCGGCAAGGTCGGCCTCCTCGTCGCCGCCGAGAAGGAGGGCCAGGGCATCGAGAACCCGGCCCTCCGCGACCGCGTAGGGGAGGAGAACCTGACGCTGTACCGCCGCTGACCGCCGTGCCGGTCACCGCCGCCGAGGGTCTCCGTCGTTCCGACGACGGAGACCCTCGGCATGGGCGGGCCGCGCCGGTCGAACAGCCCGCTCGGCTCAGGTGGGTGCGGGTCACCGGCCGGAGCCGTCGCTGTAGCCGTAAAAGTACTTTCCGTGGCGGTCATGCTGTTGGCTGAGCGTTCGGTATCCGGTATCCGGCGCGCAAGGCCGCCGTTCCATGATCGGCCGTACCGTAGCTGCGCTTGAATTCCGACATTGGAGCACAAATGCACAGCTCTCCTGCGGGCGGCGGCGACACCGGTGAAACCGGATCACTCCCTATGACGACTCCGAAACCCGACCAGGAGGAGGCGCAGGCGGCGGCCACCGAGCACACCGGGCATGACGAGCACGCGGCCGGTTGCGCCTGCCCCCGCACCGCAGACCTCGACGGGAACGGCATCGCCGCGTCGAGCCGCCGCAGGTTCCTGCGCGGAGCCGGCGTTCTCGGCGCAGGTGCGGCAGCCGCGGGCCTGCTGGGCGCGACGCCCGCGTACGCATCGGGAAGCAGGTCGGGCGCGGACCGCGACCCGTACGGTCAGACCGCGATGACTCCGGCGCCGCGCGGCAAGTGGAGGCCGGACCCCGAGAGCACCCGTTTCACCCTGGTCGTCATGCCCGACACGCAGTACATGTTCGACCAGGACAGGATTCACCCGGTCCCCATGGAGGCGTCCTTCCGTTACGTCCTCGACCCGAAGGGCCGCGCGGGGGGCGGCGACGAGAACATCGTCTTCCTGGCCCATCTCGGTGACGTGACCCAGAACGGCCTCACCGAGGAGTACGCCGCGGCCACCAAGGTGTTCGACATGCTGGACCGTGCGCGCGCCTCGTACAGCGTCCTGGCCGGCAACCACGATGTCCACGGAGACGACCAGCGCGGCGCCACCCCGTACCTGGACACCTTCAGCTCCGCGCGGGCCCGCAAGACTCCCAGCTACCACTCCTCCAGCCCGGACGGCTACAACACCTGCCACATCTTCCGGGCCGGCGGCCGCTCCTGGATGCTCCTCGCGCTCGACTGGCGGATGTCGCAGAAGGGCTTCGCCTGGGCCAACGCGGTCATCGCCGCGAACCCGACCCTGCCGGTGATCGTCACCACCCATGAGATCGTCGGCTCGTACGATGACGGCACGGCCGGGCTGTCCGACTACGGGCAGCAGATGTGGGACGACCTGATCAAGAACAACGACCAGATCTTCCTCACCCTCAACGGGCATTACTGGCCGCCCGGCTCGACCGTGATGAAGAACAGCCACGGCAACGACGTGCACCTGCACATCACCAACTACCAGGACCGGTACTACGGCGGTGCCGGAATGATCCGTTCCTACCGTTTCGACCTCGACAGGGGCAGGATCGACGTCGCGACCTTCTCGCCATGGATCCGGGAGCTGGCCGCGAGGCAGGAGGCCAACTCCCTCGCCGCGGAGGAGATGGAACTGACCTCGCCGGTCGACTACTTCTCGATGGCGATCGACTTCGACGAGCGCTTCGCCGGCTTCGCGCCGGTGCCGCCGCGCAAGGCCCGCCCCGCGCGTCAGATGCTGGTACGCGGGACGCTCGCCTACTGGCGGTTCGACAACGGCGGCGCCGTCGGCGGCGACGTCGCTGCGAACACCGTGGTCAAGGACCAGGCGGGGAACGGCAACGACCTGGTCCTGCGCAGCGTGCCGGGCACTCCCGCGCACGCGCTCACCTGGACCGACGACCACCACCCCGACCAGCCCGGCCACGCCGGCCTGGTCTTCGCAGGTCAGGGCAACCCGGTCAGCGGCGCCTACCTCCAGACGGTCGACCGCGCGCCGATCAACCAGGAGACCTTCGCCAAGGGCTACACGTTCGAGGTGTTCTTCAAGGTGCCGGCCGACTGGGACGGGGGGCGCAACGGCTGGTCATCGATGCTGAGCCGGGCGGGCAGCGCCGGCCAGGCCGGAAAGAACGGCCCCTCCGCCACCGCGGACGAGCCCGTCCTCACCCTCAGCCTGTCAAGCTCCATCGAGCTGCAGTGGAACGCCTACCCGCTCAACCAGAACGGAGCGACGACCGCCTGGAGCCACCTGCTGCAGAAGGAACAGTGGTGGCACGTCGCCGTCACCAACGACGGCCGGATCATCAAGCTCTATGTCAACGGCTGCGAAGAGGGACGCAACCCCACCAGCGAAGCCATCGGCCTGACCACGCTCAAGATGCCGTTCCTGCTCGGCGGATACCAATGGGCCGGCGCGGTCAACCAGGTCTTCCACGGCACCATCGGCGACGTGCGGATCACCGACCGGGCGCTGTCGCCCCGTGAGTTCATGAACGCCTAGTGGGCGTCAAGGACCGGGCGGCGTCGCGACGACGAGAACCCTCGGCACAGACCAGGGATCAGGGGTGCACGACCGCGAAGAGTCCCCGCTGGCGGGTGCCGTCCGGCATCCGCCAGGGGGCCGCCAGGTGGCCTACCGCTCCCTCCGGCGTGTCGTCCGGGGCGGGGCGCCACGCCGAGCCGCCGCTGCCCTCGGCCATCCGGGCAGGCGACCAGCTCAGCGCAGGAGTGACCGCGCGGTCGGGGCGAGCGTCAGCCGTTGTGGCTCGCCCGTGAGGACGGCCGACAGTTTCGGCAGCACGTCGTCGCGCCACGCGGGTGAACGCTCCAGCCGCCCCAGGTGCCCGGCGAGGTCGTCCCGGCCGGCGAACCGGGCGAACCACACGAAGAAGTTCTCGCCGGTCCGTACGGGCAACGCGGGGTAGGTGTTCTCGGCGTGCTCGGTCTGCAGGTACGCCA
The DNA here is from genome assembly GCF_024055675.1 of Actinoallomurus rhizosphaericola. Classification (NCBI taxonomy): domain Bacteria; kingdom Bacillati; phylum Actinomycetota; class Actinomycetes; order Streptosporangiales; family Thermomonosporaceae; genus Actinoallomurus; species Actinoallomurus rhizosphaericola. Next base: position 66,400 of record NZ_JAMXMW010000006.1, on the reverse strand, counting down.
GCGGCGCGGCACCCGTTTCGGTCAGCACCGGCCGCACCCGGCGGCGGAAGAACTCGGCGAACTCCTTGTCGAACGGCCGGTCGCGGCGGTAGAGGGTCGCGACGACCAGCGAGGACGGCGGTTCCGCCCGGCCGACCGGCGGTCGCGGTCCGCTCGGCGCGGGGAAGCCGGAGTCCTCGTCCACGGGCCGCAGCAGCAGCACGTCATCGGTGTCGACCATCGTGACCCTGGCCGCGTCCCGGTGGGCCGCCCACACCGGACCGCCGTAGAAGGCGCGGAGCGCGGCCTCCCGGCTCCGCATGTCCGGGAAACCGCGCAGCCAGACGAACCGGTCGGCGGCGTCCACGTCGCGGAACTGGCCGATCACCTCGGTGCCGGTCGCCTCCTGCGACTCGACGAACTCCCGCTCGAAGAGATCGATCAGCACGTCGCGCGCGTCGTCGTGCAACGTGTACTGCCGCAGCTCCAAGACCTGCGACCGGGCTCCGCTCATCGGCGACGTCCTTTCTGTAACAAAGCTTATTACATTTTTGCCCGGTGGCTGGCAGGGATGTGGTCGCTCAGCTCACCCGCAGGGTCTGACGGAGCACGTCGGCGATCGACGTGCGGCCCAGCTCCCGCCGCAGGGTCTGCTCGGCGCCCTCGTAGATCGCCCCGAGCGCCGGCCGAATGCCCTTGCCGACCGGGCATTCGAGATTCGGCTCGGTGTGGTGCAGGCCGAACAGCGAATCCCGCTCGACCGCGTCGTAGACCTCGGCGAGGGAGATCTCCTCCGCAGGCCGGGCGAGGCTCCAGCCGGCCCCGGGCCCGTGGCGGACGCTGACGAGGCCCGCCCGGCGAAGCTCGCCGAGGCTACGGCGGATGATCACGGGGTTGGTGTTGATGCTCGCGGCGACCTGGTCGGACGTGAGCTGCTCTCGCCCCTGTCGCTGCGCCAGCGCCAGCCATGCGAGAGCGTGCACGGCGATCGTGAGCCGGCTGTTCGCCGCCATGGCCACCTCCTGTAACAAAGAACGTTACAGGTCGCGTCGCGTCAGGTCGTCCCTGGTGACGGAGAACGCGACGTCGCAGTGCGCATCGTGTTCGGCGAGCCGGGCGACGAGCGACGCCCGCACGTCGTCGTAGGTGTCGGACCCGAGGGGAAGGCGCAACGGCGTCTCACCGGAGTCGACAAGGTGGATCATCGCGTCCGCGATCTTCTGTGGATCGTTGGGGAGGCCGAAGGACCCGTCGGCGATCGCGCGGCGCACCTCGGCCGCCGGAGTGTTCTCGTACTCCGGCATGATGGGCGCGGTGTCGAGGCCACTGCCGAATCCGGTCGGCGTCGCCCCGGGCTCGACGATGGTGAGGCCGATTCCGAACGGTGCGATCTCGCGGGCCGCCGTCTCGCAGAAGCCTTCGATCCCCCACTTCGAGGCGTGGTAGTAGCTGAAGTTCGGGTAGGTGGTCTGACCTCCGGCGCTCGAGACCTGCAGGATGCGTCCGCGTCCTTGAGCGCGCAGATGCGGCAGTGCGGCGCGGATGACGCGGATCGAGCCGAGCAGGTTCGTGTCGATCACTCGCCGGATCTGCTCGTCGCCCGCCTCCTCGACGGAGGCGAACACGCCGTAGCCGGCGTTGTTGACGACCACATCGATGCCGCCGAGCGTCTCGAAGGCCTCGGTGACGACCCGCTGCACCTGTTCGGGATCGGTCACGTCGAGTTGCGCGAGCCAGAGGCGGTCGCCGTACTGGGCCCGCAGATCCGTCAGCGCCTCGGGTCGGCGCAGGGTCGCGGCGACGCGGTCGCCGCGTGCCAGCAGCCGCTCGGTGAGCAGACGGCCGAAGCCGGAGGACGTGCCGGTGATGAACCAGGTAGTGGACACGATCTTCCTTTCGTCGATGTCGCCATCGACGCTAGGAGTTCAAGTCGACTTGAAGTCAAATTCGTATAGTGGCGTGCATGGCGAACACCGAGAAGGTCGCGCTCAGCATCGGCGAGGTCAGCGCGCGGACCGGTCTGACCACTCCCACCCTGCGCTTCTACGAACAGGAGGGGCTGCTCCCTCCCGTGCGGCGCAACGCCGCAGGCCGGCGCGTGTTCACCGAGGGGGACGTGGCCTGGCTGGAGGTGTGCGCGAAGTTGCGATCGTCGGGGATGCCGTTGCCCGAGATCCGGCGTTACGCGGAGTTGGTGCGGGAGGGCGCCGGCAACGAGGCGGAGCGCTTCGAGATCCTGCGCCGGCACGAGGCGAAGGTCCAGCAGCAGGTCGCCGACCTGCAGGAGGCTCTCAGCGTCATTCACGCGAAGGTCGAGATCTATGCCCGGCATCTCGTTGCGGGCACGGCCGACGGCCTGTGGCGCAACGGCCCCGAATGCGACCGGGTTCCCGACTGGTCCGCTGACTCCGCGCAGCAGTGTGAGACGTAGCGGGAATCGGAGCGCAGGACGACGATGAGCGCAGTGCGATGGCAGGTGGGAGCTCAGATGCGGATCGCGATCTTCCCCCGCGTGCGCCCGCGCTCGGCGTACGTGTGCGCTTCCGCGATCTGCTCGAGCGGGTAGGTCCGCTCGATGCGCGGGGTATAGCGGCCTTGTCGGCCGAGTTCGCCCGCCTCGGCGAGGAGCGTGGGGTCGTTCTCCGCGTTGGCCAGATGCACGCCCAGGCGATGCGCGTTGGCGTAGTCGGCGACCGTCAATACGCGAGCAGGGTCGCCCACGATCGCGATGAGATCGGCGAGGGACCCGGAGGCCGCGGTGTCGAGCGCGAGGTCGACACCGTCCGGAGCCAGGGTGGCGAGGCGCTCCGCGAGGCCGGTGCCGTAGGTGGTGGGAACGGCTCCGAGAGAGGTGAGGAACTCGTGGTTGCGCTCGCTGGCCGTCCCGATCACGGTGGCGCCCTGAGCCACCGCGATCTCGACCGCGGCACTGCCCACGCCTCCGGCGGCGCCCTCGATGAGAAGGGTGCGCCCTCGCAGGGGACCGAGCGCCTTCAGCCCGCCCATCGCGGTCACGGATGCCAGACCGGCACTGGCGGCCTCCTCGTCGGTCCACGTGGTGGGCGCGTAGGCCCAGGCCGAGAGGACGGCCGACTCTGCTGTCGCGCCGGTGACGCCGCCCAGCCCGAAGACACGGTCGCGATGCCCACCCCCTGCACGCCCTCACCGACCTCGTCGACCACGCCGACGGCATCACGCCCCGGAATCGCGGGCAGGTCCACGGGGAGCACCTCGCGCACCGCGCCGGAACGCACTTTCCAGTCGACGGGATTGACACTGGCCGCCGCGACGCGGATGCGGATCTCGCGACGGAGTCAGACGCGCACGGTGGCGAAGAGTCCCTGCTCGCGGGTGCCGTCCGGCATTCGCCAGGGACCCGCTACGTGGCCGGCCGCTCCCTCTGGCAGAGGAGCGTCGTCCGGGGCGGGGCGCAGGACTCGGTGCAGATGGAGGATCGCGCCCTGCGAGATGGGCAGTTCAGTGGCCTCTCGGTCGTCGGTGGGAGTCGGGCGGATATCCGTGGTGGCCAGGCCGTCACCGGTGTAGGAACGGGTGACCTCCAGGTCGGGGGTGTCGCTGATGCTCTGGGCCTGGGCCTGGACCCGGCCCTCGATCAGAGCCAGCAACTGGGTGACCAGTACCGGGTCGTGGCAGCCGTCGTAGGCCCAGCGCCGCCCCAGCACCCCATGCTCCATCGTGCCGACGAGGGCGTGTTCCGCCCCGTCGAGCGGGGCGCCGCGGTAGGTGAGCGGCACCAGGTAGGCGGTCGGCCGAGCGCCGGAGGCGTCGGTGACCACCATGAACTCGATCCCGACCGCACCCTGCGGGTCGTCCAGCCGGAAGCCACCGGCCTTGGCCAGGTCCGGTTCGTCGGTGCCGCCGAGGTACCACGGCCGGGAGGGCAGCCAGGAGGCCAGCAGTTCCAGCTTGGTCGGCCTGAGGGTGGTGTGATGGATGACGGCCATGCTCAGGATCTCTTCCGTTGGGTCGGCACGACCTTCGCATCCTCCCATCCGCCGCCCGCCTACGCCGGTTGTCTGTGTCGGCCCGGCGCCGAGGGTTTCCGTCGTTCGAACGACGGAAACCCTCGGCGCAGGCGGCTTCACAGGGCGAGGGCTTCCACCGGGGCAGACGGGCGGCGCGAGTCGCCGGGTAGAGACCGGCGGGCATGCCGATCGGCAGGGCGGCTCCGGTGCCACCGATGACCGCGATCGCCGGGATGACCGCGGGCCAGGGCCCGATCGACTCCCGGCAGGGGCTAACCGTCCGCGTCCAGCACCTCGTTCACGAGGTCGTCGAGGTGGCGGAGCGCCGCGCCCTTCTCCTCCAGGCAGAAGTCGACGTAGTTGACCAGGGCCCAGGCGGCGTAGACCCAGGCCAGCGACTCGGCGCGGGGAACCGGGCCGAGGGCGTCGCGCCACCCGTTCGGCGAGATGCGGAGGAACGCCGCGGTCATCCCGCCCGCGATCATCGGGAGGACGTCCTCGGGGACGACGCCGAGCTTCCGGATCTTGCGGACGGCGGCGGGGATGAAGTCGAGCGGCGGCTCGGGGAACGTCGCGCCGAGGAACATCAGGAGCGTCATGCAGCCGGTGCGGACGTCGTCGATGGCCTGCTCGCTCGAGAACCGGTCCTGCAGACGTCGGGTTAACCGATCATCCGGTTCGCCCAGCTCGTCGTTCAGCCCTCGGACGAGTTCGACGGCCAGGTCTAGATCACCGAACTCGTCGAGGTACTCACGGTCCGGCGAGTCGCTCTCAATCCTGTCGGTCATGGAACGACGTTAACCCCACCGGGCCTCGCGGGTAACGGATTGGCCGCTCTGCGTGACCGAGAAATCGCCGTGCCGTACCGGGCCGCAGGCCGTAGGGTGGAGGCATGAACACGTCCACAGGTCAGGTGATGATGCGCCCCGCACGGGGCCGCCGCCACTGACGGACGCACGAGATCCGAGGCCCTGAACACGGGGCCTCGATTCGTTCCCGCGCATCGGAGCCCCGGCTCTCCCGGGAGGTTCCGATGACCCGATCCCACGTCTACGTCACCACCACGATCCCGTACGTCAACGCGCGCCCGCACGTCGGGTTCGCGCTCGAACTCGTACAGGCCGACGTGCTGGCCCGGCATCATCGCCGGCGCGGTGACGACGTCCGGCTGCAGGCCGGGACCGACGACAACGCGCTGAAGAACGTGCAGGCCGCCGAGCGGGCCGGCGTGCCGGTCCAGGAGTTCGTCGACCGGAACGCGGCGGCGTTCACGGCGCTGCACCGGCCCCTGAACGTCTCGGCCGACGACGTCGTCCACACGAGCCGCGATCCCCGGCACCGGGCCGGTGTCGAGCGGTTCTGGCGGGCGTGCGAGGCCGCGGGCGACCTGTACCGCAAGCACTACGAGGGCCTGTACTGCGTCGGATGCGAGCAGTTCTACACCCCCGCCGAGCTCGACGACGGCCGCTGCCCCGAGCACGGGACCGAGCCGCAGCGGGTGGCCGAGGAGAACTGGTTCTTCCGGCTGTCCCGCTACGCCGACCGGCTGCACGACCTCATCACGAGCGGTCGCCTGCGCGTCGAGCCGGCCGAACGCCGCAACGAGGTCCTGGGCTTCATCGCGGGCGGGCTGGAGGACTTCTCCGTCTCGCGTTCCGTCGCCCGCGCCCGAGGCTGGGGCATCCCGGTGCCGGGTGATCCGAGCCAGGTCGTCTACGTGTGGTGGGACGCCCTGGGCAACTACCTGACCGCGCTCGGGTACGGCACCGGCGACGCGGGCCTGCGGCGCTGGTGGTCGGCGGCCGACCGCCGGATCCACCTCGTGGGCAAGGGCGTGGTCCGCTTCCACGCGGTCTACTGGCCGGCCATGCTCCTGTCGGCCGGGTTGCCTTTGCCCACGGAGATCCTGGTCCACGGCTACCTCACCGCCGACGGCCGCAAGATCAGCAAGTCCGGCGGCACCACCGTCGATCCGGTCACGCTCGTCGACGCGTACGGCACCGACGCGGTCCGCTGGTGGCTGCTGCGCGAGGTGCCGCGGGCCGGCGACGCGGACTTCACCCACGATCGGCTGATCGCGCGCGCCGACGACGAGCTCGCCAACGGGATCGGCAACCTCGTCAACCGGGTGGTCGCGATGCTGCACCGCTACCGCGACGGCCGCCCGCCCGCCCTCCCCGGTTCCGGTGGCGAGGTCCTCCTCGACCATGAGACGCGTCCCCGCGACGCCGGACGGCTGCCGGACGCGCCGTCCCGCGAGGTGGTCGCGGCGTGCGACCGGGCGCCCGCGCTCGTCGCCGCCGCGCTCGACGCGTTCGACCTCCGGGCGGCGACGGAGGCCGTACGGGCGATCGCCGACGCGGCCAACCGGTTCGTCGAACAGGTACGCCCGTGGGAGCTCGCGCGCGCCGAACGGGCCGGTGACCGCGACGCCGGCCGGCGCCTCGACGCGGCCCTCGCGGTGCTGCTGCACGCGTGCCGGACGCTCGGCGAGGAGCTGTCGCCGTTCCTGCCGGACGCCGCGGATCGCATCGCGAGGCAGTGCGCGGCGGCCGACGGCCGCCTACCCGCCCCGTCACCGGTCTTCCCGCGGCTCGCCGGCCCGTGATCGGCGAGCGCTGTACGGAACGCTCGGTCAGGGGCGGGCGTAGCGGATCTCGATCGAGCCGGAGGAGGTCCGGGCGTCGATGCGGCGGGTCGCGGTGTCGTCGGCCAGCCCCCGCTCGACTCCCGGGGAGCCGTAGGACGACCTCGTGGTCACCTGGTAGCGCTGTCCCGGCGGAACGAAGACGGCGACCGACCCGGAGGAGGCCCGCGCCGTGACCTCCTGGGGGGCCTGCGCGAAGGTCAGCCCGAGGGCGCCGGAGGACAGTCCGGCGTCCACGCGGCCGGACCGCAGCCCGGTCCCCTCGATGACGCCGGAGTCCGCGCGCGCCCAGACCGGCCCGGCGAGGTTCCGCAGGGAGACGACGCCGGAGGAGGTCGACAGCCGTACGGGGCCGGCGAGCCCGTCGGCGGCGACCGTGCCGGACGTGGACGTCGCCTGCAGCGCCACGCCCGCCGGAACCTGGACGTGCACGCCGACGCTGCACGAGAGGCTGGAGAGCGGCGCCCACGCATCGCACCGGCCCCTGAGCCGCAGCGTCGTGCCCGCCCAGGTGGCCTGGACGTGCGGCTTGTGGGTCGCCCACTTCAGCGTCTGGTCCACGGTCACCCCGCCGGTGCCGCCGGCGCTGACCGACAGGTCGCCATCGCCGATGTCCACCTCCAGCGCCGTGATCCGGTGCTGGACGGACAGGAGGCGGCTCCGCTGCGTCTGGCGGAGCAGCCGCCCGCACATCTGCACGCCGTTCGGCACGACGACGACGAACGCGGTCAGCGCCGCGACGAAGGTCCACAGGCCCCGGCGGCGCGGACGCGACGGGCCCGCCTCGATCGCGGACTCACGGGTATGCGGCACGTCGGTGATCACGATCCGCCCTCCAGGAAGCGGAGCACGGCGAGGACGCGGCGGTGGTCGGCGGCCGCGCCCTCCACCAGGCCGAGCTTGGCGAAGATGTTGTTGATGTGCTTGGCGACGGCGCTCTCGCTGACCACGAGCGCCTGGGCGATGCCGCTGTTCGAGCGGCCCTCGGCCATCAGCGCGAGCACGTCCCGCTCACGCGGGGTGAGGGCCTGGAGGGGGTCGCTCTGGCGGCGTACGAGCAGCTGGGCGACGACCTCGGGGTCCAGGGCGGTGCCGCCGGCCGCCACCCGGCGCAGGGCGTCGAGGAAGGACGACACGTCCGCGACCCGGTCCTTCAGCAGGTAGCCGACGCCGCTGGTGTTGGTCGCGAGGAGGTCGGCGGCGTACCGCTCCTCGACGTACTGCGACAGCAGCAGCACGGCGATGTCGGGCCACTGGCGGCGGATGACGAGCGCCGCCCTTACGCCCTCGTCGGAGTAGCCGGGGGGCATCCGCACGTCCGCGATCACCAGGTCGGGCCGGTGCTCCTCGACCGCGGTGAGCAGGCCCTCGGCGTCGTCGACGGCGGCCGCGATCTCGAATCCCGACGTCTCGAGCAGCTTGATCAATCCGGCTCGCAGCAGGACGGAATCCTCGGCGATCACAATGCGCACGGCAACTCCACGGTGATGACGGTCGGCCCCCCGGCCGGACTGGTGATCCGGAACGTACCGTCGACCGACGCCACGCGCTGCCGCAGGCCCGTCAGGCCCGTGCCGTTCGAGGGTTCGGCGCCGCCGATCCCGTCGTCGGTGATGGTCATCCGCAGCACGTCCTCCTCGCGGGTCAGCACGACCTCCGCGTGCGAGGCGCGGGCGTGCTTGGCGACGTTGGTGAGGGCCTCGGAGGCGACGAAGTACGCGACCGCCTCGACGGTCGGCGCGGGGCGTTCGGGCACGTCGACCCGGAGCCTGACGGGCAGGGGGGCGCGGGCGGCGATGCCCGAAAGGGCCGCGTCCAGGCCCCGGTCGTCGAGGACGGCCGGGTGCAGGCCCCGTACGACGTTCCGGAGTTCGGTGAGAGCCTCCTTGGCCTCGGAGTGCGCCTCGGCGATCACCTGCATGGCGTCGTCCGGGACGTCCGTGAGCGTCTCCCGGGCGAGGCCGAGGTTCATGGCGAGCGAGACGAGCCGCTGCTGCACGCCGTCGTGCAGGTCGCGTTCGATGCGGCGGCGTTCGGCGTCGGCCGCGTCGACGACGCCGGCCCGTTTCTCGGCGAGGTCCTCGACGCGGCGTTCGAGCTCTTCGGTACGGCTCGGCCCGAGCAGGGCCAGGCCGGCGCGGACGTCCAGCCGCGCGACCAGCGCCGCGACGGTGGGCGTGACGATCAGGAGAAGAACGCCGCACACGGTGAGGACGTTGATGAACTTCTGGTTTTCCGGGACGTAGAGCGGGCTGTACGGCGGCAGCGCCCACGCGTACGCGTACAGCCCCGCCAGGCCGAAGCCGGTCGCCCACATCACGACGACCAGCAGTCCCCCGAGAGCCAGGAGGGGGCCCGCCAGCGCGTGGTAGGCCAGCGCCCGCCACGTCGTCCCGGACCGGAGGACGGCGCGCAAGTCGCGCCGGCCGCGGGGCGGGGCGGGCACGTCGACCGCGAGCAGCCCCCAGAACCGGCTCCGCTGCGCGACGTTGAGCGGCCACAGCGCGGCGAACGGCAGCGCGAGCGAGAGCACGGTGGCGAGCAGGACCTTCGGCAGTGCGACGGGCGCGCCGACCCAGGGCAGGGACATCAGCGCCACCGTGAGGGCGTGGACGGGCACTCCGGCCGTGACGAACGTCGTGTTCCGCCAGGCGCCGCGCGACCACGGGAGGTGGTCGGTCCAGGAGGGGGAGGCGCGGTTCGGGGCGACCGCAGAAGTCATGGGGCCGACTCTATTTCGGGCGGATCCCGTCGGGCCATGGAGCGGATGCCCGGCCGGAGGTGAAGCCAGTACCACCCCGAGGTCGGAAAGCGGCGTGACTGACGGTGACGTCCCCGATCGCGATGCTTGTGGTCATGTCGCTGATCACCGCCGCCCCGCCGCCTCGTTCCCACGTCGACCGCCGCGCCGTTCCTGCGACGCCGGTGACCCCGCGGGTCGCGCCGCGGGCCCGCTCACCGTGGACGGCGCGGCTGGGCCTCGGGCTGATCGGCGCCGGGGTGGCGCTCCTGCCGTGGCTGTTCGTGCTGGCCACCGGCCTGCCGGCGACGGCGACCGCCTCCCACTGGCGGGTCGCCTGGGTCGGGTTCGACACCCTGGAGGCGCTGTCCTTCGTCGCGACGGGCGTGCTGGTGATCCGGCGGGACGCGCGGGCGTGCCTGACCGCGATGGTCACCGCGACGCTGCTGGTCGCGGACGCGTGGTTCGACGTGTCCACCGCCGCGCCCGGCGCGGACCAGATGACGGCGGTGGCGATGGCGGTGCTCCTGGAGGTCCCCCTGGCGGTGTTCTCCGTGGTCCTGGCCTGGCGCACGCTGCCCCGCTCCCGGTGACGGGGTCAGCGGCGGAGACTGATCACCTGTCCCTCGGCGTGCTCCCGGGCGCGGGTGTCCTCCGACAGCAGGGCGCGGGCGCGCAGCACGATCTCCAGCTCGAACCGCAGGTCCGGGTCCTGCAGCTGGTCGCCGAACAGGTCGTCGAGCTGGCGCAGCCGGTACCGCACCGTCTGGGGGTGGACGTGGAGCCGTACGGCGACCTCGTTGGCGTTGCGCCCGGCCTGCAGCCACGCCAGCAGCGTCTCGGCCAGCCGGTCCTGCTGGCTGGGCCGCAGATGGGCCAGGGGCGCGAGCTGCCGGGCGGAGAGGGCGGCGAGCAGCTCCTCGTCCTGGAAGAGGATGAGCGTGGACATGTGCTCGGCGCACCGTACGACGTCGGTGCCGGCGATGAGGCCGCGGCGTACGAGGTCGAGGCCCTGGCGGGCCCAGCGCATCGACCGGGCCACCTCCGACAGGCCGACGGTCGGGCCGACGACGGCGACCCAGTCGGTGAGGGCGGCGTCGAGCAGGCGGGCGCGCCCCGGCCCGTCGGGGTCGGGCACGATCAGGCAGGGCTTGGAGCGGCTGAGGTCGGCGAGGATGTCGGGCGGCAGGGCGGGCCGGCCGACGCCCTGGCGGCGTTCGTAGAGGGCGACGGCGGCGACCGTGCGCGGCACCGGCCAGCGGGCGACGCGGGCGAGTTCGGCGACGTCCTCGGGGGAGGCGGGGGGCCGGGCGAGGAGCAGGTTGACGAGCTGGTTCCGGCGGCGGGTCAGCTCTCCGGCCACGGCGGCCTCGGCCTGGGCGTAGCCCTCGGCGGCCGCGGCGGCGACCTCGTCCTGGATCAGCATGACCGTCTCGCCGAGCACGCACAGCACCTGCGCGGAGAGCCGGAGCGGCCCGGCGTCGGCCGAGATCCGGCGCCAGACGGCCAGCCCGGCGACGCGGATCGCCGTCTGGAGCCCGTCGAGTCCGCGACCTTCGCGGGCCACGCTGCGGCCGATCGCCCGGAAGAAGTCGGCGATGGGCTCGGCGGCGGGGTCGGTGGGACCGGCGGGACGCGTGGCGTCCCCGCTCCCGGCGAGGTGCGCGGCGTCCTCGGTCGCGGCGAGACGCCTTAAGACCTCGTCGATCACCCGGTCGATGGCCGAGCGGATGACCGTCGCGAAGGCGTCATCCCAGCGGCGGGCGTATTCGGGGATCCGGTGGTGGATCTCCTCCATCATCTCGTCGGCCAGCCCTGGGGCGACCTTGGCGGCGAGTTCGGGTGGAATGTACGACCACGGCCGCCCTTCGTTCGTCACGCGGAACCTCCCCCAGCCCACGGCTGAGATCGCAAGTTACCGGCCAGAAGTGACTACTTGCACTAATTGTGCCAAAAGTGGCCATCTCAACTCCGTTGCGTTACCAATCGGGGAGTAGAAGTGGGTGGAAGACCCGAATGCCGGGGCGGTCGGGGGGCCGCCAGAGCGGAGTGCGGCGATGGCCACGGTGCCGAAACCACTGTCCAGCGCGGGCCGAGCGGTCGACGAACGCGTCGGGGGCGCCCGTTTCTTTGCAAAAGCCTTGCGGAAGGTCTTTCCCGATCACTGGACCTTCCTGCTCGGCGAGGTCGCGATGTACTCGTTCTTCATCATCGTCGTGACCGGCGTCTTCCTGACCTTCTTCTTCAAACCGAGCATGCACGAAGTCGTTTACAACGGCCGGTACATGCCGCTGCGCGGCGTCACGATGAGCGAGGCGTACGAGTCCACGATCCGCCTCAGCTTCGACGTGCGCGGCGGCCTGCTCATGCGGCAGATCCACCACTGGGCGACGGTCCTGTTCATCGGGGCCATCGTCGCCCACATGCTGCGCAACTTCTTCACCGGCGCGTTCCGCAAGCCACGGGAGATCAACTGGCTGATCGGCGTGGTGCTGTTCCTTCTCGCCCTCGTCAACGGGCTGTTCGGCTACTCGCTGCCCGACGACCTGCTGTCCGGCACCGGCCTGCGGATCCTCGAGGGCGTGCTCCTGAGCATCCCGATCGTCGGGACGTACCTGTCGATGTTCCTGTTCGGCGGCGAGTTCCCCGGCAACGTGATCATCCCAAGGCTGTTCACCATCCACATCCTGCTGATCCCGGGCATCCTTCTGGCGCTGATCCCCCTGCACGGGGTGATCCTCACCTGGCGGCAGACGCACACGCAGTTCCCCGGCAAGAACCGCACCAACCGCAACGTCATCGGCAAGCCGATGTGGCCGGTGTTCTTCGCCAAGACCACGGCGTTCTTCCTGTGGGTGTTCGCGATCATCGCGCTGATGGCGACGTTCCTGCAGATCAACCCGGTGTGGCTGTTCGGCCCGTACACGCCGGCGGCCATCAGCGCGGGGTCGCAGCCGGACTGGTACATGGGCTTCCTGGAGGGCTCGCTACGGCTCATGCCGAGCTGGGAGATCAACGCGTGGGGGCACACGCTGCCGATGAACGTCATCGTCCCGGCGCTGATCGTGCCCGGCGTGCTGTTCACCGGGCTCGCGGTGTACCCCTTCCTCGAACGCTGGGTCACCCGCGACTACGAGATCCACCATCTCCTCGACCGGCCGCGCGACGTGCCCGTGCGCACCGGCATCGGCATGGCGGGCGCCGTCTTCTACGGCCTGCTGTGGGCGGCCGGCGCGAATGACATCATCGCCAAGACGTTCGAGATCCCGCTGTTCGCGACGACGTGGTTCTTCCGGGTCATGGTGATCATCGGGCCGATCATCGCGTTCCTCGTCGCCCGGTGGATGTGCCTCGGCCTGCAGCGCCGGGAGCGGGACATGCTCGAACACGGCATGGAGAGCGGCATCATCAAACGACTGCCCAACGGCGCGTACATCGAGGTCGAGACCCCGATCAACGAGACGGGCGCGGCGGTGGTCCTCGGCCGCCGGGCGCCGCCCGCGAAGGTGATGACCCTCGCGGAGGCCGACGAGCACGGCGTGCTGCCCAAGGCGGCCCACCGCCCCGCCAGCCGGGTACGGGTGCGGCTGAACCACGCGTTCGTCGACGTGGTCCCGGCCCCGGACACCGCCTGGATCCGTACGGACGACGGCGAGGAGAGGCGCATCGCGATCACCGGCGGCGACGGCGAGCGCGCCCCGGCCCGGACCCCGGCCGGACGCGGCCGCCCCCACTGACCGCCCGAAGGTCACTCCGCGAAGGACACGACCCTCCTGCCCGTCCGCACGTCGTAGAGCCCGCCGCCGGTGTCATCGTCGGCGGTGGCCAGCAGGCGGCCGTCCGGGCTGAACGCGAGGCCGCGCAGGCCCTTGCCGACCCGCAGGGTGCTGATCCTCCTCTGACCGGAGACGTTCCACACCTCGACGGTGAACCCGTCGTCGGTCCGGTGGGTGGTGGGAACGGCGAGCCGCGTACCGTCCGGGCTGAAGACGACGGGGCCGTCGGCCGCGACGACGCGAACGGGCAGAACGCGGGCCCTTCGGGAGGAGCGGACGTCCCGCACCTGGAGGCCGCGGCCGGACCGGCCGTCGTCGAAGGCGATGCTCCGGCCGTCCGCGCTCAGCGCCAGTCCGGCCGGGACACCGGAGGCGGGCCACGTGCCGACCTGCGTGTCGTTGAACACGTCCCACACGACCACGCCGCTCTCGGTGCCGTGGTAGCCGCAGGCGACGTCTCCGCTCGAATCGATGGCCATGTTCAGGCAGCCTTCACCGCCGCCGAGCCGCGCCATGGACTTCCAGCGGTAGTCGGCGGTGCTCGGCGTCCACAGTCCGACGTCGGCCCGCGGGCCGCCCGCGATCACCGTCCGGCTGTCGGAGGTGAAGCGCACCACCATCGGCTCGTCCGGGAAGCCGCCGTGCGGGAGTCCCTCACCGCTCGCCAGGTCCCAAATGTCGACCCGGCCGGCCGTACGGCGTCCGGCCGCGAGCGACCTGCCGTTCGGGCTGAACGCCAGCGCGGAGATCTCCTCATCCTCCGTTGCGAAGGAGCGGAAGACGCGCAGAGGCTCGTACGTCGTGGTGCTGTAGAGCCGGACGACCCCGGACTCGCCGGCGAAGGCGACGGTGCGGCCGTCCGGACTGAACGCCGTCGCGTCGAACCCCAATGGCACCGACGACCCGGTCCGCCGGGGAGCAGCGGGCGGGGACGCCGGGAGGCCGAACGGATCGGACCGGTTCGCGGTGACGTGACTCGAGCCGCCGTCGCTCGGAAGGTCGGTCATGCAGGAGTACAGCAGTGCGAGGCCCGGGACGGCGATGAGGAGAGCGGTGAGGGAGCGGCGCGCTCGCCGCCGGGGAATGGGCGTCGGGCGCCTGGGAGTCGCGACGCGCCTCCGAGACCCGCTCGGGCGCACCCGGTTCCGCTTCGGAACCGCCCCGGTCCCCGGCGCGCCCTTCGGAGCGCCACCGGTTCGCGGGGAGGCGCCGGTTCGCGGGGAGGCGCCGGTCTGTGGGGAGGCACCGGTCGGCGGGAGGGCGCCGCTTCGCGGGGAGGCGGCTGTCCCCGGCGCGGGTTGCGCGGGGGTGCCGCCTAACGGAGCCTGCCCGGGGGCCGCGGGCGCCGGCGGCGTGCCGGTGCCCGAGCGCAGGACGGTCTCCAGCCGTGCCGCGGTCTCCCCGGCGGTCGGGCGGCGCGCCGGGTCCTTGACCAGGAGCGACCTGATCAGCGGCCGCAGCGGGCCCCCGTTCACCAGGGGCGGTGCCTCCTGGGTGAGCAGGAGCAGCAGGACGGTCGCGTGATCCGGGCCCTGGAACGGCGGCCGGCCCTCGACCGCGTTGAACAGCACGGCGCCGAGCGACCACAGGTCGCCGGCGGGACTGGCGGCGGTGTTCTCGGCCTGCTCGGGCGCCATGAACGCCGGTGTCCCCAGGACGTCGTCGAAGCCGTCGGCGCGTTCGCCGACCCGCTGGGCCACGCCGAAGTCGGTGAGCACGATCCGCCGGTCCGAGATCAGGATGTTCGCGGGTTTCAGATCGCGGTGCACGATCCCGGCGGCGTGGGCCTCCCGGAGCGCGTCCAGCACGGCGGCGCCGATCTCGGCGGCCCTTCGGTACGGCAGGCGCACCTGCGTGCGGAGGATCTCGGCGAGGGGGCGGCCCGTCAGCAGCTCCATGACGATGACCGGGACGCCGTCGTCGTCGATCACGTCGTGGATCGTGACGATTCCGGGGTGGTTCAGCCGGGCCGTGGCCCGCGCCTCCCGGAGCGCGAGGGCGCTGAGCTCCGCGCGCTCCTCGGCGCCGAGGCCGGGCGGGAAGCGCACCCGCTTAATGGCGACCTCGCGGTCGAGCATCTCGTCGTGACCGCGCCAGACCGTGCCCATGCCACCCTGACCGATCACCTCGATCAGGCGGTACCGGCCCTTGATGAGCTGTTGCCCGCCCTCCGGCGTGCCGTCCACCACGATCATTGGACGCGCGCCCGCCACGCGCGGTTGCGCCTCCGGACGCTATTGAGGGGAGGCGCTCTCGCGGACGGCTTCGTCGTAGAGGTGCTTCACGTCCTCGTCGAAGTAGGAGCTGTAGGAGATGTCGTCCTCGTCGCCGCCCTCCTCCCGGCCGCCGATCACGCCGACGACCCGGCCGCCGCGGTCCGGGTCGAAGTCGGCGAGCCAGGGGCTGCCGCTCGTGCCGGGGAAGTACCCGTTGCAGGCGAAGCGCAGCTGGTAGGTGTCCTCCTTGGCCGTGGCGTTCACGCAGGTGACGGGCTTGTCGGACCGCATCGGGTAGCCCGTGACGCGTACGACGTTGCGAAAGCCGGGGTCGATGCCGAGCGTGTTGACGCCGACGACGTCGCCGACGTTCCTGCCGTTCAGGGGCTCGACGACGGCGAAGCCGACGTCGAGGTCCTCGTCGGAGTCGTGCGCCCAGCGGGTGTCGACGAGCAACGAGTGGATCTTCCAGACCCCGTACGGGGCCTCGCCGTCGTGGTAGCCGGGGACGAAGACCAGGTCGCTGGTGTAGTCGCTGCCCTTACCGCCGTGCAGGCAGTGCGCGGCGGTGATGATCAGGTTGTGGTTCGGGCTGTCGACCGTGCTGCCCGTGCAGAAGTGCGTGCCCGAGGTGTCGTGGGAGAAGATCGCCCCGACGCGGCGGCCCACGGTGAGGGCCTTCGCGGTCGGCGTGCCCTTCGGGAGAGGTGTCGGGGTCGCGCTCGTCGGGGACGGTGATGGGGACGGCGTCTCGACGCTCCCGGCGCGCGCCGCGACGTGCGGCGTCCCTCCGCGGGCCTCGGTGCAGCCGGCCAGCAGAGCCACGGACGCCAACAAACACAACAATCTACGCATCGCACCCCCCTGCCGCGTTCTTTCCTTAGGGATAACCCTCGAAACTCCCCGCATCCTGAGGGCTTCCTGTGAGGTGTCCGAGTACGCAGCCCGACCGAACGATCACCGACGGTGACCTTGGCCGTTCCCGAGGTTAGCGGGCCGTCCCATGCGACGCTCGCCGCTCCGGCGACCCGGCCCAGGTCGTCCACGCCCCGCGATCTCCGGCCCCATCCGCGGCCGCGCGATCTCCGATCCGCGCGTCGCGTGCGCGGGTTAGCCTCGGGACCATGCGACTGACCATCCTCGGCGGCGGCGGATTCCGGGTGCCGCTCGTCTACCGTGCGCTCCTGGCCGACCGCGGCAAGGGCCGCGTCACCGATGTGGTCCTGCACGACCTCGACCCCGCCCGTACGGCCGTGATCCGCCAGGTCCTCGCCGAGCAGGCCGCCGGCTACGCGGACGCCCCGGCGGTCACCGCGACGACCGACCTGGACGAGGCGCTGACCGGCGCGGACTTCGTGTTCTCCGCCATTCGCGTCGGCGGGCTCGCCGGCCGCGCGGCCGACGAGCGGCTCGCGCTCGACGAGGGCGTGCTCGGGCAGGAGACCGTCGGCGCGGGCGGCATCGCGTACGGCCTGCGCACGATCCCCGTCGCGGTGGACATCGCCCGCCGCGTCGCCGCCGTGGCGCCGGACGCCTGGGTCATCAACTTCACCAACCCGGCGGGCACCGTCACCGAGGCGATGTCCCACCACCTCGGCGACCGCGTGATCGGCATCTGTGACTCGCCCGTCGGCCTCGGCCGCCGCGTCGCCGCCGCGCTCGGCGTGGACGCGGGCGCCGCCTGGTTCGACTACGTCGGGCTGAACCACCTCGGCTGGCTGCGCGCCGTCCGCGTCGAGGGCCGCGACGTGCTCCCCGACCTGCTGGCCGACGACGCGGCGCTGGCGTCGTTCGAGGAGGGCCGGCTGTTCGGCGGCGAGTGGCTGCGCGCGATCGGCGCGGTCCCCAACGAGTACCTGCACTATTACTACTTCGCGCGCGACGCCGTCGCCGCCGCCGGGAACGCCGAGCTCACCCGGGGCGCGCTGGTTCTGGACCAGCAGCGCGACTTCTACGCCCGTACGCCCGACTCGCCCGGCTCCGCGCTCGAAGCCTGGGAGACCACCCGGATGGCCCGCGAGACCACCTACATGGCGGAGAACCGCGAGGCCGCCGGCGCGGGTGAGCGCGAGTCCTGCGACCTGGAGTCCGGCGGGTACGAGAACGTCGCCCTCGCGCTCATGCGCGCCATCGCCCACGACGAGCGCACCACCCTGATCCTCAACGTCCGGGGCCGGGGCGCCCTGCCGGGCCTGGACGACGACGCCGTCATCGAGGTGCCGTGCCTGGTCGACGCCAACGGCGCCCGGCCGGTCGCCTGCGCGCCGCTCGCCGACCACCAGTTCGCCCTCGTCACCACGGTCAAGGCGGTGGAGCGCGCCGTCCTGGAGGCCGCGACGACCGGCTCCCGCCCGGCCGCGCTGCGCGCCCTCGCCACCCATCCGCTGGTCGACTCCGTCTCCGTGGCGCGCCGCCTCCTGGAGCGGTACGAGACCCGGTTCCCCGAGCTCGCCTACCTGCGCGCCTGAAACGCCGCCGATCGGGCCCGCGCTCGGATCCGGGCCGGCCTACGCGCGGCGTGACGTCACGACCCGGTCCAGGCGGGTCGGCCGGCCGGGCGGGCCGCCGGGCCGGGCCTGGTAGGCGGGGATTCCGACGGAGACGGCGAGCATGCACGCTCCCCGGCCGCCGAACGCCGCCGCCACGTCGTCGTCGGTGAAGGTCAGGCCGGTGCCGCCGTACCCGAGGGCGAACGCCGCCAGTTGCAGCCGCCCCGCGGCCACCCCCGCCTCGAGCTGCGCGACGCGGTAGCCCCGGTCCCCGTACGCGTCGAGCACCCGGTCGAGGTCGGTGAAGACGTAGTCGGTGAAGGCCGCGTCGCCGCCCAGCGCCTGGTCCCGGCAGAGGTACCGGCTCAGCCGCCGCACCGACGCCTCCGACGCGGTCCGGTACGGCTCCGAGCGCCCCCCGGTCCGGTCGTACAGCCCGGCTTCCAGACCCCGGACCGCGTGGACGGTGAGCCGGTGGGAGAGCAGGGTCGCCCCGGAGGGGAGGGCGTCGGCGGGCAGGGGCCGGCCGGCCACGGCCATGCCCCACTCCAGCAGTTCGGGCGGCACGAGGTCCGGCCGCATCCGCCGGGTCGACCCGCGCCGCAGGATCAGCGAGTCGATCGTCTCGTCCGGCGCGTTCGCGGGCGGTTCCACCGTGTCCGCGCCGCGCGTCCCGGCGGGCGCCGCCGCCCGCCAGGCCGTCACCTGCCCGGTCGTCGCGAGCTGTCCCGCCCGCTGGACCTCGGTGATGAGCGGCAGTTCGAGCGGAGCGGGGGCCGGGGGAGACGCCGCCAGGTGCGGTGCCGGTTGCTCGCCGGTCGGGGTCGGCTCACCGGGACCACCGATCGTGACCACCGCGATCGGGAACTCGGCGATACCGTCGATTCCGAGCCGCCGGCTCAGCGCCGAGTCCACGAACCCCAGCAGGACCTGCGCCCGCATCCCGTACGCCTCGGTGACCGTGAGGAGGTTCGCGAGCATCGTGCCCGCGTCCCAGTACACGTGCCGCCAGCCCCGCTCGCCGTACTTCCACGCGGTGCGCCAGGGAACGCCGGTGAGGACGAGGACGAGCGGGTCGGCCGCGACCTCCGGCGCGGCGGCGGCGTCGGCCAGGGCCGGGCGGTGATCGCCCGTGGACAGTTCCTCCAGGCCGAACACGTCCGGCGCGAAGTGGTAGAGCCCGGTCTCCAGCCCCGCGACGGCGCCGGCCGCGACGTACACCTCCACCGGGTGCCGGTTGCCCGCGGACGGCGCGGTACGGAACCAGACGGCCTGTTCCTGCACCTCCGCCCACCGCGTGACCCCCGCCGAGAGGAACAGCAGCCGGGCGAGGAACTCCAGGTCCACGCCGTTCCCGGCGGGCGGCACCCGCCCGGACAGCGCCGCGACCGCCGGCGCCCCTCCCGGGGGAAGGTCCGTGGGAAGGCCGAGGACCGGCGCGCCGGAGTACCGCTTGAACGGGACGGGCCGATTGGCCGGGTCGGACGGTATGAATCCGGGGACGCTCGGCCGGGGCGGGCGTCCGGAGCCGAAGCCGGTCGCTTCGTGGTAAAGCCGGGCGAGCTCGCTCATCCGCGCTGTATACCCGTCGCGGACTCACCCCACAAGCGTCGAGGTCATGCGCCGGTCGGGACGCGTCATCGTCCCTGCCGCTGGGCGACCCGCTCGGCGAACTCCCGGCGGTCGTTGGTGCGGGGGAACGGTTCGCCGGGCACGGGCACGCCGAGGAAACGGCACAGCGGCTCCCAGCCCTCGCGGACGCGGAACTCCAGCAGCCGGTCGGCCGGGACCTCCCGGCGTACGGCGTCGTTGTGCTCGGTGAACACCGCCATCGCGTGCTCGGCGTCCTCGAACCGGCCGCCGAAGTCGCCCTCCCAGACCAGCCGGTGGACGAGCCGCCGCCGTCGTACGCCGACCGGATCGTCCGTGTGGATCGAGCTGGCGCGGTAGATGCTCTCGCGGGCGCTCTCGTACCAGCTCTCCGGGTCGCGGACGGTGAGGACCACCTTCGCCTCGGGGTAGTGCTCGGCGAGCTCCCGCCAGAACGCGACGCCGGGCCAGTCGACGGTCGCGCGGTAGCCGCGGTAGACCTCGTCCCAGTCCCGGTCGCCGTCCTCGATCACCCGCGTCCACCGGTCGATCTGCTCGGGGTCGTCGATGAGCTCGATCATGTGGTGGCAGGGCCCGAATCCGAGCCGTTCCAGCGCGAGCTTCAACGACAGCGTCCCCGTACGGCCGAATCCGGCCCCGATCACGTCCAGCACGGCGTCCCCCCGGGGAGTGGCAGTTCCCGCTTGCGTTCTCCCCGCTCCTAAGAGGGACGAACCAGGATGAATCCGCACGTCACGGGCCGGGTAACCCGGCCGCCCGGACGGACCGGCACCCCCGGCCGGAGGGACCGGCGCCGTCCCCGGCCGGGCGGCCGGGGACGGCGCGGTTCCTCAGCGGGCCTGCAGCCGCTGGGCGACCCGGTCGGCGAACGCCTGCCGGTCGTTGCTACGCGGGAACGGCTCGTCGGGGACGGGCACGCCGAGGAAGCCGCAGAGCGGCTCCCAGCCGTCGCCGACCTGGAACTCCAGGAGCCGCTCGGCGGGGACCTCCCGGCGTACCGCCTCGTTGTGCTCGTTGAACACCGTGATGGCGTGGTCGGCGTCCTCGAACCGGCCGCCGAACTCGCGCTCCCAGATCATCTCGTCGACGAAATCCCGCCTTTTCACGTCGAGGCCGTCGGGCATCGGGAGGGACCTGACTCGGTAGATGCTCCCGCGCACGCTCTCGTACCACTTCTGCGGGTCGCGGACGGTGAGGATCACCTTCGCCTGCGGGAAGTGCTCGATCAGCCGCCGCCAGTAGTGCGCTCCGGGCCAGTCGGTCGTCGCCCGGTAGCCGCGGTAGACCTCGTCCCAGTCCACCGGCTCTCCGGCGGCGACGCGCGCCCACAGATCCGTCTGCTCGGCGTTGTCGACGAGTTCGGTCATGTGGTGGCAGGGAGCGAATCCGAGTCGTTCCAGTGCCAGTTTCAACGAAAGAGTGCCGGTGCGTCCGAATCCGACGCCGATGACCTCGAGCATGACGCGTCCCTCCTTGGGGTCCGCCGAAGAGGCGGGTGGCAGTAAAGGAGTAAATGGGTCAGGCAGCCACTTGACAGAATAGGTAACGTACGCCGAAATCGCCCGTTCGGTCCCCGGTCAGTCGCCGAGGAGGGCGGCGAAGTCCTCCAACGCCGAGGCGACGGCGTCGGGCGCCTCCAGGGGCAGCAGGTGCCCGCTCTTCGCGACGACCTCGAACCGGGCGTCCGGGAGGTGGGGCAGGAGGTGCTCCCGCAGGACGGACGGCGGCTCGACCTGGTCGTTCTCGCCCGCCAGCACGAGAACGGGCACGTCGATCCGCCCTGCGGCCGCCGAGACGTCCGCCGCGATCCCGCGCAGCGGCCATTCCTCGCGCGCGTCCGCGTCGCTCGCCAGGCTGTCGCGTACGACGGCGTCCCTGACGGCGGGGTCCAGCGGGACGGCGGTCAGGACGTGGTCGAGCGCCTGCCCCACGTTCTCCGCCGAGTCGTACGCGTGCGCGAGGACCTGCCGGTACTCCGGCGTCACCATGGCCGGCGGCCGCGGCGGCGCCGGGGCGACCAGCGCGATCCCGGCGAGTCCGGAGGGACGCCGGGCGGCGACGAGCTGGCTCACCTTCCCGCCCATCGAGTGCCCGGCCAGGACGTACCGCTCCAGGCCGAGACGCGCCACGACCTCGGCGACGTCGTCGGCGAGCCGGTCCAGGTCGTACGGGCCGGGCAGCCGCCGCGACGAGCTCCAGCCGCGCTGGTCGAAGCGTACGACGTCGCGCTCGGCCGGCAGCCGGTCCACGACCGCGTCCCAGGTCCGCGCGGACCCGCCCCAGTAGTGCAGCAGGACGAGCGTCGGACCGCCGCGCCCCTGCCGCCGTACGTCGATCGCCCCGCCGGTCACCGGCACGCTCGTGATTGTGGTTTCCGTCATCACCGTGTTCTCCTCTGGAAGTCCGGACCGCCCGTGCCGGGCCGTCCGGGTCATGCCCTCACAGTCGTCAACGCTAGGGTCGGATCGGACGGGAGGCACGGTGGAAAGGAGCGTCGCCATTGTGGAAAACGGTCAGCTCCCCGGAGTCCGGCAGCTGCGGTACTCCCCGGCCCCCGGGGCGGGGTCCGGGGTCGAGGCGCTGAGCTTCGAGCGGTTGCGGCGCATGGACCCGGGTCGCCGGCGCACGCGGCCGCAGCGCCCGGAATTCCACGTCCTCGCCCTCGTCCGCTCGGGAACCGGACGGCACACGGCCGACTTCGTCGACCATGACCTGGCCGAGCGGAGCGCCGTGTGGATCCGGCCCGGCGTCGTCCACCGCTGGACCGACGTGGAGGGCATCGACGGCCCGCTGTTCCTGTTCGAGCAGGGCTTCCTGCCCGCCGGTCCGGCCGCCCGCGCGGCGGCGGACGCCTTCGCGCCGACCACCCTTCACCTGGACACCGCCCCGTGGGAGCTATGCCTGCGGGCGGCGGACCACCTGGCCCGGGAGCACGAGGTCGCCGTCGCCGATCCGCGCCTGGCCTCGCCGCCGGTGCTCGCCCACCTGCTCGCGGCCCTCGTCCTGCGGGTCGTCCCCGCCGAGCCGGCGACCCCGGTCGCGGCCGAGGACCACACCGTCTTCCGCCGCTACCGCGCCGCCGTCGAGGAGCACTTCACGCGGTGGCACCAGGTCGGCGACTACGCCCGCGCGCTCGGCTACGGCACGCGCACCCTGACCCGGGCCACCCGCGCCGACGCGGGCGTGGGCGCCAAGCGGTTCCTCGACCAGCGGATCCTGCTGGAGGCCAAACGCCTCCTCGCCCACACCGACCTGCCCGTCGCCCGCTGCGCCGAGCGCCTCGGCTTCGACGACCCCGCGAACTTCACCGCGTTCTTCCAACGCCAGGAGGGCCTGTCACCCGGCCGCTGGCGCGCCGCCCGCAGCGGCCGCTGACCCTCCGGCGGCGTCAGTGCGGCATCGCCCGGGCGGACTCCTCGACCAGGGCCGCCCACCGTTCGACGCCGCGCCCCCGACCGCCCGGGGCGGGTGCGGCGCCCGGCCCCTCAGTCCTCCTCGGGCACGCGGACCCAGCGCCGGGGCGATCCCTTCAGCATCCTGGCGTCCTCGGGCCGTACGCCGGCCGTTCCCGCGACGAAGGCCAGCTCGCTCCCACGGGTGAACCCGCGCTGCTTGTCCCAGAACCGGTACAGCCAGTGCTCGTACGGCGCGTCCGGACCCGGATCGAAGAACTCGTAGTCGAATCCGACCTCCTCGTCCCGGATCACGCAGCCGTACCGCCCGCCCTTGGGGTTGAAGAACACGCCGCCGGCCACGGTGCCGCGCGACAGCGGGAGCAGGAACTCCCGCCTCGAGGGCAGGTAGCCGTTCGGCTGGCTGATGACGCAGCCGCCCGGCACCGCGGTGACCCCGACGTACTGGAGCGCCTCTTCGAAGTCGTACGGGTCGAAGCCGCCCGGTCCGGTGCCGTACGGGCCGGGCTCCCGCTCCAGGTCGAGCACGGGGCAGTCCTCCGGTTGCGCGCCGAGTCGCCGGATGACCTCCTCCTCGTCCAGGCCGCCGACGAACGCGGCCCCCAGCCCGTCCGTGTCGACGTGCCGGAACACGCGGATGAGCCGGTCCGCCTCCTCCTGCGCGGCGCGTTCGGCTCTGGTCAGCGGCTTCACGTCCGGCCGCCCTTCGAACAGGGACGCCAGCGGCGTGACCAGCGCCAGCCGGCCGACGGTGCCGCCGGTCCCCAGGCTCGCCGCCGGATCCGCCCCCGCGCCGAGCAGGACCGCGGCGTTGGCCAGCCTGCCGTGGCGGACGGCCGCGTACAGCGGGGGAAAGCCGTTCTGGTCGGGAAGGTCGATGTCGCCGACGTGGCGGACCAACTCGGCCACGACCTCCGCGCTCCCGTCGGCGGCGGCCCGGTGCAGCGGCGTGCCGTGATAGCCGAGGTCCGCCTCCGGATCGGCGCCACCGGTCAGCCGCGCCTTGATGAGACGCAGGTCCTTCCAGTCGTCGTCCTCCGTGGGCCATTCGGCCCGCGGCGCGTACCGGTCCTCTTCGTCGGGTTTCTGCGGCCCCGCCCCGCGCCAAGCCGCAACGGCGGGCGTGGCCGTGCCCATCATTCCCCCGTGGCCGCTCATCGTGATCGTCCCGATCAGCCTGCCGAGGCCCCGCTCGGGCGGCCGTAGGCTCGGCCAGATCTCCACCGCACGCGAGGCCGCCTCGATGATCTGGCCCATGTCGATCTCGGTGTGCGTCTCGGGCACGTCTTCGTCCGGCCACTGGACGACGAGCTCGGCCGGTCCCGCCGGTGGCAGCCCGCTGAGCAGCAGGTCGACGGTGTAGTGGAACCCGCCCCCGCCCGAACCGTGCGTCGGCCGCAGGCTGAGCCGCTCGGCGCCGCCGTACGGGTCGCCGTCCAGCGTGGTCACCCGCAGCCCGTCGCCGAAGAGCAGCCCGACGTGCAGGGCACCCGCCTTCGGGCGGCCGTGGTGCGGAAACGCGCGTCGCCTCGCGGTCCGGATCCGCCGGGCGAACACCGCCAGGTGGACGGTCACGCAGTCGGGCCACACCGAGAAGCCGTGCAGCATCACCCGGACGTACGGCCCGGCGCCGACCTCGCGTCCCACCGGCACCGTCGCCGGCAGGAACCAGTCCGACGGCGGCCTGCTCGCGCCCGGCGTGAGCGGACCCAGCTCCCTGAACTCCGGCTGAGGCTGTTCCGGCGGGTCCGGCACGATCAGATCGTCGAAGAAGCCCATGCAGGCGATTTTGCCGGAATGACCGACAGAACCGCGGTGTCCGTGACCCTGCTCGCCCTGGATCGATGTTTGCCAATCGATCGGCTGCCGCACGGATTACGCCTGATCACACTCGGCAACGTCTCTACCTGATCTTGTGGAGGACGGCCGGGCGAGGGTGACGTGGGAATCATCAGGTCGATCGGTGTGGGTGCCGTCGCGGTGCTGCTCGGAGGTGTGGCCGGCTGCGGCCACCCGGCCGCCAAGGCTCCGACGCCGGCCGGCGGGGCGGCGCAGGCGGTCGCTCCGCCGCTGGGCACGCAGGGCCCGGCTCCGCGGGCCGACGGGCTGACCGTGCTCGTCGTGGGCGACTCATGGGCGCGCAACCTCGGCGTCGGCATGGCGAACGCGGGCCGGGGACGCGGCTACACGGTGGTCAACGCGGCCCAGGGCGGCTGCGGCATCATGCTGCCCACCAAGGAGGCGCCCGGTGGCCGGCTGACCGAGACCCGGCCCGCGTGCCGGACCTGGCCCGAGCAGTGGCCCCGGCTGGTCGAGCGGTACCGGCCGCAGGCGGTGGTGCTGTACACCGCGTACTGGGACCAGACGCCCCAGGTGATCGACGGCGGTAAGCCGCGCGACCTCGGCGACCCGGTCTTCCGGCAGCGCTACCAGGCCGACATGGACCGGGCCATCGGGCTGCTGCGCGCCCATGGCGCGGCGGTGTTCGTGGGCACCGCGGTGCTCGGCAAGGGCGCCGAGGCCCGTACGGCCCGGGAGATGAACCGGCAGGTGGAGACGGTCGTGCAGCGGAACGCCCGGCGCGGCGTCCACCTGCTCGACGTACGGCGTCAGCTGTGCGTGAGCGACGACTGCCCGGCCCGCATCCACGGCGTCGACGTCTACGACGAGACCGGCCACCCGACCGCTCCGGCCCACGACCGGCTCGGCAACTGGATCCTCACCACCCTGTGGACGGCCGCCGGCCGCCGAACCCGATGACCCGCACGTCCGCTGGAGAAGGGAAGTCCCCGTGATGGGCACGACGAGCCGGGTGATCCTGTGCCTGGCGGCGGCCGGCTGCTGCGCGCTCGGCCTCTCGCTCGGAGGCGGCACCGGCGGCGCGGCGACGCGACCGCCCGTACGACCGCCCACCGGGCCGTCCGTACGGCCGCCTGCCGGGCCGCGGGTCGGCCCGAACGTCCCGCCGCTGGGCGACGCGGCGCTGCGCCCGGAGGTCCGGGACCTGAGGGTCCTCGTGGTCGGGGACTCCTGGGGCGGAACCCTCGGCAACGGCATGGAGAAGCTCGCGAACGCGGCCCCGGACCGGCACATCGTCGTCGTCAAGGCGGCCCGCGGCGGGTGCGGCATCATGCAGCCCGCCAAGGTGGTGATCTCCAATCAACTGGTCGCCAAGCCGGAGTGCAACGACTGGCCGGAGTTCTGGCGGGGCCTGGTGGCCAGGGTCCGTCCGGACGCGGTCCTGCTCGAAACCGGGATCTACGACGCGCACACCCGGCAGCAGCTCCCCGGCCAGGACGGGCCGACCTCGATCAGCGATCCGGTGTTCCGGACGCGGTTCGGCGCCCAGGTCGACCGGGCCGTCCGCGTCCTCGGGTCCGGCGGGGCGCGGGTCTTCCTGACGACCGTCACCGACCTCGCGAAGCCGTACTGGAACGAGGTCAACGGGCGCTGGTCGAACCTGATGAACGCCGCCCTGCGCGCCGCGGCGGCCCGTGACCCCGGTGTCCGGCTGCTCGACCTGCACGGCCAGCTGTGCACCGGCGACCGGGACTGCCCGCGGGTGATCTCCGGCATCGACGTCTACGACGAGACGGGCCATCCGACCCCCGCCGCACGCGACCGGCTCGCCGCGTGGCTCCTCAACGCGATCCACGCCGACCTGCACGCCCATGCGTCCTGACGGCGGCCCCCGGCGCCGCGACCCGGTCCGGAATCTCGTCCCGGCCCGCCCGGCGCGCCTCTCCGTCCCGTACGGCGCCGGCGGCCCCCGGCTCCGCGAGGAGCCGGTCGCCCCTGCCGATCGGGGACGGCGCGCGGGCGCGCCGCATCTCCCGGCGGTGGACGGGCTGCGCGCGCTGGCCGTACTCGGGGTGATCGCCTACCACTTCGGCCTTCCGCTGCGCGGCGGGTTCCTGGGCGTCGACCTGTTCTTCGTCATCTCCGGCTACGTGATCACCCGGCTCCTGCTCGCCGAGCGGGCGCGCACCGGGACCACGCGGCTGGCGGTGTTCTGGGCGCGCCGGGCCCGTCGCCTGTTCCCGGCCGTGCTGACGGTGCTGGTCGTGGTCCAGGCGTGGATGCACCTGGGCGCCGGAGGGCCGATGCGCCACACCGTCAACGCGCAGACGCTCGCCGCGCTGGTGTACGGCTCCAACTGGTACTCGATCTTCGCGGAGGTCGGCTACTGGGGCGTGCCCGTTGACCGGGCACCGCTCAACCACCTGTGGTCGCTGGCGGTCGAGGAGCAGTACTACCTCGTGTGGCCGCTGCTCTTCGTCGCGCTGGCCGGGGTCCTCGGCTCCCGGCGGGTGCTGGCGGGCGCCGCCCTGCTCTGCGCCGGGTGCGCCTACACGGCGATGCACCTGTTCTTCGTCCCGGGCGCGCCGGACCGCGCCTACCTCGGCACCGACTGCCGCGCCGGCGGGTTGGCCCTGGGCGCCCTGCTCGCCGTCCTCACCACCTCGGCGGCGGCCGTGGACCGCCGATTGCCCGCGCGCGTCACCACCCCGGCGGGCGTCCTCGCCGCCGCCTGCCTCGCCTGGCTCTGGTTCACCGCGGACCTGGGCGGCCGATCCCTGTACACCTGGCAGCTGCCCGTCGCCGGGGTCGCGGCGGCGACGCTCATCGGCTCCCTCGTCCTCACCGGGGACGGGCTTCCCGCGCGGATCGCCGGCTCCCGGCCGTTCGTCGCCATCGGCAAGGTGAGCTATTCGCTCTACCTCTGGCACTGGCCGATCTGGGTCTTCCTCGCCGCGCGATTCCCGCAATGGCCCGCCGTCGATCGCGTCATCGCGGCCGCGATCGCCACGGCCGTTCTCGCGACCGCCTCGTACCATTGGGTGGAGAATCCCCTGCGGCACAGCCGAAAGCCGATGAAGGTAATGGCTCCCGCATTCCTGGCGGTCGCAGCGGTCGTCGCCTGCGCGGCGGTTCTTCTCCAGCCCCCGGCGCCCGTCGAGCAGCGCGACGACGTCCAGGTCAGCGGACCGTAGCGAACGTTTAAGCGGGGCTGAGATCCCTTGACCGAAACGCCATTCAATTCGGCCTCGCCGACTGGCTACCGTGCCAAAGACGATCGATCGAACGGAGGGCTGTGACCATGCGAATCTCACGAACGCAGAGCGCCGGAATGGCGTTCGCGGCGATGACGACCGCCGTTCTCGCCTTGGCGGGCGGAGCGGCCGCGGCGGCCGGTGTCCGGCAGGAAACGGGCGGGATCTGCCAGTCCGTCGCAGGCATCAACGCGTACGCCCGGGACAACGGCTTCACGCCACGCTATGTCGCGGAGATGTGCAACCGGAACGCCGGGACGCACTGGAACCCGGCGGACTTCGCGGGCTGACCGGACGCCGTCCATCGCGAACTCCGGTGTTCCGCGCGCGGTTCGACGCGCAGCTCGACCGGGCCGTCCGCGTCCTCGGCGCGGACGGGGCCCGCGTCTTCCTGACGACCGTCACCGACGACGCCAAGCCGTACGGGGACGAACTCAACGGGCGCCGGTCGAACGTCGTACGGGAAGATGAGCTCGTGAGTGCCCCGCCCGACACGCTCGTCCCCTGGCCGCACGTCGCCGACCTGATGGGCGGCTGGCCTGGCTCCCTGACCGTCGGGATCTACGACGGTACGGGCCCGGCCCCGGCGGACCTGTCCGAGGTCCGGTTCTACGTGCTCCCGTACGCCAAGGGGCCCGGCACCCTCGACCTCCTGAGCGGCATGCCGAAACTGGAGGCCGTGCAGAGCCTCAGCGCCGGCGTCGACACCCTGCTGCCGCACGTGCCGCCGGGCGTCACGGTGTGCAACGGCCGGGGCCTGCACGACGCCAGCGTCGCCGAACACGTGCTCGGCCTGATCCTCGCCGCGCAGCGCGAGCTGCCCCGGTGGGTCCGCGAGCAGGACGAGGAGTGCTGGCGGCCGCACTTCACCCGCTCGCTCGCCGGTTCGCGGGTGCTCCTGCTCGGGTACGGCTCGATCGCCGCCGCCGTCGAGGCCCGGCTGCTGCCCTTCGAGGTCGAGGTACGGCGCGTGGCCCGCCGCGCCCGCCCGGCCGAGTCGGTGCACGGCGTCGGCGAACTGCCGGACCTGCTGCCGCACGCGGACATCGTCGTGTCCACCCTGCCGCTCACCGCCGAGACCACCGGCCTCCTCGATGGCCGCCTGCTCGCCGCCCTGCCCGACGACGCGCTCGTCGTGAACGTCGGCCGCGGCGGCACCATCGACACCGCCGCCCTCCTCGCCGAGACCGGATCGGGCCGGCTCCGCGCCGCCCTCGACGTCACGGACCCCGAGCCGCCCCCGCCCGGCCACCCCCTCTGGTCGGCGCCGAACATCCTGATCACCCCGCACGTGGCCGGCGGCTCCGCGACGTTCTACCCGCGCGCCGAACGCCTCATCGCCGAGCAGCTGCGCAGGTTCGCCGCCGGAGAGCCCCTCCTCAACCAGGTCACCCGCCCGGCCTGACCGACGCGTGCGCCACGCGGCCCGCCGGCCCCGTGAGCCCTGCAATGATCGGATCCCCGCCTGGGAATCCGTCGAAGGGGACATCCGGGCGCCGCACGGCTATGCCGCCGATCGCCGCCCTGATGTCCGGCCGGACATCGCCGAGGCATCGAAGCCGTGGTGGTGCCAGGTACACCCTCGGATACGCCGGTTGGGACCAATGTGCGCCCCACCCGTCGTCCAGCAGTGTTGATCACGTCACCGACCGACCTGAACGCTGAACCTGGAGACGTGATGGCTCGCGCTGGAATTGTGGCCCGACGTGCGACGGCCGGCCTGCTCGCGGCGGCGGTCGTAACGGCCGTCTGCGCACCGCTCGCGAACGCGGCCGACCGTCCGACCTCCCCGAAGGCGAGTACGGCCGACGGTCGGCAGCCGAAGGGGCTGCGCACGGCCGTCGACCGCCTCGTCGCCGACGGGCAGCCCGGCGTCATCGTGACGACGCGCCGGGGGAACGAGGTCGCGCACCTCGCCGCCGGTGTCGCGGATCAGGAGACCGGCGCTCCGATGGACCCCCGTGACCAGATCAGGATCGCCAGCATCACCAAGACGTTCACCGCGACCGTGCTGCTGCAGCTGGTGGCCGAGCGGAAGCTCTCGCTGGACGACACCGTGGACCACTGGCTGCCCGGGGTCGTGCGGGCGAACGGCAATGACGGCCGCCGCATCACGGTACGGAACCTGCTGCAGCACACCAGCGGCCTGAACGAGTACGCCCTGGACCCGCGCATCCAGACGCAGCCCGCGCGCGTGTGGCAGCCGCGGGAACTGGTCGACATGGCCCTGGAGAAGAAGCCGTTGTTCGAGCCGGGCAAGGGCTGGAGCTACGCCAACACCAACTACATCCTCGCCGGAATGATCATCGAGAAGGTCACCGGGCATCGAGTGGAATCCGAGATCGGCCGGCGCATCATCCGGCCGCTCGGCCTGAAGCACACCTCGATGCCCCGGGGCACCGGCTTCTCCGGCCCGTACGTCCACGGCTACTACGGCTCGTACGGCGACGTCAGCACCGTGATCAGCCCGTCCAGCGGCTGGACCTCCGGCGGCATGATCTCCACCGTGGACGACGTCGCGACGTTCCACCGGGCCCTGTTCACCGGCCGGCTGCTCCCGCGCGCCCAGCAGCGCGAGCTGACCACGACGCGCGCGGTCATCGACGACGGCACCCCGGAGGACTACGGCCTCGGCGTCTACCGCGTACGCCTCCGCTGCGGCAGCGCCTGGGGCCACGACGGCGGATGGCCCGGCTACCGGACCTGGGCGTACACCAGCAAGGACGGTAGGCGGCAGGCGATCATCTCCTACAACCAGACGGACGAGAAGCTCCAAGCCGACCCGGCCTTCCATGCCGACCTGAAGAAGGTCGCCGAGGCCGCCTTCTGCGGCTGACCGGCCCGTACGACGGCTCGGCGGCCCGACCGCGGCCTGCCGGCGGAAGCCGAGCCCGTGCGGTTCCGGGAACGGCCGATTCCTTCTCGTGGTGGCCGGGATCTACATGAGAGAAGGCCGATCGCCGATGAGCATTCCCGCGACCATGCGCGCGCTGCAGCAGACCTCCCTCCACGGCCCGCAGGACATGCGCCTGATCACCGACGCGCCGGTGCCGAGCCCCGGCCGGGGTGAGGTCCTGATCCGCGTCACCGCCGCCGGGGTCAACTTCGCCGACCTCTCGAAGGCCCATGGCACGTTCGCAGGCGGCCCGCGGCCACCGTACCTGGCGGGTTTCGAGGCCGCCGGTGAGGTCGTCGCGGTGGGCGAGGCGGTGACCGGCCCGCGACCGGGGGCCCGCGTCGTCGGCGTCGGAACCGGCGCTTTCGCCGAGTACATGGTCCTGCCCGCGCCCGCGGCGGTGCCGGTGCCCGCGGGCTGGACGGAGCAGCAGGCGCTGGGTCTGGTCGTGAACTGGCCCACCGCGCTGGCCGCGCTCAGGCCGCTGGGCGGCATCACCGCCGGGCAGGTCGTACTGATCCACGCCGCGGCGGGTGCGACCGGCCAGGCCGCAGTGAGAATGGCCAAGCACTACGGTGCGACGGTCATCGCCACCGCCTCGCCGGGCAAGCACGAGACGGTGCTGGCGCTGGGAGCCGACCACGTCCTGGACTCTCGCGGCGGCGACCTCGCCGCCGCGGTGATGGAGCTGACCGGCGGTTCCGGCGCCGATGTGGTTCTGGAGTCGGCCGGCGGCGCCACCTTCGCCGCCGGCCTGGCCGCCGCCAAGCGGGTCACCGGCCGGGTCATCGTCTACGGCGTGGCGGGCGGCGAAGCCCCGATCACCAACTGGGAGCTGGTGTACGAGCACCAGGTCCACTTGATCGGCCTCAACATCGGCATGCTGATCCAGGCCGCACCGCAGATCTTCGGCGAGCTGATGGGGGAGCTGTCCGCGCTGATCGCGGCCGGCGTGCTCGCCCCCAGTACGCCGACCGTGTACGAACTGGCCGACGGCCCGAAAGCGCTGACGGAACTGGAGGCCAGGGCCACCGTCGGCAAATTGGCCCTGCTGCCCTGAAAATCCCTCGTGCCGAGCCGGTGGCACCGCGCACCGGAGGTTCCCACGACAGGAGTTGGAACAGATGACCGCGACCGTGGACCCGGCCCCTGAGCGGCCGGCGCGATTCGTCGTGATGTACGACACCCCCACCGACGTCGACGGTGGCCGGAACAGGGCCTGGCGGCGTCGGCCCGTGGACCATGCCCGAAGGCGTCGCGGCACTAGGCTCCCGGCGTGACATCGGAGCTGCGGGCGGCACCGCATCACGACCGGTTCACCGCCGAGACCGAGCAGTTCCGCCGGGAACTGCTGGCGCACTGCTACCGCATGGTCGGCTCGGCGTACGACGCCGAGGACCTGGTGCAGGAGAGCTACCTGCGGGCGTGGCGGTCCTACTCCGGCTTCGAGGGCCGGGCGTCGATTCGATCCTGGCTCTACAAGATCGCCACGAACGTCTGCCTGAAGGCGCTGCAGCCGCGCTCGATCCGGGTGCTGCCCTCAGGCCTGGCGGGCCCGTACGACGGCCCCGATCGCCCGCCGAGTCCTCTCGCGCCGGGCGAGGTCGCGTGGCTGGAACCGCTGCCGGACGCGTGGATCGCCCCACCCGCCGACGATCCGGCCGCGGTGGTGATCGAGCGCGAGTCGCTGCGGCTCGCGCTCATCGCCGGCCTGCAGCACCTGCCCGCCCGCCAACGGGCGATCCTCATCCTGCGCGAGGTGCTGGCGTTCTCGACGGCCGAGACCGCGGAGATCCTCGACACCACCACGGCGGCGGTCAAGAGCGGTCTGCAGCGCGCCCGTGCCCGCCTGGACGAGGTGGAGCCGAAGCCCGAGGAACTACTGGAACCGACCGACCAACGGGCACGCGCGCTTCTCGACGGCTACATCGCGGCCTTCGAACGCTCCGACGCCGGACTGCTGGAACAGGTGCTGCGCGCGGACGCCACGCTGGAGGCGACGCCGTTCCGCGAATGGCAGGCGGGCCGGGCGAGGTGCATCCACACGCTCGACGCGTACGTGCTGGGCACACCGGGCGATTGGCGGATGATCGCCACCGCGGCCAACGGCCAACCCGCCGCCGTCGTGTACCACCGGGATGCGGACGGCGTGCTCCGAGCCGACGGCGCCGTGGTGCTGGCCCCCACCGCCGCCGGCGTCTCCCGCGTGATCAAATTCCACGATCCCGCGCTGGTCGCGGCGTTCGGCCTCCCGGACGTGCTCCCGCGCTGATCATCGAGGTCGATGTCGCCGCCCGCGACGCGGTGCCGTGGGGTCAGCAGGTCGGCGGCTGCCGGCTGGGGAGTGATCGTGGCAGCCCGAACGCTGGGAGCAGGCTGTTCTCCAAGCGGGTCATGGCGCAGGCGGCGGCATCCGCCCGGTCGATGGCTCCTCCCGCCGTCCTCCGCGCCGCGCCGCACGCCCGGCCAGGGCCGCCTGCACTTCCCCCGTCGCATTCGATTCGAATGACCGGCCGAACATCTGCCCGGCGGGGCATCGGACGTGCTTTCAGCCGGCCCGCCCGCACCCTATTCGGGCTCTGGTTCTGATTCCGGCTCGGAGCGTTCTTTGCGGTCGCGACGCAGCCGCCTCCAGAAAGAGGGCCGTGAATTCTCGAGGAGCTCGTCCACCGGCTCTTCCGCCAGCTCGCACTCCACGTCGTGCTCCGCTCCCGGCCGCGCACCGCACGTGCAGCGCCGTCTCGACTCCGGCGGCGGAGCAGGAGCGTCGTACATTCGATCGTCACTCACAATGAGAGCGTAGACGCGTTCCGAAGCCGCTTTCAAGGAGCCGAACGCTGTTGATCTCATCGGTGTTTCCCGTGACTTGATCAATTGATCGCGCGTGCGCCCGCGCTTTCTCCTGCTTATGCTGACCGCATGTCCGCAATAGAGCCACCGGCGGATTCCAGCGCCTCCGGACCCGCCGCGCCTGTTCGACCTTCCGCGCCCGGCGGAAAAGGCGGCGTCGAGCCGCAGGGCTTCGATGTTCCCGAGTTCTACGGCGAGGCGCCGGCGACCGAATTCATGACCGGCATCGCCGCGCCGCTGCTCGCCGGTGCCGCCATCGCGATCACCGGGGTGGTCGTCCAGCAGCCGAGTTCGCTGCGCTGGCCAGGCGTGACGTTGTTACTCCTCATCGCCGCCGCCTCCTTGTTGATCACGGCGGTCCAGATGGGATTCCTGGCCCGCCGTCACGTCGCGACCCCGGGTGAGATCGCCGAGTGGTGGCCCGGGCTCAGCGATGCCAAGCGCGTGCGGCGCGTCCGCGCCGATCTGAAGGATGACGCCCCGCTGTACGCCTGGTGGTCCGACCTCTCGCGCTGGGCCTATGGCCTGGGCATCGTTGCCTTGTGGGCGGGGCTCGGCTGCGCCGTCATGCCAGGACACGGCGACGGGCAGCCGGTAGGGCGCTGGTTCGCCGCGGGCGTCGGCTGGGCGACGGCGGTGCTGGAGATCGCCTGGTTCGTCGCGACCCGGCTCAGGCCCGGATGGTTCACTCCGCGGCGCATCGCACGCCGCCACTATTACGGCAGAAGCGGTAAGTGACCGAGTTCCGTGTCGGCCGGTCGGTCGGTTGCCGTCGAGCACCCGGCCGCACCGGCATAATGCCGTGACGTGGCCGCGCGCCCGGGGCCAGGATGACCGTCATGGGGAACCGTGCGAATTTCGTGCTGGTCGACGACACCGGATGGCGGCTGTACTACGACCACTGGGCCGCGAATCAGATCTGCTCGGTCCTGGTCGCCGGGCCCGAGGCGGCCACCCGCTTCATCACCGCACAGCTCCGGCGCGCACCGGACGAGTGGCTGAACGACGTCTGGGGCGAAGGCGGCGCGGTCGTCGACCATCGCACCCGACGGCTCGTCTTCTTCGGTGACGACCTGATGATGGACCTGCCGCCCAAACGCGCCTTCCTGCGCCTGCTCCCGCTCACCTGGCCGGCTGGGACGTCCGCTGGGCGTACGACGGCCTGGGCGACCTCGCCGCCCACGTCGGCGTGGACCGCTCCGTCGTCCGCGTCGCCGACGACCGGGCCATGCCGGAGAAGCTGGAGCCGAACCCGTCGGCGGACTGGCCGCCGCACCTAGTGACCGTACGGGACGAGACCGGCCGGCTGACCGTGTACCCGTTCGACTGGGCGGACGACCACAGCGCCTGGCAGGGCCCGGCCCTCCTCGACCGGCTCCCCGCGGGGGGCCTCGCGGAGGTGACCCTGCCCGTGATTCCGGAGGGCGGCCTGCACGTCGACGTCCGGTCCCGTACCGCCGGCGCGTGGACGATCGAGTCCGTCCCCGGCCTGCTTCCCGCCCTGCCGGACCTGTGGCCGGGCTGGCGGGTGGAGTTCTGGGAGGACCGCTACGAGGAGCAGGCCCGCCGCTGCGGCGACGCGGTCACCTTCCCGCCCGCCGAGGAGCCCGCAGCCGTCCTGGACGGGCTCCTGGTCTCGATCGCGCGCCGTTTCGGCAGGAACCCGGTGCCCGATATGCGCGACCTGGCCCTCCGCCTGGACCCCGCCACCGGCGAGCCGCCGCGGAAGGTGGAGTTCCACCCCCTCTTCACCGCCCACACCCAGGTCGACCCGACCCCCGAGGAGTGGTCCGCCGTCCTCCGCGCCGCCGCCTCCCTGCGCTCCTGACGGGCCCCGCCGAGAAGCCGGGAGCACCGGGGAGGCCGTCCAGGGCCGACGTCAGAGCTGGTTCCACTGGTAGACCGGCAGGTGTTCCTTCCGCGCGATCGGGGTCCACAGCTCGACGACCCGCCGTTTGGCGGCAGCGGCACGGTCGTCGAGGCCGGTCGCCTGCTGCAGGTACTCGCTGTTCGGCGCGTTCCGCGGGCCGCAGCCCAGCGACGTGACGTACTTGGCGTGCTTGAGGTGGGCCTGATCGGAATAGAGCGAGAACCGGTACGCGTCACCGATGGCCTGCCGCAGCTCGGCGCCGTGCGGCAACCGGTCGACCCGCAGGGCGCGCGCCTGAGCCGACTCCATACGGCGGTCCGCCACGAGCCGCTCGAAGGCCGGGACCGAGGCGGCGACGTCGTCGCAGGTCGCCGCGAGCTTTCCGGCCAGCGGGTCCCCCGCCGCCAGATGCGAGCCCAGCAGCCTGCGGACCGCCTCCGCCTCTGTGGCGCCAGGTCCTCCTCGATGGACGAGGCCGGGAACCACGGTCGCCGCCGCGACGGCCACGACCGCGAACGCCACGGAGCACAGGACGACCACGCGTCGCCTCCGCCGTCTCGGCCTCGCCGCGCCGTGCGTCTCGCCGGACGCGGTCCCCTCCCCGGGCGGCGCCTGCCGAGACCACGGCGAGGTATCCAGACCCGGCTCACCGGGCGCCGGTGCGATGGTGTCCCCGGAGGGTACGTCCGCCGCGCTCCGGTGGGAACCGGCGGCACCGAGCGCCCCGGGGAGGGCGCTCGGCAGCGAAGCGGTCCCCGTGGGGTCGGCGAGCGCGGTGCCCGCGGCCAGCATGACCGTGGTGGCCGGCGCGCCGGCGGGCGCGTCACCGGCCGGCCTGGCGACCACCTCGCTGCGCCGGAGCAGACGCAGCAGCACCTGCTGGGCCGACGGGCGGTCGCCGGGATCCTTGGCCAGGCAGTCGGCGACGAGATCGCGCAGCGGACTCTCCAGACCGCCGAGGAAGGGCTCGTGCGTCAGGATGCGGGCGGCGACGGCCTCGAAGGTGTCGTTCCCGAACGGCGGGTGCCCGCAGGCCGCGTACGTGACGGTCGACGCCCAGGCGAAGACGTCGGTCGCGGTCGTGATGACACCGCCGCTCAGCTGCTCGGGCGCCATGTACGGCGGGGTGCCGAAGACCTGGCCGGGCATCGTGGCGGCGGCGTCGAACGCGCGCGCGATGCCGAAGTCGATCACCCGCGCCCCGTCCGGGCCGATCAGGACGTTCTGCGGCTTGAAATCCCGGTGCACGATCCCGGCCTCGTGGATGGCGACGAGCGCGGTCGCGGTCGCGATCGCCAGCCGTTCGAGATCGGCGCCGTCCCGCGGCCCCTTCTCCGAGATCAGCCGCTGCAGGGACGGGCCGTCGACGTACTCGCTGACGATGTACGGCCGGTCGCCGGTCACGTCGGCGTCCACCACCTGCGCCGTGCAGAACCGGGCGACCTCCTTGGCCGCCGCGACCTCCCGTACGAAACGGGCGCGCGCCGCGTCGTCGATCGCCAGGTCCTGGCGGAGCATCTTCACCGCGAGGCGCCGCGGGAAGCCCCCGGGGTCGTCGGCACGTCTGGCCAGGTAGACGACGCCCTGCCCGCCCGCCCCCAGACGTTCCGTCAGCTCGTACGGGCCGAGGCGCCGTGGGTCGCCGGGCAACAGAACTCGACTGGTCACCGCGCGCTCCTCCACACCGCCGAACCGTCCATGCCCGATCGAGAGATCCGGTGAGCACGTCAGGCATTCAAGATCATGTTTCGTCGGCGAGTCTGACGCTCACTCCCTGCGATCCGTTCGGGCGCGGCCGGTAACGAAGTGATCTCTGGAGTGGGTCGGTGCGTGACCGGCGGCCGCGCGGTCGCCTTCGCCGGGCGGCCACGCGGCCACGCGGTCCGCGCGAGTGGAGCCGGCCCCGCTTCGCCCCGCCGGAGTCCTCAGAGGGCGTCGGCGAGGCGGTCCACCTGGGCGGGGTCGAGCCCGTAGCAGTACAGCATCACCTCGTCGGCGCCGAGGTCGGTGAAGGCGGCGATCGCCTCACGGATCTCGCCGGGCGTGGTCAGCATCCCGGCGACCATCCGATCGGCCATGCCGCTGAACGCGTAGTACGCGCCCATGCGGGCACGCGCGTCGTCGATCACGTCCTGCGAGCCGAGCGCGACGTTCACCTGCGCGACGATGCGCGGCTCGCCCTCACGCCCGTGCTCCTTCCAGAACGCACGGACGGTGTCGAATAGATCGCCCGCCCACGACGGCGCCGCGGCGGCGAGGAACCCGTCACCCCAGCGCGCGACCCGTTCGAGCGCGACCGGCTTGAACCCGCCGAACAGCACCTCAGGGCCGCCGGTACGAGCGGGCGCGGGCCCGATCGGCCCGGCACCGTCGCCGTACGGCTCGCCGGACCAGAGGCGGCGCATCACCGCCAGCTGCTCGTCGAGACGCTGGCCGCGCGTCCGCGGGTCGATGCCCGCGACCTGGTGGTCGTCCTCGCGCCCGCCGATCCCGAGGCCGAGGA
Source organism: Actinoallomurus rhizosphaericola (assembly GCF_024055675.1). Taxonomy (NCBI): domain Bacteria; kingdom Bacillati; phylum Actinomycetota; class Actinomycetes; order Streptosporangiales; family Thermomonosporaceae; genus Actinoallomurus; species Actinoallomurus rhizosphaericola. The sequence goes on along the minus strand of NZ_JAMXMW010000006.1, from coordinate 28,370 downwards.
CCAGCCGGCCCCCGGACATCCGGTCGAGCGTGGCGGCCTGCTTGGCGAGCAGCACGGTGTCGCGCAGCGGAGCCAGCAGCACCTCGGTCTGCACGCGGACACGGGACGTCGCCCCCGCGAGGACGGCGAGCGCCACCAGGGGCTCGGGATTGTCGTAGACGAGCCGATCGAGCAGGCCGAGCGTGCTGAACGGGCCGGCGTCAGCGCGCCGCGCCCAGTCGAGCAGGAGAGCCGGGTCGCCGATGGGCAGACCGATACCGACGTTCATGACAGAGACCTCCGAGAGGAAGGGTCGACAAATACAACCTGCCGCCCCTCCATCACCTCATCGAGGTGGGACGCTCCCGCTCTGCGGCATACCTCTGGGCGAGCGCCTCGTCGAAGTGATCACACAGTAAGCCGACCCCCGTCCGCCTGGCAAGCAGGTTGGGCGCGGGACAAGCGCGGCACCTGGCATGCCCACTTCGCCTGGCTCGCGCGCGAGTACGTCCTCTGGCGTGGCGTGGACGTGTGGATGCGCGCCGCTGATCTCGAACCCGTTCCCGGCCAGAACTACCGTCAGGTGTCCCGGCACGTCGAGGAGCCCGACTTCTGACCTGCTGCCGCGCCTTTTCAGCGAGCGGTACGCCGCTTCCTGCTCGGGCCGGTTGGCAGTAGATCATTCGGCAGCGCTCGCAGTTCACGGTCGATACGCGCAGAGGAGACCGCTTCGATGTCGTCGCGGAGCCGCGCCAGCGTCTGCGCGGCCGCGTCTCGATCGCCGCGGCGGTGCTGGACCCGGGCGAGCCGCGTGCCGATCAGTACGCGAGATCTGCGCTCGACCGTGCGACGTGACGCGAGTGAGGCGGCAAGCTGCATCTCCGCCTCATTCTGATCGTCCAGGCGCGCAAGCAGAGTCCCGGCCTGATGCTGCCACGCTTCGCGCCGATAGCTACCCGTCCACTGGCCTTCCGGAGGCGAGTCAGCCGCTTCCAGGAGCTGCTCCGCCGCACGTAGAACGCTGCGAGCTTCCCGGCCGCAGCCTACGGCGGCGAGGGCCTCGGCGCGCATCCCCAAGATCCAGGCCCGCGTCCGGGCCGGGCACCCGCAGCGTATTGCGGCCACGGCCGCATCGGCGATGTGGAGCGCTTCGGCGGGGTGGCCGAGTTCGAGCGCTTGGAGCGCCAGCGATCGCAGGACCCTTCCTCGCGCGATCGGGTCGCCGGCCTCGTCGGCCAGCCGGACGGCTTGGACGTAGTACTGCTGGGCCAAGGCGGAGCGCATGTCGTCGGCGGCCATCCAGGCGGCTAGGTAGGCGCAGTCGGCGGCTGCGGAGAACATCTCGGCGCGGGCTGGGCCTCTCGCGGTGCGGAGCAGGGGGACGACGTCGTGGGTGAGGTAGGCGGTGACGGTCGAGCGGGCGGCCCCGCCGCCGTACAGGTCATCGAGCCGGGACAAGCACCGGGTCGTCTCCCGGATCTGCTCGGCGGCTCCTGCCGTACCCGATATCTGCCGCGGGCTCGGCGCTGCCGGTATGGCGAGCGCGGTGAGGGAGTAGACGCCGGTGGTGAGCACGCTACGCCGGTCGAGCATGTCGTCTCGGCCGATCTGGGTCAGGCGCATCAGCACCTCACCGGACCACGGGTCCAATACCGTGATTTCGGTACCGGGCCATCCGAGCGACTGCGGGTTCATCGGCCGGCCCAGGCGCCGCGCGAACGCCTCTACCGCGCACCAGAGCGCGTCCTTGCGTGGGACCGTGCCCGCCAGCCAGTGCGAGACGGCGGTGCGGTCGTAGTAGAGCTTGAGGCCGTTCTCGGCCCCGACCGCGTTCACCGCCGAAGCCGTCTGCGCGAGAGTCCATCCCGCCTCCTCGATCGCCGCCCGTAAGGCGATGTTGACCGGCATGCCTTCACCTCTTCGAGAGTGCCCCGCTTGCGCTTACCGATCCACCCCTCACTGTGACGGACTCCCGACGGGCTCGCCCGACTTTCAACACCCTTCAACACGGCGGCGTCTTCCGATCGAGTCCGCCCAGGTCTTTGCTGATGCCAGACCATCCGCACAGCAGCAGGAGGAAGCGATGACCACCGTGACGCTGGATCGGCAGGCCGGCTCCGCCCTCGAACTGGACATCCGCATCGTCGAGGCCGGGAGCGCGGTCTCCGTGCTCTTGGGCAACACCGATGACGGGTGCGACACCTTGAAGAACGGCGACTGCTGACTCTGTTCCCCTTCGGGCGGCTGCAGCGGCCTGCCCACGGCAGCCACCCGAAGGACCCGGACACCCCGAAGGTCAGAACACGCGGAGCGAGGTGCCAGGTTGCGCAGAGCGCCAGGGCGGTACCGTCCCCTGGACGCCGCACTTTTGCGAGCGACCACCTACCCGAGCACGCCGCTGCCCGGCATCTGGCCGGGTCTGGACGACGAACCCGACCTCGAGCAGTGGTGCGCCTGGCTCACCGCCGTCTGGTCCGAGACAACGATCGCTGACGCCATCGCGATCGCCAGCCCCGCACTGGCCGCCCGCGTCGCGGCGGTGAGCCGGGGACATCGGCCCCGCCCGGACAAGGTGCGGCGCATGATGCTGTCGCTGTCCCGGTACCTGGTGCGGGCCGGCGGCAGAGCAACCCCGTTCGCGCTGTTCGCGGGGATCGCCCCTGTTCGGTTCGGCCCGGAGACGCTCGCGCGGTGCGGCGATGAGCATGACGTTCGTGTTCGAGCGGACGCCGTGTGGTTGACCGGTGTGATCGCCCGGCTCGAAGCGTGCGTCGAGCTTCGGCACCGCCTCACCGTCACGGTGAACGACCTGGTGTTCATGCGTGGGGAGCGGCTGGTCGTGCCGTGGCAGCCACATGCCGGGGACCCGGCCCGGCCCATCGCGGCGGAGATGTCCGTGCGAGCCAACCGGGCGGTCGAGGTCATCCTGCGCACGGCGGCGTTGCCCATCCGTGGCGAGGATCTGCTGAAGGAACTGGCTGCCGCGCTCCCTGCCGCTGCGGCGTCCGCGCTCGATGATGTCGTTGCGGACCTGATCGCCTGCGGTGTCCTGGTCACGTGTCTGCGGCCGCCGTCGACGAGCACCGACGGTCTCGCCCATCTCCTCGACCAGCTCCAGGCGGTGAACGCTGCGGACGTCGACGAGGCCGCGGTCCTTGTTCACGAGCTGGTGGACGTTCAGGCGCTGCTGCAGTCCGCCTCCGGGCCCTGCGACGCCAGCGAAACTCAAGCTGCGGTGCGTCGGATGCGGGCGCTCGCGGAGGTCGAGCAGCCGCTGCGGCTGAATGTCCGGCTGGACTGCGCCGCGGTGCTGCCCACCGATGTCGCCGCCGAGGCCGCCCACGCAGCCGACGCGCTCGTACGCCTCAGCCCCTACCCCGGCGGGCACCCCGGCTGGCAGGACTACCACGACAGGTTCCTGGCCCGCTACGGCACCGGCGCGGTCGTCCCTCTCGATCGGCTCATCGATCCGGTGGCCGGCCTCGGGTATCCCACGCACTACGCGAACCCAGAGCACCAGAGCCAGGCGGCGCCGATGTCGCAGCGGGATCAACGCTTGCTGGCGCTGGCCCAGCAAGCGGCCCTGGACGGTGCTCGCGAAGTCGTCCTCGATGACCACCTCATCGACACCTTGACGGCGGGAGAGGCGATCCAACCGCGGCCTGCTCCGCACGCGGCCATGTGCGTCGAGGTGTCCGCGCCGACGATGGCCGCGCTGGCCGAAGGAGCGTTCACGCTGATGGTTGTCGGAGTGGGCCGAACAGCGGCGGCCCTGGCCGGCCGGTTCCTCGACCTGCTGCCCGATGAGGACCAGCAGCGGATGATCGGCGTGTTCCACCGGCTGCCGGTCAGCGTCGACGGGGCGATCGCCGCGCAGCTGTGTTTTCCGCCCGTGCATCCACGCGTAGAGAACCTCACCTGCGCACCGCGCTTATTGCCTGACATCCTCACGCTCGCCGAGCACCGTGCTGAAGAACCCGGACGCTTCTGCCTCCCCGACCTCGCGGTCACCGCAGACCCCCACGCCCTGTACCTCCTGTCGCGGTCCCGGCAACAGATCGTCGAGCCCCTGCTGGCCCATGCGCCGGCCCGGCACGCCCTACCGCCGCTCGCCCGGTTCGTCTTCGAGCTCGCCCGCACCCGGCACGCGGCGCTGACACCGTTCGCCTGGGGACCTGCCGGTTGCATGCCGTTCCTGCCCCGCATCCGTACCGGTCGCACCGTTCTGGCTCCGGCACGGTGGCGCATCCCCGCAGCCGCGCTCCCCGGCCGGGAGGCCCCCGGCCCGGTCTGGGACGCCGCGCTGAGCGCCCTACGCGAGCGTCTCGGCCTCCCGTCCACCGTGAGCGTCGGTGAGTCCGATCGTCTCCTGCGGCTGAACCTGGACGCGCCGATGGATCGCGCGGTGCTGCGGGACCACCTGGACAAGGCCACCAAGCGAGGGCAGACCACCGTGGTGTCCGAAGCGACGTCGGCCGCCGACCATGGATGGTTCGGCGGTCGCGCCCACGAGCTCGTCGTCCCCATCGCGTCGTCCACACCCTCGGGTCCGGCGCCCGCCGTCGTGAACCGTCCCGGCCCCCTGCCGCTGGTCGACCACCAGGACGGTGTCCTCCCTGGGGCCGGCGTGCTGTTCGCCAAGGTGTACGGGCACCCGGAGGTGTTCGACACGATCCTCACCCGAGCGGTGCCCGAGCTCCTGGCCGGTTGGGAGCCTGCGCCGATGTGGTGGTTCATCCGGTACCGGGACCCTCGCCCCCACCTGCGGCTCCGCCTTCACCTGCGCCGCGTCGAGGAGTACGGCGAGGCCGCCTCCCGGGTCGGATCCTGGACAACTGAGCTACGGCGACGCGGCCTGGCCACTGTTCTGGTCTTGGACACCTACCACCCGGAGACCGCCCGTTACGGCTCGGGCACGGCTCAGACCGCCGTCGAAGCTCTGTTCGCCGCCGACTCCGCGGCCGCCGTCGCGCAGGTACAGGCATTGACCGCCACGCGCGACGTCCATCCCAGTGTGCTCACCGCCGTCAGCATGATCGATCTGACCTGCGCTCTGGCAGGAGACCGCCGTACCGGAATGCGCTGGCTCGTCGCCACCAGGCGCACCGCCCCGGCGCCGGCGCTCGACCGCGGTCTTGTCCGTGAAACCCTCCGCCTGGCCGGCCCGCCGAACGCTCCGGTGGCCTTCCACGAGCTCGGCACGCTGAACGATGCCTGGAAGGTTCGGCGTGACGCGGCTGTCACCTACACCGAGCGCCTGGCCACCGGCGGCTCCCCGGTGACGGCCGCCGCGGTGACCGGATCGCTGCTGCACCTGCACCACAACCGGGCCCGCGGGATCGACCCCGACGCTGAACAGCTCTGCGATCGACTCGCCCGCGCGGCCGCCCTCAGCTGGGTCGCCCGCCACGACACCGCCGAGGAGCAGCGATGAGCTCGCTCACCGAGGTCCTGCCCGCGCGGCAGCGGCACGCCGCCCACCAGCTCGCCGCCCGCCTGTCAGACGCCCTCGCCGTCCCGCCGCCCTGCGGAACACACCGGGGCCCTGCGGACACCCACCGGCCGGGCCAGTCCCTGTCCAAGGGAGCCGCAGGCGTCGCGATCCTGCACGGCTGTCGCGCGCGCGCCGGTCTCGGCGACTGGGGCCGCGCCCACCAGTGGCTGGCGCATGCCGTCGGCGAGGACATCAGCGCCGGCCCCAACGCGGGTCTATGGCACGGGGCGCCCGCCGTCGCCTTCGCTATCACCGTCACAGCCCCGCCGGGCCGGTATCCGAAGGCGGAGCAGAAGCTGGACGCCGCCGTGACCGCGCTGGTGCAGACCCGCCTGCAGGCGGCCGCCGCCCGGATCGCCGCCGTGGCACGCCCCAGCCGAGCCGAATTCGACCTCGTACGCGGCCTGACCGGACTCGGCGCCTACCTACTGCGCCGCGACCCACACGGACCGCTGAGCCGCCAGGTGCTGACCTACCTGGTGCGGCTGACCGAACCGCTCCCCGCCGGCGACGAAGCCGGGCACGCAGCACCGGGCTGGTGGACCAGCGACATTCCCCACGGCAGGCCTGCGGACCTCTTCCGGGGCGGCCACGCCGACCTCGGCATGGCCCACGGGATCAGCGGTCCTCTCGCGCTGCTCGCCCTCGCGATGCGGCAAGGCGTCACCGTCGACGGGCAGGCCACCGCCATCCATCGGATCTGCCAGTGGCTGGACGCCTGGCGCTACGACACCGCCACGGGACCCGGGTGGCCACAACGGGTCACCCTGACCGACCTGCGGGCCGGCCGGTCCGCCCGCACCGGCCCGACCCGGCCCTCCTGGTGTTACGGCACCCCCGGCATCGCCCGCGCCCAGCAACTCGCCGCCCAAGCTCTCGGCGACCGGGAACGGCAACGCCACGCCGAACAGGCCCTCACCCGATGCCTCTGCGACCCGACGCAACTCGCCCGGCTCACCGACGCCGCGATCTGCCACGGCTGGGCCGGTCTGATCGCCACCACCTGGTGCGCCGCCGGCGACGCGCTCTCTGCCGACTTGGGCGCCCGGCTGCCCGGCCTGCTCGACACGCTCCTGGCCACCGTCGACGCCTCCCGTGTCGGGCAGACGCCGGGGCTCATCGACGGGAACGCCGGGACCGCGCTGGTCCTGCACACCCTGGCGACCGGGACTTCCGGAGGCTGGGAAACGAGCCTGCTGATCAACTAGTCAACGCCGAACTGTGAAGGAACCCCCTGCGATGAACATCCCGACCACGGACACCCTCTGGCGGCAAGTGACCCTGTGGTGCGACGACTGGCAGACCGCCGAGCAGATCGCCGTCAGCCGCCTCGGCCCGCACCTGGTCGCCGCCGAGCACGCTCAGGTGATCACCTCGTGGTGGTTCCTCCGCAAGGGCGTCTCCTGGCGGATCCGCTACCTTCCCGTCCCTGGCAGACAGACGCAGGCCACCGCCCTCCTCGAACAGCTCATGCGGGAGCTGACCGCCACCGGCGCGATCCGGCGGTGGACCACCTCGATCTATGAGCCCGAAACCCGCGCGTTCGGCGGCCCCGACGGCATCGACCTGGCCCACCAGCTGTTCCATGCCGACAGCCGTCACGTCCTCGACTACATCCGGCACGCGCGCCTGGACCACCGGCGGGAACTCGGGCTGCTCCTGGGCACTGCGCTGATGCGCGGCGCCGGCCTGGACTGGTACGAACAAGGCGACGTGTGGGCCCAGGTAACTGCTCACCGGAGCAGCGACCAGCCGGTCCCGCCGGAGGCCGCGGTGCGCAGCGTGCAGCAGCTCATCACCGCCGCCGGCCACAGCGTCGACAGTCCCCTCATGGCTGTCCCCGCCTGGCCCGACGCGTTCAACCACACCGGCCGGCGCATCGCCGACCTCGCCATCGACGGGCGCCTCACTAGGGGTGTGCGGGCCGTACTCGCCCACCACATCCTGTTCGCCTGGAACCGGATGGGCCTGCCGGGCGATGTGCAAGGTGTCCTCGCAGGTACAGCAGCCCATGCCGTCTTCCACCAGGACCTGGAGCCTCCAGGTCCCGGAAGGGCACCGCTTGCCGCCGCACCTGCGGCTACGCTGACAGCGGTGGCCAACGACACCATCGACACCTCGCGCCTTGACCCCGCGCAGCTGCGGGCCGGCCTGGTCGACTACATCCGCAGGCGCGGCACGTTCCGCACCCCGCAGGTAGAGCAGGCTTTCCTCGCCGTGCCGCGGCACCTGTTCCTGGAAGGCGTCGACCTGGCGACCGCCTACGCCCCGCAGGTTGTCATCACCAAACGAGCCCCCGACGGCAGCGCGATCTCCTCGGCTTCCCATCCGAACCTGGTCGCCGCCCAGCTGGAGGACCTGGACGTCCACCCCGGCCACCGGGTGCTGGAGATCGGTGCGGCCACCGGCATCAACGCTGCCCTGATCGCCGAAGTGGCCGGCGACGCCGGTCGAGTCGTCACCATCGAGATCGACGAGGACCTGACCGCTGGGGCCCGCGCCGCGCTGGCCAGGGCCGGTTACCGCAACGTCGAGGCGATCTGCGGGGACGGCGCCGCCGGATATCCCGTCGGCGCCCCGTACGACAGGATCATCGTCACCGCCGAAGCGTGGGACATCCCCTCTCCATGGTGGGAACAGCTCGCCCCCGGCGGACGGATCGTCGTGCCGCTGCGCCTGCACGGCAGCGGCCTGACCCGCTCGATCGCCTTCGACCTCAATTCTTCGGGCCGGATGGTCAGCAGGCACGCCCGCGTGTGCGGGTTCGTGCCCATGCGCGGCAGCGCCGCCCACGGCGACCACATCACCCAGCTCAGTCCCGACGTCGTCCTGAAACTGGACGCCCGCGACCCCCACGACGACGACCTGCTCACCCAGGCCCTGACCCACCCCGCCCATGAGCACTGGACCGGACTACGGGTCCGCGACGACGAACCGGTCGAACACCTCGACCTGTGGCTGGCCACCAGCGCCAGCCGGTTCGGCCGCCTGGCCGTCACCAACGCAGCCCGCGACAGCGGCCTGATCAACCCCGCCCGGCGCTGGGCCGGCGCCTGCCTGTACGACGGCGGCACGATCGCCTACATCGCGGTACGCCCCTGCAGCGAGGACGTCGACGAGCTCGGCGTGATCGCGCACGGGCCCGACAGCGTCAAGCTCGCCGCCAGCCTCACCGACCTGCTGCACCAATGGGACAACGACCGGCCCTCCCAACCCATCATCACCGCCCACCCCGCGGGTACTCCTGATGGGGAGCTCGCGCCCGGCATACTCATTGATCGGCCCACCACGCGGGTGACGATCAGCTGGTGACGAACCCCTGGGAGATGAGGACCGCCCAGCCGTTAGGGCCAGGCCCGGACGGGAGTGCGCATCATCCTGCTGTGACCTTGGCGTAGTGGAAGACGTCCGCAGGGAGCTCATGAGCCAGTTGCCAGCGGATACGCATTGGACGCTCTCCCTCATGGCTCTTGTACGTCATCGGACCGGCGTAGATGAACGGATCGCCCTTGTGCTCGCGGACGAAGAGATGAACGCTTGATCCTCGCTCGGCGTGGTGGATGTACCGTTGGCCAGTCTCGGAGTTCTCACGGGTGAGATGCTGGGACTCCCACTGGAAGTCCGTAGGGCTGATGGCTCGGTCGCTGTACATCATCTGCGGCGAGAAGTGCTCTTCTGTCTTGTTGATCGTCACGAAGAAGATGTCGGCTTGCTCCTCAGGCATCCAGCGAACTCCTGCTACCCACGATCGCGGCTTCTCCATGCCGAACGCAGCGAGGATTTCGTCCTTGGTGTAGGTGGCGTGGAGGCGAAGAGGGATGTGGCTCGCCTCGGCCAGCGTAGGGGTGATGCGGTGAAGGCGGGCTCGTAGCACCTCGGTGATCTCTAGGACCTCATCCCTCCGAGCCGGGTTCCACCAGAAGCGCGCGAGGTTCCGAGTGAGGGCACTTAGCGGCAGACTGCTGTCCACTGATGCATGGAACATAGCCAGGAGGCGCCGTTGACGAGCATCAAAAGCCTCCAGCCGAGGCGGCTCGTCACGTGAGAGCACATCACGGACGAAGGCGATCCGCTCGGGGTCGTCTACGTGCAGCATCCGGCTGATTGCAGCGGCAAGACTACGGTCATCTTTGAGGTCTTCCGGAAGCCGTTGCTCAAGGCCAGCTTCGCGGCGAAGGCCAACCCAGCCTCCTCGTGAGCCGGTGTACAGATCCTCGAGTTGGAGCCCGGTCTCCTCGAGGAAGCTAGCCAGGCTCCGCTCCGCCAAGCTGCGCATCTCCGCGAGGATCGCCTTCTTGTTGGCGTTGAGCGCCTGCTTCAGGTTCTCCAGCACCAGCTTGCTGACCTCTCGATCGAGGTCGATGTGACAGCCGGCGGGCAGAGTGGGGAACCCGTCATGGATGTCGCGTTCGAGCTGGCGGGGACTGTCACCGGTGAGCGCTCGGTATCGCAGGTCGAAGCGGAAGTTGACGTTCTGACGCCCAACGAAGTCCAAGACCGTGAGGCAAGGCTTGTTGTCGGCGAACCGCAGGCCGCGGCCGAGCTGTTGCAGGAAGACGGTGGCGCTCTCGGTGGGGCGTAGGAAGAGCACCGTGTCGATCTGAGGTACGTCGACGCCCTCGTTGAACAGGTCCACCGTGAAGACGGCGTTGATCTCCCGATTGCGCAGGTCTACCAGGGCCTGCGCTCGCGCGCTGGGATCAGTTGCTGAGGTCACCGCGATCGACGGGATCCCCGCCTGGTTGAAGCGCGCCGCCATGAACTCCGCATGCGCGATGCTGACGCAGAAGCCGACTGCGCGCATGGCGCGGACGTTGGCGAGCTTGTCCGTCAGCGCCTTGATCACCATGGATACACGCGCTTCATGGCCGGTGTAGAGGTTCGTCAGCTCTGTGATGTCGTAGCCGGTGCCACGCCGCCACGTGATCTGAGACAGGTCAGTCGCGTCGTGAATCCCGAAGTAGTGGAACGGGACGAGGAGGTCTCGTTCCAGGGCTTCCCAGAGCCGAAGCTCTACGGTCGGCTTGCCACCGTCGAACCAGTGAAGGATGTCGGCGCCGTCTGTGCGTTCTGGTGTCGCAGTGAGGCCGAGCAACACCTTCGGCTTCAGGCGATCGAGGAGCCGGGTATACGTCGCTGCCTCTGCGTGGTGGAACTCGTCGACGATCACCATGTCGAAGTGGTCGGGCTCGATCTCGAGGCGGGACAGCGACTGGATCGAAGCGAAGACGTGCGTCCACTCCTGCGGTCGTTGACCATCAACCAGCAGCTCACCGAACGAGCCATCCTGCAGCGTCTGCCGGAAGGTCAAAAGGCTCTGCTGCAGGATCTCCTTGCGGTGCGCGACGAACAGCAGCGACTTGACGGTGCCCTGCGCTCGCAGCCGCTTGTAGTCGAGTGCGGCAACGACGGTCTTGCCAGTGCCGGTTGCCATGACGACTAGGTTGCGCCAGTGATCATGTAGCTCGCGCGCTGCCTGCAGCTCATCCAGGATCTCGCGTTGGTAGGGATACGGCGCAACAGAGATGTTAGTGATCTGAAGTGGGAGCTCGAGGGGACCACCGGCTTCTTTCTTCAGGGCTTCGTCGAGCCGCTGGGCATCTCGGTCCGGGTCGTAGTCCTCGAAGGAGGGATCTGCCCAGTACTCGTCAAAGGTGGCTTCGAAGGTGTCTAGGAGGTGTGGCTGCTCCGCACGCGCGATCCGGACGTTCCACTCCTTGCCGTCTGTCAGCGCTGTCTTGGACAGGTTGGACGAGCCGACGTACGCGGTGTCGAGCTGGGAAGCTCGGTGAAAGAGCCATGCCTTGGCATGGAGACGGGTGGTCCGGGTCTCGTAGCTGACTTTGACCTCGGCTCCCATCTCGATGAGCCGATCCAGCGCCTTCCGCTCCGTTGCGCCAATGTAGGTAGTAGTGATCACTCGAAGCTTCCCGCCACGCTCAGTGAAGCGTCGGAGCCCAGCCTCTATGAGCCGCAGGCCATGCCACTTGATGAACGCACAGAGGAGATCGACCTGATCAGCCGATGCAAGCTCCTTGACCACCTCACGGCCGATCTGCGGCTGGTCCCTGCCGTTCACTAGAAGGGCACTCGTGGAGAGCGGGATATCTGGACGCTCGGGGAAGGCAACAGTTCCATCGGGCTGATGCTTAGCCGCGATGGCGAGCAGCAGCTCCTGTGTATCAGCAACGACGTCACCGTAAGTGACCGAATCAACGGTTACTGACGCAATAGCCTCGGCGATCCGATTCGCTGCGGCTACCTGAGCTTCCAACGGATCTTTCCCGCCGGCTTCACGCACCATCTTGAGCGCACGACGCGTGAGTTCATCGAGATGGCGCGCAAGCATCTCATCGGCGTCGCCCTCGGCTAGGCGCTTGGTGTGGACGAGGGCGCTGTCCACGGAACCCAAGCGTCGTTGCAGGTCAACAGTTATGAGGTGCTCATAGACCCCGGCGGGCAGTTCGGCCATGTAGGCAACCGTACGGTCTGCAGCCCGTCAAGCGGTGTCCACCCCCAGACTCGCGCGGTTGCGGATCGCCGTGGAGCGGCTGCTGCCACATGCGCATATTCGGAGGTTGCGAAGCCGCTCGGGCAATCACCACCTGCGTCCGCTCCCATCTTCCGACCGCTTAAGCCGGCAACGTCGGTGGATACCCAACTTTGCCGCTTTTGTCGGTCTCCTGCCGTAGTTTGGAGCTGTTGAGATCAAGGAGGGGTCCGCTGGATGGCGTACTGGTGGGTGAACCAGGGGGAGTCGTTCAAGGAGGAGCTGGAGGAGGGCATCCTCTGGGCTCCGATCAAGACGAAGGACGGGAGACGCCCGGCGCACTGGACGTCGATGACTGAGGTGCGCCCAGGTGACACAGTGATTCACTACGCAGGCAGAGTGGCGGCGCTCAGCGTTGTAACAACCGCTGCCGTCGCTGCTCGGAGGCCTGCGCAGCTGCCTGAGCGTTGGCATGAGGAGGGTAGGCTAGTAAGGACCGCTTACCGGGAGGCATTCGAGCGAATCTCGCTCGGTGAGGTCCCACTCGATTGGCGCACAGGTCACCCGCGACGCGGGCCATTTTATAGCGATGGCCGCGTTCAGCAGGGTTATCTATTCCCGCTGGATGACTTCTTTGCCAATCGGTTCATGGAGCGTTTCGGCAACCGGTTTCCCGATGCCCCTGTGCTACTGCCCGCAGAAGCTAACGACAGCGCTGTCCAATTGCTACGACGGCTACTAGGCCGAGAGTTCAAGGCGCCGCATGGCCGTTTCATGCGAATCCTCGACCTGCGCCCTCCCTATGTGATCATCGCGATGCGGAGTTTTCTAGGCGACTGGCAGGTGCCGATCGCTGACGTACAGACTGCACTTGATGAGCTTCACGCGTCAGGGCGAGTCACACTCTGTTCTGATGAGATCGATGACGTCAGGGCCTTCGTTGGAGGAGTGCTGCTCACGCTCCCAGGAGTTGAGCTACAAGGTGACAAGCCGTGTGTAATCGCAGCACGCCCTGTGAACGCCTCTGATGAGCCGTCGCAAGACGAAGGTGCGATCACCTATGAAGGTGATCTAAGTAGGCCGGTCACGGCGGAAGAGCGTGGGGAGCAACGCGCCTTGCGCGCACATCTTTTCGGCTCACATGAAGTCGCAACCTGCGCGCTCTGCGGCGATGCCTACCCCGTTCAGTTTTTGGTTGCCGCGCACATCAAGAAGCGGAGCCTCTGCGGCGATGAAGAGCGTCGCGACCTATCTAACGTTGCGATGCCTGCATGTCAGTTCGGTTGTGACGCTCTCTATGAAACTGGCTACGTTTCCGTCGACCAGAGCGGGGCGATCGTGGTCGCTACGCTAGAGTCAGGTGGACCTCTCCAGACTCATCTACTGCGCCTTGAAGGGCGCCTATGTGGATCCTTCACGGAAGAAAGTAAGCCATACTTCGAATGGCATTACTCGACGAAGTTCCGTGGATGACGAGATTCGCTCACCGAGGCCTCAGGCGATCCGGAGAGGTAGCGGTCAACTTCGTTGATCTATGACGGACGTAGGCCTGTGGCCATCAGGTTTCATTTCTCTTATTCGACTACTCCAACCTCGACACACTGGCCGTTGGAGCTGGATCGGCTGCTCTTGCGCCAATCAATCGGGGACAAGTCACCCATCGCCTGTCTCTCCACTCGCTGAGTACTCACTGGCCACGCGCGTTAGCAGCTGTCTGGTGGCATTTGGGCTGATTGCAACCGCTCTGAGGTGTTCGTAGAGTCCAGTGTAGCGACGTACGTCTGCTTCCTCTTCGAGGAAAAGGTTGCCGGCCATGCTGTCGATGTAGACAACAGACGGATCGTCGGGGAACTGAAGCACGACGAACGATCCCGGCATGCCAGGGTGCGCGCCAGTGGCGAATGGCACGACCTGAAGCGTAACGTTCGGCTGTTCCATGGCCGAGACGAGGTGCAAGAGCTGGTCGCGCATGACGGTTGGGCCGCCGACCGCGCGGTGGATCGCAGCTTCGTCGCAGATGGCCCAGAGGTGGAACGTGGGGTCGCGGTCCAGGATCGCTTGGCGTTCCATCCTGACCTGGACTCGCCGGTCGACTTCTTCCCGGCTTAGGGATGGCATGCCGCCGGGGATGACGGCGCGGGCGTACTCCTCGGTCTGGAGTAGGCCCGGGATGTAGAGGCTCTCGTAGTTCCAGACGCTCCGAGCTTCGTCCTCGAACTCGATGTAGGTGCTGTACTCCTCGGGCAGTTCGTCCGTGTACGCCTGCCACCATCCGGGCTGCGGCGAGTCTTTGAGGAGCTTGGTCAGAGCCCGTTGCTCGTCGGGATCGACTCCATAGAGCGTGAGCATGGCGGCGAGCGTGCGCGTCTGCGGGCGGACCTTCGCCTTCTCGATTCGGTAGAGCGTGGCCTTGTTGATGCCGGTGGCTTCTGCCACGTCCTCCCTGCTCAGGCCGCGAGCTGTACGCAATCGGCTCAAGCTTCCAGCCAGGCGGCGCAGCCGGACAGTAGGGCGCGGGTGAGCAGGCATGGGGGCCTCCTTGAGAACTATGCAACCTGAATCCTATGCAACAGGTTGCATTGATCTTCGTTGCAGGTTCACACTAAGCATCCGACACTTTACTGAGCGTGGTGATCGCATGAGGCCAACCGTGGCGTTCTTCCCGAACCAGCAGGACCAGGCCGTCACCCTGGCTGCCGCACCGAACGCCGTCCCTCTCGCCCGACGCCTGGTCGCCGAGGTGGCTCGGCACTGGCACCTACCGACCGAGCTCATCTACGACACGGAGACGATCGTGTCGGAGCTGGCCACGAACGCGCTAAAGGCCACCGACGCCTTCCACCGAGCCATGGGGATCACCGAGATCGGCCGTATCCGCCTACGTCTCAAATGGACGAGCCCGAGCCTCTTCACTGAGGTCTGGGACATCAACCCAGTCCTCCCGACCAAGCGCCAGCCGAACGACCTCGACCTAGACGGCCGGGGCCTGGGAATCATCGAAATGCTCAGCGCGCGCTGGTCGGCTGTGCACTGCGAGAAGGGCGGCAAGGTCGTATGGGCCGAGCAGCGTCTCTGCTCGTATTAGCGGCCTCATAGCGCTTCGCCGTGTCCTCGTCTCGCGGCAACGTGTCGACCGCCTACCGAGGCTTCTCGGTATCCCCTCGGGACGATGCCTCGGCGTACCGGTGTACGACCGCTTCAAGGTAGTAGGTGTGCGGTCCTTGTAGGGCGGCGACCTCAGCCGGGGAGCGCACCAGAGCCATTTGGTCCAGCTCCGGGTCGCGTCGGAGCGCTCGCTCAGCAGTTGTCATGGCTTCGAAGTGCTCACGTAGCTCCGCCTCTGGCCGAGGCGGAGCTAGGAAGACGAAGCCGATGTCGTGTCTTTCACTGCGGACGATGCCCCACGGACCTAGTTTCTCCGGGGCGAGGTCGACCCCGGTCTCCTCCACCAGTTCTCTCGCGGCGTGGCGCCGCAGGGCGGCCTCATCGAGCGGCTCACCTTCCTCGGGCGGCTCCACGGAACCGCCGGGAAGCTGCCACCGGCCCGGCGCGGCGGTTGACGAGGACCCCCTCCCCACCAGAATGTGCCCGTCGTCCGTCGGCTGTACGACGTCCACGAAGAGCGAGGGCAACCACGAGGTGTTGCCGGGAACCCGACGCAGGGCGAAGTGCCGGTAGGTGACCCGCGCCCACGACAGGATCAAACCGTGCGCGCCATCCCTTTCCAATCCCGCACACGCCACCACCGGACCGTCGAACAGGCACGGGTTCGCCTCGACCGCTGCCTCCCACACGCGGTCCCTGGCGTGTTGTTCCTCAAGCGACAACTGCGGCGCTTCGACCTCCACCAGGCGAAGCCGGTGAACATCGAAGGGCTCTAGAGTCACCAGCTGCTCGCAGAACTGAGAGCCGGGATCGTGGCGGTCTCGGCTGCCGACCAGTCTGTGGCGGCGGTTTCGCGTTCCTGGATCGTGAGGATGCCTTCGGCGGCGCGGACCTCGTACGGCAGCCAGTCGATCCCCAGCCGCCGGGCCACCCAGTCCACCACCGACCGGACCCGCGGAATCTGCGGGTCGTCGGTGTGGCCGTTGGGCACGAAGCACAGGTCCAGGCCCTGGCGGATGAGGTCGGGCAGCGGGACGCCGTGCTGGAGCCCGACCGAGAGCGTGACGGCGTAGATGGCCACGAGCCCGGCCTGAGTCTGGCCCTGCTTGCCCCACTGGATGAAGACCTCACCGAGCGTGCCGTCTGGGTGGCCGTTGGCGGTCAGATGGAACCGCTCTCCGCCGATGGTGACGGCGGTGGTCAGGCCGGGCCGGCGCCGGGGCATGTGCTGTTGTGGCCGCGGGCTTGAGAGGTGCGTCATATCCGCCTCGATGAATGGTCCCACGAAGCACGGGAGGGTCACTGAGCCTGGCTCCTCCGCGTGGTGCCCGAGGAGCCTACTGAGCCGGACAGTTGCGGCGCGGGAGGGCTCGCCGACGGACGGCGCCGCAGGAAAAAGGATGCGACGTGGCCAGGTTGCTTCGCTACGCTCGGATCAGTTCCTCACAGACGGCCGTCTACCGCTCTGTTCATCCGGTGCGACCAACGCACCCGCAACCGAGGGAGTTGCCCGTAATGACGCGCACGCTCATTCGTGACCTTCATCGTCGTATTGACGAGACTGTGACCGTCTATGGATGGATCAACACTCTCCGGCTGCAGCGGCGAATGCAGTTCGTGCTCGTACGAGACCACACCGGAACGGTGCAGGTCACGCATCAGCGCGGCGGTGACGGCGACCTCCTAGAAGCGGCTTTCGAGGACCTGGCCATCGAATCAGCCGTAAAAGTCACCGGCAAGGTCGTCGAGAACGCTCACGTCAAACTCGGTGCACTGGAGATACTCCCTGAACGACTCGAGGTCGTCGCGCGTGCGGAGGCACCTCTCCCGATCGACGAGCACACCGGCCTTGACCAGCGGCTGGACTGGCGTTTCCTGGACCTACGCCGTCCTGCGCAGCATCTGATCTTCGAGGTGCTGACCACGGTCGAAAGAGCCATGCGCGGAGCGGCCGCCGCTGAAGGGTTCACGGAGTTGCATACACCCAAACTCATGGGCACCGCTTCGGAGTCCGGCGCCGAGGTCTTCGAAGTCGGATACTTCGACCGCACCGCTTACCTCGCCCAGTCGCCACAGTTCTACAAACAGATGGCCATTGCCGGCGGCATCGACCGCGTCTTCGAGATCGGTCCGGTGTTCCGTGCCGAGCCCTCGTTCACATCACGACACGCCACCGAATTCACGGGAGTGGACGCGGAGATGGCGTGGATCGATTCGGTCGAGGAAGTCATGGCATTCGAGGAGCGGATGCTCCATCGTGTGCTGTCCGACGTCCGGGAAGCCCACGAAGCGGCGATCCTCGAGCACTTCGGTGTGGGAATCACAGTGCCAGATCTGCCATTTCCCCGGATCGCCATGGCGGACGCCTTGGCGAGGCTACGCGGCATGGGCTGGGACCCCGAGGGGGAGAGGGAGGACCTGGACCCCGAGGGCGAGCGCGCCCTGTCGAGTCTCCTGGCTCAGGAGGCGGGCCACGAGTTCGTCTTCGTCACCGACTTCCCAGCCTCTGTGCGGCCCTTCTACCACCTTCGGCCTGCGGACGACCCTGCGGTGACCGAGAGCTTCGACCTCCTATGGAGGGGGATCGAGATCACCACAGGGGCCCAGCGGGAGCACCGTTACGACGTTCTGTCGGCCCAGGCGCAGGAGAAGGGGATGAACCTCGCGTCGTTGGCCGGCTACCTCAACTGCTTCCGTTACGGATGTCCACCCCACGGCGGGTTCGGCCTGGGCCTCAACCGGCTCCTGATGGTGATGCTCGGCCTCTCGTCGATCCGTGAGGCGACGTTCCTGTTCCGGGGTCCGAACCGCCTGGAGCCCTGACGTCCCGACCGTCCTCATCACCGTTCGGAACGAGCGCCCGGGCGGGGCCGGGCCAGCACCGAGTGAGCGTTGATCACCGGGATCGCTTCTCCGTACGCTCGCGCAATGGCATACGACGATCTTCCGACTCTCGAGCTCGCGTTCCCCGGTCCGCTGCGGGACAGCGGCGTGGCGGCGATCCTGAACGGGGAGAAGACGGCGCTCACCGGGCTGCTTGAGATCTACGAGCACGCCGGGGAGGCGGTGCCGGAGGCCGGGCAGCGGTTCGCCGTTCTCGACTCCGACGGCCGGACGGCGGTCGTGATCGAGCTCGTCGACGTCCGCGTCATCCCCATCAAGGAGATCGACGACGAGTACGCGCGGGCGGAAGGGCGCGGGTACGCGGACGCGGCGGAGTGGCGGGCGGCGCACGAGGAGTTCTTCCGGAGCGAGGGAGTAAGCGAGTTTTTGGGGCACACTCCCGTGATCGACGATGGAACACTCGTCGTCGCCGAGCGCTTCCGCGTGGTGGCGCCCGGCGAACCCGGCCGGTCCTGACCGGCGAAGCGGCCGATCGTGGAGTGCCCATGACGTTGCTCGTTCGCCTGCGGCCCAACGGGCCGTACCTGCTGTTCATGCTGGCCGCCGTGGCAGCGCTGGTGTTCGGGGTGACCCAAGCCGACCTGCTGGGAACGGTGATCGCCGTCTGCGGCGCTGTGCTGCTGGTGCTGTTCGGCGGTCCGGTCGTCGTCAGCACGGTGGGCCGGGTGCCGGTGGTGGCGGTCGATGAGAGCGGGGTCCGCCTCCCGCTGATGGGCGTGCGCCTGAGCTGGGACGAGGTGGCCGATGTCAGGCGCACCGTCGCCCTGCGCGGCAAGACGAGCACCCCGGTGCTGCTGATCGTTCCCACTCAACCGGAGATCGTCGTCGACCGGGTGCGGCCGTGGCTGTTCCGCGAGGCGCGCGGCAACCTGGCGCGGTACGGCACCCCGATCGTCCTATCCGACCAGTCCCTCGATCACTCGCTCGACGACATCACCACCGCCGTACGTCGCCTGCGCCCGGCAGTGGCTTGAGCGCGGAGCGGCTGGGCCGAACGCGGAAGGAACGCGCCTCGGACCGGCCTTCTCTGATCGCCAAGCCCCATCCGGGGCTGGTTCGTCACAGAACACGGTGATCTCGAGGCGTCTCAGAGGGATACTCCCGTCCATGGAGTTCCGTGCGACGGTGCAACTGGACGGTAAGACGGCGACGGGGATCAATGTTCCGGACGACGTCGTGGAAGCGCTCGGAGGCGGCAAGCGCGCCCGGGTGAAGGTCAAGATCAACGGCTACGCGTACGCGACCACGTTCGGGAGCATGCGCGGCGTGACGAAGATCCCGGTCAGCGCGGAGCACCGCAAGGGCGCCGGGATCGCGGCCGGGGATGAGGTGGACGTCGAGGTCCAGCTCGACGACGCGCCGCAGGAGCTCGCCGTGCCGGCCGATCTCGCGGACGCGCTGAAGGCCGAGCCGGATGCGCAGCGCTGCTTCGACGGCTTGTCGCCCTCCCGCAAAAAGGCGTACGTCACCTGGATCGAACAGGCGAAGAAGGCCGAGACGCGGGAGCGCCGCGTCGCCCAGGCGGTCGAAGAGCTGCGCGAAGGGCGTCCTCGGCGCTGAGCCGGGTCGCGCGTCCACACCGACCGCGGTGAGGCCCGAGCCCGGCCTTCGCCGATCCAGAAACCGGTGAGGCCAGGGGACCGGCGCGAAACGGCGTGAACCGAAGGAGCGGCCGCCTCGTCGGATCAACGTTCATGATCCCGAGCGGAAGGCGTGTGATGGACGCGGCGAGTGCGGCGGAGCTGCTGGCCCGGATGTTCGGGGAGGGGCACGGCCTGGCCTGCCGGCTCGACAACAACGTCGTCGAGCTTCCGGAGGCCCGGCTGCGGATCGCGGTGGACATCCCGGATCTGCAGCCGAACGGCGTGGTCGTACGGATGCCGATCGGCGTGAACCATCCCGCGTGGGGCGAAGTGTTCGCCTGGGACCAGGCCGTCGGCGTCGGCGGGGAGGACCGGCATCCGGTGGTCGCCGCCGCGTACGACTGGCTGCATTATGTCTTCCCGGTCT
This sequence comes from Actinoallomurus rhizosphaericola, assembly GCF_024055675.1. NCBI lineage: Bacteria > Bacillati > Actinomycetota > Actinomycetes > Streptosporangiales > Thermomonosporaceae > Actinoallomurus > Actinoallomurus rhizosphaericola. Next base: position 8,388 of record NZ_JAMXMW010000006.1, on the reverse strand, counting down.
TCGCCGCGTACGCCATGCCCGGTCACGGGCTCGCCGCGAACGTCCACACCGAGACGCGCTTCGACGGGCGGCGCGCGGCCAAGATCCACTACGGGCCGATCGCGATCCGCGACTTCGGCGGCCTCACCGAGACGACACAGCAGGCGGCCGCGGACCGGTCGCCGACCATGGTCGTCGCCGAGCGGCTGTTCACCGGGTACGCGCTGCCGGACCGGCCGCTGTGGTGGTACACCTTCGCGGCGCGCATGCCGAGCGGCCCGATCGAGGAGGTGACCCTCGTCAACGGCGACGGCGGGGACTCGCTCAAGGGGATCTCCGACCACCTGCCGTGGGAGGGCCACGGGTCGGTCAAGTCGTGGGCGCTGATCGCGCCGGACCAGGACGCCGTGATCCAGCAGGTGCCGATCGGCTGAGCCCGCGCGGGCGGCACACCCCGAGCGGCCCCGGACCGCCGGCGGTCAGGCCCGTTCGGGAGCGGGGCGGGCGACCTCGCCGGGCGCCAGATCCTGGGTGCCGATGACGGAGAGCAGTTCGAGCTTGGCGGCGCCCTCGGTGCCGGGCGGGGCGGTGAACCACAGCAGGCGCTGGCGGCCGTCCTCGCTGAGCAGGCTGTGGCAGTCGAGCTCGATGACGCCGAGCGTCGGGTGGACGATGCGCTTGTGGTCGGTACGGCGCACGGCGACGTCGTGGGTGTCCCACAGCGCGGCGAACTCCTCGCTGCGGCGCCGGAGCGAGGCCACCATCCTCGCCACCTCCGGGTCGCGGCCGCGGCGGGCGGCGACCGCCTGCAGGTCGGCGACGAACTTCCGGGAGTGGTGCGGGTGGTCGTCCACCGGATAGACGTCGCGGGTGGCGGGGTCGGTGAACCAGCGGTAGACGAAACTCGCCGCCGGGCCCCGTACGGTCGGGTGGCGGCCGACGAGGGCGGCGGCCAGTTCGTTCTGGACGAGAGTCTCGTGCAGGTCGGTGATGACCTGGGCGGGCGTGGTGGTCAGCCGGTCCAGGAGGCCGAGGAGCGCGGGCTGGGCGTGCGCGGTCGGGCCGTGCACCTCCGGGATGCGGCGGTCGGCGAGGTGGAACAGGTGGTCGCGTTCGTCGCCGCTCAGGCGGAGCGCGCGGGCGAGGGCGGCCAGGGTCTGGGCCGAGGGCTGGGCGCTGTGCCCGCGCTCGATCTCGGTGTAGTAGTCCGCCGACAGGCCGGCGAGCTGCGCGACCTCCTCACGCCGCAGGCCGGGCACCCGGCGCCGGGGGCCGGTGGGCAGGCCGACGTCGGAGGGCCGGACCCGGGCGCGCCGGGACTTCAGGAACGCGGCGAGTTCGGGAAGGTTCACGCTCTCCATCCTGACTCGTGCTCCGAGCCCGGAACCAGGGGTCGTCGACCCCAGGGTAAGCGCAGCCCTGGCTGACGAGCGCCCGCCCCCTCATCGTGGTGGACACGTCGGGGGCACGACGCCCCGTCCCCACCTTTCGAGGAGTCCCCATGTCGTTTCCAGCCGGCCCCGCCACGCCCGGGGAGGACCCGGGCCGCCCGCGGGTGGCCGTCGTCACCGGCGGCTCGCGGGGCATCGGCCGGGCGGCGGTCGTACGGCTGGCCGCCGACGGGTTCGCCGTCGTGGTCGGGTACGCGGGGAACCGCGACCTGGCCGAGGCCGCCGTGAAGGAGGTCGTCGCGGCCGGGGGCCGGGCGGTCGCCGTCCAGGCCGACGTCGCCGACGAAGAGGCCGTCGTCGCGCTGTTCGGCACCGCAGAGTCCGAGTTCGGGGGCGTCGACGTCGTCGTTCACGCCGCCGGGCGGATGGACCTGTCGCCCATCGCCGACCTGGACCTGGCCGTCCTCGACGCGCTGCACCGTACGAACATCCGCGGCACCTTCGTCGTGGCCCGGCAGGCCGCGCGCACGGTACGGCCCGGCGGGGCGGTCATCACGTTCTCCACGTCCCAGGTCGGGCTCGCCTTCCCGACGTACGGGGCGTACGTCGCGAGCAAGGGCGCCGTCGAGGCCCTCACGCTGGTCCTCGCCCGCGAGCTGGGCGACCGGAACATCACCGTGAACACCGTCGCCCCCGGCGCCACGGCCACCGACATGTTCCTGGACGGCAAGGACGAGGAGACCGTCGCCCGCATCGCCGCCCAGACCCCGGCGAACCGGATCGGCACCCCCACCGAGATCGCCGACCTCGTCGCCTTCCTCGCCTCCCCGGCCGGCCACTGGGTCAACGGCCAGGTCGTACGGGCCAACGGCGGCATCATCTGACCGGCCGCGGCCCCGTTCTCTCGTCCGGCCCCGCCCCGACCACCGCGGGGATCCGGATCATTCACCGCAGAAAGGAAACAGTCATGCCCTTCGCGAACTTCAAGGTGCCCGCCGGCACCCTCGATGAGCAGCAGAAGAAGCAGATCGTCACCCGCACGACCGATTTGTACGTCGAGATCTACGGCGAACGCGCCCGGGCCAACACCATGGTCCTGGTCGAGGAGGTCACCGACGGCGGCTGGGGTATCGGCGGCGACGTCCTGACGCTGGCCATGCTCCAGCAGACGCCGGAAGGCTGACGCGCGGGGCCGGGTCACGCTCCGCGCGCCCGGCTCCCCGTACGGCGCCCATCGGGTGGTGATCGCCCCCGGTGGGCGCTTCGTGGTGGTCCGGTGCCGGCGTTCCGCCTTCCCCGGTATCGGCGCATCGCGGGGTACCGGCCCCGGCCTGCCATCGCCTTCCGACGATCAAGGCTTTGAACTGGCGAACCGCGTGAACTTTGTCGCGGACATCCGCGTCTTCACCTGTATGAGAGGCGTCGGCGGGGTCGATGCACGCGTCTGTCCGGTGATCCCGCCCCTCCGCCCGGTCCCAGAGTCGAGGAGGTCGCGCCGTGAATGATGCGTCGCAGGAGTCGCAGGACGACGCACGGCACGAGACCTCCGGACCACCGTCGCCGGGCGATCCCGAGAGCGAGCCCGAGCCGGGGGAGGAGACGGGCGCCCCGTCCGACGCCGACGCCGACGAATCCGACGCGCCGTCCCGGCCCGCGCCCGAACGGGAGGACTCCCCGGAGCCCGGACCCGCCACCGAACCCACCTCCGACGACGCGTCCGACGACGTGGCCGAGCCCGCGTCCGACGACGTGGCCGAGCCCGCGTCCGAGGACACGGCCGACGCGGACGCGGAGCCGGAACACCCGTCCCCGGCGACCGGCCACGACGCGGACGAGGACGACGTCACGGACGCGGACGCCGAGGACGACGAGCGAGAGGACGAGGAACGGCCGGAGCCGTCCTCCGACTCCGCCGAGCCCTCCTCCACCCGCTCGCCGTCCTCCGCCGAGCCCTCCTCCATCGAGACCGTCGCGGCCGAGACCGTCGCGGCCGAGGCCGCCTCCGGCGACGACGAGACGGTGACCGCCGAGCACGTACGCCCGGAGTCCCCGGCCGAGACCGGACGACCCAGCTCCGAACCCGGCGACTCCCGTACGGGCGCGGAGGACACGGGTGCCGAGGAGAGCGGAGTCACGCGCCCCTCCCTGTTCGAGCCGCCGCCACGGCCGAAGCGGCCCGCCGTGTCTCTGGACCCCACGGTCATGGACCTTCCCCGCCTGTCGTATCCCCTGAGACGACGGACGGACCCGCGCACCGAGCCGGCCGCGCCGCACGCGCCCGCTCCGCGGGAGTCACGCTCCCCGCAGCCCGCTCCGGGACCGGTCCCCGAGCCGCACACGCTCGCTCCGCGAGAGCCGCGCCCTCCGCAGGCCGCTCCAAGCCCGGTTCCCGAGCCGCGTACGCCGGGTGCCCCCCGTGAGCCGGAGGCGGACACGCCCGTGCCGCCGCGGCGCGCGGCCGCCTCCGAGCATCCCCCGGCTCCGCGAACGGTCGAGCAGGCGCTGCCCGGCACCCGTCCGTTCACCCCGGCGGACTTCGCCAACACGACGCAGCGGGACGGCCTGCCGATGATCGCCCCGCCCGCGCCGGCGATGGAGCCGTATCGGGAGACCCCGCCGCGGACGGCCCCGCCGCGTACGACGCCGCCGTATCAGGAGGCCCCACCTCGTACGCCGTCCTCGTTCGAGGAGGCCGCGCCTCGTACGGCGCCCTCGTATCAGGACGCCTCGCCGCGTACAGCGTTCTCGTACCAGGAGGCCCCACCGCGTACGGCGCCCTCGTACCAGGACGCCTCGCCGCGTACGGCGCAGCCCCCGGCCCCGATGCTTCCGCCCGCGACCACCCGGCAGCCCGTCGCGGAGCTCGCCGCACCGGCCCCGGAGGCGGACCCACCCGTACGGAAGCGGCGGCGCGGCCGCCTGATCGCCGCCATCGTCGTGCTCATGCTGCTGGCGGGCGGAGTGGCCGGCCAGCTCGTACGGCCGGTGCCCACGCCGACGCTGCGCCTGACGCTGTCGACGACCCGGTACACCTTCGGCGGCCCTGCCCTCGACCTCCCGTGGCCGCAGCAGGGCCAGGCGACCCTGTACGCGGAGGGCCTCGGGTCGATGGGGTCCGCCGGCGGGCAGACGCCGACCCCGACCGCCAGCGTCGCGAAGGTCATGACCGCGTACGTCGTCCTGCACGACCACGCGCTGCGGGCGGGCGAGGACGGGCCGACGTTCCAGATCTCGGCGGAGGAGGCCGCCCGGCTTCCCGAGCGCAAGCAGCGGGGCGAGTCGCTGGTCGAGGTCGTCGCCGGGCAGGAGTTCACCGAGCACAAGGCGCTGGAAGCGCTGCTGATCGTCTCGGCGAACAACCTGGCGCACGAACTGGCCCGCTGGGACGCGGGCGACGAGCAGGCGTTCGTCGAGAAGATGAACACCGCCGCCCGGTCGCTGGGGATGACCTCCACCACGTACACCGACCCCAGCGGATACGACTCGCACACGGTCAGCACCGCAGCCGACCAGGTGAAACTGCTCGCCGCGGCGATGAAGCTCCCGGCGTTCGCCGAGATCGTCGCCATGCACACCTACGTCCCCAACGACGGGCGGCCGCCGCGTTCCGCCGGTGACGTCCTGGTCGGGCGGCACGGCGTGATCGGCGGTAAGACCGGCTACACCGACGCGGCGGGCGGCAACTTCGTCTTCGCCGCCCAGAAGCGGATCGGGAAGGTCACCACGACGATCGTCGGCGCGGTGATGGGACAGCAGTCGCCCAGCGCGATGGGCGCGATCGAGGTCGCCCAGCATCTCGTCGTCGCCGCCGAGAACGCCCTGACCTCGGTCACGCTCGCCAAGGCCGGCGCGCGGGTCGCGCAGGTCGACGACGGCCTCGGCGGGCGCGTGCCGCTGCGCGCCGCCCAGCCCGTGACGGTGGTCGGCTGGAGCGGGCTGACCGTTCCCGTCCGCGTCACCGGTGATCCGCCGCACCAGGCCGCCGAGGGTGAGCGCGTCGGAACGGTACGGGCGGGTTCCGCGGCCGTCCCCGTGACCGTCGACCGCGACCTGGACCGACCGTCCCTCCTCAAGCGGCTCATCCGTCTCAGGTGAGCACGCCGCCCGCGCGGGGAGCCGCCGCGCGGGCGGGCCGGGCGGTACGGTTCCCGGTGATCTCGGGCCTCGGGAGGGGGTTCGGATGTGCGTGTCGACGGCGGCGTCACGGTTCTCGGGCACGATCCTGTACCACGGCCGGGCGAGCCATCCCGAGCACGGCCGGGTTCACGTGCTGGGCTACCAGAACACCGCGGTCAACCTCTCGGACGGGCCGAACGCGATGCTCCTCCACGTGCCCGCCACCGGCATGACCCCGGCGAACTTCGTCGACACCCGCCACTGCCCGCGCGTCCTGCGCGACATGGTCGACGCCCTCGCTCCACCGACCCGCGGCCGTGGGCCGCTGCCGGAGGGCTGTGTGGCGGTGGCCGGCGGACCACCGCCCGTCCAGGTCTTCGACCATGACATCTACACCGTCGTCCTGGCCACCGACCCCACACTGATCCCCGAGGCGCTGGAACGCGTGCCCGAACCCCGGCGGATCCGGCCAAACCCGCCGCTGTTCGACTTCTACGCCGCCCACTACCCCGGACACGCGATCATCGTGTGCTGCTTCGACAACACCGAGGCGCGCTCGGCGAACCCCCTGCTCCTGTGGTACCGGCCGCACAGCCTCCGCCACTTCGTCCTCCCGGCGCTGGACTGCCACACCGGAGGCGTCCCCGACCTGACCGCGCGCGTTCCCACGGACCACTGGGTCATCCTCGGGCGCGACAACGCACCGGCCTCCTGGGGCGTCCCGGTCGACTACACCGCCGACGACAGCCGTACGGGACACGGACGCCACCCCGACCGGCACGGACCCGCCGCGCCGTACCTCCCGGCCCGGGTGATCGGAACGCGTTTCACCGGCACCATGCCGAACGGGGACTTCGCCATCCCGTACACCGACGTCCTCCGCGGTGACCTCGGCACCCTCCGCCGCACGACGGCCGCGGCCGCCTGACCGCCCGTCGCCGAGCGCCCGGCGGCTACGGCACGAGCCGCACGCGGACCGCGGCGCCGTGCTGCGGGCGCGTGCCGGCGGTGGCCAGGCGGCCGTCGTCCTGCCACGTGTACGTGACGGCGGCGGGTGGGAGGGAGGGACAGCACTCGGGGTCCCGCGCCGCGTAGTGCAGGTAGGTGACCCGGAAGCGGCCGGGACCGGCGGTCACCTCCCGTACGGCGTCGGTCTCGGTGACGGCGTCCCAGCCGAGGAATCGCGTGCCGTGCCAGAAGAAGACCAGCTGGCCCTTGCCGTCGGCGGTCGGGTACCGCTGGCCGATCACCGCGGTGAGGGTGCCGCCGTGCCCGTCCGGCGTGGTCACCGGCGGGCGGTCGCTGACGAAGTGCGTGGACGGGTCCGCCGCCTCGACGGTACGGGTCAGCACGCGCCGGATGGCGGCCTGGTCCGGGACCCCGACGGCGGGAGCCGATGCACTCGGAGCGTCCGTGAGGGTGCCGGACACCGGCAGGGGGGAGGAGGGCGCGGGGCTCGGCGCGGAGGCGGCCGGCGTGGCAGGGGCCGAGGACGCCGGCGGCCGCGCGGCGGGCCGCTCCTCCGACCGGCAGCCGGTCGCGGCGACGACGGCCAGGAGGACGACCGCCGCCGCCCGAGGCCGTACGCGTACGAGGGGAACGCTCTCGTCGATCACGGCAACGTCCCTCTCAGGCATCCGATCGTCCTGCTGCGGCAGTCGAGATCGTAATTCGTGCGGAGCGGATCGGCGGGGCTCGCGGCGGAATCGGTGCGGGAAGGCCGTGGACCGTACGGCCTCCCCGACGGCGGGTCAGTTCCCGTACTGCTCGGTCTCCGGGCGTTCGAGCATCAGGGCGTGCGCGGGCCGCTCGGCGACAGGGCGGTGCCGGACGCCCTTCGGCACGACGAACAGCTCGCCCCTGGTGAGCGTGACCGGCTCCCGGCCCTCCATCTCGACGCGGAAGCTGCCGTCCCAGCACAGGAACAGCTCGTCCTCGTCGTGGTGGTGCCACGGGAACTCGCCCTCGAACCGGGCGACCCGCACGATGGCGTCGTTCGCCGTCACCAGGTCCTGCGGTCGGTAGGGGCCCGGCAGCCCGGCGATCACCTCGTCGATCGACACCGGACTCGTCTCGTTGTGCGTTGTCATGCGTCCGATCTTGCCGCCGTACGGGCCCTGGTCCGAGCGCCGGCCCGTCCCATCGGCCTGGTCACGGAGTTCGGGTGACGGCCGAGGACGTACGCATGGGTGGGCGTCTGCGCCGGCGAATCCGCCGGACGAGCGGCCCGGCGGACCGTCCCGGAGCGATCGCCGGAGATTGTTCCGGCCATCGAGGTTTCGCCCGCGAACCACGGGGGTAGAGAGAACAACGAAGCTGACCTGCCGATCTTTACGTGCCGGCGGTGCAATTTGACCTTGCTGCCGGGGCCACGTAGAGTCCTCGTTGCCCGCAGGGGAGCGGGACGCCGAGAGGCGGCCGGCCCTGCGGAAGACACCCCACTCGATAGCGCGTGGCAGAGTCACTCTGTGGCGCGGGTAGGATGGGTTGTCGGCCCGGCCGAGTACGTGACACCGACAAGGTGGCGCGGTCGCCGGGAACCTCCCAGTGAAAGTCACTGAAGTTTCGGCTTCGGTTTCTGAATGCTGGGCGGGTATCGAGGAGTTATCCGGAGTCGGTCAATTCGACAAAGGAAAGCAAATCGGTAAGATAGACCCAAGGAAATGCCCCAGACGGGAAACTGGAAACAGGGACCTGACGGTGTGTGTCCGTTTCTTGAGAACTCAACAGTGTGCTAAAAGCCAGTGCCTTTATGGTCCTCGCTGATCATGGTCAGCTCTTTCAGGGTTGATTGTGGTTGGTTTGGATTCCTTTGGCAAGTATGATTCTTGCCGGGATTTTTTTCGTAGGGTTTGGCGGTCGTCTTCGCCGATGATCGTCGTTTGGCCTTAACGGAGAGTTT
>NZ_JAMXMW010000005.1:0-398722 GCF_024055675.1 Actinoallomurus rhizosphaericola | reverse complement strand
TCGTACAGCAATGCCTTGAGCTCGATGTTGGACAGGTGGGCCAGGTCGGGCGGGAAGATCCCTGCGGGGGCGGCGCGGCCGACGTCCAGGGGAAGCCGATGAAAGTTACATCCGAGCGATGCCTCGGTGCACCTGGAATGTCTCCCGTCAGAAGGCGAAGATGACGCCTCCGGTCACGCGGCTCACGGAAAAGGTCCACGCATGGCGGCGAAGGCCGCCGGTCCGCGGGGTCATCGGCGCCGCCACCGCAGCGGGGCCGGAGGCCAGGGCCGACGCCCCGCGGCGGCCACCCTGATGGTCCGCCGGCCTCCACCTCGCGGCGAATCGGGCATGCGCATTCCAACCTCCCTGTCGAGCCGAAGCATGACCGATGACCATTTCGGCGTCCAAGAGTCGGGCTTTGGGACGTGCCCTCGACCCGCCGAATGGACTTTTTCCCAGGGATTATCACAAGGCCTCAAACCGTGAATCCCTTTCGCTCACGGACGTTATTACGGCGAAATCCGTGATTCAACCCCCGAAGCCCTGTCCACACCCGGCCACCGGCTTCACAAGGGAACAATTGAAAGGCGTACTTTCTCCGGCGTCCCGCCAACCGGGCCCTCATCAGCGCTTTCACCTCGCGTTCCGCGGGCGAATTTATTATTTTCCCAACATTCGAGCGCTTCCCGTGAAACAGGTCACAGTCCGCGGGCCACGGTGACACCCCGCGCGGAGGGACGCCCGGGCAGCCGTACCGGCATGGAGTCATCGTGACGCCAAGTTGACGCCACATAGCGCTTGCCGTGACGCCAATGTCCGTGTCATGCTGACGCCATGCACCTGGAGTCGTACGTCACAAAGCTCCGCCAGGAGCTCGCGCTCGCCGCCGAAGCGGGCGGCAACGAGGCCCGCGAGCTCGCCGAGCGGCTCACCGCCCCCCTGGAGTCGTCGATCCGGCTCGCCCTGCTGGACGCGCTGTCGGCCGCCGCCGAGGAGATCACCCGTGAGCTCGCGCCCGGTTCGGTGGACGTGCGCCTCCGCAGGGGCGAGCCCGAGTTCGTCGTGGAGCCGCCCCCCGGCGGCACGGAGGAGGAGACCGCCGTAGCCGTGGCGCCCCCGGCGGAGCCCGCTCCCCCGGTGTCCTACGGCACCAGGGACGGCGCCGTCTCACGGATCAGCCTCCGCCTCCCCGACGAGCTGAAGACCAGGGCCGAGCAGGCCGCCGAGCGAGAAGGACTCTCGGTCAACGCCTGGCTCGTCCGCACCATCGCCGAGGCCGTGGAGCGTACGGGCCGCGAGCGGGACGTCCGCAGGCGCTCGTCTCCGCGTGGCGACCGCTACACCGGCTGGGTCCGCTGAGCCGGGCCCCTTCACCATCACCGACCAGCGGCGGGGTCCTCGACCCTGTGACCAGAGAGGCAGCACCATGCCCACATTCGCCAGTCCCGAGCCGATCTCCGCGACACTCGAGGCCTCCATCGCCGAGGTCCGCGTCACCGCCTCCGACCGCACCGACACCGTCGTCGAGGTGCGGCCCGCCGACCCGTCCAAGGCGAGCGACGTCCGGGCCGCGGAGGAGACCACGGTCGAATACACCGACGGACGGCTGGTGATCAGAAGGGCGAAGAGGCGCGCCCATCTGGTCCTGGGCCCCAAGGACGCCGCCGTCCAGGTCGACGTCGAGCTCCCCGCAGGCTCCGGCCTGCACGCCTCACTCGGAATGGGCAACGTCCACTGCGCGGGACGGCTCGGCGACTGCGAGATCTCCAGCGGCGCCGGCGTCATCTGGGTCGAGGACACCCACACGCTGCAGGTGCGGACCGGCGGCGGAGATGTCACGGCCGGACGCGTCGCGGGAGACGCCAGGCTCACCACGGGTGTCGGCGAGATACGCCTCCGCCGCGGCGGCGGCACCATCACGATCAAGACCTCCTCCGGAGCCGCCTGGATCGGCGAGGCCGTCGGCAACACCCGCGCCCGCTCCGCCAGTGGCGACATCGTGATCGACCAGGCGCACGCCGACGTCGACGCGAAGACCGCAGCGGGCAAGATCCGCATCGGGGAGGTCTCCCAGGGCGCCGTCGTCATACAGACCGGCGCCGGTCAACTGGAGGTCGGCATCCGCGAGGGCACCGCCGCCTGGCTCGACGTCCACGCCACCGCCGGAACCATGCACAACATGCTCGACTCGACCGACGGCCCCGGAGCGGCCGACCGGACCGTGGAGATCCGCGCCCGTACCGGACTCGGTGACATCGTGATCCGCCGCGCCTCCCTGACCGCCCACGAGTGAGCCCCGCACCGGCCACCATCCACTGAAACCCCGCACCGGCACCCATCCACTGAACCTCGTACCGGCCCCGTCCGCCCAACCCCCGCCGGCGCCGATCCGCTCAGCCCCGCACCGGCGGCCATCCGCCTCTGGCCCGCACACCTCCCCGGCCACCCGGGACCGGGGTTCCCTTCACGGCCACGCTTTCTGATCCGCCCCTCGATGGCGAACCCGGCTCGGTGCGCGGGCCCCCGGCTACCGGACGGCTCCCCTTCTCACTGCCTCATCCGGACCCCTCTTCTTCCCTTACCGCGGCATGCCGCGTTGTGACGTAGCTGGAAGGATCATGACTGCAGCCATCAAGGCCACAGGCCTGCGCAAGTCGTTCGGCGACAAGGTCGTCCTGGACGGCATCGACCTGTACGTCCCGCGAGGAACGATCTTCGCGCTGCTCGGCCCGAACGGCGCCGGCAAGACCACCACCGTCCGGATCCTGACCACCCTCATCGACGCCGACGCCGGCCGGGTCGAGATCGCGGGCCACGACCTCGCCACGGATCCCGACGGCGTGCGCGCCGCGATCGGCGTGACCGGGCAGTTCTCCGCCGTCGACGACAAGCTCACCGGCCGGGAGAACCTCATCCTGATGGCCGACCTGAACCACCTCGGCAGGACGCGGGGCAGGCGGCGCGCCGACGAACTCCTGGACCGCTTCGATCTACGGGAGGCGGCCGGCAAGCTCGCCGGCACCTACTCCGGTGGCATGCGCCGCCGCCTGGACCTGGCCATGACCCTGGTCGGCGACCCGCAGGTCATCTTCCTCGACGAGCCGACCACCGGCCTGGACCCGCGCAGCCGCCGCACGATGTGGCAGAGCATCGAGGACCTCGTCGCCGGCGGCGTCACCGTCCTGCTCACCACGCAGTATCTGGACGAGGCGGACCGGCTCGCCGACCAGATCGCCGTGCTGGACCGGGGCAGGCTGGTCGCCCAGGGCAGCGCGCAGGAGCTCAAACGCCGCGTCCCCGGAGGGCACATCCGCCTCCGCTTCGCCGATCCCACCACCCTCGGCCGCGCCGCGCACGTACTGGACGACGCGGTCGCGGAGGACGCCGACCTCACCCTCCGCGTTCCCGGCGACGGCAGCGTCCAGGCCCTGCGCGACCTGCTCGATCGGCTCGACGCCACCGGCCTGCGGCCCGAGGAACTGCAGGTCCACACGCCCGACCTCGACGACGTCTTCCTCGCCCTCACCGGCCGTACCGACACCCCCCAGGAGACCTCCCGATGAGCACCCTGTCGTACGCAGCGAGCGACTCGGCGACGATGCTGCGCCGCAACCTCCGGCACGCCATCCGCTACCCCTCACTGACCTTGAGCGTCGCCGGAATGCCGCTCATCTTCCTGCTGCTCTTCGTCTACGTCTTCGGCGGCGCGATGGGCGCCGGAATCGGCGGCATGGGCGGCGGCCGGACGCAGTACCTGTCCTACATCACCCCGGGGATCGTCCTGATGACCTTGGCCTCGGGATCGATCACGACGTCGGTGGCGGTCTGCGTGGACATGACCGGGGGCATCATCGACCGGTTCCGCACGATGGCGATCTCGCGGGCGTCCCTACTGACCGGGCACGTCATCGGCAGCGTGATCACCACGATGTTCAGTACGGCGCTCGTCCTCGGCGTGGCCGTGGCGCTGGGCTTCCGACCCGACGCCGGCCCGCTCGAATGGGTCGCGGCGGCCGGCGTCCTGACCATGGTGACGTTCGCGCTCACCTGGCTGTCGGTCGCCTTCGGCGTGTTCGCCAAGTCCCCGGAGAGCGCCAGCAACCTGCCCCTCCCCCTGTCGCTGCTTCCGATGATGGGCAGCGGCTTCGTGCCGACCGACTCGATGCCGTCGGGCCTGCGCTGGTTCGCCGAGTACCAGCCCTTCACCCCGATGATCGAGACGCTCCGCGGCCTGCTGACCGGCACGGCGATCGGCCACAGCGCCGCCGTCTCCGTCGCCTGGTCCGCCGGCATCGCCCTCGTCGGCTACGCCTGGGCGAAGACCCGCTTCAACCGGGCCCGTACCCACTGATCGCTACTACGTTAAGTATTCACATCCTTGCGCTCGGTAGTCGAAGGTGTGAGGCTTACCCCCGTCAGGGTCACAGCCATCGATCACTTCGGGAGATCAACGTGCGAAAGAAGACACTGGCGTTGGCCCCGGCGGTCACCGCCGGCATCATCGCCCTCTCCGCCGCCGCGGCGCAGGCGTCGACCATCGTCGTCTACGAGGGCGACCACTACTCGGGCCACTCCATCACGCTCAGCAAGTGCGGGATGAGCAACATCCCCGAGCGGTACCACGGGTCCTACAAGTGGTACGCCACCGGACAGAGCGCCCGGATGTACAACCAGCCGAACGCCGAGGGCGTGGTGCACTTCGTGCTCAGCTCCGACCGGAACGCCGAGCAGGCGACGCCCTTCGGCTGGGAGAGCATGTTCATCGAGTGTTGTGGGGTCTGGGTGGCGCCGGGTGCCCCGGACCCGGGGCGCGGCCCGATCCCCGTTTCGCGACGGCGTGCGGCTGCGCACCTTCAGCACAGCCGGGAGCGTACGGCCCGGATCTCGTCGTCCCGCAGGCCCCCGTCGCGCAGGTAGGCGGCGGCGTCGAACGAATCGAGGACGGCGAGCAGGGCCTCCCGCTCGGTGGTGCCATGCCGGGCGAGGACGTGCAGCGTGCAGAAGCGCGGAGCGTTCAGCGCCATGTGCCGGTTGCTGAGCTCGTAGTCGGCGATGATCTCCTCGGGCGGCACGCCGGCGAGCAGGAGCAGCAGCATGCTGACCAGGCCCGTCCGGTCCCGCCCTCCCCCGCAGTGGACCAGCACGCCGCCGGGCCCGGCCTGCGCCACCGCTCTGACCGCCGCCACGCAGCGTTCGACCTTCCGCTCCAGGAAGATCGGGTAGTAGAGCGGAGTCCCGTCCAGGTCACCGGCCTTGATCAGCTCCCACATCGCCGTGTCGGCGACGTCGTCCAGCGGGACGTGGACGCAGGTCAGCGGAGGTGGCGGAACGACGGACCGCTCCTCGTCATTGCGCAGATCGACGATCGTGCGGATGCCGTACGCCATCAGCTCGGACCAGCCCCGCGGAGTGAGCCGGTCGAGCATCCCCGACCGCACCACGGCGCCGGACCTGATCACACAGCCATCCCCCGTCCGTAACCCGCCGAGGTCCCGAGCGTTGACGGACCCTTCCCACTCAAGAGGACGCATGGTCGTTGAGATGCCTCACGGCATCGCGTTGTTCGGACCGTCCTCCCGCCGCCAAGAGGTCGTCGCGGAGCCGGACAGAAGGCTCGACGCAAACCCGATTCGCGTAGCCGGCCCGCAGATTTCGACCCGCTTCGCACCTCCGATCACCGAGCATCCAGCGCAGCGGAGGCATGGTCCGGAGACCGAGAAGCCAGACCAGGATCCGGGAGGATGGAGCGAGGCAGGCGGCGACGAGTGCGGAGACGAGGGCCGCAACCATGACGCTGGTGTCGGTGCACAACTTCGGCCTGGGACCTGGAGCCGACTGCCGGCAACCGTCACGCATTCTCGCGTCACTGCGATTCTGCGAGCTCCGATTTCGCTCAAGTGACCGGCGTGACCAGATCGGCGAGGAGTCGCTGTGTCTCCGCGTCGACCGCATAGACGACCACGCCACTCAGACCGCGGGTCAGGAGTACGTGGTAGATGTTGCGCACAAGGCGGTCGAACTGTTCGTCGGTTACTGACCGGCGCGTAAGATCCTTGTCTTTGCTCGCCTCCCGTACGGTGATGAGACGACCATTTCGGGCGACGAGATCGGGGCCGATGATCACACCAGCCCAGTCATACTCAAGCCCTTGGGCGGTGTAGATGCAGCCGATCTGATCGAAGCCGCCGTCGAGCGTTGCCCAGAAGGCGCTTGGCGGCGCGTCTCCTGCCCAAGCGTTACTTTTGACGTTCCAGGGGCGCCGCCAGTCATCGATGACGACGTCCAGGGGTAGCGTCTTGTCGTCATTAGGCTTGTTCCAGGGCCAGCAGTATCCTGCGGCGATACGGGCGGTTCCATGGTTCTTCGTCTTGGCTTTGAGAATGTCCTCGAGTTCCTGCGGTGACGGGGCGAGCATCACCTCAAAATCCTTGTCCCCCCGCCAGGGCTCGGGTGGCGAGTCTTCGTTCCACTGGCTGTCTTCATCGCCCAGGCCAAGTAGCCTGCGAACCCACATGTCGTACTCCGGAGATCCTCCGCAGCGCCACTGATCTTCGAGCTTTACATGTTCATATTTGACGTTGAGTCGCTGAGCGTAAGCCTTGATCGCCGCTACGGTCCCGACCTCGCCGGGTTTCACCACCTGATGTTCATCCAACAGGAAGACCGGCACTCTGGCCGAGTCAATGATCGTTTCAATCTGCGGCCGGGAGCTACGCCATTGAGCGCGGAACCGATCGAATGACTTCTCTCGCGCGCGGTGAGCTTCGTCGGCGATGATGACGTTGAGCTGGTTCTTCCTGTTCGGCTGAGCGAACTCATTGAAGTACTTGAACAGGGAGGTCAGGTCTTTTTTGGAGACCGCACGGCGCAGCGTCTCGGTGAAAGATCGTGATCCGGCAGCGTAAGCCGTCTTCCCAAGCTCACTGTGCAGATGAGCCAGCAGCGTAATACCGATAGCGCTTTTTCCGCTGCCCGCGCCACCGGTGATGATTACCACGCGCTTCGTGTTCGCTTGGAAAGCTTGATCGACATGGTGCAGGACCTTGCGGTATGCCTCGTGCTGCCGATCGAGCAGGACGAACCTGTCGCGTCCTCTGAGGATGTCCGCAGCCCGGTCGGTGAGATGCTTGTTCGGCCGTATCTCGCTCCGCAGGAACCTATCGGCCGCCGCTCTGCCGGATTCGGGAGCGAACCGGCCGCGAAGATAGGTCGCGAGGTCGCCGCGGTCCGTCTGGCTGAACAACTGGACCTGCTCGCCGACGGCTCGTGGCATGAGCTTCTCCACCCGGTCGCGAGGCGCGTTGTGCAGGTACACGAGTGCCTGAAGCGCATCCGTGTGCTCCTCGAAGGCGGCGCAGTTGGCTGCGATCTGGTCGCGGTACCCCTTGACCTGATCGATCGGATTGAGAACGGGGTCGTAACGGGGATCCGGCAGGACCATCGTGTCGTCGTCCAGCAGCTCGACGTCGTCCCACTGCTTCAGCTCTACGATGACGAACGTATCCCCGCCGGTGTACAGATCGACCCCGGCGAGGACGACGTCCGCGCGCTTCCTCGGCTGGTGTGGGATCGGGTACTCGACGATCACCTCGACCTGGCCGAGACCCGCATCGATCAGATCGTTCGCCAGGATGGGAAGGCTGTTGCGCCACGCCCGCCTTTCGCGGGCGCCGACGCCTGCACCGGTCTCAGATCGGATGGCGGTGGCCATCGTGTCGATGAGGGACTGTTCGGCGAGGGATCCGCTGGTCAGCATCTCGAACAGTGCGCGCGCAGAGCAGCGGTAACCAGGCCGTGGACTGTCGGCCACTCTTCCCCCAGCAGGCACGAAAGGTCTCGTGCGGGTGGGGGCATGTCCGTGATCGCAAGATCAGGCGGAAGCCCGTCGGGCCGCGTTCCAACCCACGCAGCCTACATAAGTCCGACGACATGGCGTATGTAGACGGTGAGGCATGCGCCGGTTCGCCCGCGGCCGGCAACGGTACGTGCGGCTGTAGTGCTCGAAGGCGAGCGTTGCACGCGATCGACCATCGAGATCGGTTGGGCAAGGCGCTTGTGTCCGCCGTGGATGCGGCCCTATCTGCCAGGAGGAAGCCAGCGTTGGACATGGGCTCTGGGAGTTTCAGCGGCGACATGCCACAGCCTTCGCGTGGCGTCCCACCGGGCTTTCACCAGACGTTTGGCGTCACCTTTCTCGTCGAACGGGACGTTGAGGTAGAGCCGTCCGTTCAGGACGTCACCCGCTGAGACGCCGTCGGCAGCCGATGCGGCGTCGGTGCCGGCCGCAGGCGTTCTGCGCCACGGCGGAGGCGTGCGTGCGGGGCGCTCCATCCGCGCCCGTTCGACGATTCGACGGACGCGTTCGCAGGCGCCCGGATCGGTGATCCGCATCATCAGATCGGTCGGGCCGGTGTTGGCCAGCAGGTTCAGCGAGCCATGCCAGAGAACGGTGTCGTCGATGATGAGCACCTTCTCATGCATGCGTTCGCGTACGGACACTGTGCAACCGGCCGCACGAAGGTCTTCCATCAGGTGCGCTCCGGTAGTGCCCGCCTCATGGTTCCGCGTGTGTACCGTGACGTCCACGCCGTCAGAGATCCGTTCTGCGAGGTGCCGCAGCCACCGTCGTACCGGGACCGGGTCCAAGAAGGCACAGTGGATCTCGATGCTGCGCCGGGCCTGTCCGATGTCCCACTCGACGGCTCTCTGGACCTCGTCGGCAGGAAAGAACGCCGGCCTGGCCAGCTCCTTCTCGTCCAGGCCGGCAAGGTCGGCTGCGCTGCGGAAGGGGACCAGATCGTCAACCGGAAGCGACTGGGCGTGGCGTTCGAGATAGCCGAGCATTCGCGCCGCTTCGCTGCCGGGCTCCAGGTTATGGTGCAGGAAGTCGACGTCTGCGACCACCACGAGGTGGTCCTGGGCTCGGCTCAGCGCCACATTGAGGAGGCGACAGGTGGTCGAGGACAGACCGATGCCTTCGTAGAAGTAGCCGAGCTTGTCGCCTGCTCCGGCGACGGTGTCGATAACGACCAGAGGGCGCTGGCTCCCTTGAAACCGGTGGACGGTGTCGACCAGGCCCTCACAGTCCTGACCGAAGCGGTACTTCAGGCTTGTCTTCAGAGCGTTGACCTGGTCCCTGAAGGGGGCGATCACCGCCATCCGATCCGTCGGTCGTTCCCCTTCAGGGAGATCCGACCATTTGCGGGCTGGAAGGACGGCGTCGTACTGGAGACCACGGATCAGCTCGTGGATGACGGCCTCATGCACGGGATTCGACTTGTGGCCGCTGCGCCGGTCTCCGTTAGGGATCCGCCGAGGCGTGCTGTCGATCAGGACGAGCGGGCCTTCGATCAGCGGTGACGCGGGCAGCCTGCTGTAGTCGTTCCGTCCCGTGCTCAGCGGAGCGTCCGGATAGGCGACCGTATTAACGACCTCGCATATCGCCGGTCGCATCCGGTATTGCCGGTTGAGGGAGACCATCCGGGGATCGGTGCGGACGGTGCCCTCGACGTCCACCAATCCGGCGGCATGAAAGGCATCACGGTCCATCCACGTACGAGAGTGGTCCCGGTCCTCAGGCTTCACATCGCGTCGGCTCGAACCGTGGGTGACGGCGGGAAGCTGCCGGAAGTCACCCGCCACGACGACGCGCTTCCGCGCCATCCCGGCCGCACACCAGGCAGATGGCAGATCGACCATCCCGGCCTCGTCGATGACCACGACGTCGACGGTCTCCATCAACTGCCGGGACTGAATCGCCTTGGCGATCGTGGCGCCCATCACCTGGCAGCGCTTACGAACGCCTTCAGTGATCTTTTGGCGCTCCTCCTCGAGACGAGTGAGGCGTTCCCGGAGCTTGGCGGCCTCGTCCTGCAGCCGATCGGCGCCGTCTACCCCGTACAGCTGAATCTTCAGCTGGGCGAGACGGGACTCCGCCTCCTCGATGGCGGTGACGCACCGGCCCCGCTCGATCAGCGCGTCGTTCATCTGTCGTCTGTGTGCGATCGAGGCGTTCCGGTGACCGTGGAGCTCGCTACGAAGCCGGTCGATCTTGTCCGCCTTGCGCTGGGCCCGCAGACCGGTCGGTTGACCGACGGCGATCATCTGGTGTTCGACGTCGGCTGCTTTCTCTTCCGCCATGGACGCGAGGCGTTCTGCCGCGGTGATGGCCTGATCAGCTTCAACCCGCTGTGTGATCAGGGTTTGTCGCTCTTCTTCGGTTCGGCGTGCCGCATCATGAAGTTCGAGGCCGGCCCGTACGGTGTCCAGACGCTCGGTCGCGTCGGTGATCTGTGTCGTGAGTTCAGCGGTCAGCCGGGCGGCAAGGCGCGCCGGGCTTATCTGCTCACCGTATTTCTCGGCCAATGAGGCGATCTCAATGTCACCTGCCCGCTGGACCAGCCCTGAGTCGAAGCCGTCCTCTCCACTGAGTCGTTCACACATACGTTCGAGTGCCTGATCGACGGCGACTTTGGTGGGAGCCAGAAAGAGCACTCGCTCACCCTGTCGATGGCATCCCTCGACGATGTGTGTGACGACGTCGGTCTTGCCGGTCCCCGGCGGTCCCCAGATGAAGGTGATCTCGCTGGCGAGTGCCTGCTCGATTGCTTCGCGTTGGCGCTCGTTGAGCCGAAGGCCGCCATAGCCCGGGATGATCTGTCCTGGACGGGAACTGCGAGCGGTACGGGGGCGCCCCCGGCCGACCAGCCAACCGGCGGTGTTCAGATTCAGTGGACCGCCAGGGTCACCTGCCTGTTCCAGGCGCTCGGCCAAAGCCTCCAAGCCGGCGGTGTCATCTTCGCGGAGTTGAGCGTTCTTCGGTTCAGCACCGAGATCGGCCGTGGTCGCCACCAGGATCTTCCCGTCGGGCATCCGTGAGGCCTGTGCGGGCACCCACCGATCCCGCGACCGCGACAGTCGAATCAGAAGCCTCTTCCCGCTGAACGATTCCTTCCACTTCTTACATGCGAACAAGTACTCGAAATCGTCGGTGGTGCCGCCGACGCGTTGGCCACCATGCAGAGCGAGCTTTTCCCCTCCGACTCCATCGTCGACCAGTACGGCCTCGATTTCGGCGCGCACTGCACGAAGAAACTCCTCGACCGGAAATGGACTCTTCTGTTCCTCCGGCATGCCGCCCCCGCATCTTCTCGGCCCTATGCGTCCACTCCGCGATTAACCAGCAGCAGGATATCCGCCATGTAGTCAGGTTCACGCCAGATGCCGCAGGCACCACAAAACGGGCACTTGCCCCCATTTACTGACATATCAGCAATGTTGACTGAATGAGATTCGGCATCGACCTGGGTGCTGACTCCCGCGGTGGCCGCTCCGCTCAGGAAAGGTGGGCGAAGTGGGTCGGTGCGGCGAGCGTCAGGCGGGCGCCCTCGATGTCGGCTAGTCGGGAGGAGAGCGTCGCCTCAGCGAGGTGACGGGGCAGCGCCGCGTTGAACTTCAATCCGTTCAACGCGTCCTCGTCGACCGCCGGGAGGCACAGGCGCTCCTCCACGCTGGACAGCGCGACTCTCCAGATCTGAGGGTCGAGGTCTCTGCGCATGCGGATGGAGAACTCTTCCGCACGTTGGGAGCGGTCGACGACGCCGTCCAGGCTCGCGAGAAGCGTCGCGTTCGCGCGGTGACCGGCCCAGGTCCACCAGCGCACGTCGTCGGCCGACCGTACGATGACGGTGCCGCCCGGGTGGACCGTGTCGATCGCCGCCTCGCGCGCCGTGGCGAGCGCGCTCTCCGCTCTGCGGGTCAGCCGGACCGGCGGGTTGGCGCCGAGCAGCACGTCACGGATCGCGCGGCTGAGGGCGAAGGACTGGCCGCCGATGCCGTATCCGAACCAACGAGCTTTGCCTCCCCGGTCGGCCGGTTCGACGAAGCAGCGGCGGCGCTTCCAGTCGATCCACGTCACCCGCCAACTGTGACCGGCCAGCAGCAGTAGCCGGGGCCCGTCGACCTTCTCGCTCAACAGGGCCGGATCCGTGCGCCCGATCTCCTCGCGACCGTTGATGACCGTGAACTCGGGAGGAACCGTGAACGCGGCCATCAGGTCCATGAAGTGCCGTCGGCCGAACCGTTTCTCCGCCTCCGCCCCGATGAACAGCATGCCGCCGTCGGTCTCCAGGAATCCCTCGGTGACGAGGTGATCGACGATCACTTTGGTCGGCTCGGCGAGCAGACCTCCCCACCAGTCGGCCCACAGGTGGCGGCCGACCCGGTGTTCCTGGAGACAGAGCGCCAGGACCTGCTGAGCGGTGATGTGGCGCGGCTCGGGCGGTGGCTGGACTGGCTCGACCCAGTGCCGTCCCCAGAGGAGCAGGAGCCCGGCCGCCTGAAGCAGCCCGGTCTCGTTGAGCGTCAGGAACAGACAGTTGCGTTGCGTGCCGCCGCGCCGGCCGGTCCGCCCGATGCGCTGCAGGAAGGACGCGACGGTGCTGGGCGCGTTGAGCTGGATGACGCGGTCCAGGTCGCCGACGTCGATGCCGAGTTCGAGTGTGCTCGTCGAGACGATGACGCAGTCCCGCGACTCGGCGAATGCGTGCTCGGCACGTCGGCGCTCGTCCAGCGACAAGGACGCGTGGGAGAGGAAAGCGGTCACGCCCCGCATGCGGAGTGCGGCTCCGAGTTGCTCGACGAGTCGCCGGGAGTCGCAGAAGACGAGCCTCTTCTCCCCCTGATGCAGGGCGGCGATCACCTTGGCCGCGTTGTCGACCGATCCGACGAAGTCGAGCTGGACGTCACCGGGCGGCGGCTCCGGACCGGCGCCTGTGAAGGACGGGTGACCGCTCGGCCTGTCGGGCAGCTCGACTCCGGGCGCCACGACCTGCGCCGGCCGATCGGGCGACGCGCCTTGGAGCCACCGCAGCAGCTCGCGCGGGTTCCCGACCGTCGCCGAGAGGCCCACGCGTTGGAGGGGGCGCCCGGCCAGGCGGGAGAGCCGCTCGAGGACCGCCAGCAGATGCCAGCCTCGATCGTCGCCGGCGAAGGCATGGACCTCGTCGACAACGACCGCACGCAGCGACGAGAAGTATCGCCGGTGGTCGACCTTGGCGCTGACGAGCATCGATTCGAGCGACTCGGGAGTGGTGAGAAGGAGGTCCGGCGGGTCGGAGAGCAGCCGCTGGCGTGCGCCGGTGGTGACGTCGCCGTGCCAGAGTGCCGCACGCCGCCCGAGCCAGCCCGCGTACGTCTCCAGCCGCGGCAGCAGGTTGTTCAGCAGCGCCTTCAGCGGAGCCAGGTACAGCACCGAGGGGCCGTCCCACCCTTCCAGCGCCATGCGGGACAGCAACGGGAAGGACGCCGCCTCGGTCTTTCCCCCCGCCGTCGGTGCCAGCAGCAGTGCGTCGGATCCGGCCGTCAGCGGTTCGATCGCCTCCTGTTGCAGTGGCCGCAGGTCGTGCCATCCGAGGCTGTTGACGATGTGATGGGCCAGTGAGGGATGGAGGCGATCGTTCCACCTCACAGGTCGAGCTCCACGTCCTCCGCGTCGCTCGCCCGCTGCGCGAACGCGTTCCGCTCGACGTCCGTCAGTTCGTCGGACTTCAGGGTCAGCCGGTAGTGCCGGCGGGGGTCGAAGTCCTCATACAGGTCGACCTTGTCCAGGACCTGTTCGACGAGCTTGCGCAGGAACACCCGGGGAGCGATCCCGACCTGGCCACCGAGCCCGCCGGTGACCGCCTGGGCCAGCTCGGCGACGTACGCGTCGTCCACGACCGTGCGCAGGCGACCGGGATCGGGCGTCCCCTCGGCGAAGAGATCGCGGATGGTGCCGCCGAGTCGGACGAGTTTGTCCAGGTCGAAGCCGGTGAGGCGGATCTGGACGGCCCGCGGGTTGTCGAAGCGCGGGTCGCCGAAGTCGGTGGCGAGACGCTGGGCGAGCGGGGCCAGCCGCTGCACGCCCTGCTGCCCGTCGTAGAACGCCGGAGTCCCCGTGATCATCAAGTAGAGGCCGGGGAACCGGCCGCCGTCCACCTCGTCGAGGAGCTGCCGCAACGCGTTCAGGCCCTTCTCCCGCACGTCGCTGCGGACGCGCTGCAGGGTCTCGATCTCGTCGAGGACGACGAGGAGACCCGGATGCCCGGAGTCGCGGAGTACGGTCAGCAGCCCCTGGAGGAATCCGAGGGCGCCGAAGTGGTCGAGGTCGCCCTTCACGCCTGCCGCGCGTTTGGCCGCCGCGGCGACGTTCGGCTGGCCGCCGATCCAGGCGATCAGCCCTTCGGCGATGGCGGTGTCCCCGTCCATCCGGGCGCGGCGGTAGGCGCGGAGGGCGGCGGCGAAGGCCGGGGTCGTACGGGCGACGCCCGCGAGGCGCTGCTCCAGCAGGTCGTCGACCCCGGCCGAGAGGGCCTGCGCGTCGGGCATCCCGTCGCCGTCGAGCGGAACGTTCCCGGTGCTCAGGACGTCCTCTTCGAGGGTGTAGAACCAGCCGTCGATGATGTCGCGGAGCGCGCTCGGCGGCTGTGAGGCGGTGGAAAGGCGCTCGACGAGCCGCCGGTAGACCGTCTCCAGCCGGTGCAGCGGGGTCTCGGTTTCCGACACCTGGATCTCGGTGACCGCGAATCCCTGCCGCTTGGCCCGCTCGGCCAGCCAGCGCGCGAAGAACGTCTTACTGGAGCCGTACTCGCCGCGGACCGCCTTGAACACCGCGCCGCCGCCCGCGACGGTGGCCAGCTCGTCGTCGAGCGCGGTCGTGAAGCGTTCGAGTCCGACCGCGAACAGATCGAGGCCCGCCTGTGGCACGGTGCCCCGCCGCAGGGCGTCGATGACCTCGCGTCTGCGGGCGGCGCTGACCGCCGTGGTGCTCATCCGGCTCCCAGGAACTGTTCTTTCAGCAGCTGCATGTTGAGCTCAACCGTACGTCCGCTGTCGGCCTCGCCGATGACGGCGTACGCGTCGACGTTCAGCAGTCTGCCGACCTGGGCGAGGTAGCCGGCCATCCGGAACGGCGGCTGCCCGACCAGTTTCGCGACTGCGGGCACCGGCAGCTTGCCGCCGGCGGCGGCGAGGCCGTCGATGAGGGCCGCGATCTCCGCGTCGCCAGGTGCCTTGCGGACGAAGTTCCGGCGACCGGCGAACACGGCGGAGCCCACGATCCGGCCGCCGAGCCCGTCACCGGACTCCATGACCGGGCCGTCGGCGCCCGGGCCGAGGTCGTCCGGGCCGAACAGGGCGGTGTCCTGCGCGGGCGGTCGGGCCGCGCCCTTCTTCTTCGGTCCGGCGGCCGGTGCGGGGGTCGGCGCGGTCTCGTCCACCGTGGCGTTCCACCAGGCGGGCTCGTGCAGCGAGGGGTTGTCGTACACGGCCCAGTCCTTCGGGCACTGCGCCGGTGACGGCACGAAGACCAGCACCGGGATCACCATCTCGGCCAGGGACGCACCGCCGTGGTACCCGGCCTTGCGCGGCTGGTAGCGGATGCGTTCGTCCCACGGCACGACGACCTCGCCGCCGGGCGCCAGGACGCGCGGCCCGCGGATCGTCAGCTCGCCGTCTCCGGGGGCGCCCGTCCGGTGCCGTGCGGAGTCGCCGGTCGCCGGGTGGAGGTCCTCGCCCCGGTCCAGGACGTGGCCGTGGTCGGAGGTGAGGATCACCGGTCGGCCCGCGGAGGCCGCCGCCTTGAGCAGCTCAGGGAGGTACGCGACGTGCTCCAGCCGCCAGTTCGGCGCGCTGCCCTCACGGCCGTCGCACAGCGCGTCGTCGATCGTGTTGAGCACGACGGCCACGACGGTTCCGGGGTCGAGGATGGCCGCGGTGACCTCGTCGCTCAGCCGTGCCCCGGCACCGGTGCCGAGTCCGGCCTTGTGGAACAGCGCGGTGCGCCGGCCACGCCAGAACGCGGTGAAGCCGGCGCGCTCGTCCGACTGACCGCCGGACCGGAGCGCACCGCACAGCAGACTGGTGCGGGAGTACCGTGTGGTCGACGGGACGGTGGCGAGTGCCGGTTCTCGCCCGTCGGGGGCGCGGCCGACCTCGGTCCAGCCGCGCTGGGCCGCGATCTGCCCGCCGAGCTCGGAGGCGTTCGCGGCGCTCATTCCGTCGAGCACGATGATGAGCGGAACGGCGCGTTCGGCGATCGGGCGGGCGATCCGGGCGAGCAGGTTCTCGGCGAGGAGGAGTTCGTCGGTGGTGCCGGAGACCTCGCTCCACGCCGCCAGCCGCTCGGCGAACGCCCGGTCGAGCGTCGCCCGCTGCTCGCGGGCGGCATCGTACAGCGCGGCGTACGCGGCGCGGGCCGACGGGACGCGCGCCGTGTCGGCGTTCCAGATCAGCGCGATCGCCCGGTCCACCCAGCTCCAGGACCGCAGGTACCGGAACGCTCCGTCCGCGACGGTCGCCGGTGGGCTCTCGCCGCGCGCCAGCCAGCGCACCAGGCGTACGGCCGCCTTCGCGGTCTCGACCTCGTCGGCGCGGTCGCCGCTGCGACGGTGTTCGAGCACTCCGTCGAGGGCGGCATGGATGGCGGGCAGGTCGTTCGGCCGGGGCAGGGGCAGCGCGCTGGAGAGCTCAGTGCCGAGCCGGGCGAGGCGGGCGTCCAGCCCGGCGTCCAGCACCCTGCTCATTCCGGCGAGGTCGTCGGCGCGCAGCAGGCCGAGAATGTGCTCGGCGCGTTCGCAGAGCTCCTGCGCCTCTTCGGCACGGCCGTTGTCGCTCCAGCGCAGGGTCAGCGACCCGGCGGCCTCGGCGAAGGTCCGCAGGTCGGCGTCGGAGGGCGGCCGTCCGCCGAAGAACCGTTCCTCGACCCGTACGCGGGCCTGGACGACGACCTGCCGCCGCGACACCTCCGGTGCGTACAGCTCGGCGGCGGCGAGGCCGAACGGCACCGCGTCGGCGGCCTGGTCCTGGCCGAGCAGTCGGAAGACGACGCGGGCGACCGGCCCGACCGTGTCCTCCAGCCAGCCGGCGAGGCCGGTGCGCTCCTCCTCGCGCAGCGCCGCGAACCGCGTCACGCGCAGTGCGTCCCGGCTCCACTCCAGCAGTGCGGCGGCGTCGACCCGGTCGTCCTCGCCGTCCATGCCGAGCCGTACGGCGGCCAGCCGGCCGAGGGCCGTCTCCAGTTGCAGCACCGGCCCGCCCAGACGCCGCCAGCCGCCGGCGGGCTGCGCGTCGAGAAGCGCCTCGGCCACCTCGGGGTCGCGGACGTTCGCGAAGACCAGCTCGACGGTGCGCTCGGTGCCCTTCCAGATCACCGACCGGCTCGTCACGAACTGGTTGGTCTCGGGAACGCCGAACTCTTCCCACAGCAGCGACTTGAGCAGCCGCCGCTTGGCGGCGTCGTCGTCGACGTGCAGGACCTGCTGCAGGATGGCGTGGGTGTCGACGCCGATCAGCGCGATCTCCACGGCCGGGTCGTCGGACCCGGACACCCGGATCTCGCCGAACTCCCCCGCCAGCTGGGGATCATCGTGGCGATGGAGCCGTGGTTCAGCGCCGCCAGCCAGCCGGCGGTGAGGTGGCGCAGCGCGGCGACGTTCGGCACGAGGGCGGCGAGCAGCAGCGTCTTGACCACCAGGTCGTCGGCGCGGAACGCATGCCGGGCGGGCAGCGACCTCAGCTGGTCCTCGGTCAGCCGGTGCTTGGCCAGGAGGTACGGCAGGAGCCGCCCGGTGTAGAAGCGTTTGGCCTGCTCGAACTCGTCGCGCAGCTTGTCGCTGAACGGCCGGTCCTGGCCGCGGGCGAGCACGTCGTAGATCGCGCCGAGCGGCATGAGCTGCCCGACCGGCAGCAGCTCGCGGTAGTCGACGAGGAGCTGCTACATCAGCTTGAGCGCCGTACGCTGCCGCTGCAGCGCGCCGGAGATGTCGACCATCGCGTGCAGGAACGCCGGGCTGAAGGGGTACGTCGCGCGGAACGCCGCGCGGTCTGCGGGGCCGCCCTGGGCGTCCAGCAGCGTGTCCCAGACGTCCTTGCGGGTCGCGGTGCGTTCGAAGGCCGTGTCCAGCTCGGCCTTGGCCTCGGGGTTCTTCGTACGGAGCAGGCGCGCCTCGACGATGACCGGCAGGTTGCGGTCTTCCAGTTTGATCCGGTCGAAGCGGCCGTCCCAGTACTTGAGGGTGTCGAAGAGGCTGGCCGTGGTGGCGCCCGCGGTGTCCCGGCCGACGAGGTCGCGCAGGTCGCGCTGGCGCGGGACGAAGCTGACGATCGGCGCCGGGCGGTCCTGCTCGGCGGACTCGACGAGCTTGGAGACCTTCTGCGCCTCGGTCCGGATCCGCATCGGGTCGCCGACGTACCCGGACAGCCAGAGCACCAGCTCGTCGAGGAGGAGCATGATGGCGTCGTAGCCGAGGACGTTCTTGGCGTGACGGCTGATCTCGGCGAGGCCGCTGTCGAGGTCGATGACCGCCTCGGCCTGACCACTGACCGCCGTGGCGTACCGCTTGAAGTGGGTGCCGAGCAGTTCGCCGACGAGCTGCTTGCGCTGCGGGTCGCCGGGCGGCGCGGACAGCGCGGCGTCGAGCCGTGCGGCATCCCAGCCGGCCTCGCCCCACTCGTCGTCGGCCGGCAGGCCGCCCATGAACGCCTCGTCGCCGATGGTGGCGCGCAGGTCACGGGCGTCGGCGAGCAGCTCGTCGTCGCGGTAGACGGCGGGCAGCGGCTTGCCCGGCGCGATGCGGCGCACGTGGTCGACGTAGCCGCCGAGCACCGCCGACGCCAGGGAGGTCGCCTCCATCATGTGGTACGGGACGAGGAGGAACCGGCGGCCCTGCAGCCACGTGTCGTGCTTGGCGACGACCTCGACGAGCCCCTTCTTGCCGCGGGCCTCCGGGTCGCCGCTGAGGATGGCGTGCAGGACCGCCATGAAGTGGCTCTTACCGGAGCCGAACGACCCGTCGAGGTAGGCGGCCTGCGACTTGCGCTCCTCCACCGCGCTGCGGATTAGGCCCAGCGCCTGGTCGAAGCAGTCGGCGAGCTGCTCGGTCACGACGTAGTCGCGGATGGTCGATTCCTCGCCCACACCCTTGGACAGGGTGAGGACGAAGTCTCCTGCGTGCACCTGATCGGGGATTTCGATCAGGTCGCGGAGCAGTGGGGGCGCCATCGATCAGTCCTTCTCCGTCTCGTGTGTCCGAGCCACCGCCTGAGTCCCGCCGAAGGCCCGCACGACGGAGACGCACCGGCGTACACGATGCGTCCTGGCAGACGGAGACGTTCGCGGAGGCGCTCCTCGAACCGGTACAGCCTACGGCCGCCGCAGTCACAGCGGCCACAGAGCGCTCCCGGAACGTAACCGGAAGGCTCCCCCTTGGCCGGATACGGACTCATGTAAACCGACTCATCACGTCGAGCGTCAACACGGGACGCCGTAGCACCCCCGACCAATAGGAACTATTTTTCCGGAATGTCAGAATCGGGATTGTTATGAGAAAGATTTTGGCGCCACTAAATACGTGCGTATCATCGCATTATGAGCAGTAGCCCCTTCAGGGACACCGCCCGAAAGATCGCCCGGAACAAGGACTATTACTCGATGGCCTGGGAATCCGATCGCGCCAGGTCACATGGGTGGTGGAAGAACCTGATCGAGTACGGCGCATGGCAGGGTCCACCCGGGGGCGGCAGGGTCGGCCCGCCCGATCCTGAGGCGCTGGACGGAATCGCCAAGCTCTTCGGCACCACCACCGAACGAGTCTCGGCGATGATCGCCGCCGACTGGTACGGCGTGCGCCCCGATACCGACCTCTCGGCGCGGGTGCTGAGCCTCGGCCCGGTGCTGGACCGCCTGACCGACTCGGACGCCGAACTCGTGGAGGACCTGGCCCGGCGGCTCGC
Organism: Actinoallomurus rhizosphaericola; assembly: GCF_024055675.1. Taxonomy (NCBI): domain Bacteria; kingdom Bacillati; phylum Actinomycetota; class Actinomycetes; order Streptosporangiales; family Thermomonosporaceae; genus Actinoallomurus; species Actinoallomurus rhizosphaericola. Next base: position 378,970 of record NZ_JAMXMW010000005.1, on the reverse strand, counting down.
TCAGCCGAACGCATGAGATAACGCCAAGACGCTCCGTCACCCGAGTCGACCGACCAACACACCGGGCCGTGACGGACGCAGGAGTCCGCATATCCACCGACCGCCCTTTATTCGCATGTCATTCGCAAGAAGGAGAGACGTGGCTGTCGACACGTTCGGGATCGACAAGGAGTTCCTTTCCGACCTACTGCGAGAGGTCGGGGACGGCCGGACACAACTGCCGGAGTTCCAGCGAGGCTGGGTCTGGCCCGACCGGAACATCTCCAGTCTTCTCGCCTCGATCTCCCTGGGCTATCCGGTGGGCACGCTGATGATGCTGAAGACCGGCGGTGACGTCAGGTTCAAGCAGCGTGCGGTGGAGGGGGCCACGCCGGCGGCGGGAGTCGAACCGGAGCGACTGATCCTCGACGGTCAGCAGCGGATGACCTCCTTGTTCCAGGCACTCAAGCTGGGGCTTCCGCTCAAGACCCAGGACGTCCGGAAGCGCCCGGTCTCCGGCTGGTTTTACATCGACATGCGCCAGGCACTCGACCCGAGTGGGGACCGTGAGGAGGCGATCCGTTTCCTGCCGGCGGACCGCATCGTCCGCAACTTCCGCGGAGAGGTGATCAAGGACTACTCCACACCGGACCGGGAGTACGAAGCCCACCTGTTCCCGCTCGCGAAGGTCTTCGACCACGAGGACTGGATGATGGGGTTCCAAGAGCACTGGGGCTACGCCCAGGACAAGATGAAGCTCTGGAACGCCTTCCAAAGCACGATCATCAAGCGCTTCGACACGTACCAGTTCCCGATCATCGAACTGGACAAGGGCGTTCCGCGGCAGGCCGTCTGCCAGGTGTTCGAGAAGGTCAACACCGGTGGAGTGACACTCACGGTGTTCGAACTGCTCACCGCGACGTACGCCGCCGACGAGTTCGACCTGCGTGAGCACTGGAAAGAATGCCGCAAGGAGTGGTCCGGGCCCGAGTACCGCATCCTCCGCGAGGTCTCCAACACCGACTTCCTGCAGGCGATCACTCTGCTGGCCACCGATGCCCGGCGGGACGCCGGCCGGAAGAACGGTGTCGAGGAGGACCGTCTTCCGCGCATCGGCTGCAAGCGCGCGGACATGCTGGGCCTCACACTGCCCGAGTACGAGCGCTTCGCTCCGATGATCGTCAACGGTTTGAAAGCCGCCGCCCGGTTCCTGCACCGTCAGTACATCTTCGACACCAGATTCCTGCCGTACGGCACCCAGCTCATCCCGCTCGCGGCCATCTTCGCCGTCCTCGGCACCGATGCGGAGAACGCGGGCGCGCAGCAGAAGCTCGCACGCTGGTACTGGTGCGGCGTCTTCGGCGAGCTGTACGGAGGGACGACGGAGACGCGGTTCAGCAGGGACCTGCCGGACGTCGCCGCCTGGATCCGGGGCTCCGGGACGGAGCCGCGAACGGTCGTCGAGGCGCAGTTCGTGCCCGGCCGTCTGCTCACCCTCCGAACCCGGAACAGCGCCGCCTACAAGGGCATCTACGCGTTGCTGATGAAGGCCGGCGCCCAGGACTGGCGCACGGGCGAGGCTTCGACGATCACCAACTACTTCGACGATGCCATCGACATCCACCACATCTTCCCGAAGGCATGGTGTGAGACCCAGAAGATCGATTCGAAGATCTACAACGCAATCGTCAACAAGACACCGCTCACCGCCCGCACCAACCGGGTCATCGGCGGCCGGGCACCATCGGAGTACCTGTCGCGGCTGGCGAACAGCGCGGGTGTCGACGACACCACGATCGACGCGCACGTCACGTCGCATCTGGCAGAGCCGCGGCTGATGCGGGAGGACGACTTCGACGCCTTCTTCCAGGACCGGAAGCGCGCGCTCCTCGGCGAAATCGCCGATGCGATGGGCAAGGTGATCGAAGACATCGAGGACGTGAAGTCCGACGCGGCCGACACGTTCGAGGTGGATGACGACACCGACGACCTCTGATGCTGACTGACAAGCAGCCTGTCCCAAGCCGTCAAGTAGATGCAGCGACCAACCTCTGGAGCTTCAATGTCCGAGTCGGAACAGCTCGGTCTGAGGAAGCTTAGCGAAATGAAGATCACCCTGGGGCAGTAGTGACGACAAGCCATCGACTACGTCCCATGTGATGACTACGTGTGCTTCAGCTTGCTCGGCCACACCTCATGGTTCGGATCCCACCAGACGACGTGGAACACGTGATCGATCAGGAAGCCATATACGCGCGTCGTGCCCGTGAACCGTAACCGATGGATCTTCGTCATGTCCGACAAACCGATCTCCTCCAAGCGCCCCAGCGCCACGGCGTTCGGAATGCTCGCAACGTCATAGTCGGCACCGGGGTAGCCGCCGGAGTGGAACAGTTGGTTGATCGTCATCGACTCCACCGACGACAGCCGTTCCATCAACCAGCGGAGCGTCTGCGGGTCGACCTTCTCGAACCCCCAACGTCCGTCGTGGTCGACGTGGCAGAACCTCCAGCAGATCCGACTGTCCGAGGTCTCCGCCCCAGGAAGCACCGACCGCTTCGGGACTTCCTTCGTCTTGACATCCGGAGCGAAGACCTGTTTCTTAGGCTTCCGCTTGGCCATCGTCGCCGGCCGCTGTCAGAGCGTCGAAGAACTCGAGGATTTCGTCGTCGCGTAGTTCCTCGGTGCTGCGCTGCAGTGGCTGCGCTCCGGCGCGGACACGCGCCTCCACCCAGGGCGCTTCGCGGTGCGTCATCGTCGACAACTGGTGGGCGGTGTAGTCGCCGAGACCTTGCAGGACCAGCTCAATCGACTCACGCTCCCCCTCGTCGAGGGCGTCCGGTTCACCGGGGATGTCGCCGTCGCTGAGCTGGAACCGGCCGCGGTGACACTTGTACAGGTCCGGGGGGACGGGCCCGTTCGCCCATGCCTGGAACCGCTCGGGGAACAGTGGGCGCTCCTCCCACGCCAGGTGGTAGCCGTAGGCGTAGTAACAGAGCTTCTGCAGCTTCATCGCGGTCATGGGACCGCGTTTCCGCAGGATGTACGCTGCTAGATCCCGGACCGTCGCCACGCGGTCGCCACCTCCGATCTTCGCCCTTACGGTACCTACCCGTCTCGACGAGGGAAGAGGCATGGCGACACCTCCTTGCTGAGTGATGGCCGGATCTTCTCCGCTGGGTTGCTACTCACCGACCATTAATCACTATACGTGACCATGTGATCACGTAAAGGTCTTGGCCGACATCGGTCCGGCGGTCAACCACCCGCTCGTCTAGGCGTCTCCTCCGCTACCGACGCATACCGGGAGCACTCCCCCAGTCCTCCGAACCTCGCCATTGCTCATGGCGACTCAGCGACTCATGACGCCCGTTGCCCTTCTCCGCGCCCCGGGTATTCTGGCCGCTCTGCGTCAGGAAGGAGAGACTCGTGCGCCCACTCGCCACAGCCGATGCCGCCGTCCGCATAGAGTCGGATGAGTGGTACCGGATCTCGACCGGCGACGCGGTTCCCGACGCCCCTGACCGAACTACGCGCAGCTACGGAACCCTCGACCTGTTCGAGGGAGACGTTTTCGTCAACACGGGCACCACCGCTCGCGACATCGACATCGACATCGAGGAATGGAGCGTCGAGCCTCCCCTACGCATCGACGACAGCGACGGTTTCGCAGAGGTCGTCGAGATTTCCGTCTCTTTCGAAACGGCACGGCTCCGGATATTCGCAGCAAACGGTTCGCAGAAGCTAGCCTTGGACCTCGAAGGCGGGGCGGGCACCTACCGGCTACGCCTGCACTCCCAGTATCTCGACATCCGCCATAAACGGCATCTGCTGCGGCTCTGGCCGGCGTCGATGACACAAGAGTGGACGTACCAGCTCGACCACGACCGCCAGCCTGTCGAACGGCCAGATCGCACCACCGAAACCTTCGAGGTGACGATGACCGCCGATCAGGCCAACATCGTCCGCACAGAGGTGCGCGCGATGGCGGCTTTGGAGATCCAGAATGGTGACATCGACGACATCGTCGAGGATTGCCAGCAGATCCGTGCCGTCATCGAGTCTCACGATGTGTCAACGGGTCAGCTGCCGGTGGCCTTGACGGCTCGGCAGTGGAAGGTCACCCTCGCAACGCTGGAACATCCCGGCAGCCTGGCATCTGATCCCGTCAGAGCCGAAGCCATGCGGCGGATCCGCGACGAGATCGTTTCTCAGATCGGGCATCATCTCCCCCCTGGGCGCGTCTACGGTCTATGAGTCCTCGAGACCGCATCTGATCCTTTCTACCCTCCTGATGGCTCAACCGGCAGGCTGGGCCCACGCTCGTATGGGTCGCCGTCGTCGGCGGTGCATCTGGTGGCGACGGCGAAGCGGCCAGAGTGCCCGAGCCTGGGCTGCTCTGACCGCTCGTCCGTTGTTCAGTTCGTTGTGTCCGCTAATACGCGCTGCACTGCTTCACCGTTGGAATCGCACTGTCAGCCGGCGCGTTGAGCACCCACACCCAGTATGGATCGCCCTGGATGTACTCCCCGCCTTCGTTGAGCGACGGCAGGATCCGGTTGACCTTGTACATGTTAGACAGCGCTCGGCCGTGGTTCCCGTTCTGCGCTGCCGGCAGGAACGCGCACGAGTAGCGCGGATTCTTACTGCCGCCCTCCTCACTGGAGGCATAGGGCCACTCGTCACACTCCATGCCTGCCGGCTCCTTTGCCAGGATCGCCGCGCTGCAGACCTTATCGTGATTCTGCCTCTGGGTGACCGGGTCCGCGCGGTGCAACGGTTTCCCGTATTTGATGTTGCCGTAGTGGTTGAGGTTGTCGCGGATCACCATGCCGTACAGGTCGTTCTTGACGACCTCCCGGTAGTCCCCGTATTTCGGATCCGGGACGCTGTAGTCAATGTAGAAGGTGGCGGCAGAGGCGGTTCCCATGTAGTACACGCAGCCCGCACCGCCGATGTAGGTCTCCCTGTCACAACGGATGTCGAACGGATCGTTCAGCGGATTAGTGGCGCCACTGCCCGGGAAGGCGTTCTCGGTCTCGAGGGTCAGCAGGACCTGTGGGTTGGTGTACTTGATGCTGTCGCCTGGAGCTGTATCCGGGTTCGAGGTCGCCAACTCGAAGTAGGTGTAGGCGTCCGGGACGATCTTGCTTTTCACCGGATCGGGGATTTCACAGGTGTCTTTATCGCACTGCAGGGATACGATGAACGAGGGTACGGCCTCTTTCAGCTCAGTGGACATGTTGGTCGCGGTAACGCCGACCTGCATCAGCCAGTGAGTGCTATCCGCACTCAGCGTAGCCCACACGTCGAACTTGACGATCGCACCAAGTTGCTCCGTGTCCTCGTTCACGATCCGTCCCGCGCTCTCGTAGCAGGCGTGGAAGCGGTCGTAGTTCGTTTTCCCCGGGGGATTGGAGCACATCTTGGGTGGCGTCGGATCAGCGGCTGCACGTTCTATTTTCGACGTCACCTTGGGCATCTCGGCCGGATCGACCGGCTCCAGGCACCATCGCGTCGTCCGTCCACCATGCTTGTCCGTGGTGCACTGCGTCTGCTTGCGGGCCACCCCGCGTTGCATCCGTTCCAGGTAGCCCTTGACCGCAGCCGGGTCGTTCGGATCGCGGCGAGGTGCCTGCAGCCCGGTCGACGGGGCAGCCGGGCCGGCGGAGCCGGTCGGCGAGCCCTTCGCCGAGTCACCTGGGCTGGGCGTGAACGCGGTCAGGGTAAGCGTGATCGCCCCCATCACCGCGGCAACGAAAAGGGGAAGGCGAGGACGTTTCATTCCGGTCACCCGCAGAAGGTCTCGAACGCGTCGGCCTTGTTATCGACCGCGGTACCGACATCCGACGATTCCGTGCCCGGGTTCTCGGTCCACAAGGTCGTCGGCGGGGTGGTGGCCTGGTTGTAGACCAACACGGTATTGGTCGAGGAGTTCTGCCAGGACGATGTCTTGTTGCCGAATCCGTAGTCGGTGAGGTATTGCCACAGGCCGTTATCGCTGCAGTCCTTGAAGGTGAGCTTGCGGCCTCCGTAGTTGGTGTACTGGAAGAAGCAGTACGATCCGGAGTCGCATTGCCCTGCAGCGGCGCCGTCCGAAGGAATGGTAAGGACGACGCCGTTGCCGAAGGTGACCCTTCCCGGCCCGGTCTGCCGAGCCCCCGGGTGCTCGGAAACGACCTGGTCGACCTGCTGCTGCACATCTGCCTGCGCTCCACCGGTGGCGGCTTGCGCCGGTGCGGCCAGCACTCCCGCGGCGATCGCCGATGCTGCGATCAGGGGGATTGAGGAAAGCGCGCTACGACAGGGGATGGCCCTCAAGTCACTACTCCTTTGAACCGATCGGACAACGTAACAGCGCCCTCGATGTAAAGCGCTGCCGTCTCGATCAGATCACGAGTTCGACGAGCGAGAAAAGTCACCGCAACTCGTCCGTCACAAAGCATGTTATGTAGATCACATGACCATCCGTAGCAACGAGTTGACTCTCCTTTCACAGGCCTGCTCAGGCAGGTTGGCCCCTTACCACATATGCGATCGCTCCGACAACGTGGCGAATACCGTCTCCGTGGACCGATCTCGGTCACCCGAGGCGGCAGGCAGTGCCAGCGATCCGTATACGGCTTGACAGACATTGTGACTGAGATGACTAAGCCGTAAGAGCAATCAATTCGATGGAGCCTTCGGGTGCTCAGCGCCGATGCATGGGCTTCGCTCCAGATCACCCGATGAATCGCGTACCGAGTCGCGTCCGCTGGTTCTTCTACCGGCCCCTTGCTCAAGGAAGGTTCGGCGCATCCTTGGTTGGATCGGAGGCAAGCCGCTCTGAGTGCACCTGAGCCAATAGGGCCGAACACGCTGCTGGTTGAGCGGGGTTCACTTCTCGGCCTCGACGATGAGGGTGCCGAGGTGGTCGGTCTCGGGGGCGGGTTCGGTGAGGGTGTTCACGCCGGTGAAGCCGCAGCCGTATAACAGGTCAACCCAGGCCGGCGGCTCGTACGCCCACCGGTAGGCCCAGATTTGCCGACCGGTGAAGCAGCGGTGTAGATGCCCTGAACGCCATAACTGCCCGAGACTGCGGAGCGTGGGAGAACACCACCCTCCCTCCCGGCACCAACCGCTCGTGGATCAGCGGCAGCAGCCTGGCCGGATCGGTGCACCACAGCGCGCATCAGATCGAGTAGATCGCCTCCCACCGCTTCGCGGCGCGCGCGAGATGGTCCACGGCGTCACCGTGGACGTAGCGGGCGGCTTCATGTCCTCATAGAGATCCGCCGACTCGCCCACCCTCGGATCGGCGCACTTCGACCTGCGGGGCTCCACGGTCGGCGAACCAGCGTTCGAGGTCCTCGCCGTCGAGCAGGTGGGGAGAGGTGGTACCAACGTCGATGGGCCCCTCAACGCGACCTGCACCTCCGTCGAGACGTGCGCCTGCCATGCGTACTTCAGGCATGCCGGTCCAGCTATCGTGTCCGCCGAAGGCGCATTGTCGTAGGTCTGCGTCTCGCAGATCCGCTCCGACGAGCCAGGCGTTATTGAGCTTGGCGTTTCGCAGATCGGCGCCACGCATATCCGCGTCTTCGAAGCTGGATGATTGAAGATCTGCTTCAAGCAGTAGCGCGTCCCTCAGATCGCTCGACCGCGCTTCCGCCTTCCGCAGCGAGGTGTGACTCAGGTCGGCCTTGCGTAGCCGTGTCCCCACAAGCGAGGCACTCCCCAGACGCGCACCGACGAGTTTGACGCCGTCCATAATGGCCTCGTCCAAGTAGGCCCCGAGCAGCTCAAGGCCGGATAGGTCGGCGCCGGAGAAGTCAAGACCGTTCCCAGCGAAAGACGGGATCACGATCTGAGGATCAGCCGGCAGCGCGTCCAGGTAGGTCTCAAGGGCTTCACGCGCCTCCGGATCGCGAGGAAATATGCGCACGTCAGCACGAGAACGTCCGTAACCATCAGTCACGCTGCCCATATTACCCGTCCTCGCCACTCTGGATGGTCGGCGACAAGTTGCTTCAGCTGATTGAGCCGTTCAGGGCTCATTCCGATCGGATCCAAGACGACATTCTGCCCAGCGTCCAATTCTTTACTTATCATGCTGGCGAATCGTTGCGGCGGCTGAGGACGCGGGATCGGATTGCCGGGATCGCGCCCCCAGGGCGGCTGAAGATCGGGGGAACTCTTGACGTCCCAGAAGGTTCCGTTCGCATCCAGGAACTCGCCCTGATCATTCCCTGCGTCATCGAACGGAGCTCTCTTGATCGGGCCCGGCAGCAACCCGTCTCTCTCCAACTGAAGACCGACTTCGGCCTCGCGTCTACTTTTGGCGCTGATCACACCGCCGTGCGCCGGGTCTTCGGCGAGTTCCGCCAGCCGTTTCTCATACTCCGGAGTGCCCGGCACGAGGCCGAGCCTTCTTTCCGCGGCCGCGACGTCTTTCCCCAACGCCTTACCGGCGGTCTTCTCGAAGGCCGCTTGCACGGCCTTCACGACTTTGGTGTTCGCCACCGCGCTGGTGAGGTCGGCGAGGACTGCGCGGATGGCATAGCGTTCGGCGATGCCGGCCACCGCGCGCATCATGTAGGCGCCGACACGGGCGAGGATGGGGCGAAGCACGCGGCCGATGAGCCGGGCTGCGACTTCGGCGCCGAGCAAGGCGATGATCTCGACGATGGTTTCGACGGCGACGATGTCGGCGGCCTTGCGGGTGGCGGCGGCATAGTCGTGGCAGGCGTTGGCCAGGGTCTGGCACATGGTGGACAGCCCGGACAGCACGGTCGTGGAGTCGCCGGGCTTGTACAGGGTGGCCCAGTAGTTGCTGATCGCGGTGTGTTCGGCGTTGTCGCCTGGGTCGAGGATCGTGGAGATCGTCCAGTTGAGCCACGACGCCACCTTGTCGACTTCCTGGGCCGCCGCCTGCCAGGCATTGCCTGCCTCGTCGAGCAGGTGGTCGTTGCCTTGTGGCCAGTCCGGCGAGTCGCCGATGATCGATGTGACCCAGCCGGGCAGGTGGGGGACCTTGACGCGCAGGCGAGGGACCGTGGTCGAGGGCGCCCAGTTGAACCCGGTCACCGCGGGAGGCGAAGCATCGACCGCGAAAGACGTCGATACCTGGTGCGGTGGGTAGCGCGGCGGCGGGCCGGCGGGATCGTCGGCGCGGGAGTGGTGGTCGGCGGCCAGGTGGTTATTGATTGTCTGCGTTAACCCCAGCGACGTGCCGCCGAGTGCCTCGATCGCCGCGTGAAAGGCCTGGTAGGCGGCCTGGCCGGCCGGGGTGTACAGCGTGGCGAACTGATGTGCGGCCTTGTCGTCCCCGGCCATCGAAGACGCGGCTTGAAGCCGTCCCGCCAGGTTCTGGTAGGCGCTTATGAGGTCCTGCTGCCCGATCGCGAAATTCTGCGCCGCCCTGTCGACGGCCTCTGGGGTGATGTCGATACGCGGCTGCCCCATCAGGCGCTCCCCCTCACGACGGCTGCACCGGACCCCGGTCGAGGACCGGATCTCCGGCCCAATGGACTGTACGGCGTAGGTGGCCGGCGGGGTGTCATTCCGCGTTCCACATCGTCATGTTCGCCTGGAGTGACCGTCCGTAGTTGTGATGAGCAGTTCGGATCACCTTTTTGAGCCCGTCGAGCTGATCGGCCATGTCGTCCGCCGCCGCTCGCCACTCCTCGTGAGCCCGCTGGTACGCGGCCTTGGCGTCTCCGTCCCATTCCGCCAGCTGTCTGGACAGGTCACGGTCCAGGTCATGCAGCAGCCTGCGCACTGCCTTCAGTACCTGTTCGAAGGCCGCCTCTCCTTTCGAGAGCGCCGCCAGTTCGACACGGATGGCATCGTCCATGAGATCACCTCTCGTGTTCGAGTATCCGTGGCCGATGGGTCTTCCGAGCACCGTCCGAGGTGGCTCCTGCCCGCACGGCCGTCACTGTGGATGACCACCAGATCGTAAACGCCGCCGATGTCCTTGATCGCCTGCAGCTTTCCGGTGACGGTCTTGTTCGGTGGGCGACCGAGCCGGTCGACCAGCGGGTCGGCGATCACTACGTCCACACCGCTCTCCGTGGCGATTCGCTGGACGTGGACGGTGGCCGCTGTCCCCGGTGCGCGTGATCCAGGGCCTCGGCGAGCTGGCGGACCATCTCCACCCGCGTCTCGATCGGCAGGCCGTCGCCGTGCTCGGCCATGAAGTGGTCGAGCCGCTGCCAGTCCGCGCCGTGCCGGAAGATGACCGACGGGCCCGCCTCGTGCTCGTCGCTGAACTGCTCGGCCTGCACGATGCCCTCGTGCGCGATGCCCTGCAGCGCGAGGTACTCCCGGCGGGCGGCGCGCCGCGTCGACTCACGCTCCGTCTTGGAGGCGCCCAGCTCCGACAGGTAGATCCGAATCCGGCGCGGCTGGTCGCCCGGCAGCGCCGGGTTCGTGGCGAGGTAGTCCTCCCACGTCGGCCCCGCGTCGAACGACTTGGGGGCCAGCTCGTACGGGCCGACCTTCCGGTGCTTCCGCAGCCCCTGCACGCCGATCTTGTCGCGGAGATCGTCGAGGCGGCGGGCCAGCTGCGGGCTCACGCGGTCGCGGTCGCTGCGCGGGCCCGGCCGAGCAGGCCGCTCCAGATGCCCGGCAGGCCGGTCTGCTTCTCCAGGCCCTCGCGGCCGAACACCATGATCCGCTGAACGTCGTCGAACTCGCAGCGGAGGTTCGGCGCGGACAGGAACACGGCCTCCTGGATGAACGGGATCGGCGCCCGGATGCCGAGCTCGCGCGCCGCCCAGCGGAGCTGGTCCTTCAGCTCCTTCGCCTTGAGGTTCGTCAGGTGCAGCGGGTTGTCGATCGTACGGTCCCGGTCACCGCGGAACGTCCAGGTGCCGCCGTGGTTGGTGGCCCGGCCGGGGTGGCTCTTGATCTCGATGAGGAACAGGCCGGCCGGAGCGGCGACGAGCAGATCGACCTCGCGCACGTGACCGGATCTGGCGGTGAAGGTGAAGGTGTGCCAGGCGCGGTACTGCGCGGCGGGCGGCATGAGGTCGCGGATGTGCTTGAGCGCGTCCTCCTCCCAGGGGAAGTCGGACCGCGGGCCCCACCATCGGTCTGACACCCTCGCCCCCTTCTCACCCCATGCGTCCGACAGGATACGATCCCACGCCCGCGCGCGGACGGCACTCCGTGCAGGGAAGGACGTGCACCGCAGTGATCCGGTCTACCGCTCTTATGATCACGTTTCGGCATCGGACCGCCGTTTGGCCTGGTCCGGCCGAAGATACGTCAACTGTCGGTGCGCAGCGCTATCGTCCCCTCACTTCGACAGGGGAGCGTGCGCATGGGGGACCGGGCGGCCGTCATCGCCATGGAGCAGCGGGCAGTGGATCACGCCTACGCCTGCTACGAGCAGAAGTTCGCCAAGAACCGCGAGCTCAAGAACAAGACCTGGGACGTGACCGACTCGGAGGCCGGCACCAGCTTCATTCCGGACGTCCCACCCGAGATCAGGTACAACGACGACCTGGGCGGTGAGGCGCTGGTCTTCCAGCGGGTCGACGTCACCGAAGTGGAAGACGAGCCCCTCAGGACCTACTACATCGGCCGCCGCACGGTACGCGATTCCAACGGCGATCCGATCGTTCTGGCATGGCAGGCGCACACGGTCAACACGTGGCAGCTCGCCCGGCCGGACGCGCCGGGCGACGTCAGGCTCCGCCGATCGCTGAGGTGCGAAGGCCGCCTGGTTCAGGACTACCGGGACGAACTCCTCATCGTCGTTCCCCAGCGTGATCCGGCGGACGCCGCTCCCGAGACACCCGTTCCCGCGCCGGAACCCGAACGGATGCCGGATTTCCTGCTCGACGATCTGGAGCGTGCCCGCGACGGGAGAATGCGGGACATCGTCGAGACGATCCGCCAGGAACAGCTCCAGCTCGTGACCGACGAGCCTAAAGGGCTCCTCGTCGTCCAGGGCGGCCCCGGCACCGGCAAGACCGCGGTCGGTCTCCACCGGGTCTCGTGGCTGCTCTACAACAAGGTGTTCAAACCCGAGGAGATCCTCGTCGTCGGCCCGCACCAGGGCTTCTTCACCTACATCAGCCGGGTGCTGCCCTCACTCGACATCGGTGGCACCACCATGCTCAGGTTCGACGCGGTCTGGGCGGATCAGTCGCAGCGCACCAGCCGGTCGCCGGGGACCGACACCCTCCAGGCCGCGGCGGTGAAGTCCGACGGCCGGATGGCCGACGTCCTACGCCGAGCCGTGAACAACCTCGTCCGCGTCGACGCGCTGACGCGGCTGCTGAAGGACGACGAGCTCAAGATCTTCTTCGAAGGCGTCGAGCTGACGATCCCGAAGGAAGACGTCCGGTCGCTCGTCGAGTCCGACGATCAGGCGATTCCGTTCCAGATGCGACGGCAGCGCTTCACGAATGCCCTCGTCGACCGGCTGATGCACGCCTTCGTCGAAGCCAGGCGACAGTCTCTCGACTCCGCGCTTCGTAGCCGTATCAATCGCCATCGGGCGGTGGCGGGGCTGATCCACTCGATGTGGCCGCAGGTGACGGCGGAGAGCGTGCTGCGCAGCCTCCTCGGAAATCCGGAGACCCTTCGGGCCGCCGCGGACGGCATCCTCGACCAGGAGGAACAGCAGGCGATCCACCGCCCTCAGGCCGCACGCGTCTCCGAAGAACGCTGGTCGATCGCGGACCAGGTATGCCTGGAAGAGCTTCGTCTTCTGATGACCGGAGACGGGCCACCGCGCCGCTACCGGCACATCGTGATCGACGAGGCGCAGGATCTGACACCGATGCAGGCCCGTTCGCTGGCCCGCCGGTGCCCCAGCGGCTCGATGACCGTCCTCGGCGACCTCGCCCAGGCCACCGGGGTACATCCGTACGGCAGGTGGAACGAACTCGCGGAGACCCTCGCGGGGCCGGACGGCTGGCACTTGGAGGAGTTGACCGTCGGCTACCGACTGCCGGACGAGGTCATGCGCCTCGCCGCGCCGCTGGCGGCGTACATCGCGCCGAGCATCACCTTTCCCGAGTCGATCCGGCCTGAGGGTGGAAACCCGATCCGATTCATCCAGGTCACGGCCTCGGAGCTGCTCGACAGCGCACTGTCAGAGGTCCTTGCCCTGGCCGCCGCCGAGGCAGCGACCGACCGGTCCACCGCGCTCATTCTCCCCGACGACGAAGACCTCATCGAGCAGGCTCGGTCCAGGCTCGCCGAGCGCAGGGAAGACCCACTGGGCGCCGTACAGGTGCTCTCCTCCTCGGAGACCAAGGGTCTCGAGTTCGACCATGTCGTCGTGGCGGAACCTGCCGCGATCGCACGCGAGGCCGCCGGTGCACGGCGGCTGTACATCGCCATCACCCGCTGCACTCAATCGCTGACGATCGTGCACGAAGAATCGCTCCCCGGAATCCTCACCGGGGAGACCGAGCCGGAACAGGATGAGACCGTGACCGCTGAGCCGATTCCCGCCGTCGAACCTGCCGACGAGGACGGGAAGGAGCCCACCGAGAGGCCGAACGACTTCGAGGGCTTTGTATCCGCGCTGGAGGATCGTGTCCGCACGGAACGCCAGTGTCACGTGCACGAGCGAATCCGGCACCTGCTGATCGGCGAGCTCTACGGGGCACGGCTCAAGCCGACGACGGATCTGCCGACGATCGATGTCTCCTGCAAGACCGCTTCAGGCACGATCCTGTACGAGGTCCTGGGCGAAGGCGGTCACACGTACCAGCGCATGCGCGAAGCCGTCCTACGGATCGCCGAAGTGCAGTACGCCGAAGGGATCATCCCGAATCACCGCTTCCTGGTCCTACCACGATCACCGGCCGAGTCCTGGGCGGCCGATGTGGTCGGAGAGGCGTTTGGAATCTGGACCATCTGGCGCACTGACGACGGCTGGGGCGGGCATCTCGTCCCGCTGGCCCTCGGGCAGGCCTGATACGACGCAATGGTGCCGTGAACGGACGTTGCCGGCTCGATCCACTCAGTGGGGATCCGGTCTCCGCGGGTGCTGGACCACGGGCCGCGTCACCCGTACGACCTCCAGTAGCTCACCCAAGCCCTGGAAATCGTCGGGGTTCGTGGTGAACAGCGGTAGTTCTTCGGCGATCGCCACCGAAGCGATCATCAGGTCTGCGACCCTCCGGCGTGGCTTACGGCCTGCGGCAACGACCCCTGCGGTGACTTTGCCGAAGGCCCTCGCGGCCTCGACCCCGAACGGGATGGGGTCGAATTCGTGCTCCACCCGCTGCAGCACGTCGAGCCGTCGAGCACGCTCGGCGTGCTCGACGTAGTCTCCCTGTTCGCTGTTGGGCCGGACCTGGTGCGGGCCCGCCGACAGTTCAGCGAGTGTGATCGCACTGATCGCCATCTCGTCCGGCAGTTCGGCAGGGTCGATCCAGCTCCGCAGGATCACGATGTTCGTGTCGAGCAGACCCTGCGGATGACGTTCAGCGCCCATAAGGGTCGGCCGCCTCGTGATCGAGCGCGGCGTCCTGGTCGGCCCGGAACGCGTCGAGGTCGATGGCGGAGGCACCACGCGACATCGCGGCGAACTCCTCACGGGGCACGAACCGGCGGCGCCGACGCAGAGGGATCAGTTCACCGATCTGGTGACCGTCCCTGGTGACCGTGAACGCCTGCCCGTGCTCGACAGCGTCCATGATCTCTTTGGAGCGGTTCCGCAGATCTCGCTGGGTGATCTCAGGTTGCGCGACCATATCTCGATGCTATGGCCCTGTGGCACGAGGCGCCACCGGGTGCTGCAAGTCGTGAGGCTAGACCAAGACCTGGGTGATGGGGAGGGAGGAGTCGGCGGGGAGGCCGAGGTCGGAGGGGGCCAGGCCGGCGGCGACGAGTTCGGAGCCGAGGGCCGCGACCATGGCGCCGTTGTCCGTGCACAGCTTCGGCCGGGGCACGCGGAGCTCGATGCCCGCCTTGTCGCAGCGCTCCTGGGCGAGGGCGCGCAGCCGGGAGTTGGCCGCGACGCCGCCGCCGACGAGGAGGTGGGACACGCCGTTGTCCTTGCAGGCGGCGATGGCCTTCTTGGTCAGCACGTCGACGACCGCCTCCTGGAAGGCGGCGGCGACGTCGGCGACCGGGACCGGCTCGCCGGCGCGCTCCCGGGCCTCGACCCAGCGGGCGACCGCGGTCTTCAGGCCGGAGAAGGAGAAGTCGTAGGTGCCGTCGTCGTACTTGCCGCGCGGGAAGAACACCGAGCCGGGGTCGCCCTCGCGGGCGGCGCGGTCGATGTAGGGGCCGCCGGGGAAGCCGAGGTCGAGCACGCGCGCGACCTTGTCGAACGCCTCCCCCGCCGCGTCGTCGACGGTGGCGCCGAGCGGGCGCACGTCCGAGGCGACGTCGGGGACGAGGAGCAGGGAGGAGTGGCCGCCGGAGACGAGCAGCGCGACGCAGGGCTTCGGCAGCGCGCCGTGTTCGAGCTGGTCGACGGCGACGTGGGCGGCGAGGTGGTTCACGCCGTACAGCGGCTTGCCGAGGCCGAGGGAGTACGCCTTGGCGGCGGCGACGCCGACGAGGAGGGCGCCGGCGAGGCCGGGGCCGGCGGTGACGGCGATCGCGTCGATGTCGTTCAGGGTGACGCCCGCGTCGGTCAGGGCCCGCTCCACGGTCGGCGTCATGGCCTCCAGGTGCGCCCGGGAGGCGACCTCGGGCACGACGCCGCCGAAGCGCGCGTGCTCGTCCACGCTGGAGGCGATCGCGTCGGCGAGCAGCGTGTGGCCGCGGACGATGCCGACGCCCGTCTCGTCGCAGGACGTCTCGATCCCCAGGACCAGGGGTTCGTCCTTCATCTTCCTACTCCCTGTCCGGCGGGCACTCCGCTCCGCCGCGAGTCACGGACCATCACGATGGCGTCCACGCCCGATGGCTGGTAGTAGCGCTTGCGGACGCCGACCGGGGTGAAGCCGAACCGTTCGTACAGCCGCCGGGCCCGGTCGTTGTCGGCGCGGACGTCGAGGAACACCTCGGGGCAGCCGCGGTCCGCGGCCTCGTCGAGCAGCGCGGTCAGCAGCCGGGCGCCGTACCCCCGTCCCTGCAGCTCCGGCCGTACGCCGATCGTGAGAACGTCGGCCTGGCCGCCGGCGGCGGCGAGCCCCGCCCAGCCGGCGAAGCGCCCGTCGTCGTCCTCGATCACGACGTAGTGCCGCGTGCCCGTCCGATCGGCGAGCTCCTCGCGGTACGCCTGCTCCGACCAGGTCTCCTCGGGGAACAGCACGGGCTCGAGCGCGAGGACGTCGGGAAGGTCGTCCGCGGTCATCGCGCGCAGCGTCACGGCTGCGTCACCCGTTTGCGCGGTCCGGGCTCGCGGGCGTCGGGCTTGCGGAGGTACAGCGGGACGGGCTCCAGGAGGTCGGGGCCCGCTCCGCCGGACAGCCGGGTGATCACCAGGTCGGCGAGCGCGGCCGCGGACGGCAGCGCGGGCTGCTGCCCGGCGAGCGTGTCGGCGTACAGCAGGGCGCCCTCCCCGATGGCGGGCAGGCCCGGCTCGGCGGCCTCGGCGGGCTTGCCGACGGCGGGGCCGGTGACGCGTTCGCGGGCCGAGGCGTACGACGCCCAGTAGACCTCCTTGCGCCGGGCGTCGGTCGCCGCGACGAAGGGGCCGGTACGGCCGGACTGCCAGGCGAGGACGTCGAGCGTGCAGACGCCGTGGACCGGGATGCCGAGCACGGCGCCGAGCGCGCGGGCGGTGGTGAGGCCGACGCGCAGGCCGGTGTACGGGCCGGGCCCCACGCCGACCGCGATGGCCGTCAGATCGGCACGGGTCGCCCCGGCCTCGTCGAGGACGGCCACGATGGCGGGGGCGAGCACCTCGGCGTGCCGCCGTCGGTCGACCGCGTTGGACTCGGCGCGCAGCCGGACACCGCCGGAGACGC
Organism: Actinoallomurus rhizosphaericola; assembly: GCF_024055675.1. Taxonomy (NCBI): domain Bacteria; kingdom Bacillati; phylum Actinomycetota; class Actinomycetes; order Streptosporangiales; family Thermomonosporaceae; genus Actinoallomurus; species Actinoallomurus rhizosphaericola. Next base: position 362,111 of record NZ_JAMXMW010000005.1, on the reverse strand, counting down.
CCTCGCTCAAGGCGACGGTGACCGCGGCGGTCGCAGTGTCAAAAGCCAAGACCAGCACGACCTACGAGCGTAGCGCGCCCACGACGTCACTCTGACCGGGCGGCGCCGTTCAGGACTGGGACTGCAGCTTGGAGATCACGTCGCGGGCGGCGGAGAGGGCGCCGTTGGTGGCGTCCGAGGAGGAGATCGGCTTCATGTCGCCGTCCTTGTCGTCACCGCCGGAGAAGTGGACGGTGACGAGGACGTTCGCGAGGCGGGCGTTGGCGACGGCGTCCCCGATGTCGTCGTTGTCGACCGTGTAGACGACGTACGCCTGCTCGCCGACGCCGCTGACGCCCCGGCTGTCGCGCACCTTGACCGTGTCGGCGAGGTCCTTGCCCGCCCGGTCGGAGTCCCACTCGTCGCCGAACGTCCGGGTCGCCACACCGGTCGCGCCGGTCGTCCCGTCGCCGGTGAGGGCGCGCAGTTCGACGGTGAGCTGCCGGCGGTCGTTGCCGTAGATGCTCCAGGCGCACTCGCTGTGCCGGTCGGCATCGGTCGCCTGGTCCATCTCGGTGCGCTCGGCGCCCGGGGTGAGCTGGTCGGCGACCTTCTGGCTCAGCGCGGTGCAGGCGTCCGGGACGACGTCGCGCTCCGAGCCGTCGGGCGCGCTCATCGGTCCGGTCGTGGCCCGGTCCGCCGTCGTACGGGCCTTGCCCGGCCGTAGGAACGCCAGGGCCGCGACGGCGCATACCGCGACGACCACTGTGAGGACGCCCGCGACGGCCCAGACGCGTCTGCGGCGTCCGGCCGGGCGGGGGGCTCGACGGCGGCCACTCACCAGATCTCTCCCCCTCGACCCCGTATGTCCTGATTCGCCAGGAAGATGAGATTTACTGGTGAGGGTATTGCATGATCGCGACTACGTCTGCGCCCGAACCGGAACGGACCGGTCCAAATGTCTAGATCAGAGCACGGGATCGACCGGTGAGTCCGCCCAGCGGCCGCCGACACCGATGATTCGGACGGTGCGCTCCTCGGTCTCCCCGCGCTCGATCATCACCTCGAGCCGGTCCTCGGACAGCTCCTCGACCATGCCCTCGCCCCACTCGACGACGGTCACGGCGTCCTGCAGGTCCAGGTCCAGATCGTCGACCTCGTCCAGGCCGCCGAGGCGGTAGGCGTCGACGTGCACCAGCGCGGGCCCCCCGGCCAGCGACGGGTGCACCCGCGCGATGACGAAGGTCGGCGACGTGATCGGCCCGCGGACCTTGAGGCCCTCGCCCAGGCCCTGGGTCAGCGTCGTCTTGCCCGCGCCCAGCGGCCCGGACAGCACGACCAGGTCTCCGGCGCGCAGCGCGGCGGCCAGCCTGCGGCCCAGCTCGCGCATCGCCTCGTCGGTGGGTACCGGGATGGGTTTCACGCCGAACGCTCCTCCTCCGCGACGGGGCGAACCCGGTCGATCAACCGGAGGAGCGCCCTGGTGACGACCTCAGGATGCTCCATCATCGTGACGTGGCCGGCCTCGGACAGCTCCACCAGCTCGGCGTCGCCCAGGATCTCCGCGATCAGCCGCCCGTGCGCGGCGGGCGTCAGCCGGTCCTCGTCGCCGACGACGACCAGCGCGGGCAGGCCCTTGATGACCTCCAGCGCCGCGAGCTTGTCGTGGGCGGCGAGCGTCGGGTAGAACTCCGCGATCACGTCGATCGGCGTCGAGCGGATCATCTGCTCGACGAAGTCGACCACCGACGGGCTGACGTGCTTGTCGCCGAACGCGATCCGGCGGGTGACCATGAAGGCGACGTCGGCTCCGGCCCGCCGCCCGCGCTCGACCAGGTCGGCGCGCTTGCCCAGGCTGCGCGTCACCCGGGGCAGCGCCGCCTTGAAGACCTTCCCGAACGCCATCGGCAGGCCCAGGCTGAGCTCCGCCAGCTCGCCCGAGGACGTGTTGATCAGGGCGACGGCGGCGATCCGGCCGTCCTCGAACAGCTCCGGGTGGCTGTCGGCCAGCGCCATGATCGTCATGCCGCCCATGGAGTGGCCGACCAGGACCACCGGCGTTCCGGGGTCCACGGTGGCCTCCAGGACCGCGAACAGGTCCGCGCCGCACTGGTCGACGGTGGCGTGGGTCAGGTCGCTGCGCCCGGACCGGCCATGGCTGCGCTGGTCCCAGAAGACCAGCCGCAGGTCGCCGTCGCGGCCCAGGTCGCGCCGCTGGTAGTGCCAGCAGTCCTCGTTCAGGCAGTAGCCGTGGCAGAACACGACCGTCAGGGGGGCGTCGTCCGGCCCGTCGATCTCGACGTGCAGGGGCACGCCGTCGCTCGCCTCGACGGTCAGCGGCCGGCCGTGCAGCTCGCCGAACGGCTCGCCCGCGTCCGGGTCCGGGATCAGCCGGGCCCGCCCGACGGCGTACCTGCGCGCGGCGACGACCGCGCCCACGCCGACGGCGCCGGCCGTGCCGACCGCCGCACTGATCAGCCCGATGCGTTTCTTGTTCAATGGGGGATTCCTTCGTACACGCGGGAGACACGTGCGCCGATGCGGGTGACGATCTCATACGAGATCGTGCCGAGCAGGTCGGCCCAGTCCTGCGCGGTGGGCTCGCCCCGGTCGCCCGGGCCGAAGAGGATCACCTCGTCGCCGGCGTGGATCTCGTCGTCTCCCACGTCGATGACGAACTGGTCCATGCAGACCGTGCCGGCGATGCGCCGCCGGCCACCGGCCGCCCAGACCTCCAGGAGGTTGGTGCCGCTGCGCGGGATCCCGTCGGCGTACCCGAGGGGAACGACGCCGAGCGTGGTCTCCCGGGCGGTGGTGTACTTGTGCCCGTACGACACGCCCGTGCCGGGAGGAACGCGCTTGGTGACGATGATCCGCCCGGTGAGCGTCATGGCGGGCCGGAGGCCGAAGTTGTGGTCCTCACGCCCGTCGGAGGCCGGGTGCGCGGGGATCGGGCTCAGGCCGTACACCGCGATGCCGGGCCGTACGAGGTCGTAGCGCGCCTCCGGGATCGTCAGCGTCGCCGCGGAGTTGGCGATGTGCCGGACCTCCGGGCGAACGCCGGCCTTCTCGGCGAACTCGACGGCCTCGTCGAACGTCCTGAGCTGCGCCGCGATCGACGGGTGGCCCGGCTCGTCCGCGCACGCCATGTGGGACCAGACCCCGACCACCTCGACGTGCCCGTCCGCCTGGGCACGGAGCGCGGCGTCGACCACCGGCGGCCAGTCCTCGAGGGTCGCCCCGGCGCGGGACAGGCCGGTGTCGATCTTCAGGTGCAGGCGCGCCGTACGGCCCGCGCGCACGGCGGCGGCCGCGATGTCCTCGACGACGCGCACCGAGCTCGCCGACAGGTCGACGTCGGCGGCGACGGCCTCCTCGAACGGCTCGCCCGGCCCGTGCAGCCAGCACAGCAGGCGCGCGTCGATGCCCGCCCGCCGCACGGTCAGCGCCTCGGCCAGCGTGGCGACGCCCAGCCGGGAGGCTCCGCCCGCCAGCGCGGCGCGGGCGGCCTCGATGATGCCGTGCCCGTACCCGTCGGACTTGACGATCGCCATCACCTCGGCGCCCGCGGCCTTCTCGCGGAGGACGCCGATGTTGTGGCTGATCGCCGCCAGGTCGACATGCGCTGTTGCGGGGACGTTCACCATGGCTTCCAGTGTGGCAGCCGCCGAGGTGAGCTCCGGCCATCCGCGCCCTCGTCGTGGCGTCACCCGGACAGGGTGCGGAACGCCTCGGGCAGGGCGTCGAGGACGTCGTAGGCGCTGATCGGTGCGGGGCCCTCGCCGTACGGGTCGGCCGACAGCCGGGCGGCCAGGCCGTGGAGGTACGCCCCGGTCGCGGCCGCGTCGATCGCCGACATGCCGCCGGCCAGCAGCGCGCCCGTGAGCCCGGACAGCACGTCTCCGCTGCCCGCCGTCGCCAGCCACGGCGTGCCCGTGGGGTTCACCCGTACGGGCCGGTCGGCCTCGGCGATGAGCGTCGTGGAGCCCTTGAGCAGCACGGTGGCGCTCAGCTCCTCGGCGGCGCGGCGTACGTGCTCCAGCCGCCGCGCCTCGACCTCGCCGGCGTCGGTGCCCAGCAGCCGGGCCAGCTCCCCGGCGTGCGGGGTCAGGACGGTCGGCGCGGACCGCCACAGCAGGTCGCGGTGCCGCGACAGCACGGTCAGGCCGTCCGCGTCGACCAGGACGGGCAGATCCGTGGCGAGGACCTGGGCGAGCAGCGCCTCGGCCCGCTCGTCCGTGCCCAGTCCGGGCCCGGCGACCCACGCCTGCACCCGTCCGATCCCGTCCAGCGAGTCCCCGATGACCGTGGTCACGGACTCCGGCCAGCGGTGCCGGACGAGCTCCACCGGGTGTTCGGACGAGGCGAACCGCACCATGCCGGCCCCGGCGCGCACCGCCCCGCCGACGGCGAGGACGGCCGCCCCGGTGAACGTCTCACTCCCCGCCAGGACGCCGACGACGCCCCGCCGGTACTTGTTCGACTCGTTGGTCGGGCGCGGCAGCCGTCCGGCGACGTCCTCGGCCAGGGGCGCGCACACGTCCGGATCGGCGAGGTACGGCCCCAGCCCGATGTCGACGAGTTCGACCACGCCGGCGTGCTCGGCGCCCGGGTCGACGAGCAGGCCGGGCTTGTACGTCCCGAACGTGACGGTCACGTCCGCGCGGACCGCCGGCCCGGCGACCTGCCCGCTGCTCGCGTCGATGCCGCTGGGCAGATCGCAGGCCACGACGATCGCCGCGCTGTCGGCCGCGCGCCGGGCCAGGCCTGCGTACGGCTCGCGCAGCCCGCCCCGGCCGCCGATGCCGAGCATGCCGTCGATGATCAGATCGGCCCGGCCGATCGCCTCGGCCACCCGCCCCTCGTCCGCGACGGGCAGCGCCTCGCCTCCGGCGGCGCGCAGGTCGGCCAGCCCGCCCTCATGGCTCTTCGGCCCGGCGAGGATCGCGGTGACCCCCGCGCCGCGCCGCGCCAGGCCCGCGCCCGCGTACAGGGCGTCGCCGCCGTTGTCGCCGCCGCCCACCAGCAGGACGACCCGCGCGCCGTACACGCCGAGGCCCGGCTCGCCGTGCGGCCGGCCGCCGCGCAGGATACGGGCGCACACCGAGGCCAGGCCGGCCGCGGCGCGCCGCATGAGCGTCCCGTCGGGCAGGCGGGCCATCAGCGCCTGTTCGGCGGTCCGGACCTTGTCGACCTCGTGCGCGTACCGCATCACGCTCGCCTCCTCATCGGACGTTCTCCGCCACCACCATCGCGACGGGCTCCTCCTCGGATGCTCCCCGCCACCACCGCGAGGGCTTCTGACCGGATGCCCTCCGCCGCGACGGACTCCTCATCGGGTGTTCTCCGCCACCACCATCGCGACGGCGACTCCTCCGTCGTGGCTGAGCGACAGGTGCCAGGTGGTGACGCCCAGCCGTTCGGCCGCCTCCTGGACGGTGCCCGCCACGTGCAGGCTCGGGCGGCCGTCCTCGGCGCGGCGTACCTCCGCGTCGGTCCACCGCAGCCCGGGCGGCGCGCCCAGCGCCTTGGCCAGGGCCTCCTTCGCCGCGAACCGCGCGGCGAGGGACCGCGGGGGCAGCCCGCGCTCGCGGTCGGTGAAGAGCCGGTCGGCCAGGCCCGGCGTGCGCTCCAGCGACCTGGCGAACCGGGCGACGTCGACGACGTCGACCCCCACTCCGACGATCACTCGACCAGGTTTATCACTCCGGGACCACGGGGGCCCGGTGGACGTGGTCGACGGCGGGCGCGCTGGGGTGGTCGATCAGCCACTGGATGCGCTCGCGGGTCTTCTCGTCGACCGGCGTGTAGACCGCCATGCGGGTCTCCGGCGTGGCGGTGACGGCGAAGTTGACCACCGACATCCGGATCTCGCCGACGGCGGCGTGCCGGAAGTGCTTCACGCGCGTCGAGGGGACGGCGACGTCCTGCGCCGCCCACATCTCCGCGAACTCGGGGCTCGCCGCCGACAGCCGCTCGACCAGCCCGGTCCAGGACGGCTCCCCGAGGTGCCGGGCGAACGCCGCCCGGAACATCGCCACCATCTGCGGCAGCTCGGTGTCGCGATTGATCATCTGGCTGCAGCAGTGCGGGGTCACGAACATCCGCCACAGGAGGTTACGGGGGTGAGCCTCGCTCGCCCGCAGGACGGCCGGCCAGATCGCCGAGTAGGCGGTGTTCCAGGCGAGCACGTCGTACCGGCTGGACATGACGGCGGCGGGCAGCGGGGCGAGGCCGTCGAGGACCGTCTGCACCTCGGGTTCGAGCCGGTCGTGCACCGGTGGGCCGGGCATCGCGGGCACGTCCGCCAGGTGGTACAGGTGCTCGCGCTCGGTCCGGTCGAGGCGGAGCGTACGGGCGATCGCGTCGAGGACCTGGACGCTCACGTTGATCGGCCGGCCCTGTTCGAGCCAGGTGTACCAGGTGACGCCGACCCCGGCGAGCTGGGCGACCTCCTCGCGGCGCAGCCCCGGGGTGCGCCGCCGCAGCCCCGCCGGGATCCCGACGTCGGCGGGGGTGATGCGCTCCCGCCGGCTGCGCAGGAAGGCGGCCAGCTCGGTCCGCCGGCGGGAGGTGGTCGTCACGGTCACCCGTCCATGGTGCGGTACGCCGGGCGGCCGTGCCAGGTGCTGTCAACACCAGTATCAGTGGGCTCTCACCACCCGTATCGCTCCACCCGCAGGCTCGGCGCATGGCCCAGATCACTCTCGACGCCCCCGCGGCACAGGCGCCGGTCCGCCGCGGCGGGCTGCTGACGCTCATCATGCTCGGGCAGTTCATGGCGGTCCTCGACGTGACCGTGGTCAACGTCGCCGCCCCCACCATCCGTACCGACCTGCAGGCGTCCGGCGCGGGCCTGCAGCTCGTCATCGCCGGGTACACGATCGCGTACGCCGTGCTGCTCATCACGGGGGCGCGGCTCGGTGACATCCTCGGGCACCGGCGCGCCTTCCTCGGCGGGCTGGCGGTGTTCACCGCGTCGTCCCTGGCGTGCGGCCTCGCCGGCAGCACCGGCCTGCTCATCGGGTTCCGTCTCGTCCAGGGAGCGGGCGCCGCGCTGATGGTCCCGCAGGTGATGAGCCTGATCCAGCGGAACTTCACCGGCGCCGCACGGGCCCGTGCGCTCAGCGTCTACTCGGCCGTGCTGTCCGGCGGCGCCGTCGCCGGCCAGGTGATCGGCGGCGCGCTCGTCAGCGCGGACGTCCTCGGCACCGGCTGGCGGCCGGTGTTCCTGGTGAACGTCCCGATCGGCGTGGTGCTGCTGATCGCCGGGCCGCGCGTCCTGCCGGGCGACCGCGGCGAGCGGGGCCGGCGACTGGACGTCCCCGGCGTGCTCGGCCTGTCCGCGGCCGTCGTCTGCTTCGTCGTGCCGCTCGTGCTCGGGCACGAGGAGGGCTGGCCCGGCTGGGGCTGGGCCATGCTCGCCGGCGGCGTCGTCGTCTTCGGCGTCTTCGTGGTCCTGCAGCGCCGCGCCGCCGCGCCGCTCATCCCCGGCCGGCTGCTGCGCACGCCCGGCGTCCTGGCCGGCGGCATCACGATCTTCTTCGCCATGGGGACCTTCGGCGGCTTCCTGTTCAGCCTGGCCCTGCACCTGCAGGGCGGCCTGGGCGACAGCCCGCTGCGGGCCGGGCTGTCCTTCATCCCCGGTGCAGGCGGGTTCGCCCTCGCGAGCCTGAACTGGCGGCGGGTGCCCGCCCGGTGGCACCGCCTGATGGTCCCGGCGGCGTTCGCCGTCGCGGCCCTCGGGTACCTGGGCCTGGCGGTCTTCCAGTCCGGCGGCACGGGGCTGGAGGTGGCGATGGCGCTGACCGGCCTCGGCCTGGGCGGGGCCTTCAGCCCCATGCTGACGCTCGCGCTCGGGCAGGTCCCGGTCGCGGACGCGGCCGACGCCAGCGGCCTGCTCGTCACGATGAACCAGCTCGCCCAGGTGGTGGGCGTGGCGACGTTCGGCACGGTGTTCCTGAGCGTCGCGCCGCCGACCGGCCACGCCCTGGCGGTGACGAGCGTCGCCCTCGCCGCGACCGCCGTGCTGGGCGGCTGCTGCTCCATCCTGGCCGTACGCCCCCGGCGCACCGCCTGAGGCGAGGAGCCGTACGACCTCGGCGCGCCGGCCGAGTCCGGGGAGCCGTACGGTCCGGCGCCCAGGCCGGGAGGCCGACGCTGCCGCGGGCTTCGGGGCGCCGGGCGAGGTCAGATGCGGCGCAGGCGTACGCGGTGGACCCGGTGGTCGCGGTCCTTGCACAGGACGAGGGTGGCGCGGTCCCGGGTCGGCAGGATGTTGGCGACGAGGTTGACCTCGTTGATCTCCCGCCACATCCGCTCGGCGTACGCCGCCGCCTCGTCCGGGTCCACCCGCGCGTACGGGTGGAAGTAGGAGCGCTCGTCGGTGAAGACCGTACGCCGCAGTGCGAAGAAACGGTCGACGTACCACTGGCGAGCGTCGTTCACCCGCGCGTCGACGTAGATCGAGAAGTCGAACAGGTCCGACACCGCCAGACCTCCCGGCCGGGCCGTCTGCAGGACGTTGAGGCCCTCGACGATGAGGATGTCGGGCCGCCGGACGACCTGCCGGGCGCCGGGGACGATGTCGTAGGCCAGCGGGTCGTACACCGGCACGGACAGCTCCGCGGCGCCCGCCTTCACCGCGGAGACGAACCGCAGCAGCGCCCGGCGGTCGTACGACTCGGGGAAGCCCTTGCGGTCCATCAGCCCGCGCTCGGCGAGCGTGGCGTTCGGGTAGAGGAAGCCGTCCGTGGTGACCAGTTCGACCGTGGGCGCCCCGTCGCCGCGGGCGAGCAGCGTCCGGACCAGGCGGGCCACGGTCGACTTGCCGACGGCGACGCTCCCGGCGACGCCGATGACGAACGGGGTCGGGACGACCGGGTCGCCGATGAAGGCGCCGACCGCGTCCCGAAGGCGGCCGTCGGCCGCCGCGACCAGGCCGATGAGCCGCGCCAGCGGCAGGTAGACCTCCTCGACCTCGGCGAGGTCGGTGGGATCGTTCAGTCCGCGCAGGGCCTCCAGGTCCTCCGGAGAAAGCGGCAGCGGCATGTCCCCGCGCCGCGCCCGCCACTCCTCGCGGCCGAACTCGACATAGGGGCTGGGCATTCCCTCCCCATCAGCGATCATGAAGGAAACCATAGCGTTTACTGAAGTTAACTTCTGGTGACCTTTGCCGAAAACGGACGCTCCGGGCGACACTGGTCTACCCGCTCACCTGGAGCCATTAGGGTGACGTCCCATGTGCGGAATCGTGGGGTACGTCGGGTCGCAACCCGCTCTCGACGTCGTCGTCGACGGGCTCGCCAGGCTTGAATACCGAGGGTACGACTCGGCGGGCGCGGCGGTGCTGGCCGACGGCAAGCTGACGGTCACCAAACGGGCGGGCAAGCTCGTCAACCTGCGGGACGCGCTCGCCGAGAACCCACCGCCGCAGAGCCGCGCGGGCATCGGCCACACCCGCTGGGCCACCCACGGACCGCCCAACGACCGCAACGCCCACCCGCACGTCGACTGCACCGGCGCGGTGGCGGTCGTGCACAACGGCATCATCGAGAACTTCGCCGCCCTCCGCGTCGAGCTGGAGGAGCGCGGCCACGAGCTGTCCTCCGACACCGACACCGAGGCCGTCGCACACCTCCTGGAGGAGGAGGTGGCCAAGGGCGCCGGCCTGACCGAGGCGATGCGCCGGGTCTGCCGGCGGCTCGAAGGGGCGTTCACACTGGTCGCCGTGCACGCGGGCGAGCCGGACCTCGTCGTCGGCGCGCGCCGCAACTCACCGCTCGTCGTCGGCGTCGGCGCGGGGGAGAACTTCCTGGCCAGCGACGTCGCCGCCTTCATCGCGCACACCCGCGACGCGATCGAGCTCGGCCAGGACCAGGTCGTCGAGCTGCGCCCGGACGGCGTCACCGTCACCGACTTCACCGGCGCCCCGGCCCCGGTGAAGGAGTACCACGTCGACTGGGACGTCTCCGCCGCTGAGAAGGGCGGCCACGACTACTTCATGCTCAAGGAGATCGCCGAGCAGCCGCGGGCGGTCGCCGACACCCTGCTGGGCCGCGTCGGCACCGACGGCCGCCTCACCCTCGACGAGATGCGCCTGTCCGACCAGCAGCTGCGCGACGTCGAGAAGATCATCATCGTGGCGTGCGGCACCGCCTACCACGCCGGGCTGATCGCCAAGTACGCCATCGAGCACTGGGCGCAGATCCCGTGCGAGGTGGAGCTGGCCAGCGAGTTCCGCTACCGCGACCCGATCCTCACCCGCACCACCCTGGTCATCGCGATCTCGCAGTCCGGCGAGACCATGGACACCCTGATGGCGGTGCGGCACGCCCGCGAGCAGCGCGCCAACGTGCTCGGCATCTGCAACGTCAACGGCTCGACGATCCCCCGCGAGTGCGACGGCGTGCTGTACACCCACGCCGGGCCGGAGATCGCCGTGGCCTCGACCAAGGCGTTCCTCACCCAGCTCGTCGCCGTCTACCTCATCGCGCTCTACCTCGCGCAGGTACGGGGGACCAAGTGGGGCGACGAGGTCTTCGCGATGATCCAGCTGCTCGCCACCATGCCGGAGAAGGTCGAGGCGGTCCTGGGGACGGTCGAGCCGGTCCGCGAGCTGGCCCGGTCGCTGGCGAACGAGCGCTGCGTGCTCTTCCTCGGCCGGCACGTCGGCTTCCCCGTGGCCCTGGAGGGCGCGCTGAAGCTCAAGGAGCTCGCGTACATGCACGCGGAGGGCTTCGCCGCCGGTGAGCTCAAGCACGGCCCGATCGCGCTGATCGAGCAGGACCTGCCCGTGGTGGTCGTCGTGCCGCCGCGCGCCCGGCCGGTCCTGCACGACAAGATCGTCTCCAACATCCAGGAGATCCGCGCCCGCGGCGCCCGTACGATCGTCATCGCCGAGGAGGGCGACGAGAGCGTCGTCCCGTACGCCGACACGCTCATCCGGGTGCCGGCCGTGCCGACGCTCCTGCAGCCGCTGGTCGCGACGGTCCCGCTGCAGGTCTTCGCCTGTGAGCTGGCCACCGCGCGGGGTCACGACGTCGACCAGCCCCGCAACCTCGCCAAGTCCGTCACCGTCGAGTAGCCCGTGGCGCGATACGCCGCCCTCCTGCGGGGCATCAACGTCACCGGCAACAGCAGGGTCGCGATGGCCGACCTGCGCGCGTGGCTGGCCGACCTCGGCTACACCGGCGTGCGCACGCACCTGAACAGCGGAAACGCCGTGTTCACCGCGCCGGAGGAGCCGGCGGAGCGGATCGCCGCCGCGATCGAGGGACGTCTCACGGCCCGGCTGGGCCGTGAGGTCCCGGTCATCGTACGGACCGCGGCCGAGCTGGCGGTGGTGGTCGCGGGCAACCCGCTGGAGATCCGCGACCCGGCCAGGTGCGCGGTGGCGTTCCTGGCCGAGGATCCGGCCCCGGAGCGACTGAGCGCCCTTAAACCAGCCGAATTCGCTCCCGAGGAGGTCGAATTGGGCGAAAAGGTTCTCTACCTTTACTTCCCGAACGGGCAGGGCCGCTCGACGCTCGGACCGACCCTCGAGCGCCGCCTCGGCGTCCCGATGACCGTCCGCAACTGGAACACCGTCACCAGGCTCTTGGCGCTCACGGACGCCTGACCCGGCGTCGTCGTGCGACGCACGCCATGATCCCTGACCATCGCTGCGCTCTAGACGCAGCGATGGCCAGTGCGACGCTCAGGTCCCCTGGCGGGCGCCGGCGGCGAGGGAGCCGAGGAGGCCGAGGGCCTCACTGCTCGGCGAGCCCGGTTCCGCATGGTAGACGACGAGTTCCTGGCCCGGGCTGGAACGGACGTCGAAGGTCTGCATCGACAGCGTCAACCGCCCGACGTCGCGGTGATGGAAGGTCTTGCTCTCCAGCGCCTTGCCGCGCGCGTCGTGCGAGGCCCAGAGCCGGGCGAACTCGGGGCTCTGCCCGAGCAGTTCGGTGAGCACCTGCCGGATGCGCGGATCGTCGGGCGCCTTGCCGTAGCCGAGCCGGAAGCCGGCCACGGAGTTGCGCGCGACCTCGTACCAGTCCAGATAGAAGCTCCGCGCGGCGGGCTCGGTGAACACGACGTGCATGAGGTTCCGCGAGTGCGACCAGTCGTGGAAGAGCGCGTCGGCGATCGCGTTCGACGCGAGGACGTCGAAGGCGCGGTTGTAGACGATGGCCGGGTTGTTCGGCCACGCGCTCATGAGCTGCAGGAGGCTCGGGTCGACGTGGTCGTTCACGGCGGCGCCGCGGGCGCGCGGGCTGAGCCCGGCGAGCCGGAACAGGTGCAGGCGGCCGTCCTCCGGCAGGCGCAGGGCGACGGCCAGGGCCTCGACCACCTGCGCGGACGGTGTCCGCTCCCGTCCCTGTTCGAGACGGACGTAGTAGTCGACGCTGACGCCCGCCAGCGACGCCACCTCCTCACGCCGCAGGCCGGGCACCCTGCGTTGCCCCACGCTGGGAAGTCCGGCCTGCTCAGGCGTGACCTGGGCCCGCCGGGCCTTGAGGTAGGCACCGAGCTCGGTTGAGGTCATGCCGCCATCGTAGGTCGGGGATCGGCGCGCTTCCTGGGTGCGCTACTCCCAGGGAGGATCGCGCCCTTCTCCGCTCCGTCCGGCCCGCCCAGAGTGGCAGTCATGCCAACGAACCACCCGCAAGCGCACACCGCGTCCGAGCCGAAGGTCGTCCTCGTCACCGGGGCCAGCAGCGGCATCGGCGAGGCCATGGCCGCCCGGCTGGTCCGCGAAGGCCACCACGTCGTCGCGGGCGCGCGCCGGATCGAACGGTTGAAGGCGCTCGCCGAACGCACCGCGGAGGAGGCCGCCCGCTCCGGCGGCGGCATGCACCCGGTGCCGCTCGACGTGACCGACCGCGCCGGCTTCGGCGCGTTCGTCGAGTCCGCGCGCGACCGGTTCGGACGGATCGACGTCCTGGTGAACAACGCCGGGGTCATGCCGCTGTCGCGCCTGGACTCCCTGCTGGTCGACGAGTGGAACCACATGATCGACGTGAACGTGCGCGGGCTGCTGCACGGGATCGCCGCGGCCCTGCCCGTGTTCACCGAGCAGGGCGGGGGCCACTTCGTCACGGTCGCGAGCATCGGCGCCCACCAGGTGGTGCCCACCGGTGCCGTCTACTGCGGCACCAAGTACGCCGCCTGGGCGATCACCGAGGGCCTGCGCCAGGAGTCCGACCCCTCGATCCGCGTCACGACCATCTCCCCCGGAGTGGTCGCCTCCGAGCTCGCGGAGACCATCACCGACCCCGGGGCCGCCGAGGCCATGCGCACCTACCGGGCGCACACCATCGAGCCGGACGCCATCGCCGAGGCCCTCTCGTACGCCCTCGCGCAGCCGGCCGGCGTCGACGTCAACGAGATCGTCGTACGGCCCACGCGCCAACGCTGACCTGAGAAAGCAACGACATGAAGGAAGTCATGACCACCGCACACGACCACACCTCCCTCCCGGCCTCCTGGGATCTGACCGGACGGGTCGCCGTCGTCACCGGCGCCGCACGCGGCATCGGCCACGCCACGGCGGTCCTGCTGCGGGAACGCGGCGCCCGGCTCGTCGTCACCGACCGTTCCAAGGCGGTCGAGGACCTCGCGGCCGCCGATCCCGACAACGTGGCGGCGCTCGTCGGCGACGTCGCCGACGAGGAACTCGCGCGGGCGACCATGCGGCTCGCCACCGACCGGTTCGGGCGGCTCGACATCCTGGTCAACAACGCCGGCCGCACCCTCAACAAGCCGATCACCGAGACCACCGTCGAGGACTTCGAGGGCATCCTGCGGGTCAACGCCGGCGGCAACTTCGTCCAGGCGCGCGAGGCCTTCCGCGTCATGGAGGCCGGTGGCGGCGGTGCGATCGTCTCGGTCGCCTCGGTGTCCTCGGTCGTCGCCTTCGAGACCCAGACGGCCTACGCGGCGTCGAAGGGCGCCCTGGCGCAGATCACGCGCGTGCTCGCCATCGAGGGCGGCCCCAAGGGCATCCGCTCCAACGCCGTGCTGCCCGGAGTGATCGACACCGACATCATGGAGGGCGTCGTCGAGGACGGCCGCGAGATGCTCGCCTCCTTCGGCCCGGCGCACCCGATCGGCCGCATCGGGCGCCCGGAGGAGGTCGCGGAGACCATCGCCTTCCTCGTGTCCGACGCCGCGAGCTTCGTCACCGGCGCGCTCGTCGCCGTCGACGGCGGCTGGACCGCCCAGTGAGCGGGCCGATCTTCGTCGTCGGGGCGGGGTCCGGCATCGGCGCGTCCGTGGCCCGCCGTTTCGCCCGAGAGGGCCACCCGGTCGGACTGGTCGCGCGGAGCCGGACCCGCATCGACGCCATCGTCGGCGATCTGCGCGCCGCCGGACACCAGGCCGCCGCCGCGACCGGCGACATCACCGACCCCGGCGACGTCGAACGGGCCCTCGGCGACCTGACGTCCGCCCTCGGAGCACCCGAGGTCGTCTGCGTCAGTCCGCTCCCGGACATCCGCCTGATCCGGCCCGTCCTGGACACGACGGCCGGGGACGTGCGGGACGCGCTGGCGCTGACGGTGGTGGGAGCGAGCGCGGTCGTCCAGGCCGTCCTGCCGGACATGCTGGACCGGGGTACCGGCACGCTGTTGTTCACCACCGGTGGCGCCGCCGTGCGCCCCAGCCCCGAACGCGCCGTCAGCGCCGTCGCCTACGCCGGCCTGGTGAGCTACCTCGACCTGCTCGCGCAGACGCTGCCACAACGCGGGATCCACGTCGGCCGGGTCACGATCGTCGGCGCCGTGGGGCCGGGACTCACGCACGAACCCGACGACATCGCCGAGCACCTCTGGCACCAGCACGCCGCGCGGCGGGAACCGGTCACCGTTGTGACCTGAATCCCCGGTCCACCGCCGGGCGGCCCGGCCCCGGCCCGGCCGCCGCGACCGGGCCGCCGTGAACGGCGCCCTCAGCGGCGACCGGCCGCCCGGCGGCCCAGGAACAGCGCCGCGAGCAGGGCGCCCGCGACCACGATGGCGGCGTTGACGAGGACGGCGAGCCGTACGCCGCCGAGGACGGCCTCCGCGTGCGGGCCGCCGAGCGCGCTCGTACGGGCGGCGGCGATCGCGCTCATGATCGGAATGCCCAGGGTGATGCCGATCTGCTGCGTCATCGTCGCCAGGCCGGTGGCCAGCCCCTGCTCGGCGTCCGGCAGGCCCGAGGTCGCCGTCACCATGAACGCCACGATCGCCAGCATGTTGCCCACGCCGCCGGCGAAGGTCGCGACGAGGAACAGCAGGATCCAGCGGTGCCCGTCGCCGAGCGCGGCCAGTGACGCGGTCGCCGCCGCCTGCAGGACGAACGCGCCGACCAGGATCCGGTACGCGCCCAGGCGGGCGATCGTCCGCGCGCCGAGCAGGCCGCCGGCCACCGTCCCCGCGCCGAGGACTCCGAACGCCAGCCCCGTGACCAGCGGCGAGTAGCCGAGAACCTCCTGCAGGTACAGCGTCATCAGGAAGACCAGCGACGTCTCGGTGAGGAAGGCGATCAGCCCGGCGGCGTTCCCCCAGACCACCGTGCGCCGCCGGAGGATCCCCACCGGGACCAGCGGCGCCGCCGCCCGTACCTCGACGAACCAGAACGCCACCAGCAGCGCCACGGCGACGGCGAACGCGGCCAGGGTGACCGGCGCGGTCCATCCCCTCTCCCCCGCCGCCGTCACGCCGTACACCAGGGCGAGCAGCCCACCGGTCACCGTGAGCGCACCGGGAACGTCGAGCCGGGCGCCCTCCGGCGCACGGCCGCCGGGGACGAGCTTCGGCGTGCCCGCCAGAATCGCCAGCGCGATGGGCACGTTGACGAGGAACGCCCAGCGCCAGCTCAGCAGGTCGGTGAGCACGCCGCCGAGGACCGCGCCGGCGGTGAATCCGGCGGACATCAGCGCCCCGTTCAGCCCCAGCGCCCGGTCCCGCAGCGGTCCCTCGGGGAACGCGGTCGTCAGCAGCGACAGCGCCGCCGGCGTGCTGATCGCCGTGGCGACGCCCTGCAGAACGCGCCCCGTCAGCAGCATCGCCGGACCGACCGCGAGCCCGCCGATCAGGGATCCCGCCGCCAGCAGCGCCATGCCGGCCAGGAACATCCGCCGCCGGCCGAACAGGTCCGCGACCCGCCCCGACAACAGCGTGAGCCCCGCCGCGGGCAGCGCGAACCCGCTCGCGACCCACTGCAGCGCGCGCAGCCCGAATCCCAGGCCGTCCCCGACGGCCGGCAGTGCGACATTGAGGATCGAGAAGTCGACGGCCAGCATGAACTGCGCGCCCAGCAGCAGGACCAGGACCAGGCGCTGCCGCGCCGTCATCCGGGGCCTTACGGCGGTCCTCCCGGCGATCTCTTCCAAGACGGCCATGACCGCCCCTTTCTTGATGGGAAGTTCGTCGGGAACGAGACTGCGCCGCGCGGCCGGCCGTACCCAGACCCCTGGCTCGCGTACGCCGCGGGTTGGTACCACTGGCAGGGTCAGGCTCACCGCCGGATTCGGCGACATACTCGGATACATGGACAAGCGGCCCGAACTCGGCGACTTCCTGCGGTCCCGTCGCGCGCGGCTACGCCCCGAGGACGTCGGGCTGACCCACTACGGCGGGCGGCGCCGCGTGCCCGGCCTGCGCCGCGAGGAGCTCGCCCAGCTCGCCGGCGTCAGCGTCGCCTACTACACGCGCCTCGAACAGGGACAGAGCCAGAACGCCTCCGACGCCGTCCTCGACGCCATCGCCCGCGCCCTCGGCCTGGACGACGACGAGCGCGCGTACCTGCACGGCCTCGCCCGTCCCGCACCGGCCGCCCGGCGGCGTCCCCGGCCGGAGCGGGTACGGCCCGGCGTACGGATGATGATCGAGTCCTTCGGGGACGTGCCCGCCATGGTGATCGGGCGGTGCACGGACGCCCTCGTCTGGAATCCGATGGCCCACGCGCTGCTCGCCGGGCACCTGGACTTCGGCGCACCCGACCGCCCGGCCGACCGGCCGAACATGGCGCGGCTGCTGTTCCTGGACCCGCACACCCGTGAGCTGTACGCGGACTGGCGGAAGAAGGCACGCGACGCCGTGGCCTACCTGCGGCTGGCCGCCGGCCGGTACCCCGACGACCCGTCGCTGACCGCGCTGGTCGGCGAGCTGGCGATGAAGAGCCCGGACTTCGCGGCGCTGTGGTCGGCACACCCGGTGGGCGACTGCGCGTACAACACCCGCGAGTACCGCCACCCGCTCGTCGGCGCGCTCACCCTGTCGGAGGAGGTCATGCCGCTCCCGGACGACCGGGGCCAGCGCGTGATGGTCTGGTCGGCCGAGCCGGGCTCCCCGTCCGCGGCGGCCCTGCGCCTCCTGGCCGACGTCTCCGCCGGGACGGCCGACCGTCCGGAGACGACGCCGGTGACGCGTTAGGGCAGGCTCCCATGGACGATCGTGCCGCCGCGGAGCACCGTCTCGACGCACAGCCGACCGGACAGGACGACGAGGTCGGCGTCCTTGCCGGGGTGGACACTGCCCGTACGGTCGGCGATGCCGAGGACGGTGGCGGGGGTCGTCGCCGCGGCGATCGCCGCAGTCGTGATCGGGAGGCCGACGCAGCGCACCGCGTGCCGGACGGCGGCGTCCATCGTCAGGGTGCTGCCCGCGATCGTGCCGTCGGACAGCGTCACCTTGCCGTCGCGGGCGAACACCGGAACCGGCCCGAGGTGGAAGTCACCGTCGGTCATCCCGGCGGCGGGTGTCGCGTCGGTGATGAACGCGATCCTTTCAGCGCCCGCGGCGTTCACGGCGATGCGGACCGCCTCCTCGTGCACGTGGAACCCGTCGTTGATCAGCTCGCACGTGACGGCGTCGTCGGCGAGCGCGGCACCGGCCGGGCCGGGGTCGCGGTGGTGGAAGTCGCGCATCGCGTTGAACAGGTGCGTCGCCAGGCGCGCCCCGGACGCGAACGCCTGCCGGGTCTGATCGAAGTCGGCCGTCGTGTGCCCGACGGCGGCGATCACCTCGGACGAGACGACCTCGCGCAGCAGGTCCATCCCGCCGGGCAGCTCCGGCGCGAGCGTGACGACCTGTACGGTGCCGTCCCCGGCGGACAGCAGGTGCCGTAGCGCCGTGACGTCCGGTGCCAGCAGGAACTCCGCGTGATGTGACCCACGCTTGGCCGGGTTGAGGAAGGGTCCCTCGAGGTGGACACCGACGATCGAGGAGTCGGCGGAGCCGCGGATAATTCCCGCGATCGTACGGACGGACGCGGCCATCCGGTCGAGTTCGTCGGTGACCAGGCTGGCCAGCGTACGCGTCGTCCCGTGCGCGCGGTGAAAGGCCACCGCGGTGAGGATCTCCTCGGCGTCGTCGGTGGTGATCTGCGCCCCGCCTCCGCCGTGCATGTGGAGGTCGATGAACCCTGGCAGGACGTACCGGCCACCGAGATCGCGCACCGCCCCGTCACCGGGCGGCGGATCACCGGCGCCGACGCCCCGGATACGCCCGTCCTCGACGGTCAGCCAGCCGGGCTCCAGTACGCGACGAACGGTCACAACTCGGGCATTCGCGAACGTGATCACATCCGCACAGTAGTTCCTCCGCCAAGACCGCCCCGGCCGCGCGTCAGGGCGGCGCTGGACGCGCCGGGTGGCGTTCGACCGCCTGAGCCGCGCGGCGTCGGTCTCCGGGCTCGGCGCGAACTCGAGAGAACGATCCGCACACATTCGAGAGAATGATCCGCATGAACGCGGATGCGGCGGCCGGGGAGGAGCCCGTACCCGCATCACGGCACAGGCCTGTGGGCGGGCTGCTGCGGACGCGGAATTTCGCGCTGCTGTGGATCGGCGAGTCCACCAGCGCAGTCGGCTCCGCGGTCACGACGGTGGCACTCCCGCTCGTGGCCGTCTCGACCCTGCACTCCGGTCCGGCCATGGTCTCTCTGCTCACGGCCGCCACCTGGCTGCCGTGGCTGCTGATCGGGCTTCCGGCCGGTGTCTGGGTCGACCGGTGGCCACGCCGACGCACACTCCTGATCGCCGACCTCGTCTCGGCGGTGGCACTCGTCATCATCCCGATCGCGGCCTGGACCCACGTGCTGACCATGACCATGGTGCTCGTGGGCGCGCTGCTCGCCGGAACCGCCGGCGTCTTCTTCAACGTGGCGTTCAACGCCTTCCTGCCCCATCTCGTCTCCGCGGACGACCTCCTGGAAGGCAACGCCAGACTCCAGACCAGCGCATCGGTGGCCCTGATCGTCGGACCGGGTCTCGCGGGCTGCTGGCTCAGGCGGCCGGCGCGGTCAGCGGGCTCCTCATCGACTCCCTCACCTTCCTGGTGTCGGCGGCCTGCCTGTTCGGCCTGCGGCCCGGGCCGGAGCCGCGCACTCCCGCAGGCGATCACCCAGGCATGCTGCGCCAGTTGGCCGAAAGCATCCGGTTCATCATGCGCGGACGGCTGTTGCAGGCCATGTTGGTGGTGGCGGCGGTGACCAATTTCGCGATGCTGGGCATCACGGCACTGCGCGTCGTCTTCCTGGTGCGCACCGAAGGCGCCGCGCCGGGAACGACGGGCGCAGTGATCGGTGTGGGCAGCATGGGCGGCGTCCTCGGAGCCACGCTCGCCTCGCGCGCGGCCCGGCGCTTCGGCAGCGCCCGTACCTACCTCGCGGCCAACGTCGCGACCGCCCCTTTCGTTCTCTTACTGCCGCTCGGCGGCCACGGCTGGTACCTGACGCTGTTCGCAGCGGGCTCTTTCGTCGTCGTGGCCGGAGCCACGATGTCGGGCGTGATGACCATGACGTTCCGCGGCACCTTCGTTCCCGCGCACCTGCTCGGCCGGGTCACCGCGGCGTCGCGAATCTTCGTGTTCGGCACCATCCCACTCGGCGCGGCGACCGGCGGCCTCCTCGCCTCGGCGCTCGGAATCCGTGCCGCCCTGTGGGCACTCGCCGTCCTCTACGCCGTCACTCCCCTGCCCCTCCTCGCGACATCGGCCCGCACGCGGCGCGACTTCCCGGCTCAAGGCACCTGACAATTTGCCGATATGGCAAGGATTATTGCTCCTTGGGCGGGTTGGCTCTGACCATAACCAGGCGATTGACGTGCGTTCCCATACCCGGAGAGGACGAACAGCATGGCGGACCAGCACCACACCGAAGCGCCTGACTGCATCAGCATGGGCGGCGCGGCCAACCTCTTCACCCTGACCGAGAGGTCCGGTATGGCTGCGATGACGGGCACGATCGACGGTGCGGCCTATGGGGAGAGCACCAGCGACCTGAACGACGTCGGCAACGGCCGGTTCGAGTACACGATGTGCCACCTGTTTCTCGACAAGGATGGCTCCTGGCTGCGTACGCAAGACCAGGCCGTCCTGCAGACGTCCGCGGAAGGCGGAGCCAGCATTCTGGAGGTGGCGTACACCGTGGTCGAGGCCACGGGGAGGTTCGCGGGTTACAGCGGCACCTTTCGGAGCCGCGGCTGGCTCAGCACGCCGGAAGGCGAAGACGCGATAGACCGGCACGCTATCGGCATTGTCCGTTTCGAGGGAAAGATCTGCCGCAAGTAGGTCGGCGTCGGGCCGGAGTTGAACGCCCTGGATGCGGCGTGGGCCGAGGGACCGGCGGCGGCAGCGGATCGACCATGCGCTGAGGCCGATCCCCGTGTGGGGATCGGCCTCGTGGGGCGCGTTCCGCCCTATCGCTTGGTGACCTTGTGGATCCAGGCGAGCTGCTGGGCGATCTCCCCGGCCCCGGCCATCTTCTCCCGGTCGGAGCCGTAGAAGACGCCGAGCAGGGTCTCCTTGCCGTGGGCGCCGATGCTCATCACCGGGGCTCCGGAGTCGCCGCCGGCGGGGATTCCGGACACCTTCTCCATGCAGAAGTCCGTGCCGCCCGGTAGGGCGAAGCCCTCACAACGGCGGGCGTCCGAGCGGACGACCCGCAGCGTCGACTGCTTGAGCACGGGCGACTGGCAGGCGTTCTCGTCCGTGGTGCAGGTGGCGCCCCATCCGTACTGCCGCACGATCTCACCGGGCCGGGCATGGGCCGTGGCCAGGCGTGCCGGGCGGACCTTCATTGGTGACTGCCGTGCCGGTACAGGCCGGTTTGCCGTCGATGAGCATGCGCACCGCCCAGGGGCCGTAAGTGCTCTTCGGCCCACCGATGACGGCCGACGCCGGTCCACCTCAGTGAGGGGAACCACTCGCCATCGGCCGCACGTCGAAGCCGCCCGCGCCGTCGATCCGGACCTCGTACAACGCGTCGAAGCCCTCGGACCGCCGCGGGCGGCGCAGGCGTTTCAGAGTGGCGAAGACACCGACGTCGGGCACCCTGCTCGTCCAGGTACGGGACGCGTTGCGGCGCAATGAGCCGGCGACGTCCGGCGGGAACCAGTAGCCGACCACCTCCGCGCCGTGCCGCCGGGCCGCCTCGGCCAGCGGCCGCCACTCCTCTGGCGAGGGATTGGTGTTGTCGACGGCGACGCTCAGCCCCGCCGTCAGCGCCTCCTCGACGAGCCGCATCTGCCGCGCCTGCCGCCGCCTGGCCCTCGGGAAGTCGTCCTTGCTGACGTGCACGTACTCATCCGCCAACGCCTGCCGGAAGAACGTCGTCTTCCCCGACGCCTGCAACCCGATCAGAATCGCCAGCACAGGAACCCGGCCCGTCATAGCAGCCGGTCTACCGCACCGATCAGGCTCGGTCTGCCTCAGGGTCGGCAGCAGCCGCTCCGCGCAGTCGCACGACTTCGACGCAGTCGGTGCCTTCCTGGCCGCTCTGACTGCTCTTCCGCCAATTCAGCGAGGCGCGAATCATGCTCACAGGTCCTCCAAGACCGCCTGAACGAGCTTCGCCGACTCCCCGACCGGCAGGGCTTGAGCTCCGGCTTGATCGAACAGTACTTCAAGGTCGCGGACCTGCGGATCAAGGTCACCGAGCGAGGCGGCGGCACCCTCCCGCACTATGTCGACGACCCGTGCGGTGAAGGCGGTCGCGGCCTGCCGATCCTGCAGGCGCTCGCCCAGGACTGGGGCTTCGAGGTGCAGCGCAACGGCCGGGTGACGGTCTGGTTCGACCTAGCCGTGACGACTTCGTAGCCGGTGTTGACTCGTTGTCGCCGGAATGGACGGGGGAATGTCCGGTTCGCCGGTTCTCCGCCGTCAACAGTGACGGTAAGGACCGATTCTGGCCAATCCTTGCGGCGCGCGCTCCTCCACAATGGGGCGGTGCGGGTCCGCGTGAATGACGTCGTGCTCTATTTCGACGTCGACGGATGTCAGCTCGTCCCGGACGGGGCGACCATGGTGGAGCGGCCGACGATCGTCGTCCTGCACGGGGGGCCGGGCGCCGACCACTCGGTGTTCAAGCCGGGGTTCGGCGCGGCCACGGAGTTCGCCCAGGTCGTCTACCTGGATCAGCGTGGGAGCGGACGGTCCGACCGGGCCGGTCCCGGCTCCTGGACGTGGGAGCGGTGGGCGGACGACGTCGTGGACTTCTGCGACGCCCTCGGCATCGTCGACCCGATCCTGGTGGGCACGTCCAGCGGCGGCCGGGTCGCGCTGACCGCGGCCCTGCGGCATCCGGAGCGCGTCTCGAAACTGGTGCTGGACAGCGTGATGCCCGGATCCGCCAAGGAGCGGCTGGCCGTGTTCGAACGGCTCGGCGGGGCCGAGGCGCGCGAGGTGGCCCGCCGCTACTGGGCCGGTGAGAGCGGCGACGAGATCAGGGAGGCGTGGGAGAGGGTCTGCCTTCCGCTGTACTCCCGGAAGCCCGGCGGCGACCCGGACGCCGCCGACCGGCTGCGCCGGATCCAGTGGAACCACGACGTCCTCGAACGCTTCAGGCACGGACTCGCCGCCCGGTTCGATCCCTGGGACCGGCTCGACCGGCTGGCCTGCCCGACGCTGGTCCTCGCCGGCGCGGACGATCCGGTGGCCACCGAATCCGCCGCCCGCCGCCTGACCGAAGCGATCACCGAAGCCCCCGCCCGCCTGCACGTCCTCCCGAACACGGGCCACGGCGTCTTCCGCGAGACGCCTGAGGAGGCATTCGAACTGCTCCGCGACTTCGTGACCGAAGGCGCGGAGCCAGGCTCTTGACTTTGTGCCGAGGGTTTTTGTTGCCTCGGCCAACATAAGTCTCGGCGCTGTCAAGCGAACGGAACCTCCCTACGCCTCGGCCACCTGTTCGTAGAAGTCGGTCACCTGGGCGGTCAGCTCGGGATCAGCGGGATCGACGACGCAGCGGCCGCCGAGTTCGACGAGGACGTCGTCGACCGGATTGGTCCGGATGATGGCGCCGTGCCGCCCGTGGACGACCTCCAGGGGGCCGCCCAGCTTCAGCGTCAGCAGCATCGAGGCGCTGCCGCACGCCTCGTCCTCGCCCTTCCCGATCCGGGGCGCCCACAGCCGGGCGCGCACGCGGCCGGCCGTACGGTCCATCCAGGCCCAGACCTGGGTGAAGTCCTCGCCTTCGGGGAGTCCGGTGAGCGTGTCGATCGTCTCAGGACGGTCCATCTCCAGATGGCGCCAGGGCTTCGACCACGCCGCCGGGGCGGTGATCCAGACGGTTCCGTCCTTGTCGCGGCGGCAGGCGACCGGCCCGGCCTTGGGAACGAGTCCGGTGACCGGGGAGCCGAGTCGGTGGAGGACCTCCACGGTGGCGAGCAGGGGATGGCCGCCGAAGCGGATCGCCTGACCGTACGAGGCGTGGATGGCCACGACGCCGCGGGCGGCGTCGCGGACGAAGACGGTCGCGGGGACGCCCAGCCGTGTCGCCAGGGCCTGACGCTGGTCCGCGGTCACGGACGCGCCGTCCGGCTCGATGACGACCAGGGCCGGATTTCCGAACTCCCCATCGGCGTTCACGAACGCCCTGGTCAGCATGCAGACGGTCATCCTGCCCACTTTCGGTCGCGATCTACCGGGTTGACACGATAACCGCCTCCTCAGCCCGCGTAGGCGGCGGCGAGGGTGTGGAAGGACTCCTTCGGCTCCCAGGACATGTCGGGGTAGGCGGTGCCGTGGCCGTTCTCGAGGACCTTCACGACACCGTACGAGGCCAGGTCGAGGTCGTGGGCCGGGTCGTCCGGACGGTACGGGAGCTCGTAGCCGGCGAAGGTGAACCAGAAGGCGCTGTCGACGCCCTCCCGCTCGAAGATCTCCAGTAGTTCCCGCAGGTAGGTCGCCTGCTCGACCTCGTCCCGTACGTAGTCGCCGTTCAGGCGGGGCGGATCGGAGTCGCGGTCGACGATCGCCCAGCCGATCCCGCCGCGGCCGGCGGCGCCGCGGTAGGTGCAGCAACCGAACTCGGTGACCGCCACCGGCTTGCCGTGGGCGAAAAGCGCGCGGAGCTCCTCGACGTACCGGTCGGCGTTCTCCGCGGCGCGGTAGGCGTCGGCGGAGACGAGGTCGAACGGCGTCCAGTCGATGCTCTCCCAGGGCCCGGCGGCGTACGTGATCCGCCCGCCGAACCGCTTGCGGGCCGCCGCCACCGTCTCGGCGAAGAAGGCGTTCACCCGTGCGGGGACCTCGCGCATCGTCGCGTACACGGCGGGGTCGCCGGAGGCGAGTGCGGCGATCCGGGCGTAGACGTCCTCACCCGGGATGAACCCGGCGGCGAAGAGGCTGACCTCGCAGCCGGTGACGAGGACGGTCTCGGCGCCGCCGCGCCGGAGGTCCTCCGCGCGTTCGGCGCAGTCGGTGAAGAGCGGCAGCATCCGCTCGGGGGTCAGTTCGCACGGGAAGGGGGCGAACCAGATCTCCAGGCCGGCCGCGGCGGCGTGCTCGGCCGCGACGGTCAGCCGTTCGGGATCGCCCCCGGAGATCCGTACGGCGGTGCAGTGCAGGTCGTCGGCAATGATCCGCATCTCCCGCCGTACGACGCCGGGGTCGAAGACCTCCCGGGTGGTGCGCCCGCCCGGCAGGAGACCGGTGTCGTAGTTGATGCCCTTGGCACGCATCGTTCGTCTCCTTCGAGGGGTCAGGACGCGGTCTCGGCGTCGATCAGCTTCTCCATCGGCCGGGTCGCGGCCCCGCCGACGACCATCCCGACGGCGATCGCGCCGAGCAGGAGGACGGTGGACAGCCAGGCCATCGTGTCGATGGGCAGGGTGAACTCGCCGAGCAGGGCCAGGCCCCAGATGAGGGTGTAGCGCCGTTCGACACGCCGGAACGCCGCGGATCCGGCGGACAGCCGGTCCCACGCGGCGATCCGCGCGGCGTCGCCCTTCGTCATGAACGGCTTGAGGCCGGCGGACATCAGCGGGCGGCCGCGGAGCGCGGAGATCAGGATGCCGAGGCCGATCACGCTGCTCAGGCCGGAGTCCTTGGCCGGCATCAGCCGGGCGTCGCCGGTCACGAAGCTGAGCGCGATCCCGGCGACGTTGACCGCCGGCATCAGGCCCGCCAGTCCGTTGAACACGCGGTGGCGGACCGCGTCGACGACCGCGTGCACCGCCGGGACCACGCCGCTGAGTGCCAGCGAGGTGACCACGTCCACGCCCAGGCCCTTGTGCAGGAGGTAGTACCCGCCGGTGGGGATGGCGACGTCCACCACCAGCGGCGTCAGGGTGCGGACCAGTTCCCGGCGCGCGGGCCGGTCCGCCGGCGCGGCGCCCGTGGATCGCGGGGCGGCCCGGTCGGCCGTCATGGTCTGCGTCATCTTCGTTCCTCGCTCGGCTTCGTCGTCGGGTCAAGCCTCGCGGGAACGAAGGGCCGTCCGGCAGATCCGTCTGTCCACGGTCGACCGGTACGGATGTCACGGGGCCGGCCCCGATGACCGGCCCCGTCGATCAGTCGCCGGCGCTGCCGCCGTGCCTGCCCTTCGCGCACTTGCTCGGGTCGTCGCGCAGGCAGACCTTGCCGCCGCTGACGCGCAGGCCGACGTCGTCGTACGCGGTGACCCACCGGGCGGCCATGGCCTTCTGGGCCTTGGCGAGCGGGACGAGACCGGAGCAGACCGCGTCGTTGAGCTTGTGCTCGACCGCGTCCTTCGGGTTCGGGATGTGCCCGGGTTCCACCCACAGGTTGCGCGGGTCGTCCGGCGCGCCGCCGAGCTCGAGCGGGATCAGGTGGTCGTACTCCCCCGTGGCGCTCCGGCTGAGGCTGTAGGAGCGGGCCGACTTGGCCTTCATCGCGTTGGTCTTCGAGGTCGGCGGCCGGACCGTCTTGGTCCAGCCGACCTTGCAGATGGTCTGGTCGATGTTCGACTGCTTCACGTCCGGGTTGATGGCACCGGGCGTGCAGTCCGGGTCCGGGAGCGGCTGGCCGTCACGGCTGCCGACCTTGCAGGTGCCGGGCGAGGGCATCGGGGCGTCCGGGTTGTCGACCGGCAGCCTGCTCCCGGAGGCCGTGGACGAGGAGGAACCACCGCCGTGGTCGCTCGTGTTCGTCACGCCGTTGGCCTTGCACCCCGCGGCGAGCACCACCGGGAGGATGATCGAAACCGCTCCTGCCTGCGTTCGCCATCGTCGCAGCATCGTCGCACCGTCCAAGGTTTTTACTCATCGTTTGCCCACTTATGACGGATGAATGCTGCCATATCGAGATGAGAGGTGAATCGGGCGATTTGACCTGCAGAGCGAACGGCGCAAGGACTCTCGGGGGCCCGGCGCGGGCGTCGAACAGAATCGCTAGCCTTGCTAACCATGTACGACGCGATGATGGCCGAAACGATCCCGCTGACCGGCCACAGCGGCGACCCGATCGAGGCGTACCTCGCCCGGCCCCTCGGACCGGGTCCGTACGGCGGTGTGGTGGTCATCCACCACATGCCCGGCTACGACGAGCCGAGCAAGGAGATCGTCCGTAAGATCGCCGCGCACGGCTACGCGGCGATCATGCCGAACCTGCACTACCGCGACGCGCCCGGCGCCTCTCCGGACGACGCGGCGGCCGCGTCCCGCGCCGCGGGCGGCGTGCCGGACGAGCGGCTCGTCGGCGACGTCGACGCCGCCGCCCGTTACCTCAAGGGCCTGACCTCCTCGAACGGCAAGGTCGGCACGATCGGCTACTGCTCCGGCGGCCGCCAGTCCTTCCTGGCCGCCTGCTCGCTCGACCTGGACGCGGCGGTGGACTGCTACGGCGCGTTCGTCGTCGGGGAGGTGCCCGAAAACTTCCCGATGGCGGTGCGGCCCATCGTCGACCTCACCCCGAACCTGTCGTGCCCGCTGCTCGGCCTGTTCGGCGCCGAGGACCAGTACCCCTCCCCCGACCAGGTCAAGGAGCTGGAGGAGGCGCTCAAGCAGCACGGCAAGACCTACGACTTCCACGTGTACGAGGGCGCCGGCCACGCGTTCTTCGCCGTCGACCGGCCGTCCTACCGGCCGCAGGCCGCGAACGACGGCTGGCAGCGCGTCTTCTCCTGGTTCGACCGTTACCTGGGAGCCTGAGATGTGCACTTACGTCACCGAGACGGTGAGGATGGCGGGCAGCGGGAAGGGGCCCGACGGCTGGTTCCCGCTGACGCAGGCGTCCGTGTACGTCGACCACCCGTTCCACGCGCCCTTCGAGCACACCGTGAACATCGACTTCGCCGCGCCGGAGCTCGGCCCGGCGGCGCGGGTCGCGGTGGAGCTCACCGAGGAGTCGGCGCTGGCGCTCATCGACGCCATCAAGGCGGCCCTCGCCGCCGCGCCTCCCGGCATCGCCGCCGCCGGCTGACCGCCCCGACGGCCGGGCGGGGCCGATGACGGCACCGCCCACTCAACGGCACGATCCGCCCGACGGGGGACGGCGACGGGCGTCGCCGTCCCCCGTCGGGCGTTCGGGCATCATCCGGAAGACGCGCGCATTCATCCCCAAGGGGGGCGGGGTGTAGTGCCGAAGAGTGACGACGGGCACAAAGCCGCTCCACTAGGTTCGGAGCATGTCCATCATCGCCACCCGGGGGCTGTCCATGCGGTTCCCCGGCGTGCTCGCGTTGGATCAGCTGACCGTCGACATCGAGCCCGGTGTCGTCGGGCTCGTCGGAGCCAACGGCGCGGGCAAGTCGACGCTGATCAAGATCCTCCTCGGCCTCCTCGAACCCACGAGCGGGCAGGCCCAGGTGCTCGGCTTCGACGCGGCGCGCGACTCCATGAAGATCCGTGAGCTGGTCGGCTACATGCCCGAGCACGACTGCCTTCCGCCGGACGTGTCGGCGACCGAGTTCATCGTGCACGTCGCCCGGATCTCCGGCCTGCCGCCCACCGCCGCCCGCGAGCGCGCCGCCGACACCCTGCGCCATGTCGGGCTGTACGAGGAGCGGTACCGCCCGATCGGCGGCTACTCGACCGGTATGCGACAGCGCGTCAAGCTCGCCCAGGCCCTCGTCCACGACCCGAAGCTCGTCTTCCTCGACGAGCCCACCAACGGGCTCGACCCCGCCGGGCGCGACGAGATGCTCGCCCTCGTACGGCGGATCGGCGGCCAGTTCGGCATCAGCGTCCTGGTCACGTCCCACCTGCTCGGCGAGCTCGAACGCGTCGCCGACCACCTGGTGATCATCGACGGCGGGCGCCTGCTGCGGTCCCAGGCGGTCTCGGCCTTCACGCAGGTCAGCGGCGTGCTCGTGGTCGAGGTCGAGGAGGAGATGGACCGCCTCGGCGAGCACCTGGCGCGGACCGGGCTGCACGTACGCCCCGACGGCCGCCTCCTGCTCATCGACATCGCCGACGAGTCCACCTACGACGTCGTACGCGACTCGGTCGCCGACCTCGGCCTGGCGCTCGTCCGCATGGAGAACCGCCGCCACCGCATCGAAGAGGTGTTCTCGTGACGAGCGTCATCCACGACATCGGGTACCGGCACTACGACGGCAAGCGCCTCGGCCGGGCGTACGCCGTCCGGTCCCTCTTCACGCACAACCTGCGCGCGACGTACGGCCTGGGCCGGCCGGTCAAGGCGAAGATCATGCCGTTCCTGCTGTGCGCGATCATGCTGATGCCCGCGGCGATCAGCGTGGCGGTCACGGCGATCGCCGCGCAGGTCGGAGCCGGCCGGGACATCCAGCTCATCCGCTACTCCGCCTACGCCATCTACCTGCAGCCGCTGATCGCGATCTTCCTGGCGGCGCAGGCGCCGGTGCTGGCCTCCCGCGACCTGCGGTTCCACGTCACCCCGCTGTACTTCTCCCGGCCGATGAGCCGTCTCGACTACGTCCTGGCCAAGTACGGCGCGTTCGCGACCGCGCTGTACATGCTGCTGGCGACACCGGTGACGATCCTGTACATCGGCGCGCTCGTCACGAAGCAGAAGCACATCGGCTCCCACACCGTGCACTGGCTCGCCGCCCTCGCCGGATGCCTGATCTTCGCGCTGGTGCTCGCCGGTCTCGGACTGGTCGTGGCCGCGTTCACGCCGCGCCGCGGGTTCGGTGTCACGGCGGTGATGGCGGTGTACCTGCTCAGCACCACGGCGGTCGCCGCCGTCCAGGGCATCGCCGAGAACCAGACGCAGTTCGGAGTCGCCCAGTGGGCGGGCATGTTCGCCCCGTTCAACCTGGTCGACGGCGTGCAGGTCTGGGCGCTGCGCGCCAAGGCGTCCGCGCCGGAACCACCGCCCTCCGGCCTCGGCGGGCCGGTGTTCACCCTCGTGTGCGCCGCCCTCATCGTCGGCTGCGTCGCGATCCTGTACCTGCGCTTCCGGAAGGCGGGCGCCAAGTGAGCCGACCGCAACGATCGTTCCCGCGCGACGCGGACGAGGAGGAAGCGTGAGCGTGCTCGAACTCCGGGACGTCTCCCGGTGGTACGGCAACGTCGTCGCCGTCAACGGCGTCACGATGACGATCGGGCCGGGCGTCACCGGCCTGCTCGGGCCGAACGGCGCCGGCAAGTCCACCCTGATCCACATGATGGGCGGCTTCCTCGCCCCCTCCAGTGGACAGGTGACCGTCGACGGGCAGCGCATCTGGAAGAACCCGTCGGTGTACCGCCACATCGGGCTCGTGCCCGAGCGGGAGACCGCGTACGACTTCCTCACCGGCCGCCAGTTCGTCCGCGCGATGGCCAAGCTGCACCGCCTGCCGAACCCCGAGGCCGCCGCCGAACGCGCCCTCGCCATGGTGGAGATGACCGGCCCGGCCGACCGGATCATCGGCAACTACTCCAAGGGCATGAAGCAGCGGGTCAAGATGGCCTCCGCCCTGGTCCACGACCCGCCGGTGCTGCTGCTCGACGAGCCGTTCAACGGCATGGACCCGCGCCAGCGGCTGCACCTGATGGACCTGATCCGGAAGATGGCCGCCGAGGGCCGTACGGTGCTGTTCAGCTCGCACATCCTCGAGGAGGTCGAGCGGCTCGCGCACCACATCGAGGTGGTGATCGCCGGGCGGCACGCCGCCTCCGGCGACTTCCGCGCCATCCGGCGGCTGATGACCGACCGGCCGCACATGTTCCTCGTCCGCTCCAGCGACGACCGGCGCCTGGCGGCGGCGCTCATCGCCGACTCGTCGACGCGCGGGGTCGAGCTGACCTCCGGCGGTCTCGAGATCGAGGCCGTCGACTTCCGGCGGTTCTCCCTCGTGCTGCCGCAGGTGGCGCGTGAGGCGGACATCCGGCTGTGGGAGGTCGCCCCCGCCGACGAGTCCCTCGAAAGCGTCTTCTCGTACTTGGTGGCGTCGTGAACCCTGTCATTGCTTCCATCACGTTCCGCGCCATGCTGAGCAGGCGGCGGATCCTGCTGCTGTTCCTCCTGCCCGCGTTGCTGCTGGTCCTCAGCATCGGCCTGCGGGTCAGCGGGCACGCCGACCTGGACAACGCCACGATGCTGCTCACGCAGTTCGGGCTCGGGGCGCTGCTGCCGCTGCTCGCGCTGCTCGCGGGCACCGGCGTGATCGGGCCGGAGATCGACGACGGCCAGATCATGTACATCATGACCAAGCCGATCGCGCGGCCGGTGATCTCCACGACGAAGTACGTGGTCGCGGTCGTCCTCGTGGTCGCCTTCGGCGTCGTGCCGATGTTCGTCGCGGGCGTCATCATGACCGGGCTGACCGCGGGCCTGGCGACCGGCTTCGCGATGGGGGCGCTGGTCGCCGGCGTCGCCTACTGCGCGCTGTTCCTCGCGATCGCGGTGCTCAGCCGGTTCGCGGTGACGATCGGCCTGATCTACGCGCTGGTCTGGGAGAACCTCATCGCCCGGTACGCCTCCGGCGCCAAGACCCTGTCGATCCGCCAGTGGGGCATCAGCGTCACCGACATGGTGAGCAACGCCACTGCGGTCAAGGCGAGCGTCGGCTCGTCCACGGCGGTCCCGCTGCTGATCGTCGTCACCGTCGTCGGCGTCGCGTACGCCGGGTGGAAGCTGCGCACGCTCTCCATCACCGGCACCGACTGATCCCGCGCTCAGGGTCGATCGCCTGTCATCGGATCGGGCGATCGACCCGCGGTGTCACTCGAGGACGAACGTGACCAGCATGTTGACCTTGTAGCCGCTGATGTTCCCGTCCTCGGAGAGCTGGACCTCCATCTCCTTGATCCAGGCGGACTGGAGCTTGCGCAGGGTCTCCGCGGCCCGGCTGATGCCGACCTTCACGGCGTCCTCGAAACTCGACTCCGAGATCGCGCTGATCTCGGTGACACGCGCCACTGATGCCATGGGTACTCGACCTTCGCCTCGTGGGAACCGCCGCTGGGCGGCGCAGCCGTCGTGATCGGCGTACCCGCATGGTGACGGACGGTATCGACCGGTCGCGTAAAGCGATGACGAAGGTCGTGCGGTCCGCGGTCAGAGGGCGGTGCGGACGGCCTCGGCGAGGCGCTCGGCGACGGCACGGGCCTGGTCCTCGGTCTGGGCCTCGACCATAACGCGCACCATGGGCTCGGTGCCGCTCGGGCGGATGAGCACCCGGCCGCCGTCCCCCAGCTCGGTCTCGGCGGCCTGGACGGCGGCGGCCAGCTCGGGAGAGGTCTTGGCCTTGGACTTGTCGACGCCCTTGACGTTGATCAGCACCTGCGGGAGGCGGTTCATGACCTTCGCCAGCTCGTCGAGCGGGCGACGGCGGTGGGCGATCGTGGACAGCAGGTGCAGCCCGGTGAGCACGCCGTCCCCGGTGGTGGCGTGGTCGAGCATGATGACGTGGCCGGACTGCTCGCCGCCGAAGGCGTACCCGCCGGCCTTCATCGCCTCCAGGACGTACCGGTCGCCGACCGCGGTCTCAACGACGTTGAGACCCTGGTCGCGCATCGCGAGCTTGAACCCGAGGTTCGACATGACGGTCGCGACGACCGTGTCGCCGGGCAGCTTTCCGGTGTCGCGCAGCTCCAGGGCCAGGATCGCCATGATCTGGTCGCCGTCGATGGCCTCGCCGGAGGCCGTGACCGCGAGGCAACGGTCGGCGTCGCCGTCGTGGGCGATGCCGGCGTCTGCGCCGTTCTCCACCACGGCGCGCTGCAGGCGCTCCAGGTGGGTCGAGCCGTACCCGTCGTTGATGTTCAGGCCGTCGGGCGAGGCGCCGATCGCGATCACCGTCGCACCGGCGCGGCGCAGGGCCTCCGGAGAGACGCCCGAGGCGGCGCCGTGCGCGCAGTCGACGACGACCTTCAGGCCGTCCAGCGAGCCGGGCAGGGTCGACAGCAGGTGCGCGATGTAACTCTCGACCTCGCCGTGCGCGTCGCGGACCCGCCCCACGCCGGGGCCGGTCGGGCCGGACCAGTCCTCGCCGAGGTGGGCCTCGACCTGGTCCTCGATCTCGTCGGCGAGCTTGTGCCCGCCCCGGCCGAAGAACTTGATGCCGTTGTCGGGGGCGGGGTTGTGCGAGGCGGACAGCATCACGCCCAGGTCCGCGCCCAGCGACTGGGTGAGGTACGCCACGGCCGGCGTCGGCAGCACGCCGAGCCGGAGCACGTCGACCCCGGCGGAGGCGAGCCCGGCGACGACGGCGGCCTCCAGGAACTCACCGGAGGCGCGTGGATCCCGGCCGACGACGGCGACGGGACGGTGCCCCTCGAACGCGCCGACCTCACCGAGGACGCGGGCGGCCGCGACCGACAGGTCCAGCGCCAGGGAAGCCGTCAGGTCGCGATTCGCGACTCCGCGTACGCCGTCGGTTCCGAACAGACGCGCCACCACAACACCCCACGATCGAACGCACGAAACGGTCGCGTCCGGACACGCCCGCCGGGCCGCGACCCCGGAAAAAAGCGATCAGCGGTCCCGCCGGAGGGCGGGACCGCCGAAATCCTGTCCACGAGCCCGGAACAAGCTCTGAGCCGCCACCTGGGCGGAACCGGGCCGGTGGACAGGCGCGATCAACGCTTGCTGTACTGCGGAGCCTTACGGGCCTTCTTGAGGCCGTACTTCTTCCGCTCCTTGGCCCGCGCGTCACGAGTCAGGAAGCCGGCCTTCTTCAGGGCCGGGCGGTTGTCCGGGTCGACCAGCTGCAGGGCGCGCGCGATGCCGAGGCGCAGCGCACCGGCCTGGCCGGTCACGCCGCCGCCGCCCACGCGGGCGATGACGTCGAACTGGTCTTCAAGGCCCAGGGTCACGAACGGCTCGTTCACGACCTGCTGGTGGACCTTGTTGGGGAAGTACGTGTCCAGGGAGCGACCGTTGATCGTCCACTTCCCGGAGCCCGGGACGATGCGGACGCGCGCGATGGCCTCCTTGCGACGGCCGGTGCCGGCGGCCGGGCCGGTCAGCACCGGGCGCGGAGCTTCGTCGGCGACGACCTCCGGGGACTCGGTGGTGTAGTCCCCCACGTACTCTTCGAACTCGGCGCCCTCGAAGGACGTCTCGACACCGGTGGGCTCGGCCACGGTACTCCTCAGGATCTCTTTCGGATGCCGCGCGTTACTGCGCGATCTGCTTGATGTCGTAGGGCACCGGCTGCTGAGCCTGGTGCGGGTGGTCGGGGCCGGCGTAGACCTTCACCTTGCCGAACATCTTGCGGCCCAGCGTGTTCTTGGGAAGCATGCCCTTGATCGCCTTTTCGACCGCACGCTCGGGGTTCTTCTTCATCAGGTCGGAGTAGGCGACGGACCGCAGACCACCCGGGTAACCGGAGTGGCGGTAGGCCTTCTTCTGCTCGAGCTTCTTGCCCGACAGCGCCACCTTGTCGGCGTTGATGATGATGACGAAGTCACCCGTGTCGAGGTGCGGGGCGTAGATCGGCTTGTGCTTACCCCGAAGCAGCGTTGCGACCTGGCTGGCCAGCCGACCCAGCACGACATCGGTCGCGTCGATGACGTGCCACTGACGCTGGACGTCAGCAGGCTTAGGGGTGTAGGTGCGCACGGTCGTAAGCCTTCGTTTCGTGTCTGACAACAGAGATGGGTCCGCCGGACGGCCTTGCCGCCGCAGGCCCGGTGGGTCGAGCGACCCGCTGACGGGCACGCTGACGCACACAACGAACTAGCAGAATACCGGTCCACACGCCAGCGGGCAAAGCGAGCGTCCGGGACCGTCCTCCATCGTCACGACGCGACGATCGTACGGCTGTCCTCTTGGACACCCTATACCGGGAACTATCGGAGAACGCCGGACTTGACCCGCTTGGCGGGCATATAGTGCTGGTCCTCCGCAGCCCCCCGGGAGGATCCCCTGTCCGCGAAGCGCGTCAAACGCCGCGTCCAGGCATTCGTTCTGCTGGCCATCGCGGTCTTCGTCTCCGGCGGCATCGCCGCCCGATCGCTCTGGAGTGCCGCGCAGCAGCACAATCCGACACCGGCCACCACGCCCGCGCGCGACGTCGCCGTCTTCCCCAGCCCCGAGGGATCGGCCGTACGTCCCTCCGCCGACGTGAGCCCGTCGGCCCGCCCGGCCACGTCGGCTCACCGGTCCAAGAGCCCGGCGAAGCGGAAGACGCCCAAGCACAGCGCCACCCCGCGCGCCACCCGGTCCTCCACGGCCGCCCCCACGCCGTCGAAGACCACGAGCAGGCAGGCGGCGGCGGAGAACGCCGTGGTGCGCCTCACCAACGCCCAGCGGGCCGCGCACGGCTGCACGGCCCTGCGGATCGACACCGGGCTGCGGACGGCGGCGCGGTTGCACTCCGCGGACATGCGTGACCGGAATTACTTCGACCACAACTCGCCGGACGGGCGGACCCCCTGGGACCGCATCAAGGCGGCCGGTTACACGAGCCCCGGCGCGGAGAACATCGCCAAGGGCTACGCCACCCCGGAGGCCGTCGTACAAGGCTGGATGAAGAGTCCCGGCCACCGGGCGAACATTCTGAACTGCAGTCTGAAAGCCATCGGAGTCGGCGTCGCCTATGGCTCGGGCGGCCCCTGGTGGACGCAGGACT
This sequence comes from Actinoallomurus rhizosphaericola, assembly GCF_024055675.1. Classification (NCBI taxonomy): domain Bacteria; kingdom Bacillati; phylum Actinomycetota; class Actinomycetes; order Streptosporangiales; family Thermomonosporaceae; genus Actinoallomurus; species Actinoallomurus rhizosphaericola. The sequence continues at coordinate 326,936 of NZ_JAMXMW010000005.1, read as the reverse complement.
TCGGCTTTAAGTAACCGCCTGAACACGCATATGAGCAGGTAGGGTCGCGTTCATGGCTTTTCCGGGTGATAAACAGCAACCCGGCGGCTGGGCATCTCCGCAGCCGCCGCAGTCGCCGTACGGCCCGGCCGAGGACCAGGCCTCCCGCGGCGGTTCGCTCTTCGATCCCTCGTACGGCTCCGGCCCGTCCCAGGACGCGGACCCCGCCGGCCCGTACGGCGGTCCGGGCTCCTACGACGGGTACGCCGCCGAGCAGCAGGGCGGTTACGGGCCGGAGACGCGGTCCTACGGCCAGGACGCCGGCGGTTACGGTGCCGGCGGCTACGGCGCCGGACCCGGCGGTCCCGAGGACGACCCGTACGGCGGCGCGGGCCGGTACGACGCTCCGGGCGGCTATGACGCTCCGGGCGGTTACGACGGCGGGCCCGGTGGACCCGGCGGACCCGGCCGGTACGGCGCGGTGCCGGGCGGGGGCGGCCAGGACGCGCTCGCGTTCGCGCCCGGCGGCGACGAGCGGTCGGGCGGGAGCAAGAAGAAGCCGCTGATCATCGGCGCGGCCGTCGCCGCGGGCGTCGTCGTCATCGGCGGCGGATCGGCGCTCGCGCTGTCCTCGGGCGGCGGCGACCCCAAGCCGAAGCCGACCGCGATGGCCTCCAAGCCCGCCGCGGCGCCCCCGCAGACCCCGACCGCGGTCCCCACCCCCACGCCGACCGAGACCGGCAAGGGGCAGCAGCTCGCCTCACGGACGACGGACCCGAAGCCGCTCACCCTGGCCGAGGTCTTCAAGAACAAGAGGTTCAAGGCCGGCGGGCGCACCTACGTGCTGACCACGCGGCGTTCGGACACCAAGTGCGCGAACGGCGTACATGGCACCACCTTCCGCAAGGCCCTCGTCAAGGCGGGGTGCACGCAGGTGCTGCGAGCGACGTACACCAACGGCAAGTTCGTCGGCACCATCGGCGTGGTCAATCTCAAGACCGAGACCACGGCCAAGGCCGCGCAGCGGGCGTCCCGCCCGAAGGACGCGTACATCCTGCCCCTGCCCGGGGCGGGGAGCACCAGCAAGGTCGGCAAGGGCCTGTCGCTGACGACCGCGGACCCCGAGGGCCACTACCTGATCATGAGCTGGGTGCAGTACCCGAATGGCAAGAAGATTGCGCAGAGTGACTACAGCGGCGTGACCGCATTCGTGCAGAATGTGACGATCGGTAGCAATCTGCGACCGGCCCTGAACTACCGGTCAATGGTCGGCAAACCCGCATAATGGACAACCGCGCGCTAATACTCTAGTGACCCATGTCTGGCCGTGACGTGACTTTTGTACCGTCCGTAACGGAAGGGTCGGAGCCTCCGCCGCAACCGGCACCACCAGGCCGCCGCGCACCGGCTGAGAATCCCCTCGCGACCCCCCAGGCCGCCGATGCGTCGCCGGACGACCCGGCCCGTTCCGGACCGCCCCCGACGCCCGACGACGCCGAGGAGAGCATGACCCCGCCACCCCCTCGTCCCGGATCGCCCGCGCCCGACGCGGAGGACCGGACGACGGCCCCGCCGCAGCGACCGACGGCCGCGACGCCCTCGGACCTCCGTTCCGACCGGCCGACCGGCCCCAGCACGGCGGGCGCGTCTCCCCAGCGTCCGGCAGACGCCTCCCAGCAGCACCACGCCGCTCCGGGCTCCACGTCCGGCCCGGGCTCCACGTCCGGCGGGGCCACGGACGTCTCGAACGCCGCCCACGGCCCCGCCGACGGCCCGGCCTCGCCCGAGCCGGGCCTGATCCAGGGCGCCGCCGAGAAGACCGTGACGGACGTCCTGGAGCCCGAGACGGGCGGCGCCCTGCCCAAACTGCCCGTACCGCTGCGGACGGAGGGCCCGCCGTCCTCCGCGGCGGAGAACACCCTGCCGCCGCTCACCCCCGACGCGATCCTGCCGCCGGGCACGGTCCCCGAGGCCCCGCCGGAGCCCGACCCGGAGCCGGAGATGGGCGCCACGCGTCCCACTCCGCAGATCGGCTCCGGCGACCCTGGCCCGGGCCCGCACGCCGGAGGACCCGACGGCCCGCGTGGTCCCGGCCGGCCCTCGCGCGGCGCCGCGGGCGCCGCCGGGGCCCGTGGGGCGCTCCTCATCGGCGCCGGCGCGCTCGCCGCGCTGGTGCTCGGCGGCGGTGGCGTCATCGCCTACACCACGGTGTCCAACGACGCGCCGAAGGAGCACACGGCCGCCGCTCGCCCGACCCATGTCTCGCAGCCGCCGCCCACGCCCAGCGCGGCCGCTCCGACGCCCACCAACACGTCGGCGAAGCCCAAGCCGAAACCGAAGCCCAAGCCGACGCCCATCGACATCAGGGACGAGAAGAAGGACCCCAAGCCGCTCAGCGTCACCGAGGTGTTCCCCGACCCGACGCTGCAGATCGCGGGCCACTCGTTCATCCGGATGAAGACCGTCCCGAACGACCACTGCGACCTGACCGCCAACGGCACCTTCAGCAAGGAGCTGACCCGTCAGCACTGCCGCCGGGTCGTACGGGCGACATTCGTCTCGGACGACAACAAGATCGCGGTGACGACGGGCATCGCGGCGATGCCCACCGACGCCGCCGCGGCCGCGGCGATGAAAGCCCAGGACCCCGCCCACTACGACAAATGGTTCCGCGGGATGAAGGCCAGCGGCGCTCCGAAGATCGACCAGGCGGGCGGTTGGGCGGTGAGCGTCCAGCGCGGCCGGTACATCATCTACGCGTACGCGATGTACGCCGACGGGCACAGGTTCAAGTCGGGCGACAAAACGCTCAGGGACGTCGCGAACGGCTTCCGGGACGACACCGTCAAGCCGATCGAGGTCCGCGAGAAGAGCTGACCCACCGGCCACGCGTGCCGTCCCGCACTGGGAGCCGGAACACGTGCCTCGGCTCCGTGCCCCGGACTTCCCCACCGCACGAGGGGCGTCAGCCGGCCTGGCGCTCCTCGGGGGCGGTCCCGCCGAGGACCCGGACGCGGCGGGTCTCCTGGGCACGGCTGGCCAGCAGGCCGGCCTCCGGGTACGTGACCTCCTCCAGCGTCAGGCCGTGCGGCGGGAGCACCTGCACCGCCGAGTCCCGGACACCGGCGGACAGGACCTCGGCCGGCCAGTCGACCGGACGCCGCCGGTCGCCGACCGACAGCAGCGCGCCCACGATGGCGCGCACCATGGAGTGGCAGAAGGCGTCGGCCACGACCGTGGCGACGGCGACGTCGGCCGACTCGCGCTCCCAGTCGTACCGCAGCAGCCGCCGGATCGTCGTCGCGCCCTCACGTTTACGGCAGTACGCGGCGAAGTCGTTCTCGCCGAGCAGCAGCGCGGTGGCGGCGTTCATCCGGTCCAGGTCGAGAGGACGGGGGTGCCACAGCACCTCGTGGCGGCGCATCGGGTCGACGCCCACCGGGTTGTCGCAGACCCGGTACGCGTAGCGACGCGACAGCGCGGAGAACCGCGCGTCGAAGCCGTCGGGCGCCTGCGCGATCCGCCAGATCCGTACGTCGGGCGGGAGCACTCCGGCCATCCGGCGCGGCAGCGTGCCGCCCACCTGGGAGTAGGCCGCCACGGGAACCACCACGTGCGCGACCTGGCCGCGCGCGTGCACCCCGGCGTCCGTACGGCCCGCGACCGTGAGGACCGGCGGTGGGTCCAGCCGCAGCACCCGGCCCAGCGCGTCCTCGATGACACCCTGGACGGTGCGCCGCCCCGGCTGCCGCGCCCAGCCCGCGAAACCCGACCCGTCGTAGGCGAGGTCGAGCCGGAGTCGTACGAGAGCGGTCATCGGGATCGCGGCGCGTCGGTCTCGGCCCTCGGACCGAACGCGGAACGCCGCCTCCCCCCTTCTGTTACCGTGAGCGAGTCGGTGACGGCGCGGCGGAGTCGCGTCCCGGCGTGCCACGCGGGCACGCCGAGCCCCTCGGCCTTCGGGCGGAGGCGCGGACGGCGGACCACCGGCTTCTCCTTCACTGAAGAGCGAACGTCCCTGAGGGGTGAACGTCGCGATGCGGATCGACGGCTCCCGCCTGCCGGCGGCCGGGTGGCGCCGGAACCGGCGGCCGAGCTCGTCGGACCCAAGTCTTTCAAACAACGAGCCCGCCGTCCCGTAGGGGCACGGCGGGCTTCGTCGTAAACGTTGCCTACTACTTCTCTTCGGCCTCGGTGTCGTCCGCCGCGGCCTCCGCGGCCGGGGCCTCGGCCGCCGGCTCCTCGGTCGCCGCCGGGGTCTCCTCGGTCTCCTCGGCGGCGGGCGCCGGGGCCTCGGTGGCCGGAGCGGCCGTCGTCCGGGTCGTCACCGCGGACGGCGCGGCCTCCTCGACCAGCTCGATCAGCGCCATGGGGGCGTTGTCGCCCTTGCGCGGGCCGAGCTTGGTGATCCGGGTGTAGCCACCCGGGCGGTTCTCGAACCGCGGGCCGATCTCGGTGAAGAGCGTGTGGACGACGCCCTTGTCCCGCACGACGGTGAGGACCTGGCGCCGCGCGGCGAGGTCACCGCGCTTGGCCTTGGTGATCAGCTTCTCCGCCAGCGGGCGCAGCCGCCGGGCCTTGGCCTCGGTCGTCGTGATGCGGCCGTGCTCGAACAGCGCGGTGGCGAGGTTCGCCAGGATGATGCGCTGGTGCGACGGGCTGCCGCCGAGACGAGGGCCCTTGGTGGGCGTGGGCATTGATCCTTCTCCTTGTTTCAACCCGCACCGGCCGTACGAGGTACCGGTGTCGGTCCGGCGGGGCCACGGCCCCGCCGAGTGTCGGTGACCGGTGGCGGCCCGCGGGCCGCCACCGACCATCAGTCAGACTCAGTACTGCCCGGTGCCGCTCAGTACTGCTCGGTCTCGGCGTAGCTCTGGTCCTCGTCGCCGTAGGCGTCCGCCGCCGCCGTCGGGTCGAACCCGGGCGGGGAGTCCTTCAGCGTGAGGCCCATGTCGTTGAGCTTCTGCTTGACCTCTTCGATCGACTTGGCGCCGAAGTTGCGGATGTCGAGCAGGTCCTGCTCGCTGCGGGCCACGAGCTCACCCACGGTGTGGATGCCCTCGCGCTTGAGGCAGTTGTAGGACCGGACCGTGAGGTTGAGCTCCTCGATCGGCAGCGCCAGGTCCGCCGCGAGCGCGGCGTCCGTCGGGGACGGGCCCATGTCGATGCCCTCGGCCTCGACGTTGAGCTCCCGGGCCAGGCCGAACAGCTCGACCAGGGTCTTGCCGGCGCTCGCCACCGCGTCGCGCGGCAGCATGGCGGGCTTGGTCTCGACGTCCACGATCAGCCGGTCGAAGTCGGTGCGCTGCTCGACACGCGTCGCCTCGACCTTGTAGGTGACCTTCAGGACCGGGGAGTAGATCGAGTCGATCGGAATCCGGCCGATCTCCTGGCCCGGCTGCTTGTTCTGCGCGGCGGAGACGTAGCCACGACCACGCTCGACGGTGAGCTCCATCTCCAGCTTCGCCTTGTTGTTCAGCGTGGCGATGTGGAGCTCGGGGTTGTGCACCTCGACACCGGCCGGCGGCGCGATGTCGGCGGCGGTGACCTCACCGGGGCCCTGCTTGCGGAGGTACATCACGACCGGCTCGTCGTGCTCGGAGGAGACGACGAGCTCCTTGAGGTTCAGGATGATGTCGGTGACATCCTCCTTGACGCCCGGGATCGTGGAGAACTCGTGCAGCACGCCCTCGATCCGGATGCTCGTGACGGCGGCACCCGGGATGGAGGACAGGAGCGTACGGCGGAGCGAGTTGCCGATGGTGTAGCCGAAGCCCGGCTCCAGCGGCTCGATCGTGAATCGCGACCGGAACTCGTCGACCTGCTCTTCGGTGAGAGTCGGTCGCTGGGCGATGAGCATTTCTTACTTCCTTCCCGCGGCGCCCGCTATTTGACTGCCGCGATCTCGCACTGCGGGGCGCACGCCGTGAGGCGTGCGCCCGCACGAGTGGACGTCAGCGCTTGGCGTACCACTCGACGATGAGCTGCTCCTGGACCGGCGCGTCGATGTGCTGCCGGACCGGGAGGGAGTGCACGAGGATGCGCATCCGGTCGGGGACGACCTCGAGCCACGCCGGGACCCGGCTGTCGCCGGCCTCGGCGCGCGCCACCACGAAGGGGGTGTCCTCGAGGGACTTCTGGCGCACCTCGATGATGTCGCGCTCGCTGACGCGGTACGACGGGATGTCGACCTTCTTGCCGTTGACCAGGAAGTGGCCGTGCTTGACCAGCTGCCGGGCCATGTCGCGGCTCTTGGCGAAGCCCGCGCGGTAGACCACGTTGTCGAGGCGGCGCTCGAGCAGGCTCAGCAGGTTGTCACCCGTCTTGCCCGTCCGGCGGTTCGCCTCCTTGTAGTAGTTGACGAACTGGGCCTCGAGGACGCCGTAGATGCGGCGGGCCTTCTGCTTCTCCCGGAGCTGGAGCATGTGCTCGCTCTCCTTGGGACGGCCGCGACCGTGCTCACCCGGCGGGTACGGGCGGATCTCGATCGGGCACTTCGGGCCCTCGCACTTGCTGCCCTTGAGGAACAGCTTCATCTTCTCGCGGCGGCACAGCTTGCAGTCGGCGCCGGTGTATCGAGCCATCTCTCTCTTCCCTAACTCAGACGCGGCGGCGCTTGGGCGGCCGGCAGCCGTTGTGCGGCACCGGGGTGACGTCCTGGATCGAACCGACCTCGAGGCCGGTCGCCTGCAGCGACCGGATCGCGGTCTCACGGCCCGAACCGGGGCCCTTCACGAAGACGTCGACCTTGCGCATGCCGTGCTCCATGGCGCGGCGGGCGGCGGCCTCGGCAGCCATCTGAGCGGCGAACGGCGTCGACTTACGCGAGCCCTTGAAGCCCACGTGACCGGCGCTGGCCCAGGAGATCACGGCGCCCACGGGGTCCGTGATCGTGACGATCGTGTTGTTGAACGTGCTCTTGATGTGGGCGTGCCCGTGAGCGACGTTCTTCTTTTCCTTCCGGCGCACCTTCTTGGCGCCGGCGCGGCTCTTTGGCGGCATCTGCTCTCAAATCTCCTGGAGGTCGTCGATCCGTCGGCCCCGGGCGGGGGCCGAGGACTACTACTTCTTGCCGGCCTTCTTCTTGCCGGCGACGGTCTTCTTCTTGCCCTTGCGCGTACGCGCGTTGGTCTGCGTCCGCTGACCGTGCACCGGCAGGCCCCGGCGGTGTCGGATGCCCTGGTAGCAGCCGATCTCGATCTTGCGACGGATGTCGGCCTGGATCTCGCGGCGCAGGTCGCCCTCGATCCGGTAGTTGGCCTCGATCCAGTCACGGAGCTGGATCAGCTCGTCGTCACCGAGCTCGTGGACGCGACGGTCACCGCTGATGCCGGTTTCCTTCAGCGTCTCGAGGGCACGGGTACGGCCGATGCCGAAGATGTAGGTGAGAGCGACCTCGAGGCGCTTGTCGCGCGGGAGGTCGACGCCGAGGAGGCGTGCCATCTCGGGCAGTTCCCTTCTGTTTCACGGAGGTCTGCGCCCCGCATCCCCGCCCCTGCCCGGGCGGGGCCCCGGCCTCCGACCGGGGGTTGCTCCTCATCGGAGCCGCGGAACGTCGGAATATGCGCGACCGCGCCAGGTCACCCGTGGCGCGGCCTGTTCAGTTGTCAGCCCTGACGCTGCTTGTGGCGCGGGTCATCGCAGATGACCATGACCCGGCCGTGCCGCCGGATGATGCGGCACTTGCTGCAGATCTTCTTGACGCTCGGCTTGACCTTCACTGGGTCTCCTCGTACAGGGTCACCCCCGCGCTGCCGAGCCATAGGCGAACACGCACAAGCGGCTCACCAACCGACTATACGCGGGGAAGGCAACCCCAGTGGGTGGTTACTTGTATCGGTAGACGATCCGACCGCGCGTGAGGTCGTAGGGGCTCAACTCCACGACGACGCGGTCGTCGGGCAGGATCCGGATGTAGTGCATCCGCATCTTCCCGCTGATGTGGGCGAGCACCTTGTGCCCGTTGTCGAGCTCTACCCGGAACATGGCGTTCGGGAGCGACTCGACGACGGTGCCCTCGATTTCGATGGCCCCTTCTTTTTTGGGCATGTCCTCCGCGCTTCGCTGATCGGTTCGTCAGGAGAACGGCCACCGCGGGACACCCGAACACGCCTGAGAGGCATGCGGGCATGAGCCAACACGGGACCGACAAAAGAGTCTACGTCACGCGACACGAAATCCGAAATCGGCACCGGCCTCGTGTCGCGGGACCCACTCCCCGCACCGTCCAACACCGGAACGACCGCGTTTCATCCCACCGACCCCAACTCGTTGATCTCAACCCGTTGGTCGCGGCCCGTTGGTCGCGGGCGCCCGGGCGACGCAGGACGACCCTGCGCGCGACGAGGTGCCGTCCGTCCTCGTCCGCGGCGGCCAATCTCATTCCGGCCAGGCGTTGCTCTGGATGATCTGGACGAAGTCCGCCCGCTCGAAGGCCGGGTCGAAGTACGCGAGGACGTCGTCGTTCATGGTGCCGAAGGTGGTGTCGGGCCGGTCCGCCATGCCCTCGTAGAACGCGCGCAGGATTCGGCGCTTGAAATCCGGTCGAGGGTGGGCCAGGACTACGGCCCGCCTGTCGGCGTCACTGATCTGGTCGAGGTCGAGGCCGAGCACGTCGGTCTCCACCCCGAGCGTGGCCACGCCCACCTCGGGTCCCAGGCGCAGCGGCACCTCGGGCGTGGTGTGAAGGGCGATGGCGAGCCAGACGTCGCGGGCTTCGCCCTCGGACCGGCCGTGATCGCGGAGGAACCCGTACGCGGCATCCGCGCCGTCGATCTCGAAGCGCTGCCCGGTGGTACGGAACTTCCGGGTCAGTCCGAGGTCGTGGAACACGCCGCCCACGTAGGCGAGTTCGGGGTCGACGTCCACCCCCCGCGCCCGGGACTTGAGCATTCCCCACAGGAAGACGCGCCGAGAGTGGTGGAACACCGTGTCCCCGACCACCGGGTCGTCCGCGGCGTCCCGGGTGACCTCGGTCGCCGCGCGGACGAGGTCGGTCTCGGGAATCTAGGGCGCGTCCGGCGGATCATGGGCCAGGGCAGCACGGCCGCACGATCAGGCAGTGATCAGCCTGATCTCGTACAGTCCTGCGGAACATCACAAGATCCACCGGACAGGCCCTAGCGGTGCTCCTCGGAGCCGCCGAAGAGCTGCCCGGCCAGCATGAGCGCGCCCCACGGACCGGCCACCCAGATCCACCAGGGGTACCAGGCGCCCGCCGTCACGGCGGTGAGCAGCCAGATCACGATGCAGACCAGGTTGACCGACGCGTACGTCGCCCAGCCCGCCCGCATGCCCTTCCGGTAGAGACCGTTCCCGGGACGGCGGGCCGGAGTCGACTGCCGGTACGCCGGCACCGGCAGCTCGTACATGTCCTCCTCGGGCAGGTCGCTGGTGACCTTCTGCAGGTCACCCAGCGTCCGGGCGCGGTAGGCGAGGTCGAGGCGCTCGTTGAGCTCGTCGACGGCGATCCGTCCCTGAGCACAGTGCTCCCGCAGCGCCGCCGCGACCCGATCGCGATCGGCGTCGGAGGCGCGGATCTCAGGATTGAGCGGCATCGTCGATCCTCTCCCTCAGGAACCCCCGGATTCCTTAATCAGAGGCTACGCCGCAGAACGCCGCTTTCCACGACCACCGCCCCGGCCGATCTTGCCGGCCGCCCCGCAGCGCGCCCGCCAGGCCGGACGCGCGGCCGTCGAACGGTCTCGGACGTTGCGCGCGGCCGTCGTGCGCTCTTTGACGTGACGTACGGCCGTCGAACGGTCTTTGACGTGACCTGCGGCCCTGCGAGCGGTCAGGCGCCCTTGAGGCGGGCGCCGCCGTCGAGTGCGGTGAGCACCCAGGGGCCGTCCTCCGTGACGGCGAAGGTGTGCTCGAAGTGCGCAGAGCGGCGTCCGTCACCGGTGATGACGGTCCACTCGTCGTCGAGCAGCAGCGTCTCCGCCGTACCGAGGTTGACCATCGGCTCGACCGCGAAGCACATGCCCGGCACCAGGACCGGTCCACGGCCCGGCAGCCCGTAGTTGGGCACCGCCGGGTCCATGTGCATCTCGGTGCCGATGCCGTGGCCGACGTACTCCTCGACGATGCCGTACTCGCCCTGCCCGCGGATGTAGGTCTCGATCGCATGACCGATGTCGCTGAGCCGAGCGTCGACCTTCCCGGCCGCCAGCCCCCGCCACATCGACTCCTCGCAGACCTCCAGCAGCCTGCGCTCCTCCGGCGTGATCTCCCCGACCGGAACCGTCACCGCCGAGTCGCCGTGCCAGCCGTCGACGATCGCGCCGCAGTCGATCGAGATGACGTCACCCTCGGCCAGCACCTTGGACGGGCTCGGGATGCCGTGCACGATCTCCTCGTTGATCGAGGTACAGATGCAGGCGGGGAACCCCTGGTAGCCCTTGAACGACGGCGTCGCGCCCTCGGACCGGATCGACTCCTCCGCGATCGCGTCCAGGTCCGCCGTCGTGATGCCCGGCTTGACGGCCTCGGTGAGCCGCTGCAGCGTACGGGCGACGACCAGGCCGGCCTCCCGCATCACTTCCAGTTCGCCACGGGACTTGATCTGAATGGCCGGCTTACGCTTCTTCCACACTCTTATGCTCCGCAGGTAGATCCGAGCGCGTCGGGAGGGATCCGGCGCACCTCGCCACCGCGGGACTCGCTGCCGCGCTCATTCGCACACGCGCTTCGTGGCCGGCTCGTACCTCACCGGCCACTGCGCTCGCTCGTCGGTTTGCGCAGCACTCATCGCCGCGCACAACCTCCTCACTCACTACGCGGCCGGCTCGTACCTCACCGGCCACTGCGCTCGCTCGTCGGTTTGCGCGGTCAGTCGGTGAATGGGCGGAGCGCGGCGAGAGCCCGCTCGGTGACCTCTTCGACGGGCCCTGTCGCGTCGATGCCGACCAGGATGCCCTCATCGGCGTAGAACGACGCGAGGGGCGCAGTCTGTTCCTGGTAGACCTCCAGGCGGTGCCTGATGGTCTCCTCGCGGTCGTCGTCGCGCTGGAACAGCTCGCCGCCGCAGACGTCGCAGACGCCCTCCTTGGAGGGCGGGTCGAACGCCACGTGCCAGATCTTTCCGCACTTGCGGCAGGTCCGGCGCCCGGACAGCCGGCGTACGACCTCGTCGTCGTCGACCACGAGCTCGAGCACGAGGTCCAGCCGCTGGTCCATCTCGGCGAGGATCTTCTTGAGAGTCTCGGCCTGCGGAACGTTGCGCGGGAAGCCGTCGAGCAGGAAGCCCTCCTGCGCGTCGTCTTCGGCCAGCCGGTCACGCACCATCGCGATGGTGATCTCGTCGGGGACGAGATCACCTCGGTCCATGTACTCCTTGGCCTTGCGGCCGAGGGGCGTGTTGCCGCTCACGTTGGCGCGGAAAATGTCACCTGTCGAAATCTTCGGGACCGACAGATGCGATGAGATGAACTGGGCCTGAGTCCCCTTGCCCGCTCCCGGGGGGCCCACGAGCACGATTCGCACTACCGCAGGAAGCCCTCGTAGTTACGCTGCTGAAGTTGGCTCTCGATCTGCTTCACCGTGTCCAGCCCGACGCCGACCATGATCAGGATGCTGGTGCCGCCGAACGGGAAGTTCTGGCTCGCTCCGATGATGCCGAACGCCACCATCGGGACCAGCGCGATGAGTCCCAGGTACAGCGCGCCGGGAGCGGTGATCCGCGTGAGCACGTAGTCGAGGTACTCGGCGGTCGGCCGTCCCGGGCGAATACCCGGAATGAACCCACCGTACTTCTTCATGTTGTCCGCGACCTCGGTCGGGTTGAACGTGATCGCCACGTAGAAGTAGGTGAAGAAGATGATCAGCAGGAAGTACAGGGCCATGTAGATCGGGTGATCGCCCTTGACCAGGTACTTGCTGATGAACGTCGCCACGGGGTTCGAGCTGTGCCACATCTGCACGATCAGCGACGGCAGGTACAGCAGGGACGAGGCGAAGATGACCGGGATGACGCCGGCCTGGTTCACCTTGAGCGGGATGTAGGTCGAGGTGCCGCCGTACATCCGCCGGCCGACCATCCGCTTGGCGTACTGCACCGGGATGCGGCGCTGGGCCTGCTCGACGAAGACCACGCCGGCGACGATCGCGATGCCCACGATGAGGACGATCGCGAAGACGAAGCCGCCCTTGGTCTTGTAGATGTTCCAGAACTCGGACGGGAAGACCGCCACGACCTGGGTGAAGATCAGGATCGACATGCCGTTGCCGACGCCGCGGTCGGTGACGAGCTCACCGAGCCACATGATCACCGAGGTGCCCGCCGTGATGGTGATGACCATCGTGACGATCGTGAACCAGCCCTTGTCCCACAGCAGGTCCTCGGTGCAGCCCTGGAGCAGGTTGCCGGTGCTCGCCATGGCGACGATGCCGGTGCCCTGCAGGATCGCGAGGCCGATCGTCAGATAACGGGTGTACTGCGTGATCTTCGTCGTCCCCGCCTGGCCCTCCTTGCGGAGCGCTTCCAGGCGCGGGATCACCACGGTGAGCAACTGAAGGATGATGCTCGCCGTGATGTAGGGCATGATGCCCAGTGCAAAGATCGAAAGCTTCAGCAGCGCGCCGCCGCTGAACAGGTTGACCAGGCCATAGACGTTGGCGTTGGCCCCCTTGCTCACGACGTCCACACATCGGTGTACGGCCCCGGTGTTCACGCCCGGTGCCGGCAGCTGAGAGCCCAGCCGGAACACCGCGATGATGAACAGCGTGAAGAGAAGCTTCTTGCGCAGGTCGGGTGTTCGAAACGCCCGAGTGAACGCGGTCAGCACCATTCCTCCTGCGCGGTTTCCGGCCAGCGGCCGCTCACGGCCTCGGTCGATCCTCAAGTTGCGGCGACAGTCTCGCCGGTCGAACTCTAACAGCCCTTGCGGGGATTGCCGCCCCCGCCACCGCAAGGCGGGGGCGAATCCCGCAAGGGCTTTGACTCACAGCTCTTCCGCAGTGCCTCCGGCACCTGTGATCTTCTCCTTCGCGGAACCGGAGAAGGCGTGCGCCTTGACCTGAACCGTTACGGAGATGTCACCGGTGCCCAGCACCTTCACCAGGCGGCCGGCGCGCACGGCGCCCTTCGCCGCGAGGCTCTCCGGCGTGACCTCGCCGCCCTCGGGGAAGAGCTCGGCGATCTTGGCCACGTTGACGACCTGGTACTCGACCCGGAACGGGTTCTTGAAACCTTTCAGCTTCGGAACCCGGCGGATCAGCGGCATCTGGCCGCCCTCGAAGCCGGTCGGCACGGTGGTACGGGCCTTCGTGCCCTTCGTGCCGCGTCCGGCGGTCTTGCCCTTGGACGCCTCGCCGCGGCCCTTACGGGTCTTGGCCTTGTGGGCGCCCGGCGCCGGCCGCAGGTGGTGCGGCCGCAGCGGAGTCTCTGCACCCATGTCAGTCGACCTCCTCGACGGTGACGAGGTGGCGAACGGTGTTGATCATCCCGAGCACCTCGGGGCGGTCCTCGCGGACGACGCTGTCGCCGATCCGCCGGAGCCCGAGCGTACGCAGAGTGTCACGCTGGTTCTGCTTGCCACCGATCTTGGACTTCACCTGCGTGATCTTCAGGTTCGTCACGATGCCACCTCCTGCCGGGGCTCGCTGCCCGCCGCGCGAGCGCGGAGCATCGCGGCCGGGGCGACATCCTCGATCGGCAGACCCCGCTTGGCCGCGATCTCCTCGGGCCGGTTGAGCTGCTTGAGGGCCGCCACCGTCGCGTGGACGATGTTGATGGCGTTGGACGAGCCGAGCGACTTCGACAGGACGTCGTGGATGCCCGCGCACTCCAGGACGGCGCGCACCGGGCCACCCGCGATCACACCGGTACCGGGGCTGGCTGGCTTGAGCATGACGACGCCCGCAGCCTCCTCGCCCTGGGTGGTGTGCGGGATGGTGCCCTGGATCCGCGGCACCTTGAAGAAGTGCTTCTTGGCCTCCTCGACACCCTTGGCGATCGCCGCGGGCACCTCCTTGGCCTTGCCGTAACCGACCCCCACGGTGCCGTTGCCGTCGCCCACGACGACCAGCGCCGTGAAGCTGAAGCGCCGGCCGCCCTTGACGACCTTAGCGACCCGGTTGATCGCTACGACGCGCTCGATGTACGACTGTCCCTTGTCGGCGCCACCGCGGCGGTCATCACGCCGGTCGCGCCGCTCGCCGCCGCCACGACGTGGTGCTGCCATTAGTGGTTCCTCTTCTCGTGCGTCATCAGATGCGATTGACGAGCCATCAGAAGTCCAGCCCGCCCTCTCGGGCGCCGTCCGCCAGGGCCGCGATGCGGCCGTGGTAGCGGTGCCCGGCGCGGTCGAAGACCACCGCGCTGATGCCCGCCTCGCGCGCACGCTCGGCGAGGAGCTCGCCGACCTTGCGCGCCTTGGCGGTCTTGTCGCCCTCGGCCGTACGGAGCGTGGGGTCCAGCGTGGACGCCGACGCCAGCGTGTGACCGGCCAGGTCGTCGATGATCTGCGCGAACATGTGCTTGGTCGAACGCGTCACGACCAGGCGCGGCCGCTGCGGCGTGCCCTGGACCTTCTTGCGGACGCGCAGGTGCCGGCGGGTCCGCGACGCGGCGCGCGACGCGGTCCGCTTGCGGACCTGAGTCTTGCTCGCAGCCATGTCTACTTACCAGCCTTTCCGACCTTGCGGCGGATCTGCTCACCCTGGTACCGCACGCCCTTGCCCTTGTACGGGTCCGGCTTGCGCAGCTTGCGGATGTTCGCGGCGACCTCGCCGACCTTCTGCTTGTCGATGCCCTCGATCACGAACTGGGTCGGCCGCTCGACACGGAAGGTGATGCCCGCCGGGGGCTCGACCGTGATCGGGTGGCTGTAGCCGAGCGAGAACTCGAGGTTGCTGCCCTTGGCCTGAACGCGGTAGCCGACGCCGACGATCTCCATCGTCTTGCTGTAGCCCTGCGTCACGCCGATGACCATGTTGTTGATCAGCGAGCGGGTGAGGCCGTGCAGCGCACGCACCGGTCCCTCGTCGCTGGGGCGGCCGACCTTGATCTCGCCGCCCTCCTGGGCGACCTCGATCGGCCGGGCGACCGTGTGCTTCAGTTCGCCCTTGGGGCCCTTGACCGTGACCTCCTGGCCATCGACCTTGACGTCGACGCCGCTGGGGACGGGAATGGGCAAACGTCCAATGCGCGACATTCTTGGGTCCCTCCCCTCACCACACGTAGGCGAGGACTTCCCCGCCCACACCGTGCTTGCCGGCCTGCTTGTCGGTCATCAGGCCGGAGGACGTCGAGATGATCGCGACGCCGAGACCACCGAGGACCTTCGGCAGGTTGTCCTTCTTCGCGTAGACCCGCAGGCCCGGCTTGGACACCCGCTTGAGTCCGGCGATCGAACGCTCACGGCTCGGGCCGAACTTGAGGTCGATCACGAGCTTCTTGCCGACCTCGGCGTCCTCCACGCTCCACCCCGAGATGTAACCCTCCTGCTGGAGGATCTCGGCGATGTGCGCCTTGATCTTCGAGTACGGCATGCCCACGGTGTCGTGGTACGCCGAATTCGCGTTCCGCAGACGCGTCAACATGTCTGCGATCGGGTCGGTCATCGTCATGGCCTACTGGCCCTCCTCGCCGCGGTTTCCGCCGATTGCGGACCTACGACGTGGTCGTGGGCGCCTTGTCATCAGGCGCCCGGTCGGTCATTTATCGAAAAGCCGGTGGGTTACCAGCTGGACTTGGTGATGCCGGGCAGCTCGCCGCGGTGCGCCATCTCCCGGAAGCAGATCCGGCACAGGCCGAACTTGCGGAAGACCGCGCGCGGACGCCCGCACCGCGAGCACCGAGTGTAGGCGCGCACGGCGTGCTTGGGCTTCCGGTTCGCCTTGGCGATCAGAGCCTTCTTCGCCATCTCTCAGTTCTCCTTGAACGGGAAGCCCAGGTGCCGCAGGAGCGCCCGGCCCTCGTCGTCGGTCGTCGCGGTGGTCACGATCGTGATGTCCATGCCGCGCTGGCGGTCGACCTTGTCCGGGTCGATCTCGTGGAACATCACCTGCTCGGTGAGCCCGAACGTGTAGTTGCCGTTGCCGTCGAAGTGCTTCGGCGACAGGCCGCGGAAGTCACGGATCCGGGGCAGCGCCAGCGACAGCAGGCGGTCGAGGAACTCCCACATGCGGTCGCCGCGCAGCGTCACGTGCGCGCCGATCGGCATGCCCTCGCGCAGCTTGAACTGCGCGATGGACTTCTTCGCCCGCGCGACGGCCGGCTTCTGTCCGGTGATGGTGGTCAGGTCGCGCACCGCGCCCTCGATGAGCTTCGAGTCGCGGGCGGCGTCACCGACGCCCATGTTGACCTTGACCTTGGTCACGCCCGGGATCTGCATGACGTTGGCGTAGCCGAACTCGTCCTGCAGCTTCTTCGCGATCTCCTCGCGGTAACGCTGCTTGAGCCGCGGCTGGGGGACCTGCGTAGTCGTGTCGGCGGTCATCAGATTTCCTTACCGGTACGGCGCGAGATGCGGACCTTCGTGCCGTCGTCGTTGATGCGGTAGCCGACGCGAGTGCGCTTGCCGTTCTCCAGCAGCATCACGTTGCTGACGTGGATCGGCCCCTCCTTGGTGACGACCCCGCCCTCCTTGGCGCCACGCGGGCCCTGGTTCGTCTCCTTGGTGTGGCGCTTCACCATGTTCACGCCTTCGACGACCACGCGCTCGCGCTTGGGGTCTGCCGAGATGACCTTCCCGGTCGCGCCCTTGTCCTTGCCGGCGATGACGACGACGTCGTCGCCCTTCTTGATCTTCATCAGAGCACCTCCGGCGCCAGCGAGATGATGCGCATGAACCGCTTCTCGCGCAGCTCCCGGCCGACCGGGCCGAAGATACGCGTGCCGCGAGGGTCGCCACCGTCCTTGATCAGGACGGCAGCGTTCTCGTCGAAGCGGATGTAGGAGCCGTCGGGACGGCCCCGCTCCTTGCGGGTGCGCACGACGACGGCCTTAACGACATCACCCTTCTTGACGCCGGCACCGGGAAGGGCGTCCTTCACGGTGGCGACGATGATGTCACCGATGCCCGCATAGCGCCGACCCGAGCCGCCGAGAACGCGGATGCACAGAATCTCCTTGGCACCCGTGTTGTCGGCGACCTTGAGTCGCGACTCCTGCTGGATCACGTCAACTCCTGTATTTCACGCCGGTTCTCGTTGTGAGCCTGGCGGATTCGATCCTCAGCCGCTTGGCGGCGGCTGCCAGCTACTTGGCCTTCTCAAGGATCTCCACGACGCGCCACCGCTTGGTGGCGGACATCGGCCGGGTCTCCATGAGACGAACCCGGTCGCCCACGCCACAGGCGTTGGCCTCGTCGTGCGCCTTGTACTTCGTGGTACGGCGGATGATCTTGCCGTACAGCGGGTGCTTGACGCGGTCCTCGACGGCGACGACGACGGTCTTGTCCATCTTGTCGCTGACCACGAGACCCTCACGGATCTTGCGGTAGTTCCGCGTCTCGGTGTTCTGCTCACTCATCGGTGGACTCCTCCACGGGCTCCTCGGCGAACTCGACGATGCCGAGCTCACGCTCCCGCATCACGGTGTAGATGCGGGCGATCTCCCGCTTCACTTCCCGAAGCCGTCCGTGAGTCTCGAGCTGGCCCGTCGCCGCCTGGAAGCGGAGGTTGAACAGCTCCTCCTTCGCTTCCTTGAGCTTGGTGACGAGCTCAGCCTCGGGCTGGGTCCGCAGATCGTCAGCGGTAAGGCCCTTGGCCATCACGCCTCACCCACTTCACGCTTCACGAACTTGCACTTCATCGGGAGCTTGTGCATCGCGCGGCGGAGCGCCTCGCGAGCCAGCGGCTCCGGAACGCCGGCCAGCTCGAACATCACGCGTCCGGGCTTGACGTTGGCGATCCACCACTCCGGCGAGCCCTTACCGGAACCCATACGGGTCTCGGCCGGCTTCTTGGTCAGCGGACGGTCGGGGTAGATGTTGATCCACACCTTTCCGCCACGCTTGATGTGCCGGGTCATCGCGATACGAGCGGCCTCGATCTGCCGGTTGGTCACGTACGCGCCCTCGACGGCCTGGATGCCGTACTCGCCGAAGGTGACCTTCGTACCGCCCTTGGCCATCCCACGCCGCTTCGGGTGGTGCTGCTTGCGGTGCTTGACCCTGCGAGGGATCAGCATGGGTTACTTCAGCTCCCCTCACCCGTGCTGGACGGCGCGGCCGCCTCGTTGGACTGCTGCTGCTCGGCGCCGCTCGGCGCGGAAGCGGCCTGCTGCTGCCGGCCGCCGCGGTCGCCGCCGCGCTCGCCACGACGGCCACCGCCGCCGCCACCGCGACGCTGCGGCCGCTCGCGCCGACCGCCACCGGCGGCCCGCTCCTTGGCCTGCTGCGCCTCACGCTCGGCGCGGCTCGTCGGAGCCTCGCCCTTGTAGATCCAGACCTTCACGCCGATCCGGCCGAAGGTGGTCCGGGCCTCGTAGAACCCGTAGTCGATGTCGGCGCGGAGCGTGTGCAGGGGCACCTGGCCCTCGCGGTAGAACTCCGAGCGCGACATCTCGGCGCCGCCGAGGCGGCCGCCGCACTGGACCTTGATGCCCTTGGCGCCGCTCTTCATGGCGCTCTGGATGGCCTTGCGCATCGCACGGCGGAACGCGACCCGGCTGGACAGCTGCTCGGCGACGCCCTGGGCGACGAGCTGAGCGTCGACCTCGGGGTTCTTCACCTCGAGGATGTTCAGCTGGACCTGCTTGCCCGTCAGCTTCTCGAGGTCGCCGCGGATGCGGTCGGCCTCCGCGCCACGCCGGCCGATGACGATGCCGGGGCGGGCGGTGTGGATGTCGACGCGGACGCGGTCACGGGTGCGCTCGATCTCGACCTTGGAGATGCCGGCGCGGTCCATGCCGCGGGTCAGCATCCGGCGGATCGCCACGTCTTCCTTGACGTAGTCCTTGTACAGCTTGTCGGCGTACCACCGGCTCTTGAAGTCGGTGGTGATGCCCAACCGGAACCCGTGCGGGTTGATCTTCTGCCCCACTAGCGGGTCCTCCTCGTCTTCTTACGACCGTTGGACTTCTCGCCCTCCGGACGCGACTCGACCACGACCGTGATGTGGCTCGTACGCTTGTTGATGCGGTACGCGCGCCCCATCGACCGCGGGCGGAAACGCTTCAGCGTCGGTCCCTCGTCGACCCACGCGCGGCTCACCCAGAGGGTGTCGACCTCGAGCTGGTTGTTGTGCTCGGCGTTGGCGATGGCGCTCGAGAGCACCTTGTACACCGGCTCGCTCGCAGCCTGAGGGGCGAACCGCAGCACCGCCTGAGCCTCCGTGGCCGGCAGGCCACGGATGAGGTCCACCACGCGGCGGGCCTTCCTGGGCGTGACGCGGGCGTACCGCGCCTGGGCCCTGGCTTCCATCGCTGTTCCTCGCTCTCAGTACTTCCGGTCAGCCGCGACGGCTGCGGCGGTCTTCCTTGATGTGGCCCTTGAACGTCCGCGTCGGGGCGAACTCCCCGAGCTTGTGACCGATCATGGCCTCGGTGACGAACACCGGAACGTGCTTGCGGCCGTCGTGCACGGCGATCGTGTGACCGAGCATGTCGGGCACGATCATGGAGCGCCGCGACCACGTCTTGATGACGTTCTTGGTGCCCTTCTCGTTCTGTACGTCCACCTTCTTCATGAGGTGGTCGTCCACGAAAGGGCCCTTCTTAAGGCTACGTGGCATCGTGGGCTCCTACCGCTTCTTCTTGCTACGACGACGGACGATGAGCCGATCGGACGGCTTGTTCGCCTTGCGGGTACGGCCCTCGGGCTTGCCCCAGGGGCTCGACGGGTGACGACCACCGGAGGTCTTGCCCTCACCACCACCGTGCGGGTGGTCGATCGGGTTCATCGCGACACCGCGGACGGTCGGGCGCTTGCCCTTCCACCGCATGCGGCCGGCCTTACCCCAGTTGATGTTCGACTGCTCGGAGTTGCCGACCTCACCGACGGTGGCGCGGCAGCGAACGTCGACCATCCGCATCTCGCCGGAGGGCATGCGCAGCGTGGCGTACTTGCCCTCCTTGGCCAGCAGCTGCGCGCCGGAGCCGGCCGACCGGGCCAGCTTGGCGCCGCCGCCCGGCCGCAGCTCGATCGCGTGCACGACCGTACCGGTCGGGATGTTGCGCAGCGGCAGGCAGTTGCCCGGCTTGATGTCGGCGCTCGCGCCGTTCTCGATCGCGTCGCCCTGCTTCACGCCGGTCGGGCAGAGGATGTAGCGCTTCTCCCCGTCGGCGTAGTGCAGCAGCGCGATCCGCGCGGTGCGGTTCGGGTCGTACTCGATGTGCGCGACCTTCGCCGGGACGCCGTCCTTGTCGGCGCGCCGGAAGTCGATGACGCGGTAGGCCCGCTTGTGGCCACCACCCTGGTGACGGGTGGTGATGCGGCCGTGGGTGTTACGGCCGCCCTTCTTCGGGAGCGGACGCACCAGCGACTTCTCGGGCTCGGTCCGGGTGACCTCGACGAAGTCGGCCACGCTCGAACCGCGACGCCCGGGGGTCGTCGGCTTGTACTTACGGATGCCCATCTTTTTCGTTCATCCCTTGTCTGCTTCGGTGATCCCGGTCAGGAGACCGGACCACCGAAGATGTCGATCCGCTCACCGTCGGCCAGGCTCACAATGGCCCGCTTGGTGTCCTTGCGCTTGCCGTAACCGAACCGGGTGCGCTTGCGCTTGCCCTGCCGGTTGATGGTGTTCACGCCCGTCACCTTGACCCCGAAGACGGCCTCGACGGCCTGCCGGATCTGGGTCTTGTTGGCGTCCGTGCGGACCTCGAACGTGTACTTGTTCTCATCGAGCAGCCCGTAGCTCTTCTCAGAGATCACGGGCGCGATGAGGATGTCGCGCGGGTCGGCGATCTTCACTGCGCGCTCTCCTTCCCGCTGACACGGCCCACGAAGGCCTGGTACGCGGCCTCGGTGAACACCACGTCGTCGCTGCAGAGCACGTCGTAGGTGTTCAGCTGGTCCTCGACGATCACGTGGACCTCGGGGACGTTGCGCAGGCTCTTCCAGGTGAGCTCGTCCTCGCGGTCGAGCACCAGGAGGACCTTCTCCGCCGGGGTGACCTCGCGCAGCGCGGCGAGCGCCGTCTTGGTCTTCGGCGTGTCGCCCTCGAGCAGGTTCGACACCACGTGCACGCGGCCGTACCGGGCGCGGTCCGACAGCGCGCCGCGCAGCGCGGCCGCCTTCATCTTCTTCGGCGTCTTCTGCTCGTACGAGCGCGGCTGCGGGCCGTGGACGGTGCCACCGCCGGCGAACTGCGGCGCACGGGTGGAACCCTGACGGGCGCGGCCGGTGCCCTTCTGGCGGTACGGCTTCTTGCCACCGCCGGAGACCTCGCCGCGGGTCTTGGTCTTGTGCGTGCCCTGGCGGGCCGCGGCCAGCTGCGCCACGACCACCTGGTGGATCAGCGGCACGTTGACCTTGGCCTCGAAGATCTCCGGGGCCAGCTCGACGTCCAGCTTGCTCACTTACTTCGCCCCCTTCGCGGCGGTGCGAACCAGGACGAGGCCGCCGTTCGGACCGGGAACCGCGCCCTTGATCAGCAGCAGGTTCTTCTCGGTGTCGATGGCGTGCACGGTGAGGTTCTGGACGGTGATACGGGCGTTGCCGTGCCGACCGGCCATGCGCAGGCCCTTGAACACGCGACCCGGGGTGGCGCAACCGCCGATCGAACCCGGCGAGCGGTGCTTGCGCTGGGTACCGTGCGAGGCGCCGAGGCCCTTGAAGCCGTGGCGCTTCATGACACCCGCGGTGCCCTTGCCCTTGCTGCGGCCGGTGACGTCGATCCGCTGGCCGGCCTCGAAGACCTCAACGGTGACTTCCTGGCCGAGCTCGTACTCGGTGGCGTCGTCGGTGCGCAGCTCGACGAGGTGACGGCGCGGCGTGACGCCGGCCTTCTCGAAGTGCCCGGTGAGGGGCTTGTTCACCTTGCGCGGGTCGATCTGCCCGTAGCCGAGCTGGACGGCGGAGTAGCCGTCATTCTCCGGCGTGCGGACCCGGGTGACGACGCACGGCCCGGCCTGGACGACGGTCACCGGAACGATCCGGCCCTCATCGTCGAAAACCTGGGTCATGCCGAGCTTCTCGCCCAGGACGCCCTTTCTCTGCTTACTCATCTCTCGAAGCGTCCTTAGAGCTTGATCTCGATGTCGACGCCGGCCGGCAGGTCGAGCCGCATGAGCGAGTCGACCGTCTTGGGCGTCGGATCGATGATGTCGATCAGGCGCTTGTGCGTGCGCATCTCGAAGTGCTCGCGGCTGTCCTTGTACTTGTGCGGCGAGCGGATGACGCAGTACACGTTCTTCTCGGTCGGCAGCGGCACCGGGCCGGCGACCTTCGCGCCCGTGCGCGTCACCGTCTCGACGATCTTGCGCGCCGAAGTGTCGATGACCTCGTGGTCGTAGGCCTTGAGCCGGATGCGGATCTTCTGTCCCGCCATGGTGGCCTCGGTGTCCTTTACTTCCTAGTGCCGCTGGGTCTTCTCATCGTGGTGCGGCGGCCGGGCTCTGCGCCCGCCGCACGGGGTTACTACTTGATGATCTTGGTCACTCGACCGGCACCGACGGTGCGGCCGCCCTCGCGGATCGCGAAGCGGAGGCCTTCCTCCATCGCGATCGGCTGGATCAGCTCGACGCGCATCTCGGTGTTGTCGCCCGGCATGACCATCTCGGTGCCCTCGGGCAGGTGCACGACGCCGGTCACGTCCGTGGTCCGGAAGTAGAACTGCGGACGGTAGTTGTTGAAGAACGGCGTGTGGCGGCCACCCTCGTCCTTGGACAGGATGTAGACCTGAGCCTCGAACTCGGTGTGCGGGGTGTTGGTGCCCGGCTTGATGACACACTGACCGCGCTCGACGTCCTCGCGCTTGATGCCGCGGAGGAGCAGACCGACGTTGTCACCGGCCTGGCCCTCGTCGAGCAGCTTGCGGAACATCTCGACGCCCGTGACCGTGGTGCTGGTCGCGGTCTCCTTGATGCCGATGATGTCGACGGTCTCGTTGACGTGGACGACGCCACGCTCGATGCGGCCGGTGACCACGGTGCCGCGGCCGGTGATCGAGAAGACGTCCTCGATCGGCATCAGGAACGGCTTGTCCGTCTCGCGCTGCGGCTCGGGGATGTTCTCGTCGCAGGCGTCCATGAGCTCGCCGATCTTGGCGCCCCACTCCGGGTCGCCCTCGAGCGCCTTGAGCGCCGAGACGCGCACGACCGGCACGTCGTCGCCCGGGAACTCGTACTCGGACAGCAGCTCGCGGACCTCCAGCTCGACGAGCTCGAGGATCTCCTCGTCGTCGACCATGTCGGCCTTGTTGAGGGCCACGACGATGTACGGAACGCCGACCTGGCGGGCCAGGAGCACGTGCTCCTTGGTCTGCGGCATCGGGCCGTCGGTCGCCGCCACCACCAGGATCGCGCCGTCCATCTGCGCGGCACCGGTGATCATGTTCTTGATGTAGTCGGCGTGACCCGGGCAGTCGACGTGGGCGTAGTGGCGCTTCTCCGTCTGGTACTCGACGTGGGCGATCGAGATCGTGATGCCCCGCTCGCGCTCCTCCGGCGCCTTGTCGATGTCCTCGAACGGCGTGAAGGGGTTGAGGTCGGGGTGCTTGTCATGGAGCACCTTGGTAATCGCCGCGGTAAGCGTGGTCTTACCGTGGTCGATGTGTCCAATGGTGCCGATGTTTACGTGCGGCTTCGTCCGCTCGAACTTGGCCTTGGCCACCGGTGTCTCCTTGCTGCGATCCTCGGCCGTCTAGACGACCGCATTGCTTTCAGTGGTTGGTCTTGTGCGCCGCGATGCGGTTATTCGCCCCGCGCCTTGGCGACGATCTCCTGCGCGACGTTCGCCGGAACCTCGGCGTAGGAGTCGAAAATCATCGTGAACACGGCCCGGCCCTGGGTCTTGCTGCGCAGGTCGCCCACGTAGCCGAACATCTCCGACAGCGGCACGATCGCCTTGATGACGCGGACGCCGGAGCGCTCGCCCATCTCCTGGATTTGGCCGCGCCGGCCGTTCAGGTCGCCGATGACGTCGCCCATGTAGTCCTCGGGCGTGGTCACCTCGACGGCCATCATCGGCTCCAGCAGCGCGGGGTCGGCCTTGCGGGCCGCCTCCTTGAACGCCATGGACCCGGCGATCTTGAACGCCAGCTCCGAGGAGTCGACGTCGTGGTAGGCGCCGTCCTGCAGCGTCACCTTGACGCCGACGATCGGGTAGCCCGCGAGCACGCCGAACTCGGCCGCCTCCTGGCAGCCCGCGTCCACCGACGGGATGTACTCCCGGGGGATGCGGCCACCGGTGACCTTGTTCTCGAACTCGTAGCCGTCGCTGCCGCCGCCCAGGGGCTCCAGGTCGATGATCACGCGACCGAACTGGCCGGAGCCACCCGTCTGCTTCTTGTGGGTGTACTCGACCTTCTCCACCTTGCGGCGGATGGTCTCGCGGTAGGCGACCTGCGGCCGGCCGACGTTGGCCTCGACCTTGAACTCGCGCTTCATGCGGTCGACCAGCACCTCGAGGTGCAGCTCGCCCATGCCGGAGATGATGGTCTGCCCGGTCTCCTCGTCGGTCCGCACCTGGAAGGACGGGTCCTCCTCGGCGAGCCGCTGGATCGCGGTGCCCAGCTTCTGCTGGTCGGCCTTCGTCTTCGGCTCGATCGCGACGTTGATGACCGGCGCCGGGAAGCTCATCGACTCCAGAACCACGGGGTTCTTGTCGTCGCACAGCGTCTCGCCGGTGGTGGTCTGCTTGAGACCCATCACCGCGACGATGTCGCCGGCGCCCACGCGGTCGATCTCCTCACGCTTGTTCGCGTGCATGCGGTAGATCTTGCCGATGCGCTCCTTGCGGTCCTTCACGCTGTTCAGGACCGAGGAACCGGCCTCCAGCACGCCCGAGTAGACGCGAATGAAGGTCAGCTTGCCGAGGTGCGGGTCGCTCATGATCTTGAACGCCAGGGCCGCGAACGGCTCGTCCTCGCTCGGCTTGCGCTCGATCACCTTCTCCTCGTCGCGCACGTCGTGGCCCTTGATGGCCTCGATGTCGAGCGGCGACGGGAGGTAGTTGACGATCGCGTCGAGCAGGGGCTGGACGCCCTTGTTCTTGAACGCGGTGCCGCAGGTGACCGGGGTGAGATTGCCGGCGATCGTGGCGCGGCGGATGGCCGGGATCAGCTGGTCCGTCGTGGGCTCGTGGCCCTCGAGGTACAGCTCCATGATCTCGTCGTCCGCCTCGGCCAGCGTCTCGACCAGCTTGTCGTGCCACTCGCGGGCGGCGTCGGCGTGCGACTCCGGGATGTCCAGGACGTCGTACATCTCGCCCTTGGCGGCCTCGGCGCTCCACACCAGGGCCTTCATGCGGACCAGGTCCACGACGCCCTTGAAGTCGGCCTCGGCGCCGATCGGGATCTGCAGCACCAGCGGCGTGGCGTTCAGCCGGTCCACGATCATGTCGACGCAGCGGTGGAACTCCGCGCCGACCCGGTCCAGCTTGTTGACGAAGCAGATCCGCGGCACGTTGTAGCGGTCGGCCTGCCGCCAGACCGTCTCCGACTGCGGCTCTACACCGGCGACACCGTCGAACACCGCGACGGCACCGTCGAGGACGCGCAGCGAACGCTCCACCTCGACGGTGAAGTCCACGTGGCCCGGCGTGTCGATGATGTTGATGGTGTGATCGACGTCGTCAACCGTCCAGTGGCAGGTGGTCGCGGCGGACGTGATCGTGATGCCGCGCTCCTGCTCCTGTTCCATCCAGTCCATGGTGGCCGCGCCCTCATGGACCTCACCGATCTTGTAGTTGACGCCGGTGTAGTACAGGATCCGCTCGGTGGTGGTGGTCTTGCCCGCGTCGATGTGGGCCATGATCCCGATGTTCCGGACCTTGGCCAGGTCTACGCCGGTCTGAGTAGCCACTTCTCGCGTCCTCGTTTGTCTCGTACGACTAGATGCCGGTTGTTACCAGCGGTAATGCGCGAAGGCCTTGTTGGACTCCGCCATCTTGTGGGTGTCCTCGCGCTTCTTGACACTCGCGCCGAGGCCGTTGCTCGCGTCGAGCAGCTCGTTCATCAGCCGCTCGGTCATCGTCTTCTCGCGGCGCTGCCGGGCGTACAGCACCAGCCAGCGCAGCGCCAGCGTGGTGCTGCGGGCCGGGCGCACCTCGACCGGCACCTGGTAGGTGGCGCCACCGACACGCCGGCTGCGGACCTCGAGGGTCGGCTTCACGTTGTCCAGCGCGCGCTTCAGCGTGACGACCGGGTCGTTGCCCGTCTTCTCGCGGCAACCCTCGAGTGCGTCGTACACGATGCTCTGCGCGATCGACCGCTTGCCGTCGAGCAGGACCTTGTTGACCAGCGAGGTGACCAGCGGCGAGTTGTACACCGGGTCAGCGATCAGCTGGCGCTTGCCTGCGGGACCCTTGCGAGGCATGTCAGCTCTTCTCCTTCTTCGCGCCGTAACGGCTGCGCGCCTGCTTCCGGTTCCGGACACCCTGGGTGTCCAGCGACCCCCGGATGATCTTGTACCGAACACCGGGGAGGTCCTTCACACGGCCGCCGCGCACGAGCACGATCGAGTGCTCCTGCAGGTTGTGTCCGACGCCGGGGATGTAGGCCGTGACCTCGATCCCACTCGTCAGCCGGACACGGGCGACCTTGCGAAGCGCCGAGTTGGGCTTCTTG
Source organism: Actinoallomurus rhizosphaericola (assembly GCF_024055675.1). Classification (NCBI taxonomy): domain Bacteria; kingdom Bacillati; phylum Actinomycetota; class Actinomycetes; order Streptosporangiales; family Thermomonosporaceae; genus Actinoallomurus; species Actinoallomurus rhizosphaericola. Next base: position 300,278 of record NZ_JAMXMW010000005.1, on the reverse strand, counting down.
GGCGTCGTCGTGTAGACGCGCGTGCAGACGCCACGGCGCTGCGGGCTCCCCTTGAGCGCCGGGGTCTTGTTCTTGGTCACCTTGTCCTGGCGGCCCTTGCGGACCAGCTGCTGGATCGTGGGCACCGCGTCTCCGTCTTCCTCGTACCGAGCCGGTAAGTCTTCGTTGGTTGCCGCACTCTCGTACGGCTCCAGGTCACGAACCACTTACGCGGCCAGGACCTGCAGTTTTTCCCTCGTCCCCCGCCCCCGCGGTCGGGCGTGTCGCGCCTGCCGCGTCCCCGTCGGCCCGTGCTGGGCCGGACGAACTCGGGGGGAGTCGGATCCGTACCGCACGCCGGTCGGACCGACCACCGAGGGGTGACCGCCGAGACCGCCTGTGCGCGCACGATGAACCCGCGAACCGCGGGCACGAAGGGAGAGACTACCTAACACCCGAGCACGAGGTCAAAACAAGCCCCGCCACGCCGAAAGTCGCTCGGCGACGTTCACCCGCAGAACGCCAGAATGCCGACGGATGTTCCCGTCGGCATTCTGTCCTACCCGTCCGCGCGATGAAAGAGGCGGTCCCGGAGTCCCTACCTCACAGTGACATGAACAGGATGATGATCAGGATCACCAGCACCACGGTGCCGATGCCCAGAGCGATCCAGAGCTTGCGCTTGGACTCGTCCCCGGAAGAGGACGACGACACCTGGCCGTAGCCGGGGAAACCGCCCTCCTGACCGAACGGCTGCTGACCGCCGTACGGCGACGGCTGCTGCTGGCCGTACCCCTGCTGGCCATAGCCCTGCTGCTGGCCGTAGGGCTGCTGCTGACCGAACCCCTGCTGAGGGTGGCCCTGCTGACCGGCCTGCTGCTGACCGGCCTGCTGCTGACCGGCCTGCTGACCGTAGCCCTGCTGCTGGCCGTACCCCTGCTGGCCGAAGCCCTGCTGCTGGCCGTAGGGCTGCTGCCCCTGGCCCTGGCCCTGGCCCTGCTGGCCGGCGCCCGGCTGCTCGCCGAACCCCTGCGGGCCGGTTCCCTGCTGGTCCTGGCGCTGCTCGCCGTACGCCTGCTGCTGGCCGTAGCCCTGCTGCTGACCGTAGGCGGGCTGGCCGTACCCCTGCTGCGGGAAGCCCTGGGGCTGCCCGAATCCCTGCGGACCCGAGGGCTGCGGACCGCCGCTCTGCTGTCCGCCGGAGGCCGGGGAACCGGACGGCGGAGCCCAGGGCAGCGGACCCGAGTCACCGCTCGACGGCGTGGGGTACGGACCCGAGTCACCGCTCGACGGCGTGGGGTACGGGCCGGAGTCCCCGGTCGAGGACGGAGACGCGTGCCGGCCGAAGGCCGAGGCGCCGAGGCCGTTCGGGTCGGACGCGCCGCCGGCCGGGTTGCCGCCGCCGTACGGGGGCGGCTCCTCGTCGACCCGGCTCTGGCTCGCGAAACCGACCTCCGGAGGCGGCACCAGCATCGTGCGCTCGGCCCCGCCGTTGTCGTCGTCGCCCTGGTCGTCCCCGACCTGCGAGCCGCCCGACGCCGGCTCCTCCGCCGCGTGCGCGCCGAACGCCGGGGCGTCACTCGCCGGACCGCCGAACGACGGGCCCTCACTCGCCGAACCGCCGAAGGAGGGACCGTCCCCGGCGGGACCGCCGAACGCCGGAGCGTCGCTCGTGGGCGCGCCGAAGGCCGGAGGGTCTCCCGCCGGGGCGCCGAAGGCCGGCAGGTCACCGGTCCGTGACGACTCCTCGCCGCCGGAGGAACCCGTCTCCAGCGGCCGGTCCAGCATCGTGGACGGCGGCTGCGGCGCGTCGGCACCGGGCGCGGCCGCTCCGAAGGAGGAGGGAGGCTGGTACTCGCCCGTCCCCGTCCCGCTCTCCGCCTCCGGGCGGAAGGCCGTCGTCGCGGGCGCACCGAACCCGCCCTCGGCGGACGGCGCCGGACGCTCGCCGGTCGACTCCGATGGCGCGACCGTGGTGCGCTCGGCGGCGTCCTCCTCCGCGGCCGACGGAACGGACGCCCCGCTCCCCTGCTCGGGCGCGGACAGGTCGGAACTTGTGCCCCCGCCCTGCTCCCCGAAGGAGGCAGAGCCCGCGGGAGAGCCGAAGGGCTGACCGTAGGGCTGGGAGTACCCGGACTCGCCGAACGGCCCCTGCTCGCCCTGAGACGGCTGCTGCCGGTCCGCCTGCTCGCCGGCCTGGTCGTACGAGGGCGACCCCGCGGACTGCCCGTAGGACGCCGCAGACGGCTGTCCGGGCTGCGCGTAGGAGGAGCCGCCGGACTGTTCTTCCGGCCGGCCGTACGGAGAACCGGACTGGTCCCCCTGCCCGCCGTACGGCGAACCGGGCTGCTCGGCCGGCCGGCCGTACGGGGAACCCGGCTGAGCGTACGGCGAACCGGGCTGCTCCCCCGGCTGGCCGTACGGCGAACCCGGCTGGTCGGTCGGCTGGCCGTACGGAGAGCCCGGCTGTGCGTACGGCGACGCGGGCTGGCCGGGCTGGCCGTAGGGCGACGGCGGCTGCTCGCCGGGCTGGCCGTAGGACGGCTGGCCGTACGGGGACGGAGCCCCCGGCTGGCCGTACGGCGCCTGGCCGTAGGGCTGCTGCTGGCCGTAGGGCGGCGGCGTGCCGTACTGGCCCTGGCCGTACGACGGCTGCTCGTCCGGCTGCCCGCCGTACGGCGGCTGACCGGCGGGAGGCTGCTGCCCGTAGGGAGGCTGGCCGTACGGCGCGGGCTGCTCGCCCGGCGTGCCGTACGGGGACGGAGCCCCCGGCTGGCCGTACGGCGCCTGGCCGTAGGGCTGCTGCTGACCGTAGGGCGGCGGCGTGCCCGGTTGCCCGTACCCCTGCTGGCCGTAGGGCTGCTGGCCGTACGGCGGCGGAGGCGGCGTACCGGGAGTGCCGTACGCGGAGGGCGCGCCGGGGGTTCCCGGCTGCGCGGGGGCGCCGTACGGCGACGGCGGCTGCTCGTCGGAGGCGGAAGCCGTCCCCGCCTCACCGGAGGCGGGCGCGTCGGGCCTCTCCTCGGACGCGGGCGGAGTCATGGGGCGGCGCGGAGCGCCGAACATGACGGTGCGGCCCGACTCGAGGACGTCATCCGACAGGCCCTGGGGGGCCGGGGGGTCCTGGGGCTGCTCCTGCCCGCCCGTGGCGGCGCCCTGGTCGGCGCCGGGCGGCTCGGATGATCCTTGCTGCTCAGGCGGGGGCCAGTGGGATCCCTGGCCGCCGTTCTGCTCGGTCATCGTCGGACTCCTTCAGCGCCGTCTCCGCGGGCGATTCGCCTCTGGGGGACCGGCCTTGTGACAGCGCTCGGGATCGGGTGTCGCATCACGCCCTCCCGGCCTGTCCGGCGGCCACCACCTGGGGCGTCCTCCGCTGGTTCACCGCACCAGAGTGCCTGGTCACGGGCATGACCGCAAATCACCACCGTCCCACATGGTCGTGACGAAACGGCGAAAGGCCGCCTCTGGAAGATCCAGAGACGGCCCCTGCCTGGTGGTGGACCACCGGATGTGACTACCGGTTGTACTGACCGAAGTCGTACTCCTCCAGCGGCACGGCCTCGCCGGAACCCTGGCCGAAGGCGTACTCGGCGCCCTCGTCGTAGGAACCGACGGAGTACACCGCGGCCTTGGCCTCCTCGGTCGGCTCGACCCGGATGTTGCGGTACTGCGGCATGCCGGTACCGGCCGGGATGAGCTTGCCGATGATGACGTTCTCCTTCAGGCCGACCAGCGGGTCGGACTTGGCGTGGATCGCCGCGTCCGTGAGGACCCGCGTCGTCTCCTGGAAGGAGGCCGCCGACAGCCAGGACTCGGTGGCCAGCGACGCCTTCGTGATGCCCATGAGCTGCGGCCGGCCGACCGCGGGCTGACCGCCCTCGGCCACGACGGCGCGGTTGAGCTCCTCGAACCGCGGCCGCTCGACCAGCTCGACGCCCGGCAGCATGTCGGTGTCGCCGGACTCCAGCACCTGGACCCGCTTCAGCATCTGCCGAACGATGATCTCGATGTGCTTGTCGTGGATCGACACACCCTGCGACCGGTAGACCTCCTGCACCTGGTCGACCAGGTGCAGCTGGACCGCGCGCGGGCCGAGGATGCGCAGCACCTCGTGCGGGTTGATGGCACCCGCGATGAGCTGCTCGCCGACCTCGACGTGGTCGCCGTCCTTGACGCGCAGCCGCGACCGCATCGGCACCGGGTAGGCGATCTCCTCGGCGCCGTCGTCCGGGATGACCACGATCTTGCGGGTCTTCTCGGTCTCGTCGACGCGCACCCGGCCGGCGACCTCGCTGATCGGGGCGACGCCCTTGGGGACGCGCGCCTCGAACAGCTCCTGGACACGCGGCAGACCGTGCGTGATGTCCTGACCGGCCACACCACCGGTGTGGAAGGTCCGCATGGTCAGCTGGGTGCCGGGCTCGCCGATCGACTGGGCGGCGATGATGCCGACCGCCTCGCCGACGTCCACGAGCTTGCCGGTGGCCAGCGAGCGGCCGTAGCACATCGCGCAGACACCGATCTTGGACTCGCAGACCAGCGCGCAGCGGACGCGCACCTCGTCGACGCCCGCCTCGATGAGGCGGTTGAGCACCGTGTCGTTGATGTCCGTACCCGCCGGGTACAGGACGGTGCCGTCCACCTCGATGTCGTGCGCGAGGTTGCGCCCGACGAGGCTGTTCTCGGAGTTGGCGACCTTGGTGAGGCTGCCGTCGGCGTTCCGCGTCGCGATCGCGAACTTGATCGTACGGTCGGTGCCGCAGTCGTCCTCGCGCACGATCACGTCCTGCGCGACGTCCACCAGACGACGGGTCAGGTAACCCGAGTCGGCGGTACGCAGGGCGGTGTCGGCCAGACCCTTACGGGCGCCGTGCGTGGCGATGAAGTACTCGACCACGGACAGGCCCTCACGGAAGGACGACTTGATCGGACGCGGGATGGTCTCACCCTTCGGGTTGGAGACCAGACCACGCATACCGGCGATCTGCCGGAGCTGCAGCGGGTTACCGCGCGCACCGGAGTTGATCATCATCCAGATCGGGTTGGTGGCGGGGAAGGCCGCCTCCATGTCCTTGGCGACGTCGGCCGTGGCGTGGGTCCAGATCTCGATGAGCTCCTGACGGCGCTCGTCGTCGGTGATCAGACCGCGGTCGTACTCGCGCTGGACCTTGTCGGCCCGGCGCTCGTAGTTCGCCATGATGTCCGCCTTGTTCGGCGGGGCGATGACGTCGTCGATCGCGATGGTGACGCCGGAGCGGGTCGCCCACCGGAAGCCGGTGTCCTTCAGCGCGTCCAGCGCGTTCGCGACATCGACCTTCGGGTAGGTCTCGGCCAGCTCGTTGACGATCGCCGACAGCTGCTTCTTGCCGACCTCGTAGTTGACGAACGGGAAGTCCGCCGGGAGCGCCTCGTTGAACAGCATCCGGCCGAGCGTCGTCTCGAGGCGGTACGGCTGACCGGCCTCCCAGCCCTCCGGGGCCGTCCAGCCGCGCGGCGGCGGGACGTCCTTGAGCCGGACGTTGATCTTGGCCTGGATGTGCAGGTCGCCCCGGTCGTAGGCCATGATCGCCTCGGACATGCCGGCGAACGAGCGGCCCTCGCCCTCGGCGCCCTCCTTGTCCGTCGTCAGCCAGAACAGACCGATGACCATGTCCTGGGTCGGCATGGTGACCGGCTTGCCGTCGGACGGCTTGAGGATGTTGTTGGTCGAGAGCATCAGGATGCGTGCCTCGGCCTGGGCCTCGGCCGACAGCGGCAGGTGCACGGCCATCTGGTCACCGTCGAAGTCCGCGTTGAACGCGGTGCAGACGAGCGGGTGGATCTGGATGGCCTTGCCCTCGACCAGCTGCGGCTCGAAGGCCTGGATGCCCAGGCGGTGCAGGGTCGGCGCGCGGTTCAGCAGCACCGGGTGCTCGGTGATGACCTCTTCGAGCACGTCCCACACGGCCGGGCGGGCCCGCTCGACCATGCGCTTGGCGCTCTTGATGTTCTGGGCGTGGTTGAGGTCGACCAGCCGCTTCATGACGAACGGCTTGAACAGCTCCAGCGCCATCTGCTTGGGCAGACCGCACTGGTGCAGCCGCAGCTGCGGGCCGACGACGATGACCGAACGGCCGGAGTAGTCGACGCGCTTGCCCAGGAGGTTCTGCCGGAACCGGCCCTGCTTGCCCTTGAGCATGTCGGACAGCGACTTGAGCGGACGGTTGCCCGGCCCGGTGACGGGCCGGCCGCGGCGGCCGTTGTCGAACAGCGCGTCGACGGCCTCCTGCAGCATCCGCTTCTCGTTGTTGACGATGATCTCGGGCGCGCCGAGGTCGAGCAGCCTCTTCAGCCGGTTGTTCCGGTTGATGACCCGGCGGTACAGGTCGTTGAGGTCGCTCGTGGCGAACCGGCCACCGTCGAGCTGCACCATCGGACGCAGGTCCGGCGGGATCACCGGGATGCAGTCGAGCACCATGCCCCGCGGGCTGTTGCGGGTGTTGAGGAACGCGGAGACGACCTTGAGGCGCTTGAGGGCGCGGGCCTTCTTCTGGCCCTTGCCGCTGCGGATGGTCTCCCGCAGCCGCTCGGCCTCGGCGTCGAGGTCGAAGTTCTCCAGGCGCTTCTGGATGGCCGCGGCGCCCATGCCGCCCTCGAAGTAGCGGCCGAAGCGGTCGCGCATCTCGCGGTAGAGCAGCTCGTCGCCCTCGAGGTCCTGGACCTTGAGGTTGCGGAAGCGGTTCCAGACCTCGTCGAGCCGGTCGAGCTCACGCTGCGCCCGGTCGCGGATCTGCTTCATCTCCCGCTCAGCGCCCTCACGGACCTTGCGGCGCTGGTCGCCCTTCGCCCCGGCGGCCTCGAGCTCGGCCAGGTCGGTCTCGAGCTTCTTCTGCCGGGACTCGATCTCGGCGTCGCGGCGCTGCTCGAGCTGCTGCCGCTCGACGGAGACCTTCGCCTCCAGCGACGGCAGGTCGCGCTCGCGCATCTCGGCGTCGACATGCGTGATCATGTACGCCGCGAAGTAGATGATTTTCTCGAGGTCCTTCGGCGCCAGGTCGAGCAGGTAGCCGAGCCGGCTCGGGACGCCCTTGAAGTACCAGATGTGCGTGACGGGCGCGGCCAGCTCGATGTGGCCCATCCGCTCACGCCGCACCTTGGCGCGAGTGACCTCGACGCCGCAGCGCTCACAGATGATGCCCTTGAACCGGACGCGCTTGTACTTGCCGCAGTAGCACTCCCAGTCCCGGGTCGGACCGAAGATCTTCTCGCAGAAGAGCCCGTCCTTCTCCGGCTTGAGAGTCCGGTAGTTGATCGTCTCCGGCTTCTTGACCTCGCCGTGCGACCACTGCCGGATGTCGTCAGCCGTCGCCAGGCCGATCCGCAGCTCGTCGAAGAAGTTGACGTCGAGCACTTTGTTAACCAGTCCCCTGTTGTCGTATGCCGATTCCGAGGTCCGAAACGCCTTCTCGCTCACTCCGCGGGCCGGCGGCCGGGCGCTGTCTCGCGCCCGTGCCGCCGCCTGCGTCGTTCACTCGTCGGCTCCCCGTTCCTCAGACCTCTTCGACACTGCTCGGCTCACGCCGGGACAGGTCGATGCCGAGCTCTTCCGCAGCGCGGAAGACGTCCTCGTCGGTGTCACGCATCTCAATGGACATGCCGTCGCTGGAGAGCACCTCGACGTTCAGGCACAGCGACTGCATCTCCTTGATCAGCACCTTGAAGGACTCAGGGATGCCCGGCTCAGGGATGTTCTCGCCCTTGACGATGGCCTCGTACACCTTCACGCGGCCGAGGACGTCGTCGGACTTGATGGTGAGCAGCTCCTGGAGGGCGTAGGCGGCGCCGTACGCCTCCAGCGCCCAGACCTCCATCTCACCGAAGCGCTGGCCACCGAACTGGGCCTTACCGCCGAGCGGCTGCTGGGTGATCATGGAGTACGGGCCGGTCGAACGCGCGTGGATCTTGTCGTCGACCAGGTGGAGCAGCTTCAGGATGTAGATGTAACCGACCGCGATCGGGTCCTTGAAGGGCTCACCGGTCCGCCCGTCGAACAGCCGCGCCTTACCCGTCTTCTGGACCATGCGCTGGCCGTCGCGGTTCGGCAGGGTGCTGTCGAGCAGCTCGGTGATCTCCTCCTCGCGGGCGCCGTCGAAGACCGGGGTGGCGACGTTGGTGCCCGCCGGAGCGGAGTCGGCCCCGATGGCCTTCAGCTGGCGCTTCCACTCGGCGTCGTCCCCGTCGACCTTCCAGCCCCGGCTGGCGACCCACCCGAGGTGGGTCTCCAGGACCTGGCCGACGTTCATCCGGCCCGGCACGCCGAGCGGGTTGAGGACGATGTCGACCGGGGTGCCGTCCTCGAGGAACGGCATGTCCTCGACCGGCAGCACCTTGGAGATGACGCCCTTGTTGCCGTGGCGACCCGCGAGCTTGTCACCGTCGGTGATCTTGCGCTTCTGGGCGACGTACACCCGGACCAGCTCGTTCACGCCCGGCGGGAGCTCGTCGCCCTCTTCCCGGCTGAACACGCGGACCCCGATGACCTTGCCCTCTTCGCCGTGCGGCACCTTCAGGGAGGTGTCGCGGACCTCGCGGGCCTTCTCGCCGAAGATCGCGCGCAGCAGGCGCTCCTCCGGGGTCAGCTCGGTCTCGCCCTTGGGCGTGACCTTGCCGACCAGGATGTCGCCCGTGGTGACCTCGGCGCCGATGCGGATGATGCCGCGCTCGTCCAGGTCGGACAGGACCTCTTCGGAGACGTTCGGGATGTCCCGGGTGATCTCCTCCGGGCCCAGCTTGGTGTCACGGGCGTCGACCTCGTGCTCCTCGATGTGGATCGAGGACAGGACGTCGTCCTGCACCAGACGCTGGGAGAGGATGATCGCGTCTTCGTAGTTGTGGCCCTCCCACGGCATGAACGCCACGAGGAGGTTCTTGCCGAGCGCCATCTCGCCGTTGTCCGTGCACGGACCGTCGGCGACGACGGTGCCGACCTCGACCCGCTGGCCCTCGTCGACGATGGGCTTCTGGTTGAAGCAGGTGCCCTGGTTGGACCGCTTGAACTTGGCGACACGGTAGGTGGTGCGCGTGCCGTCGTCGTTCATCACGGTGATGTAGTCGGCGGAGACCTCCTCGACGACGCCGGCCTTCTCGGCCGTGATGACGTCACCGGCGTCGGTCGCCGCGCGGTACTCCATGCCGGTGCCGACCAGCGGCGCCTCGCTGCGCAGCAGCGGGACGGACTGGCGCTGCATGTTGGAGCCCATGAGCGCGCGGTTCGCGTCGTCGTGCTCGAGGAAGGGGATCATGGCCGTCGCGACCGACACCATCTGGCGCGGCGAGACGTCCATGTAGTCGACCTCGGACGGCGGGATGAACTCGACCTCGCCGCCCTTCCGGCGGACGAGGACGCGGTTCTCCACGAAGGTGCCGTCGTCCTGGAGCGGCGTGTTCGCCTGGGCGACGACGTGCCGGTCCTCCTCGTCCGCGGTCAGGTAGTCGATCTGCTCGGTGACCCGGCCGTCGACGACCTTGCGGTACGGCGTCTCGATGAAGCCGAACGGGTTGAGCCGCCCGTAGGAGCTCAGCGAGCCGATCAGGCCGATGTTCGGGCCTTCCGGCGTCTCGATCGGGCACATGCGGCCGTAGTGCGACGGGTGGACGTCACGGACCTCCATGCCGGCGCGCTCACGGGACAGACCACCGGGGCCGAGCGCGTTCAGACGCCGCTTGTGCGTCAGACCCGCCAGCGGGTTGGTCTGGTCCATGAACTGCGACAGCTGCGAGGTGCCGAAGAACTCCTTGATCGACGCCACGACCGGACGGATGTTGATGAGCGTCTGCGGCGTGATCGCCTCGACGTCCTGCGTGGTCATGCGCTCGCGGACGACGCGCTCCATGCGGGCCAGGCCCAGGCGGACCTGGTTCTGGATCAGCTCGCCGACCGAGCGGATGCGCCGGTTGCCGAAGTGGTCGATGTCGTCGGTCTCGACGGGCACGTCACGGCCGGCCGGGGCCGTCATCTCCTCCTCGCCGGCGTGCAGCCGCACGAGGTAGTCGATGGTCGTGACGATGTCGTCCTCGGTCAGCGTGCCCTGCGTCAGCTCGATGTCGAGGCCGAGCTTCTTGTTGACCTTGTAGCGGCCGACCTTCGCCAGGTCGTAGCGCTTCGGGTTGAAGTAGAGGTTCTCGAGCAGCGTCTGCGCGGACTCCTTGGTCGGAGGCTCGCCCGGACGCAGCTTGCGGTAGATGTCGAGCAGGGCGTCGTCCTGCCCGGTGGTGTGGTCCTTCTCGAGCGTGACGCGCATGGACTCGTAGTCGCCCCAGCGCTCCAGGATGCGGGCGTCGTCCCAGCCCAGCGCCTTGAGCAGGACGGTGACGCTCTGCTTGCGCTTACGGTCGATGCGCACGCCGACGTTGTCGCGCTTGTCGACCTCGAACTCCAGCCACGCGCCGCGCGACGGAATGACCTTGCAGCCGAAGATGTCCTTGTCGGACGTCTTGTCCAGCGCCCGGTCGAAGTAGACACCCGGCGAGCGGACCAGCTGTGAGACGACGACACGCTCGGTGCCGTTGATGATGAAAGTGCCCTTCGGCGTCATGAGCGGGAAGTCACCCATGAACACCGTCTGGCTTTTGATCTCCCCCGTGGAGTTGTTGATGAACTCCGCCGTGACGAACATCGGGGCGGAGAAGGTCATGTCCTTGTCCTTGCACTCCTCGACGGAGTACTTCGGCGGCTCGAACCGATGATCACGGAACGAGAGGGACATGGTGCCGGAGAAGTCTTCGATCGGACTGATCTCTTCGAAGATCTCCTCAAGTCCCGACTGGGTCGGGACGTCCTTACGACCGGCCTGCTGGGCCGCAGTGACCCGGGCCTTCCACCTCTCGTTACCGAGCAACCAGTCAAAGGACTCGGTCTGCAGCGCGAGGAGGTCCGGAACTTCCAGAGGCTCCTTGATACGCGCGAAGGAAACGCGGTTCGGACCGGTTGCGGTAGTCGAGGCGTTGCGCGAGGCTGCCAAGAGTGGTCCTTCCGAGGGCTCGCGGCGGACTGACGACGCGCACGCCAGACGATCCACGCCGTTAGACCCCGCCGAAACGGGGGTGTCGATGTGTGGATAGTCAGAGGGCAGCGCAAAGGGGCAGTGTAGCCGAACGCCACACCGCTGTCGAGCGCAGAGCCACGGTATGCATCACAGTTGCTCCGCAGCATCGCTCGTCAGCGGCCCCACGTCAAGACTAGACATGGACATTCCGCCCGATCGGCCAGCGTGAGGAAGCCCATAGTTTACGGGGAAGCGGGCACCCGGCCGTCCTTGCGCAGGCCCGCGCGCCGCCCCGGCACGGGACGGCGCGCGGATCTTCGAAAATCAGGTGTCGCAGCTCGCGGACGATCAGCGCTTCTTCGACGCGGAGGGGGCCGGCGTCGGTGTCGCGGTCGGGACGGAGGCCGCCGGCGGCGGGGTGGTCATCCGGGGGCCGTCGATGAGCCACTTCTTGCCGCTCTTCCTCATCTGCAGCCGCGGCCACGACGTGTCGACCTGAGGCTCCTTGTGCGCGGCGTTGACCGAGATCATCTTCACGAAGAGGAGCACGTCGACCCGGTCGGCGGTCGCCTCCGTGACCGACGCCACCTGGACCTGCGTCAGCGCCTGGGTCTGGCTCTTCTCCACGGACGGCCGGAAGATCTTCCAGTACTCGGCGTAGGACCTCGCCATCGCCGGCGTCATCTCGGACTCGGCCTTCTTCAGGTCGTAGTCCAGGGTCCGGTAGTTGTACGACAGCAGGTCCTTGGCGTCCGACTGCGCGGCGGCGAGGCCGTCCTCGCGGGCGTGCTGCACCGCGATGTCGACGTTGTGGCGGTGCCACAGGTCGAGGCAGCCGATCGCCACGACGAGCACGGCGCACGCGAGGATGACCAGCGGGGCCGTGGCGGGCGAGCGCCGCGCGGGGGTCTCCGCCGCCGTCTCCTCGGCGGAGTCCTCGGCCGGCGCGCCCTTGCGCCTGGTGAGGGCGGTCACTGCAGTCCTCCCATCCCGGAGACCTTCCAGTGACCGCCGGTCTTGGTCAGCTGCACCTGGGCGCTCTGCCACGACGAGGCCGGCGTCTTGACCTGCGCGGACTGCGCGGTCCTGCGTACGGTCACCATGACCTCGGCCGACGTGGACTGGATGTCGATCACGCCCAGGGCGGCCACCGCGGCGTTGGAGACCAGCTTGTTGTTCACGACGGTCTGCTTCCAGGTCGTACCGAGCTGCTGGACGGCCTGCGCCTTGAACTTGTCCGACATGTCGGCGTAGACCCGCTGGGCGTCCTGGTCGAAGCTCTGGTAGCTGATCGAGTAGAAGTTGGTGACGACCCGGCGGGCGACGGTCTGCACGGCCTCGATGTCGGCTCTGCGGGTGTCCGCGGCGTACGTCTGGTCCGCGAGGTAGCCCACCGGCACCAGGAGGGCGAGGAGGACGACCCCGAGCAGCGCCAGCGTCACCCCCAGGCGGCGGCCGCTCAGCCGACGATCGGGCTCAGCAGAAGCGTCTGCCATGAAGCGTCTCCCGTCAGTTGACTGACCTTGCCCAGGCGGTACTGCTTACCGTCGGGCCCCACGTAAACGCGGGTCCGGGGATCGTAACCGCTGACGAACAGCGTCTGCAGCCCGGAGGAGGCCGTCTGTCCGGAGCCGGAGTCCCCCGTCGACGAGCCGCCGCTCGCCGACGACCGCCCGCTCACCGACGCCTGCTTCGCGGCGCCCCCGCCGTCGCCGGAGCCGCTGCCGGCCGAGGTCTCGTACGGGAACCCGGCGCCCGAGGTCGCGCCGGCGGGCAGCTTCGGGTACGGCCCGGGCGGCGGCGCGTTGCGCGATCCGCGTACGGCGGTGCCGGCGTTCTTGGGGGCCTTGCAGGAGGCCTTGGCGTTGATCGTCGCCGGACGGGTGTCCTGCGGATAGCGGATCTTCGTGCCCTCGTAGCCCTTGGTGCAGACGGGCGGCTGGTTGAAGTTGAGCTCCAGGCCGAAGTGCACCGTGCCGTCGCCGGGGGTGACGCTGAACGCGCCGCCGACGATGAGCGGGTAGGTGATCAGCATGGTCCGCAGCTGGTCGGTGCGCGAGGTCAGCACCGACCCGATGACCGAGCCGTTGGCCAGCAGCGTCGGCAGGGTCGGCTCGAGGCGGTTCAGCAGGTCCTGGCCCTGGTCGAGCGCGCCCGGCGTGACGTTGAGGAAGGTGCGCACGTCGGGGTCGTCGCGCTTGAGCTCGGCGGTCAGCGACGCGAGGTTGTGAGAGAACTCACGGAAGACCGACCCCTCGTCGACCTGCGTGTCGAGCACCGTGCGCCCGTTGTTGAGCAGCGCGATCGTCTCGGGGTAGGTGTCGTTCAGCGCGGCCAGGATCTTCTTGTTCGAGTCGAGCAGCGACTGCAGGTCCGCGCCCTCGCCCGACAGGCCCTTGTCGAGCTCGTTGATGACCGTGCCGAGGTCCTTGGGGTCCACGGTGCGCACGAGCGCGTCGATGTTGTGCAGCAGCTCGTACGTCTGCACCGGCAGGTGGGTGTGGTCGCGCGGGATGACGTCGCCGTTCTTCAGCGACGGGCCGTTCCCGGCGGGACGCAGGTCGACGTACTGCTCGCCGACGCCGGAGCGGTTCAGCACGTAGGCCTGCACGCCGTTGGCGGGGACCTTGCGGTCGTGGTTGATGCGCAGCTCGACGCGGACGCCGTCCTTGGTCAGGCGCAGCGGCCCGACCCGGCCGACCGTGACGCCGCGGTAGGTGACCTCGGCGTTCGTGAAGATGCCGCCGGAGTCGGCCATGTCGAGGTAGACGCGGTAGCGCAGGTCGAGGACGGTCTGGCCGATCCCGATGATGTTGACCAGCGTGTAGGCCATGGTCAGGACCGTGATGATCGCGAAGATCGTCAGCTGGATCTTGACGCCGCGCTTGATGATCATGCGGTGCCTCCGCTCAGCAGGGCGCCCAGGTCGTCGCCGGGCGCGCCGCCCATCCCGAGGGGCGGCAGGATGCCGCCGCCGTCGCCCTGCTGGGAGCCGCCCTGGCTCGTGCCGGCCCCGGAGCCGCTCTGTGGGAGCACGCCGAGCGGATTGTCCGGAACGCTCGTGTGCGGGGCCGGCAGGGACGCCTGGAGCTTCTCAGCGGCCTTCCCGACCCCATCGAGGGCGGTCCCGGTCAGGAAGTTGTGCGCGATGTTCCCGACGTTGAGGTCCAGGGTCGCGAACAGGTTGCCGTAGTCGCCCTTGAGCGCCTGGGAGACCGTCTGCGGGAACGGGAACGTGAACAGGCCGCCCAGGATCTTCGGGATGACGTTGCTGGCCTTGTCGGTGTTCTGCAGCACCTGCTGCAGGTCCTTGAGGTTCGCGACCGTGTCGTCGTGCGACCGGTTGATCACCCGGGTCGCCACGGTGCCGAGCCGGTCCATGTTGACCAGGAGCTTGGTGAGGTCCTGCCGCTGCTCGGCGAGGATCTTCACCGCGGGGCCGGTGCTGTCGATCGTGTCGGCGATCGTCTGGTTGTGCCGGGCGAGCGTGGCGGCGAGCCGGTCGACCTTGTCGATGGTCGTGACGATCTGCGCCTTCTGCCGGTCCAGGGTGCCGACGAAGACGTTGACGCGGTCGAGCAGGTCGCGGATCTGCGAGGTGCGGCCCTGCATCGCGGCGTTCAGTTCGTGGTTGATCGTGGAGATCTGTTCGAGGCCGCCGCCGGTGACCAGCATGGACATCGCCGACAGCACCTCCTCGACCTCGGTGTCGCGGGTGGTGCGCTCCAGGGGGATCTCCGCGCCCTGCGTGAGCCTGCCCTGCGGCGTCTGGCCCTGCGGCGCCGACAGCGCCACGAACTTCTCGCCGAGGAGGCTGGTCTGGGAGATCGTGGCGACCGCGTTGGCCGGCAGGTCGACCGAGCGCCGGAGCCGGCAGGTCACCTCGGCGTTCCAGTTCACCAGGCGGATCTTGGTGATCCGGCCGACGGGGACGTCGTTGACCCGGCACTGCGACTGCGGCACCAGGTCCAGGACGTTCGAAAAGACGATCTTCACGTCGTACGGGTCGGAGCCGGTGTCGATGCCGCCGGGCAGCGGCATGTTCGACACGCCCCGGAACGTACAGCCCGAGACGGCCGTGGTGAGCGTGAGCGCCGTCGCAACGATCCGCGCCGCTCGGCGGCGCGCCGGCCGCCCTGATCGAGACACCTCGTTCGTCCCTCTCATCTCACTTGCGACCCGTTCCGGAGGACGTGGGCGTACCACTGGGCGTGCGCGTGCCGGACGTCCGCGTACCGCTCGGCGTGCGCGTGCCGGACCCGCTCCTGGCGCCGGTGTCCGGCTGGGCCGGGCCGATCGCGACCGGGAGCGGGATCAGGTTCTGCAGGTAGCCGTCGAACCATCGGCCCTGGGCGGTCGCGTCGGCCGAGACGCTGACGAACGGGCCCAGGGTCTTGACCGCCTTGTCGAGGTTGGTCTGGTTGCGCAGCAGGATGTTCACGACGCTGTGCAGGTTGCGCATCGCGGGGTTCAGCGTGGCGCGGTTCTCCTCGATCGTCCCGGTGATCTGGTTCGAGAGGCTGACCGTGCCGGACAGCAGCGAGGTGATCACCTGCCGCCGGTCGTTGAGCTCCTGCAGCAGCAGGCCGCCGTTCGAGACGAGCTGCGCGAGGTCGCCGCTGCGGTCGGCCAGCAGGCCGGTGAGGCTGCTCGTGTGGCCGAGGAGGCTGGTCAGCTCGTCGTCGCGGGAGGAGATCGCCTGGGAGATCTTCCGCAGCCCGCTCAGCGTCCGGCGTACGTTGTCCGGGGAGTACTTCAGGGTCTGGTTCAGGGTGTCCAGCGCCGTGGCCAGCTGCGGGACATCGATCTTGTGCAGCTGCCCCGAGAGGTCCTGCAGGGCGGGCACGACCTCGTACGACGGCGCGGTGCGCGAGGCCGGGATCTCGGCGTGCGGCGACTGGCGGCGGTCGCCCTTCGGCTCGACCTCCAGGTAGTGCGCGCCCAGCAGCGTGGAGATCTTGATGCGGAGCTGCGACTGCGTGCCGAAGCGGACGTGCGATCCGGCGGTGAAGGCGACGCGTACGTGGTCGTCCTCCAGCCTGACGCTCTTGACCTTGCCGACCTTGACGCCGGCGATGCGCACCTCTTCGTTCGGCTTGAGGCCGCTGGCCTCGGTGAACGCCGCGTGATACGTCGTTCCGCCCTCGAAGACCGTCAGGTTGAACGCCGCGACCACGAGGAGGGCCACGGACGACATGCCGATGATCCCCATCATCAGGGGGTCCCGGTCGCGGAAGGAGACTCTCACCGCTCCACCCCCCACGTCGCTGCCTCGTTCACCTGATCACTCACCCCTTGCATCGGGCGTTCTCGTTCAGGATCTGCGGAGTGTTGAAGGAGACCTGGCCGGGCAGTCCGATCCGCGCGTCCAGGCTGCACAGGTAGAAGTTGAACCAGGAGCCGTACGACGCCGCCCGGTCGAGCAGCATGAAGTTGGTCGGCATGTCGGCGAACGCCTTGTCCAGCTCGCCGCCGTTGGCCGCCAGCACCTTGGACAGGTGGCCGAGCGTGGCGATGTCCGTCTTGACCGACGGACGCACGTCGGTGAGCAGGCCGTTGGTCGTGGAGATCAGCTGGTTGACGCTGACCAGCGACTCGCCGATCGCGTGGCGGTCGTCGGACAGCCCGGAGACCAGGCTCTTGAGATTGGTGATGAGCCCGGAGACCTCCTCGTCGCGCGAGTCGATGGTGGCGATCACCTTGTCGAGGTTGTCGATCACCCGGCCGATGACCTCGTCGCGGTTGCCGAGGGTCTCGGTCAGGGAGGCGACGTGCGCGAGCAGCCCGTTGACCGTTCCGCCCTCGCCCTGCAGCACCTGGATGATCTGGTACGCGAGCTGGTTGACGTCCTGGGGTTTGATCGCCCGCAGCAGCGGCCGGAAGCCGTTGAACAGCGCGGTCAGGTCCAGCGCCGGCTGGGTCTGCTCCTTCGGGATCGTCCCGCCGGCCGGCAGCTCGCCGCCCTGCCCGGAGCCCTCGGTGAGGGAGATGTACCGCTGGCCCATCAGGTTGCGGTACCGCAGCTGGGCCTGCGTGCTGCGGGGCAGCGGCTGGTCCTTGACCACCGAGACCGTGACCTTCGCCAGGTGTCCCTGGTAGAGCTTGATCCCCTTGACCTCGCCGACGCGCACGCCCGCGATCCGGACCTCGTCGCCGTCATTGAGCCCGGCCGCGTCCGTGAAGATCAGGTTGTACTTCCGGCTCGGCACGAACTCGGTGTTGGAGATCGTGACGGCGAGTACCGCCGTGGCCAGCGTGGCGATGACCGCGAAGATGAGCAGCTTGATCACCGCGGAGGTGGTCTTCACTTGACGGTCACCACCATTCCGCTCGCGGCCGGCCGGTACAGCAGCGTGGCGAGGTCGGAGACCTGGTCGGCCCGGGTGCCCATGGCGGGCCCCATCAGGCCCTTGAGCAGACCGTCATCGTCCGTGGAGGCGCCCGGTCTGACCAGGACACTGGACAGTGACCGGCCCGCCCCGCCGGCCCACCACTGGTCGTCCTCGGTCCCGTCGAGCTCCTGGTACTGCGGGAACGGCACCTTGGGGTTCGGCAGGCCGTAACAGCGGGGGTTGCGGTAGTCCTTGAACTCCGGGCGGTCCAGGCCCGGCTTGTAGCCGGGACGCGGCTTCACCAGTTCCAGCGTGACGTGCACGCCCGGCTGGCGGCCGCCCATCGCGTCGATCAGCCGGGGCGTCAGCCTGGCCATGCCCTGGAACACGCACGGCACGCTCGGGGAGTACTTGGCGAGCAGCGCGAGCGCCTTGCGGTTGGCGATCATCGCGCCCTCCAGGCGCGGCTCGTTGGCGGCGGTGAAGTCCGTGGCGTCGCCGGTCAGGCCGATGCCCTTGTCGAGGGCCTCGACGAGCTGGGGCTCCTTGTCGACGATCGTGCGGTTCGTCGTCTGGAGGTTCTGCATGATCGAGATCAGGTCGGGCGCGGCGCCGTTCAGGTTGTCGCTGACGATGGCGAGCTGCCGCAGGTCGTGAATGACGGTGGGCAGGTGCGGGTTGAGGCGCTTGAGGTAGTCGTCGGCGTCGACGAGCATCTGCCCGATCTGGTCGCCCCGGCCCTGCAGCGCGGTGGCCAGGGCGTTCAGGGTGGCGTTGAGCTTCGCCGGCTCGACCTCGTTGAGGATCGGCATCACGTCGTTGAGGACCTGGTTGACCTCCACGGCCGTCATGGACCGGTCCTGCGGGATGACGTCGCCGTTCTTCAGGTGACGGCCGCCGAGCGTGCCCGCCGGAGGCACGATGTCGACGAACTTCTCGCCGAACACCGTCTTGGGCAGCATCCGGGCCGAGGAGTTCGCCGGGATGAGCCGGGCCTTACCCGGGTCGATCGCCAGATCGATCGCCGCGCCGTTCGGCGTCTGGCGGATCTTCCTGACCTCCCCGACGATCAGGCCACGGACCTTCACGTCGGAGTGCGGGACGAGCTGCAGCCCGGCCCGGTCGCTGTCGACGGTGACGTGGTAGACGGGCGTGAACGCCTTGTTGTACTGCATCACCATCAGGACGACGAGCAGGAGGACCACCAGCACGAACGCCAGCCCGTACAGGCGGTAGCGCAGCCGCTCGGACCACGAGCCGAAGAACGGGGCGGAACTCATGAGTCCTCCCGCCGCTCAGCAGTCGACATCGCGCACTCACACCTCTCGTCTCAGCCGGCGATCCGTACGCTGGTGGTCGCGCCCCAGATCGCCATCCCCATGAGCAGGTCCACGATGTTGACGACCACCAGGCTCGTACGGACGGCGCGGCCGACCGCCAGGCCCACGCCGGCCGGTCCGCCGCTGGCGTTGAAGCCGTAGTAGCAGTGGATCAGCATGACGAGGATCGCGAAGACCAGGACCTTCCCGAACGACCACAGGACGTCGTGGGGTGGGAGGAACAGGTAGAAGTAGTGGTCGTACGTGCCGCTGGACTGGCCGAACGACACGGTCACCATCAGCCGCGTGGCGACGAACGACGCCAGGAGGCCGATGACGTACAGCGGGATGACGGCGAGCATGCCGGCCACCAGGCGCGTCGTCACCAGGAACGGCAGCGACGGCACGCCCATGACCTCCAGCGCGTCGATCTCGTCGCTGATCCGCATGGCGCCGAGCTGGGCGGTGAAGCCACAGCCGACCGTGGCCGACAGCGCCAGCGCCGACACGGTGGGCGCGAGCTCGCGCGTGTTGAAGTACGCCGAAACGAAGCCGCTGAACGCGGCGCTGCCGATCTGGTTCAGGGCGTTGTAGCCCTGCAGGCCGACCTCGGTGCCGGTGAAGAAGGTCATGAAGCCGACGATCGCCACACTGCCGCCCATGACGGCCAGGCCGCCGGTGCCGAGGCTGACCTCGGCGAGCAGCCGGACGACCTCCTTCTTGTAGCGGAGGACGACCCGCCAGACCCACGCGAACGCCCGTACGTAGAACGCCATCTGGTGGCCGAAGCCCTCCAGGCGCTCCAGCGGAGCGTCGATGACGCGCTTGGCGGTACGGAAGCCGCCCCAGGTGCCGGCCGCCATCACATGCCCTTCTGCGGGACGAGCTGGAAGTACAGCGCGCTGAGCACGAAGTTCTCCACGAACAGGGCCATCGCCGCGATGACCACGGTCTGGTTCACCGCGTCGCCGACGCCCTTCGGGCCGCCGGAGGCGGTCAGGCCCTTGTACGAGGCGACGAGCGCGGCGGTGATACCGAACACCACCGCCTTCACCTCGGCCTGGTACAGGTCGGACAGCTGCGCCAGGCCGCTGAACGAGGCGATGTACGCGCCGGGCGTGCCGCCCTGCAGCATGACGTTGAAGACGTAGCCGCCGGCGATGCCAACGACCGAGACGATGCCGTTGAGGAAGAGCCCGACGAACGCGCAGGCCAGCACCCGCGGCACCACGAGGCGGTGCAGCGGGTTGATGCCGAGCACCTCCATCGCGTCGATCTCCTCGCGGATCTTGCGGGCGCCCAGGTCGGCGCAGATCGCCGAGCCGGCCGCCGCGGCGATCAGGAGGGCCGTCACGATCGGGCTGGCCTCCCGCACGATCGCCAGCACCGCCGTCGAGCCGGTCTGGGACTGCGCGCCGAGCTGCCGGATCAGGTTGCCGACCTGCAGCGACAGGATCGCGCCGAACGGGATGGCGACCATGATGGTGGGCGCGACCGTGACGGAGACGATGAACCACGCCTGTTGCAGGAACTCCCGCCACTGGAACGGCCACTTGAACAGCGCCCGGAAGGTGTCCAGGGACAGGGCGAAGAAGCGGCCCGGCTCGCGCAGCGTGACGTTGGCGACGCCGTCGGCCACCTTGCCGGCGCGCGCCATCAGCGGGCCCCTTCGGCGGGCCGCCCCGCGTCGGCCGACATCGCGCTGATGTACCGCGGCCACTCCTCAAGCCAGTCACGGCCCATCTCGTCGATGAACGAGCCCTCCGGCGGAGTGACCCCGTGCGCGCGCAGCCATTCGCCGGGAGCGTGCTGCGTGCGGCGGATGCGCCCGTCGCTGGTCATCAGCTGCGGCGGGATCGGCGGCAGCGCTCCGGGGTCGCGGCCGAGGCGGGCCTCGGCCTCCAGCTCGGACAGGTCCTTCTCCTCGGACATGCCGATCGGGCCGACCTTGCGCGCGTTGAGGAACTGCCGGACCACCGGCTCCTCGCTCGACAGCAGCATCTCGCGCGGCCCGAACATCACCAGCTGGCGGAGGAACAGCATGCCGATGTTGTCCGGCACCGTGCGGGCGGTGTTGATGTCGTGGGTGACAATGAGGATCGTCGCCTCGATCTCGGCGTTGAGGTCGACGATCAGCTGGTTCAGCAGGACGGTGCGGACCGGGTCCAGACCGGAGTCGGGCTCGTCACAGAGAATGATCTGCGGATCGAGCACGAGCGCGCGGGCGAGCCCGGCTCGTTTCCGCATGCCGCCGGAGATCTCGCCGGGGAACTTGTTCTGAGCTCCCGCGAGGCCGACCATCTCCATCTTCTCCAGGACGATGCGCTTGACCTCGGACTCCGACTTGCGCGTGTGCTCGCGCAGCGGAAAGGCGATGTTGTCGAAGAGGTTCATCGAGCCGAACAGCGCGCCGTCCTGGAACAGGACGCCGAACAGCTTGCGCACCTCGTACATGTCGCGCTCGCGGAGGTTCGGCATGTCCCTGCCGTCGATCCAGCAGTGCCCGCGGTCCGGCTTGAGCAGACCGACCATCGTCTTGAGGAAGACCGACTTGCCGGTGCCGGAGGGTCCGAGAAGGACGGAGATCTCACCGGCGGGCAGTGTCAGGGTGACGTCCTCCCAGATGACCTGACGCCCGAAGGACTTGGTCAGCCCTTCGACTCTGATTTCGACGCCCACTCGTCACCTTTCGTCAAGCCGGCCCAAGGTGTCCGGTACAACGAGCGAGTTACCGATGGGTTACGTTGCCGGATCACACAGAGCCACTGATCAGTGGCCGGGGGCCATCGTGCGTGCCGCGTCCACCTACCGTAGTCATCCCTCGCTCGAATGGAAGAGGTAAAACCATCGTCACCGGGGCGGAGGCTGCCTCGTAAGCAGATCGTTACTCAAGTCGGACTTATGAGACTAGCGGTCCAACAGTTCACTTGGGAAGAGGGCTCCCGACAGGTCAGGGCCGGCGAATGTCCACAGAGGGTGGGTAAATGATCACGGTGCATGAGCCGGAATCTTATCAACCAAGCGCTTGATAGGTAAGTCGTCTTCATCCGCGCCCTGCCCGAGGAGACGCCGCTCCCCGAGGGCGGCGCGCTCTCCGGCTTCCTCACCTGGTAGGCCGGGCGGCAACGGCGAAGGGCGGCCACCCGGAAGGGTGACCGCCCTCGAAGAGCGCTGAGAAAGCGCCGTGAAGAGAACCGGGTAAGGCAGTGCCTTACTTGACGGTGACCGTCGCGCCGGCCTTCTCCAGGGCCTCCTTGGCCTTGTCGGCCGTCTCCTTGTTGACCTTCTCCAGCAGCGGCTTCGGCGCGCCGTCGACCAGGTCCTTGGCCTCCTTGAGGCCCAGGCTCGTGAGGCCACGGACCTCCTTGATGACCTGGATCTTCTTGTCGCCGGCGGCCTCGAGGATGACGTCGAACTCGTCCTTCTCCGGCTCGGCCTCGGCAGCGGCACCCGGGGCGCCCGGGGCGGCGGCGACCGCGACGGGGGCGGCGGCCTTGACGTCGAAGGTGTCCTCGAACTGCTTCACGAACTCGGAGAGCTCGAGAAGGGTCATCTCCTTGAAAGCGTCGAGCAGCTCGTCGGTGCTGAGCTTCGCCATGGTGTTGCTTCCTCCTGTTGAAAACCCGCGTCGCTCGTGCGGGTGGGGTAATTCAGGTCTGTTACGACCGCGGGATCAACCCTCGTCCGACGTCTCGGCCGGCGCCTCGGCGGCGGCCTCCGTGGCCCCGCCCTCCTCTTCACGCTTGACCCGCAGGGCCTCGGCCAGCTGGGCGGCCTTGGTCGGCAGGGCGTTGAAGAGAGCGGCGGCGTTGCCCATCGACGCCTTCATCGCACCCGCGAGCTTCGCGAGGAGGACCTCGCGGGACTCGAGGGACGCGAGCGTGGTGATGTCCTCGGACGTCATCGGCTTGCCGTCGACGACGCCGCCCTTGATCACCAAGTTCGGGTTGGCCTTGGCGAAGTCACGCAGGCCCTTGGCGGCCTCGACCACATCGCCCTTGACGAACGCGATCGCCGACGGGCCCTGGAGCAGCTGCTCGAGCTCCTCGGTGACCCCGGCCTCGCGCGCGGCGATCTTGGTCAGCGTGTTCTTCACCACGGCGAAACGTGCATTCTCACCGAGCGATCGGCGCAGCTCACTGAGCTGTGCCACGGTGAGCCCGCGGTACTCGGTCAGCACGGCACCGCTCGAGCTCTCGAACTCGCTCTTGAGCTCGGCGACCGCCGCCGCCTTGTCCGCCCTCGCCATGGGCCTCCTTCCAGATGTGCGCCGGTGGAGAAGGCCCAGAGACGACGAACGCCCCGGCGCAGGCGCACGGGGCGGATGACATGACCAGCACCAGGTCACGTCTCAGCTCTCGATGTCACCTACGCGGGCCGCCCGCTGTGCGGGACCTTCAGTCACCCTGTGGGTGACGACCGGCGGTCTTCGGCGTTGAACAGCGTACGCGATCCGGCCGAGACGACCAAATCGAGGCCCCGTCCGCGTCTCCGGCGGCCGCGATGAGGGCCCCGAACGCGTGTCCGCCGGGAGGACCGTCAACGGTCGTCCCGGCGGAAGCGGTGCCCGGAGGTGTCAGCCGGCGGAGGTCACCTGGCCGGCGGGCGGGGCGGAGATGGAGACCGGCTGGTTGAACCCGGTGTAGGTGGTCGTGGTGGTCGACTGCACCTGGGAACCCGCAGGGGTCCTGACCGTCATCTTGCGGGGAAGCTGCTGGTCGTCCAGCCACAGGTCGAAGTTCATCTTGTCCAACCCGCTCTTGGCGACCATCTGCTGCATCGCCGCGCGCTGGTCGCCGCTGAGCTTGGCCAGAGCCTCCTGCACGGAGTAGGTGCCCTTGTAGTGCGTCGTCTGGGTGCCGCCCACGGTCTCGGTGCCGACCTTGGTGACGTCCTTGGAGGCGGTGAGCATCCGGGTGTTGGCCGAGGGGTCGGCCTGCTTGGACTGGTTCATGAGCGACTTGATGTCGATGCCGCTCTTCGCGCCGATCTTGCTGAGCGACATCTTGATCCACGGCTTGCCGCCGGTCTGCTGCGAGAGCGCGGGCATCTTCATGTAGACGTAGTCGCCGAGGAGGACCTCCTCGAAGCCGCCGGTCTCCTTGCCGTTGACCGACATTCCGGGGACGGTCATCCTCATGGCCAGCTTCGGGCTGAGCCGATAGGAGATCCGGCCGGTCATCTTCACGTTCTGCCCCGACGTGGTGGTGTCCGTGGAGACGGTGGCCTTGAACGACTTGATGGTGCCGGCCTTCTGCGAGGCCGTGCTGATCTGCTCTGCCGCGAGCTGCGTTTTGCCGGACGTGGACGAACCTCCCTGCGCCTTCTTCCCACCGTCTCCTCCGCCGCACGCGGCGAGGGAGAGGGCCAGAGCGGCCCCAGCGGTGATACAGACGGCGTTTCGGCGAATCATCAACGTCTCCTCTGGTAGCGATGCGCGCATGCCGGACGGCGGCCGCGCGCAGCGGACAGCAGTTGGACGTCGGCCCGGCCCGATCGGTTCAACTTCACCACCGGTCACAAGAGAAAAACGGCGCACCTGCCGCCGAGGGCCGCCGGGTACGCCGCCGTTTCCGGGCCTTCCGGCGCGGGGCCGGCCGGGAGGTGCCGGCCGGCCCCGTCAGCGCCGGTCGATCGAGGTCAGTGGCCGGCGCGCAGGTTCGGCATGAGCTGGTTGCCGTCGGCGACCTGGCTCGCCGGGGGCGCGGACACACTGAAGGACTTGTTGTAGTCGCTGTAGACCATGGTGGCGGTGGCCGTGCCGTCCGACGCGGCGCCCTTGGCCGTCAGCTTGCGCGGCAGGTTGTCCGAGCCGACCCACAGGTCGAAGACGACGTTCTTGGCGCCGCTCTTCTGGTACAGATCCTGGAACGACTGCTTGGCCTTGCCGGTGAGCTGCGCGGCGGCATCCTTCGCCGTGATCGTTCCGGTGTAGTGGGTGGTCTTCTCGCCGTCGATGGTCTGCGTGCCGGCCTTGCGCACGTCCTTCGAGCTGGTGAAGATCTTCGTCTGCTGCGCGGGGTCGGCCTGCTTGAGGATGTCGTTCAGGTTCACGCCGGCCTGCTGCGCGGCCTTGGAGACCGAGAACTTCACCCACGGCTTACCGCCGGTGAACTGCGAGAGTTGCGAGGGGACCTTCCCGTACAGCGTGTCGCCGAGAAGGATCGCCCGCAGACCCGAGTCCACGGAACGACCGTTGAACCCGGCCGAGTCGAGGGTGCCGACCGCGGCGAGCTCGGGGCTCAGCCGGACCTGTACGACCCCGTGCGCCTTGGAAGCGGCCTTTCCAGTACCGCTCTCGGTGATGTCGACCTTGTACGACTTGACGGTGCTGGTCTTCTGCGCCGCCAGGTCGATCGCCTGGGCGGCGGAGACGTTCACCGCGCCGGCGTTGTTCTTCGCGGCGCCACCGCACCCGGCGAGGGAGACCAAAAGAGCGGCACCCGCAGCCGTACCCACGGCATATCGACGAACCATTGAACCCTCCTGCGTATCGCGTACGGCCCCCGGCTCCTTGAGAGCGCGAACGCCTGGTTCCAGCACTATCGAGTCTTGCCTCCCTAGATCTTGTAAACATCCCCCATGGGGACCAGATCCCTTTCGCCCGAGTGCGACGTGAGTCGTACGACAGGATGAGACAACGCGAAAGGGCGCCCCGACCGGGGACGCCCTTCCGTGATCGCTGTCGCGTCAGCTCGTCGTCACGCCGTGGCGTCCTCGAGCTCCGCGGTGAGGTTGCGCGTGGCGTTCGGGTCGACCGGGATGCCCGGGCCCATCGTCGTGCTCAGGGTCGCCTTCTTGATGTAGCGCCCCTTGGCCGCCGACGGCTTGAGCCGCATGATCTCCTCCAGCGCGGCGGCGTAGTTCTCCACGAGCTGCTTCTCGGTGAAGGACGTCTTGCCGGCGATGAAGTGCAGGTTCCCGTGGCGGTCCACGCGGAACTCGATCTTGCCGCCCTTGATGTCGGACACGGCCTTGGCCACGTCGGTGGTGACGGTGCCCGTCTTCGGGTTCGGCATGAGGCCGCGGGGGCCGAGCACGCGGCCGAGCCGGCCGACCTTGCCCATCATGTCCGGCGTCGCCACGACGGCGTCGAAGTCGAGCCAGCCGCCCTGGATCCGCTCGATCATGTCGTCGGAGCCGACGTGGTCGGCGCCGGCCTCGCGGGCCTCGTCGGCCTTGGCGCCACCGGTGATGACCAGCACGCGGGCGGTCTTACCGGTGCCGTGCGGCAGGTTGACGGTGCCACGGACCATCTGGTCGGCCTTACGCGGGTCCACCCCGAGCCGAAGGGCGACCTCGACGGTGGCGTCGAACTTGGTCGGCGAGGTGTCCTTGGCCAGCTTCACGGCCTCGGCCGGGCTGTAGAGCGCCGACTTGTCGATCTTGGTGTCGGCGTTGCGGTACGCCTTGCTGCGCTTCATCTTCTTCTCCTGAACTGGAGCTCGTGGTGCGGGCCTGCGCGCGGCCCTTCCACACTCGTGAAATCGGCCGGTGCGACGATCGCGCCACCGGCCTCGGTCCGCCGTCTGGGACGTCAGTCGGTGACCGTGATGCCCATCGAACGGGCGGTGCCCGCGACGATCTTCTCGGCCTGCTCGGGCGAGTTGGCGTTGAGGTCCGGCATCTTGGTCGCGGCGATCTCCCGGAGCTGGTCGCGGGTGATCGTGCCGACCTTGGTCTTGTGCGGCTCGCTGCTGCCCTTGTCGATCCCGGCGGCCTTCTTGATCAGCTGCGCGGCCGGCGGGGTCTTGGTGACGAAGGTGAACGAGCGGTCCTCGTAGATGGTGATCTCTACGGGGATGACGTTGCCGCGCTGGGACTCGGTCGCAGCGTTGTACTGCTTGCAGAAGTCCATGATGTTCACGCCGTGCGGACCGAGAGCGGTACCGACGGGCGGCGCGGGCGTCGCCTGGCCGGCCTGCAGCTGGACCTTGACGATCGCGGCGACCTTCTTCTTGGGAGGCATGCCTCACCCTTTCGTTCCGATTGTTCGTCGGCCCCCACTCCCGTACACACGGGCGACGCGGCGGATGGAACGTCGACCGCCGCGTTGGGACCGTCTCCCCCGCAGGCGCGCGGGGACGCTTTATGGAGGCCATCGAGGCTATGCGCCGGAGCGTCGTGCTCCGGCGCCGAACCTCGAAGACCCGGTCTCCGACCTCGGAGACCTGCTTGTCAGATCTTGGAGACCTGGTTGAAGGACAGCTCCACCGGAGTCTCCCGACCGAAGATCGACACCAGCACCTTGAGCTTCTGCGCCTCGGCGTTGATCTCGTTGACGGTCGCGGGCAGCGTGGCGAACGGGCCGTCCATGACGGTGACCGACTCGCCGACCTCGAAGTCGACGGTGGCCGCGGCCTTCGCCGTCTCCTTGGTCTTGGCCTGCTCCTCGGGCTCCGGGGCGAGCAGCGTCGCCACCTCGCGAAGGTGCAGCGGCGACGGGGTGTTCGAGAGGCCGACGAAGCCCGTCACGCCCGGCGTGTTGCGGACCGCGGCCCAGGACTCGTCGGTGAGCTCCATGCGGACCAGGATGTAGCCCGGCAGGACCTTCTCGTTGACCTTCTGACGCTTGCCGCCCTTGACCTCGGTGACCTCGTGCTGCGGCACCTCGACCTGGAAGATGAAGTCCTCCATGTTGAGCGACTGGGTGCGCTGCTCGATGTTGGTCTTCACGCGGTTCTCGTAGCCGGCGTACGAGTGAACGACGTACCACTCGCCCGGAAGGAGCCGCAGCTGCGTGGTGAACTCTTCGACCGGGTCCGACGCCTCGTCGGACGCCTCTTCTGACGCTGGGGCGGACGTAGCGTCGGACTCCGTGGCGACTTCCTCAGCCTCGGCCGAAGCCGGCGCTTCCACCGACTCGGCCTCTTCGATGGCCTCGTCGTGAAGCTCTGGGGACTCGGACACGGTCACTCTTTCTCTCGTCTGTGGGTTGCTGATGGAATCCGGCACGCGATCAGCCGAAGAGCTTCAGCACAACCCAGGAGAAGGCGTTGTCGAGACCGAACACGATCGCCACGACGATGATCACGAAGACCAGCGACACGGTCGTGTAGGTGATGAGCTCGTTACGCGTCGGCCAGATGACCTTGCGAAGCTCGGCGACCACCTGGCGGTAGAAGAGGAGCGGGGAGGTCCGCTTCCTGGCGGACTTCTCCTTGTCCTGGGTCGCGGCCTCGCCGCGTGTCTCGGTCGCCATTGGTGTCGACGCATCCCCTCAGTCGGTTGTGTCGCGAACTTCCGGTGTGGGCGTGCGTTCAGTACGCCCGCGCACGTGTGCCGTGCACGAACCGTATTCCGCAGGGCAGGAGGGACTCGAACCCCCAACCACCGGTTTTGGAGACCGGGACTCTGGCCAATTGAGCTACTGCCCTTCGTCAGTGTCGCCATCATGGCACGCGAGAACCATGCAGGACGCCACTAGGTCACGCAGTCTACGTCCCAAACCGCCCCCGCGTCGAACCAAACGCCGATCAGACCCTCCGCGCCTCTCCGGAGCCCCGGCGCCGTAAGGGGGATATCGGGCTGAGACCTGGCGCGCCGTCTGCGACGATAGGCGGTATGAGCTCTCGAATCTCCGCTCGGATCGCCGCGATCTCCGAGTCCGCGACCCTCGCCGTCGATGCCAAGGCCAAGGCGCTGAAGGCCGCGGGGCGTCCGGTGATCGGATTCGGCGCAGGCGAGCCCGACTTCCCGACTCCGGACTACATCGTCGAGGCCGCGGTCGAGGCGTGCCGCAACCCCCGGTTCCACAAGTACACGCCGGCCGGGGGGCTGCCCGAGCTCAAGGCCGCCGTCGCGGAGAAGACCAGGCGCGACTCCGGCTACGAGGTCGAGGCGTCGCAGGTCCTCATCACCAATGGCGGCAAGCAGGCGGTGTACGAGGCGTTCGCCGCGCTGCTCGACCCGGGCGACGAGGTCCTGGTGCCGACGCCGTACTGGACCACCTACCCGGAGTCGATCAAGCTGGCGGGCGGCGTGCCGGTCGACGTGGTCGCCGACGAGACCACCGGCTACCTGGTGAGCGTCGACCAGCTGGAGCAGGCCCGCACCGACCGGACCAAGGTCCTGCTGTTCGTCTCCCCGTCCAACCCGACCGGCGCGGTCTACTCGCGTGAGCAGGTCGCCGAGATCGGCCGCTGGGCCGCCGAGCACGGCCTGTGGGTCGTCACCGACGAGATCTACGAGCACCTGGTCTACGGCGACGCGGAGTTCTCCTCGATGCCGGTGGTCGTGCCGGAGCTGGCCGACCGCACCCTCGTCCTCAACGGGGTGGCCAAGACGTACGCGATGACCGGCTGGCGCGTTGGCTGGCTGATCGGCCCGCAGGACGTCGTGAAGGCCGCGACCAACCTGCAGTCGCACGCGACGTCGAATGTGGCGAACGTCTCACAGGCGGCCGCGCTCGCCGCGGTGAGCGGCGACCTGTCCGCCGTCGCCGAGATGCGGACGGCGTTCGACCGGCGCCGCAAGACGATGGTGCGGATGCTGAACGACATCCCGGGCGTCGTGTGCCCCGAGCCGGAGGGCGCCTTCTACGCCTACCCGTCGGTCAAGGAGCTGCTGGGCAAGGAGCTGCGCGGCAAGCGCCCGCAGACCTCCGTGGAGCTGGCGGCCCTGATTCTCGAAGAGGCCGAGGTCGCCCTGGTCCCCGGCGAGGCGTTCGGCACGCCGGGCTACTTCCGCCTGTCCTACGCCCTCGGCGACGAGGACCTGGCCGAAGGCGTCGGCCGGGTGGCCAAGCTGCTGTCCGAGGCCCACTGAGTCCGGACCCGCGAGGCCCACGGGCTCCGGCCCTGTGAGTCCGGGCCCACGCCGGGTCGGGCCCACGCCGGGTCGGGGACCGGGAGCGGACGCCACGACGCCCCACGAGTGCCACGGTGCTCGTGGGGCGTCTCCGATATGGCTGTGCAACCGGTCGGCCGACCGTGCGCCCGCGCCGTACGGTCCCGCCGTACGTCCGCGCCGCGCCGTACGGCCCCGCCGACCGGGTGTCGACTCGGGGCGGGCCGAGTCGACACCCGACCGACTCGATCGATCCCGGCTCGATCGACCCCCGCTTTCATCCCCCGCGACCCGCCGCCGGCCGGGCCGGTCCCCTCCGCGGGCGCGGGATCCGTGGCGCTCAGTCGACCTGGACGCCCTCGGCGACCCGCATGAGCCGGGTGCCCAGTGTGGGGCTCACCCCGACCCAGACGCCGAGCCCTGAGCGTTCGATCCACATGACCTGGCCGAACGTCGCGCTCGCGGCGGCGCGCAGAGCGGCGTGGCCGTGCACCTCGGCGTGCTGCGCCGAGGCGGGCGTGAAGCCCATGTCGCCGGGCCCCTTGAGCGAGTCGTCGCGTACGAGCCGCACCTCGATCCAGCCGGCCGGTCCGGTCCAGCGGCAGGTCGTCGTCCGGCGGGCCCCGGTCTCGCCGGTGTGACAGGTGTCGTGCGGGTCGATGCCGTCCGGGAGGTAGGCCAGTAGCGCCTTGACGACGTCCGGCGCGGTCCCGCGCGGCGATCCGGTGCCGGGGTGCCGCGACGGCCGCGTCCCCGCGTGGGTCTTGGCCGACGGGCTCACGGACGGCGCCGTGGATCCGTTGCTCCGGGCCGTGGACGGCGACGGCGCGGCGGATCCGGCCGTCGTGGTCCCGCCGGTCCCGGCGTGTCGCCCCTCGGGCCCCGGAGCGCTGACCGGCTGCGGGCGGATCGCCTGATAGGTCGGGATGACCGCGATGGCGACCACGACTCCGGCGGCCGCGACCGCGATGGTCGCCCGTCGTCGTACCGTCCGCTGGTGGCGGCGCCGTGCCTCATGCGCCAGCGTGCGGGGCGCGGACACCCCCGTGACATGATCCGCCATGGCCTGCCGGAGTTCGTCCTCCAGATCCATGGTTCACCCCCTTGACGCCGCCGCCTGTGCGGACTTTCCCATTCGTTCGCGGAGGCGGGCGAGGCCTCGCGCGGCCTGACTCTTCACGGTGCCGACGGAGCAGCCGAGCATGGCCGCCGTCTCCGCCTCCGACATGTCCTCCCAGTACCGCAGGACCAGCACCGCCCGTTGGCGCGGACCGAGCCGTTTCAGCTCTTCGATGAGGACGCCGCGCAGCTCGACGGTGCCCGCCTCGGACGCCGTCGGCGTCTCCGGCGGGGCGGCCATCTGGACCTCCCGCAGCACCCGCCATCGCCTGGCACGGCTGACGGACAGGTTGACCAGGATCTTCCGGACATACGGCTCCGGATCGGCGTCGGGTCTCATCCTGCCCCAGTGCCGATATGCCTTTTCCAGGGCCGTCTGCAGCAGATCCTCCGCATCCGTCCGCGCCCCGCACAGCAGCTGGGCGGTCCGAAGCAGCGCTGTCCCACGCTGCGCCACGAACTCGACGAATGACTCGTCGTCCCGACGCGCCACGGCACTCCGTCCGTCGTAGGCCCTCTGTTCATGTCGATCGGTCGCGGGTGGCCCACCGCGCCGGGCCACCCGCGCCGAGCCTCAGTGCAGCTGCCGCAGCTGCGTGGCGATCGCCGGGAGCTGAGCCGCGTACGCGGGGCTGCCGGTCAGGTAGATCGCGTAGCCCTTGTCCGAGATCCACAGCATGCCGGTGCTCAGCGGGCTCTGCCACGTCTGGGTGCCCTCGGCCGAAACGAGGTTGCCCTCGGGCAGCTTCAGGTCCGCGGCCAGCTCCTTGACGGTGACCTGCGGCGGAACGTTCAGGCGCTCGACCGTCAGGTACTTGCCGCCGGCGGCCGCGAACTTCTGGACGACGGTGCAGATCTCGCCGTTCTGAATGGTGATCGAGTGGCTGTGGGAGGCGGCGAGGTGCAGGCCCGTGGGCAGCGTGACGTCCTTCGCCTTGGAGTGCTCGATCTTGACCACGGCCGGCACCGAGTCGCAGGACGGGAGCTTCGCCTCAGGCACCTTGACCTTCGGCAGCCCCGGCTTCGCCACGGGAACGGCGGACTTCGGCGTGCTCTGCGCGGACTGGACCTTGCCGGGCGCGCAGGTCGGCAGGGTGCTCGGAACCTTCCCGGCCGGGACCTTGGCCTCGCCGGCCGGCACCTTGGCCTTGTCCGCCGGGAGCGGCAGGTTCGGCTTCTCGCCGGTCTTCGGCAGCTTGTCCGCAGGGAGCTTGCTCTTGGGCAGCTCGGCCTTGGGCAGCTCGGCCTTGGGCACCTCGCCCTTCGGCAGCTCGGCCTTGGGCACCTCGGCCTTCGGCAGCTTGCCCTTCGGGAGCTTGGTCTGGGGCAGGGTCAGGCAGGTCGGCGCGGAGCCGGGAACCGCGGCCTCGGCCTGCTTGACGACGCTCTTCGCGCTGTCCGCGACCGGCTTGGCGGACGGTGCCGGCGAGCTGCTTCCGACGGCCGCGTAGGCGACGCCGCCGGCGACGATGGCGCCCGCGGCGCCGGTGGCCAGTGCTGCCAGCTTGAGGTTGACGATCACATCTATCCCTTTCAGCGCGGTTTGACTCTCGCGCCCCTCAACTACGCGTGGACCCCAGGGGAGGTTGCACGGCTTCTCAAAGTTTTTTTCGGCGACCGGTGCACCGATGCCGTTCGGGGGAGGTCGTCGCAGGTCCGAGCAGCGCATACGGCAAGATCGGTGCATGGAGGCCCGTCCCGTCACCGCTCTGCCCAAGACTCATCTGCACGTCCACTTCACCGGCTCGATGCGGCACAGCACGCTCGTTCAGCTCGCCGACAAGCACCGTGTGCACCTGCCCGACGCTTTGGTCGAGGAGTGGCCTCCCCGGTTGCGCGCCACGGACGAACGCGGCTGGTTCCGGTTCCAGCGCCTCTACGACATCGCCCGTTCGGTGCTGCGGGACGAGGACGACGTACGGCGGCTGCTGCGCGAGGCGGCCGAGGACGAGGCCGCGGAGGGCTCCGGCTGGCTGGAGATCCAGGTCGACCCGAGCGGGTACGCCGGGCGGTTCGGCGGGGTGACGCCCTTCACGGACCTGGTGATGGACGCGGCGCGGGAGGCCGTGGAGGTCACCGGGGTGGGCATCGGCGTGATCATCGCGGCCAACCGCACCCGGCATCCCCTCGACGCCCGGACGCTGGCGCGGCTCGCCGCCCAGTACGCCGGGCGCGGGGTCGTCGGCTTCGGGCTGTCCAACGACGAGCGACGCGGCCGGGCGTACGACTTCGACCGGGCGTTCGCGATCGCCAAGCGGGCCGGGCTGCTGTCGGTGCCGCACGGGGGCGAGCTCCTGGGCCCGGCGAGCGTACGGGCCTGCCTCGACGCGCTGGGGGCCGACCGGATCGGGCACGGGGTGCGCGTGGTCGAGGATCCGTTCCTGATGGACACCGTCGCGGCGCGCGGCGTCACCCTGGAGGTCTGCCCGGCGTCGAACGTCGGGCTCGGCGTCTACGCCGTGGCCGGTGACGTGCCCCTACGGCGGCTCTTCGAGGCGGGGGTGCCGATCGCGCTGGGCGCCGACGACCCGCTGCTGTTCGGGTCGCGGCTGGCCCATCAGTACGAGCTGGCCCGCCGGGAGCACGGGTTCACCGACGAGGAGCTGGCCGAACTGGCGCGCTACTCGATCCGAAGCTCGGCCGCCCCCGCCGAGACGCAGAAACGCCTTCTCGAAGGCGTGGACACCTGGCTCGGGACACCGCGCGGAACGGCCCGCACGGCGGCGGACGAAATGGAATGATCGGACACCGTGATCCTCCGTACCGCGACTGCCGAAGAAGCCGCACGGCTGGCCCCGTACCTCCCCGTCACGCACGCCGTCCTCGACGGTGACCGGCTGGCCGGCGGTTTGAGCCTGATCGAGGCCCGGCCCGGCGTCCGGGAGGTGAGCGTCTGGGTGATCCCCGAGGAGCGCCGCCGCGGAGTGGCGAGCAAGGCCCTGCGGACGCTGACCGAGCAGGCCGACGGACGGCTGGAGATGATCACCGACGTCGTCGACACGGTCTCCCAGCGCGTCGCGCTGAACGCCGGGTTCACGCGCGAGTCCGTGCGCCGGGGCAGTGGCCCGGAGGGCGGCGGCCGGCCGGACGAGGTCGTCTGGGCCTGGCTGCCGGGCGACCCGGCCGGACCGTCCCCGCGACCGCTGCCGGACCTGCGGAACGGCGAGTTGCGCGACGGCGAGGTGAGCCTGCGCCCGCTCGGCCCCGCCGACGCGGACGACCTGTGGACCCTGATGAACCTGCCCGACGTCCGCCACCGGTCCCTCTACACGCAGGAGCGGCCGCGCGCCGACATCGTCCGGCGCTGCGAGCGCGCGGCGAGCGAGTGGCTGGCGGGCAACCGCGCGGACTTCGTGATCCGGGTCGGCGACGCGTTCGCCGGGGACATCGGCCTCTACAACGAGGCGTGGAGCCGGCAGGCGATGGTCGGCTACAGCATGCTGCCGGAGTTCCGCGGCAGGGGCGTCGCGACCCGCGCCGTACGGCTGGTCAGCGCCTGGGCGTTCGAGATCGGCGTGCAGCGGCTCGTGGCCGGGACCATGACGGACAACGTGGCGTCGCAGCGGGTGCTGGAGAAGGCCGGGTTCGTCCGCGAGAGCGTTCAGCGGTCCCGCTTCGACCGCCCCGACGGCACACGCGCCGACGACGTCCTCCACGTCCTGCTCCCCTGACCGGGGTTGCGCCGTGAAGGTCGTAGTGGGCGAGGATCTCACGCTGTTGCGGGACGGTCTCATCCGCATGC
The DNA here is from genome assembly GCF_024055675.1 of Actinoallomurus rhizosphaericola. Lineage (NCBI taxonomy): Bacteria > Bacillati > Actinomycetota > Actinomycetes > Streptosporangiales > Thermomonosporaceae > Actinoallomurus > Actinoallomurus rhizosphaericola. Next base: position 265,975 of record NZ_JAMXMW010000005.1, on the reverse strand, counting down.
TGCAGGCGTACGGCTTCGAGGTGGTCGCCGCGGTCGACAACGGGCCGGACCTTCTCCGTGAGCTGGTCGAACGGCGGCCGGACGTGGCCGTCGTCGACATCCGGCTGCCACCGACCCACACCGACGAAGGGCTGCGTGCCGCGCTGGCGGCGCGGGCCGAGGTGCCGGGGCTTCCGATCCTGGTGCTGTCGCAGTACGTCGAACGGCTCTACGCGCGGGAACTGCTCGCCGACGGCCGTGGGGGCATCGGCTATCTGCTCAAGGACCGGGTCTCCGACATCGGCGAGTTCGTCGACGCGGTGCGCCGGGTCGCCGCCGGCGGCACCGCGCTGGACCCCAAGGTCGTGGCGAAACTGCTGGACAACCGCGAGCGGGTGCTGCCGCTGGACCGGCTCACGCCGCGCGAACGCGAGGTGCTCGCCCACATGGCCGAGGGCCGGTCCAACGCCGCGATCGGCGCCGCTCTGTTCATCACGGAGAAGGCGGTCGCGAAGCACACGAACAACATCTTCGCCAAGCTCGGCCTGCAGTCGTCCGACGACCACAACCGGCGGGTGCTCGCCGTCCTGGCGTACCTCGACGGATAGAGGTACCAGTACCCCCATCAAGGGGGATCCAGCCTCCTCGTGGCCGGGCCGGCGCGCGACGAGGCTGGCCCTCATGACGACCACACCCTCCCTCCCCGCACCGGCCGCGCCCCCGGCGGGCCCCGTGCGACGCGCCGAGCGCGCACCGGCGCCCGACCTGGCCCGTGGCGTGATGCTGCTGTTCATCGCGCTGGCCAACGCGAGCAACTCCGCCTTCGCCGGCCAGCCCGGCCTCGACGGCACGCCCCACGGCGCGCAGCGCGTCGTGAACTTCCTGATGTCGATGTTCGTCGAGAGCCGCGCGTACCCGGTCTTCGCCGTCATGTTCGGTTACAGCCTCGTCCAGCTGGCCTCCCGGCAGCGCGCCGCGGGCGCCGACGAGCGGCGCGTCCTGCTGCGCCGCAACACCGCGCTCGTGGGCTTCGGGCTCGTCCACGGGATCCTCCTGTACTGGGGGGACTTCCTCGGCGCCTACGGGATCGTGGGGATCCTCGCGACCCTGCTCCTGTTGCGCCGCGGCGACCGGTTCCACCGGATCGTCCTGTGGCTGTGGGGCATCCAGACGGTCAGCGCCGTCGTCCTGACCGGGCTGGCCTTCGCCGGCGCCCGAGGCGGGCACGCCGTCCTCACCAACACCCCCGACCCCTCGCTGGCCGCCTCCTCGTACGGGCGCGCGCTGCTCGACCGGCTCACTGAATGGCCGGTGCACACCGCGACCGTCGTCCCGTTCATCGTCATCGTGTGGCTGGGCATCTGGGCCGCGCGCCGCCGCGTGCTCGAAGAGCCGGCCGCGCACCGGAGGCTTCTGCGCCGCACCGCCGTCGTCTGCCTCGGCATCACCTTCGCCGGCGCCCTGCCCTACGCACTCGTGACCGCGGGCGTCCTCCACCTCGACACCGGTACCGTCGGGGCCATGGCCCGCGTCCATGACATCACCGGCGAGTACGGCGGGCCCGGCTACGTCGCCCTGTTCGGCCTGCTGGCGCTGAGACTGAGCGGGGCGCCCCGTGGACGGGCGCTGCTCGGCCCGGTGAGCGCGCTCGGCCAGCGCTCGCTGAGCGGCTACCTGTTCCAGTCGGTGGCCTGGCTGGTGCTGTTCTCCCCGTGGGCACTGCACCTCGGCGGCACCTACGCCGCTCTGCTCGCCGCGGTGGCCGTCTGGGCGGTGTCGCTGGCGGCCGCGCAGGCGATGAGCGCGGCGGCGTACCGGGGACCGGCCGAGACGCTGCTGCGCCGGATCACCTACCGCCCGGCCCGGCGGACCTCCGCATGACGACCGGTCGGCGGCGGATCGTCGCCCGCCTCGGAGTGGCCGCGGTGCCCTGTGCCGTGGCCACTTCGGCCTGGGCGGTCACCGGCGTCGACGACTTCTGGCCCCGCTGGGTGTACTTCGGGGTCGGCACCGTGCTGGCCGCGGAGTTCCTGTTGCGCCGGGCGCTGCGCGTCCGGCCCCGCCGGCGCCGGTGGCTCGCCGTCGACGGCGCGCTCTGCGGCCTGCTCGTGCTCGTCGACGTCACCGTCTGGGTGCTGAGCGGCGGTGGGTATTTCTGGCCGATCTGGCAGGCCCTCGCGCTGTCCGCCGTGTTCTCGCTCCACGCGTGGATGGTCGGCCGCCCCCTCGGGGCGCGGGAGCGCGAACTCGCCGCCCGGGTCACCCGCCTCACCCGTTCCCGTCGCGGGGCGGTCGACCGCCAGGCCGCCGAGCTCAAGCGCGTCGAACGCGACCTGCACGACGGCGCGCAGGCCCGGATGGTCTCCCTCGCGCTCACGCTCGGCCTGTCCGGCGAGCTGCTCCGCCGCGACCCCGACGCCGCGGCGCGGCTGCTCGACGAGGCCCGGGCGACCGCCGTCGCCGCGCTCGACGATCTCCGCGCCGTCATGCACGGCATCCATCCGGCGGTCCTGGCCGACCGTGGTCTCGGCGACGCCGTCCGCGCGCTCGTGCTCGACCTCGCCGTACCGGTGACCGTGACCGGCGACCCGCCGCGGGCCCTGCCCGCCGCCCTCGAGACGGCCGTGTACTTCGCGGTCGCCGAGTGCCTGAGCAACGTCGTCAAGCACAGCGAGGCCACCGCCGCGGAGGTCGCCTTCACCGGCGGCCCGGACGTCCTGCGGGTCACCGTCACGGACGACGGCGTCGGCGGCGCGAGCCCGGCCGGCGGCACCGGCCTGCGCGGCATCATCGACCGCCTCGACGCCGTCGACGCCGACCTGCACGTCTCCAGCCCGCCCGGCGGCCCCACCGTCGTCACGATCACCGTTCCGCTCACCGACGGCTCGTAGGTGAGCGTGGGCGGAGACGGCGGTGCGCGAGGTGGACGTACGGGGGCGCGTCAGAGGCCGACGCCGACGAAGACGGGTTCGTTGACGAGCGTGACGCCGAAGGCGGCGCGGACGCCGTCCCGTACCTCGCGGGCCAGGGCGAGGAGGTCCTCGGTGCGTCCGCCGTCGGCGTTGGTCAGCGCCAGGGTGTGCTTGGTCGAGATCCGGACCGGACCCCGGCCGTACCCCTTCGTGAAGCCGGCCTTGTCGATCAGCCAGGCGGCCGAGGTCTTCGTACGCCCGTCGGGCTCCGGATAGCGCGGGAACGCCGCGTCCGGGCCGAGCCGGTCGGCGACGCGCTTCTCCAGGTCGGCGACCTGGTCGGGGTCCAGGATCGGGTTGGTGAAGAACGACCCGGCGCTCCGCGTGTCGGGATCTGCCGGGTCGAGGACCATGCCCTTGCCCCGGCGCAGGCCGAGGACCGCCTCGCGGGCGTCGCGGAGCGGCACCCGGGTCCCCGGGTCGACTCCGAGCGTCCGGGCGAGTTCGGCGTACCGGATCGGGGCGGACAGGTCGTCGTGCTCAAGGGCGAACGTCACCTCGAGCACGACGTGCCGGTCGGCGCCCTTGAACGCGCTGCTGCGGTAGCCGAACCGGCAGGCGTCGCGATCGAGGACGACGACCTCGCCGCGTTCGCGGTCGTACGCGCGGACCTCGACGATCGTCTCGCTGACGTCCTGGCCGTACGCGCCGACGTTCTGGATCGGGGTGGCGCCGAGCAGGCCCGGGACGCCGGACAGGCACTCGACCCCGGACAGCCCCTCCTCGACGCACCGGGCGACGAACGGGTCCCATTCCTCGCCCGCGCGGGCGCGTACGAGCACGCGGCCGTCGCCGGAGCCGCCCGCCCCCGTGGTCACGCCGCGCGTGGCGACGTGCACGACGGTGCCGGGGAAGCCCTCGTCGGCGACGACGAGGTTGCTGCCGCCGCCGAGGACGAGCACGGGCTCGCCCTCCCGGTCGGCGCGGCGGACGGCGTCGATCAGCTCGTCGTCGGTCGTGGCCTCGACGAAGCACCGTGCCGGGCCGCCGAGCCGCAGGGTCGTGTAGCCCGCGAGGCGGACCTGTTCGCAGCGGACCGCCATCAGGCGAGGCGGACCGTGGCCTTGGCGCGGGTGAGGACCTTCTGGCCGTCCGACCGGGCGGTCAGCGCGACCACGACCGTGTTGTCGTCGCGCTTGTCCTCGATCACACCGGTGATCTCGATCTCGGTGCCGCCGTCGTTGGGCACGACGACCATCGAGGAGAACCGCACGCCGTACTCCACGACCGCGCCCGGGTCGCCGGCCCAGTCGGTGACGTACCGGCCGCCCTGCGCCATCGTGAACATGCCGTGCGCGATCACGTCGGGCAGGCCGACGGACTTGGCGAACTGCTCGTTCCAGTGGATCGGGTTGAAGTCACCGGACGCGCCGGCGTACTTCACCAGGTCGAGGCGCTGGACCGGGTACGTCTTGGCGGGGAGCTCCTGGCCGACCTCGACCTCGTCGTACTTCACCGTCGCGGTCATGGTCAGGCACCTCGCTCGATGATGACGTTGTGGGCCGTGCACACGTGCTCGCCGTCGACCGTCGTGATAACGGTCTGGATGTCGAGGCGCTCGTTGCGGCCGATCGAGCGGATCCCCGCGATCGTCGACTCGGCCGTGACGACGTCGCCCGCGTGCAGGGGCCGGTTGTACTCGAACCGCTGCTCGCCGTGGACGACCATCGCGTAGTTCAGGCCGAGCTCGGGATCGGTCAGGGACGCCCCGCCGATCGAGATGACGATGGGGAAGGTCGGCGGCGCGATCACGTCGGGATGCCCGGCGGCCTTGGCCGCCTCAGGGTCACGGTAGACCGGGTTCAGGTCTCCGACGGCGTCCGCGAACTCCCGGATCTTCAGCCGGGTGACCTCGTACGGCTCCGAGGGCGGGAAGGCCCGCCCGATGAACTCGCGGTTGAGCGCCATTCAATCCGTCCCTTCCCGGGATACCCGTGTCCGCGCCAGGTGATCGATCCTGCGACGTTAACAGACGTGCTTCAGCCCGCCCCGGCGACTGGGCCGGGACGGGCTGTGTACGTCAGGGAACGCCGGCCGGCGAGCCCGCATCCGCCTCAGCGGGTCTCGCGGTGCGCCTGGTGCTTACGGCAGTTCGGGCAGTACTTCTTCAGCTCCAGGCGATCCGGGTCGTTACGCCGGTTCTTCCGGGTGATGTAGTTGCGGTGCTTGCACTCCTGGCAGGCCAGCGTGATCTTTGGCCGTACGTCGGTGGCAGCCACGAGGGAGTGCCTTTCTGGTGAGGGACACTGGACAGCGACCTACCGCCTCCCTGCGAGAGGGAAGGCGGTGAGGTGGTAGCGGAGGCCGGACTTGAACCGGCGACACAGCGATTATGAGCCGCTTGCTCTGCCTGACTGAGCTACTCCGCCGCGAGGTCGGGACGACCGGAGAAAAGGATACCGGACTCCCCGGGCCCGCCCGAACAGACGAAACCCCGGCCCACTGCGGCGGACCGGGATATCGGCTGCTAGAGCCCCCTTACGGAATCGAACCGTAGACCTTCTCCTTACCATGGAGACGCTCTGCCGACTGAGCTAAGGGGGCGTGCGCCCTTCCGCGCTCCGTAACCATACACGCTGCGCGGCCCGGACACGAAATCGATTCATCGCCCCAGCTCAGCGGGGTCAGCGGAGGAGCCGGCGGGCGATGACGACCTGCTGGATCTGGCTGGTGCCCTCGTAGATCCGGAACAGGCGTACGTCGCGGTACAGCCGCTCGACGACGACACCGCGCATGTAGCCCATGCCGCCGAAGATCTGGACGGCGCGGTCGGCGACGCGACCGGCCATCTCCGAGCAGAAGTACTTCGCACAGGAGGGGCCGAGCTTGCGGTCCTCCCCCGTGTCGTACGCCTCGGCCGCCTGCAGCACCATCGCGCGGCCCGCGTACAGCTCGGTCTGCGAGTCGGCGATCAGCCCCTGGATCAGCTGGTACTCCCCGATCGCCCGGCCGCCCTGGCGCCGCTCCCTGGCGTACGCGACGGTCTCGTCGAGGAGGCGCTGCGCCACTCCGACGCACACGGCCGCGATGTGCAGCCGGCCGTGCGCGAGCGAGGCCATCGCCGTACGGAAGCCGGTGCCCTCCGCGCCGACCATCGCCGACGCCGGGACCCGTACGCCGTCGAAGTACACCTCGGCGGTGTGCGCGCCGCGCTGGCCCATCTTCTCGTCGGAGGGCCCGACCGTGAGGCCGGGCGTACCCGCCTCCACGATGAAGGTCGAGATCCCCCGCGATCCCTCCTCGCCGGTCCGGGCGAAGACCATGAAGACGTCGGCCTCGGGCGCGTTCGTGATGAAGCGCTTGGCGCCGTCGATCCGGTAGTGGTCGCCGTCGCGTACGGCCTTGGTCGTCAGGGCGCTGGGGTCGGAGCCCGCCTCCGCCTCGGTCAGCGCGAACGCCGCGATGGCCTCGCCGGCGGCCAGCCGGGGCAGCCAGCGGTCCCGCTGCTCGTCGGTTCCGGCCTTGACGAGGACCTGGCCCGCGATGCCGTTGCTGGTGCCGAACATCGACCGGAACGCCGGGCTCGCGTACCCGAGTTCGAACGCGAGGCGCACCTCCTCGCGCATCGACAGGCCGAGCCCGCCGTACGCCTCCGGCAGCGCGTAGCCGAACAGGCCCATGTCGCCCGCGGCCCGCCGAAGGTCGTCCGGAATGCCGTCCGTGGTCTCGATCTCGTCCTCGCGCGGGATCACCCGCTCGCGGACGAAGGTCCGTACGGCGTCGAGCACGTCTGCGAAGTCCTGGGCGTCCACGCGTCCTCCGATAACCGAATCGGATTCTTGTCTGGAAACACTCTATTCGGACAGTCCAGACTGATCGCGTTGACTCTGACACTGTGTGAGCGCCTACACCGGGACGTGTCATGTTCACCATCGGAGACTTCGCCCGGCTCGGCCGCGTGTCCGTGCGCATGCTGCGGCACTACGACGCACTCGGCCTCCTCCGGCCCGCCCGGGTCGACCGGGCCACCGGCTACCGCTACTACGACGCGGGGCAGCTGTCCCGGCTCAACCGCCTGATCGCGCTCAAGGACCTCGGCCTCAGCCTGGAACAGGTGGGCCTGATCCTCGGCGACCGGGTCGGGCCGGCGGAGCTGGACGGCATGCTGCGGCTGCGCCGCGCGGAGCTTGCGGCCCACGTGGCCGAGGAGACCGCGCGCCTGGCCAGGGTCGAGGCGAGGCTCCGAATGATCGAAACGGAGGGCTCCATGCCCGCTGACGTCGTCATCAAGAAGCTGCCCCCGGTGCGCCTCGCCGAGCTCACCGCGACCGTGGAGGGCTACGAGTCGGAGAAGATCACCCCGGTGATCCAGCCGCTCTACCGGGACCTGTTCGAGCGCCTGCAGGCGGCGGGCCTGGCCGTCACCGGCCCGGCCGTCGCCTACTACGAACAGGTGCCCGAGGGCGTGCGCATCCACGCGGGCGCGCCGGTGAACGCCGGCACGGGCGAACGGTACGACTTCGCCATCGTCGACCTGCCGGCGATCGAGCAGGCGGCCACCGTCATCCACCACGGGCCGATGGACCAGGTCGACGTGGTGTTCCAGAGGCTCGCCCGGTGGATCGAGGAGAACGGCTACCGGAGCACCGGCCTGGCGCGCGAGGTCTACCTGCGGTACGGCGAGGGCGACCCCGCGTCCTGGGTGACGGAGCTACAGGAGACCGTGACGCGCTGACCGCCGACCGCCTCCCGCCGGCGGAAGGCAGGGGCCGCCGGCGGAAGGCGGGGCCGTCGGCGGGAGGCCGAGCCGCCGGCGGGAGGCGGGGGCCGCCGAATCGCGCGTCCTGGGATGATGCGGACCATGCCCTCCCCCAGTGATCAACGCACCGTGCGACCCCCGGGCGACGACGCGGAGATCCCGGCGTTCTGGCGGTCCCTCGGCCTGCCCGGCCTCATCGACGTGCACACCCACTTCATGCCGGACAACGTCCTGACCAAGGTCTGGGCGTACTTCGACCGGTTCGCCGAGACGGACGGCCGGCCGCGCTGGGAGATCCGGTACCGCCACGAGGAGGAGCGGCGGCTGCGCCTGCTGCGGGAGTTCGGGGTGCGGCGGTTCACCGCGATGCTCTACCCGCACCGTCCCGGGATGGCCGAGTGGCTGAACGGCTGGGCGGCCGGCTTCGCCGCCCGTACGCCCGACTGCCTGCACACGGCCACCTTCTTCCCCGAACCGGAGGCGGGCACGTACGTCGCGGCGGCGATCGGGGACGGGGCCAGGGTGTTCAAGGCCCACGTCCAGGTCGGGGCGTACGACCCCCGCGATCCGCTCCTGGACCCGGTGTGGGGGCTGCTGGCGGAGTCGCGCACCCCGGTCGTCGTCCACTGCGGCTCCGGGCCCGAGCCGGGACCGCACACGGGCCCGGCCGCCTTCGCGGAGGTCCTGGCCCGCCATCCCCGGCTGATCGCGATCGTGGCGCACATGGGCATGCCGGAGTACGCCGAGTTCCTCGGCCTCGCCGACCGCCATCCGGGGCTCCACCTCGACACGACGATGGTGTTCACCGACTTCACCGAGGGCCTGCACCCATGGCCCGCCGGGCTGACGCCCCGCCTGGCCGACCTGAGGGACCGTGTCCTGCTGGGCACCGACTTCCCGAACATCCCGCACTCGTACGCCCACCAGCTCACGGCGCTGACGCGGCTCGGCCTCGGCGACGACTGGCTGCGCGCCGTCTGCCACGACAACGCCGTCCGGCTGTTCGCGCTCTGAGGCGATCCGGTCCGCCCGAGGGGCGCGGAACCGGGCGTTCCATGGGTCGGCGAGCGCGGGACCGGGCGTTCCCCTTCAGTGGGTCGGGGAGCGCGTGACCCGGGGCTCCCCTTCAGCGGGCCGGCGAGCGCGTGATCCGGGGCTTCTGGTCAGCGCGTCCAGCCGGCCGAGCGGGTGACCGGGCGCTCCTCGTCCGCCGGGGCCTCCACGGGACGTCCCTCGTACTGGGTGGACAGGACGACGTGAGTGTTCATCTCGCCGTGCTCGCCGAGGCGTTCCAGGAGGCCCTCCAGGTGCCGCATCGAGGCGACGCGGACCCGCAGCATCGTGCACCAGCCGCCGCTGAGCTTGTGCACCTCGGTGACCTCGGGGAAGTCCTCGGCCGTCGTCGTCTTCATCAGGCACCTGCCGAGCGCGCACCGCATCTGCACGAACGTCGTCAACGGCAGACCGGCCCGCGCGGCATCGATCCGCGCCGAGTACCCGGTGATCACTCCGGTCTCCTCGAGGCGGCGGACGCGCTCGGCGACGGCCGGCGGCGACAGGTGCACGTTCTGCGCGAGCCGGTTGTACGAGAGGCGTCCGTCGCGCTGCAACTCGGCGAGGATGCGCCAGTCCGTCTGATCCAGCGGTCTGTCCATCCGGAAACCCTGCACCGGGAAACTCCTTACGAACAAGCGGTGGATCGGACGAATGTCCGCTGATCGTCCGTTCTGTCGCGGCGGCGGACTTTCTAGCGTCTTACGCATGCGAACACCCCCTGTCGTGAACTCCCCGGACACCGCGGCCGTGCCTCGCGGACGCTCGATGGCGGCGCTGTTCTGCGGCGCGGCCCTGATGAACGCGGCGATGGCCATGACGAGCGCGGTTGCCACGATCGTCGCCGGAGACGCGCTCGGTGCGGCCTGGGGCGCGGTGCCGAACAGCGCCGGCGTCGTCGGCACGGGTGTCGGCGCGCTCGTCCTGACCTGGCTCGCGGGGCGGCGGGGACGGCGCGCCGGGCTGGTCCTCGGGTACGCGGCGGCCGCGCTCGGCGCCGGCCTCACGGTCGTCGCCGTGGCCGTCGGGGACGTCCCGGCCCTGATCGCCGGCATGCTGATGCTCGGCCTCGGCAACGCCGGGGCGCAACTGTCCCGCTACGCGGCCGCCGACCTGTACCCCGCGCACCGGCGCGGGTTCGCCCTCGGCCTGCTGGTGTGGGCCGGCACGGTCGGCGCGGTCGGCGGCCCGCTGCTGCTCGACCCGGCCGGCGCCGCCGCCCACCGCCTCGGCGCGGCCGCGATGACCGGACCGTTCCTCGCCGCGGCCGTGGCCGGTACGGTCGCGGCGGTCGCGGCCCTGGGAGCCCCCGCGGGCCGGGTACGGGTCGCCGCCTCTCCCCTGCCGCTCCGCGACCTGGTGCGCACGCCCGCCGCCCGGTCCGCGCTGTCGGTCATGGTCACGGCACAGGTCGTCATGGTCGCCGTCATGACCGCCGCTCCGATGGACATGCACATGCGCGGTCACGGGCTTGGCGCGGTCGGGGTGATCCTGTCGACGCACACGCTCGGCATGTTCGCGCTGTCGCCGCTCACCGGGCGGCTGGTCGACCGCGCCGGCGCCCGCCCGGTCATGCTCGCCGGGTTGCTGTCCCTGGCCGTCGCCGCGCTGCTCGCCGCGGCCGCGCCGGAAGGCGAGATGGCGCTGCGGGCGGGCGCGCTGTTCCTGCTCGGCTACGGGTGGAACCTGTGCTTCGTCAGCGGCAGCGGCCTGCTCGCCCGCGACCTGCCCGCGGCCGAGCGGGCCCGGGTCGAGGGCGCGGTCGACGCGGCGGTGTGGGGCATCGCGGCCGTCGCCAGCCTGGCCTCCACCCTTCTCCTGTCCGTCGGCGGGTACCCGGCCCTGGCGGCCCTGTCGTGCGTTCTCCTGGCGGTGCCGCTCGTCCTGGTCCTGTTCGGCGGTGACGTCGCCCGGCGGTCGTCGTCATGACCTGACCCGCGCTGCCGCGGTCCGACGTGCAGAGCCACGCGGCGGCGGAAGAACAAGACTGTTGTTCGGCGCGCCGGCGAGGCAGTGTGGTCGTCGGGCCGAGGATTCGTCCCCGTACGGCCGGTGGCCATTCCACGGAGACGAAAAAAGAACTACCCTATTGCCTAATTGTCTTCATATTCCCGGCAATGACGATAGTTCTCAAAAGAATTATAACAGCAGCGAGGCGAAATTGTCCAACAGTGAGCTCGAGCGCGAGCAGGAATACGTCGCGATGCTCTACCGGCGGGTCGACGAGCTGCGCGAACACGCGTCGAAGCGGCTGGCCGGAGTGCTGCGGGAGGACGGCGGAACCCGGCAGGCGCGCGTCGAGCGGGAGTCCGCGTTCGCCCGCTACACCGAGCGGGTGGCGAGACTGGACGCGGCCGAGAACGGCCTGTGCTTCGGCCGGCTCGACCTGCGCACCGGCGAACGCCGCTACATCGGCCGGATCGGCATCCTGGACGACTCCGACGAGGGCGACCCGCTGCTGGTCGACTGGCGCGCGCCGGCCGCGCGCCCGTTCTACGTGGCCACCGCCGCCGCGCCGGAGGGCGTCCGCCGCCGTCGCCACATCACCACGCGCCGGCGCCGGGTGGTGGACCTGGACGACGAGGTCCTGGACAGCGAGGCGCTCGATGCCGCCGGCGAGGAGGGGCTGATCGGGGAGGCCGCGCTGCTGGCGGCGGTCAACGCCGGACGCACCGGCCGGATGCGGGACATCGTCGAGACCCTGCAGGCGGAGCAGGACGAGATCATCCGCTCCGACCACCGGGGCGTCCTGGTCGTGCAGGGCGGACCGGGCACGGGCAAGACCGCCGTCGCGCTGCACCGCGCCGCGTACCTCCTCTACACCCACCGGAACCTGGCCAAGCGCGGCGTCCTCGTCGTGGGCCCGAACGCGACCTTCCTGCGCTACATCGGCCAGGTGCTGCCCGGCCTCGGCGAGACGAACGTGCTGCTGTCGACGGTCGGCGGCCTGTTCCCCGGCGTCGAGGCGCGGCGCGCCGAGCCACCCGCGACCGCCGAGGTCAAGGGCAGGGCGCTGATGGCCGGCGTGGTGGCCGCCGCCGTACGGGACCGGCAGGCCCCGCCCTGCGGCCCCGTGGAGATCCCGTACGGCGACGGGACGCTGCGGCTGGAGGAGGAGGATTACCGGCGTGCCGCGGTGTCGGCCCTCGGCGGCCGGGTGCTCCACAACGAGGCACGACGGATCTTCGTGCGCGAGATCCTCGACGTGCTCACCCGGCAGGCCGCCGAACGGATCGAGGCGGTCGTGCTCGACGACGGCGGGCGGCCCCTCGACGGCGGCGACGGGCGGGGCGTACTCGGTGATGCTGACGTACGGGCCCTGCTCGCGGCCGGGTACCCACGGGACCTGCTGGACGCCGACCACCTCCTCGACGCCGACGAGGACGCACGGCCCCTGCTCGACGAGTCCGACCTGGCCGAGCTGCGTACGGAACTCGCCGCCGGCGCCGGCGTGCGGGCCGCGCTCGACGAGATGTGGCCGAGCCTGACTCCGCAGCGGTTGCTGGAGGACCTGTTCGCCGATCCCCGCCGGCTCGCCTCGGCCGCGCCCGGCCTGACCGACGCGGAGCGCGAGTCGCTGCTGCGAGCGCCGGGCGGCGGCTGGACGCCCGCGGACGTCCCCCTGCTGGACGAGGCCGCCGAACTGCTGGGAGCCGACGACCGGGCGGTCGGCGCGGAGGCGACGGCCAGGGCGCGGGCGGCGGCCGAGCGCCGGGAACAGATCGCCTACGCGCGGGGAGTGCTCGACATCGCGTTCGGTTCGCGGTCCAGCGACCTGGAGGAGGGCGAGGAGGCCGAGATCCTCACCGCCGCCGACCTCCTCGGCGAGGAGGAGCTGGCCGAACGGCAGGAGGTCGCGACCCATCGTACGGTGGCCGAGCGGGCCGCCGCCGACCGGACCTGGACGTTCGGGCACGTGATCGTGGACGAGGCGCAGGAGCTCTCGGCGATGGCCTGGAGGCTGCTCATGCGCCGCTGCCCGAGCCGTTCGATGACGATCGTCGGCGACGTGGCCCAGACCGGTGACGCGGCCGGCGCCTCCTCGTGGGAGAGCGTGCTGCGGCCGCACGTCGGTGACCGGTGGCGCCTCGCGCAGCTGACCGTGAACTACCGCACCCCGGCCGAGATCATGGCCGTCGCCGCCGATCTGCTCGCCGCGCTCGACCCGGGCCTGCGGCCGCCCCGCTCGGTACGGGAGACGGGCGTACCGCCGTGGCGCCTGTCCACCACGCCGGCCGACCTGCCGAAGGTCCTGGCCGAGTGCGCCGCACGGGAGGTGGCGGCGCTGGAGGACGGCCGCCTCGCCATCATCGTCCCGGAGACCCGGCTCACGGAACTGGCCGCCGCCGTCCCCGAGGCGGCCCACGGCGCCGACCCCGACCTCGAACGCCCCGTCGTGATGCTCACGGTGCGCCAGGCCAAGGGCCTGGAGTTCGACTCGGTACTGATCGCCGACCCCGCGGCGATCCTGGCCGCCTCCCCGCGCGGCCGGAACGACCTGTACGTCGCGCTGACCCGCGCCACGCAACGACTCGGCATCCTCCACCCGGGCCCGCCCCCGGCCGACCTGTCCGGGCCCTCGGTGCCGGAGGCCGGCGCGGAGCGGGCCTGACGAATTTCAGGCCGCCTGCGAGGTGCGGGGCAGGCGGGCGGTGTGGACGAAGAAGCCCTTGATGCGCTGAATGGCGGTGGTGAACGCGTCGAGGTCGACGGGTTTGGTCACGTACGCGTTGGCGCGCAGCAGGTAGATGGCGCTGATGTCGTCGAGGTTGGCGGACGTGGTGAAGATGACGACCGGGATCGACCGCAGCTCGGCGTCGGACTTGACCTGTTCGAGCACCGCCCGCCCGCTGTACTTCGGCAGGTTCAGGTCCAGGAGCACGAGGTCGGGGCGGGGCGCGTCGGCGTACGCGCCCCGGCGGTACAGGAAGTCGAGGGCCTGCTGCCCGTCCTCCAGCACGATGAGCCGCGGCGGGTCGCCGTCATGATCGGCGAACGCCTCCTGGATGAGGATCTGATCGCCCGGGTCGTCCTCGACGATGAGGATGGTGACCTGCTGCTCCGCGGCGCTCATTCGGACACCGCCTGCTCGCCGGCGGGTGCTTCGGAGGAATCCTTGTCGTCGTGGTCGGTGAACAACGTGAGGAGCCCTTCGACGCGGTGGTCGGCGTCCGCCGGGTGCCGGAACGGGCGGGTGGGGTCGACGCTGTAGTGGTTCCGCCGCCCGACCTTGGTCCGATCGATGTAGCCGGCCTCTTCGAGGTCGTTCACGATCGTCTGCGCGGCGCGTTCGGTGATGCCGATCGTGTCGGCGATGTCACGGAGCCGCGTGTGCGGATTGCGGGCGATGACGATCAGCACCCGGGCGTGGTTGGTCAAGAAGGTCCAGGGCTTGTCATCGGCTGTTCCGCCGTCCCGCCTCACGTGATCTCCCTCTCCGGCCCCGGCGCCACCGGCAACCGATCCTCGTCTCATGAGACTTGTTTACGGAATATTATTTCATGAAGACTTGACCGTGACTACCGGGAGGGAGAGGCTCAAGAGGTGCTGACACACCCCGCTCCCCGGCCGACCTCGGCCGGGCACCCGCTCGGCACCGCCGCCATGATCACCATCAGCGCCGCCGGTGATCAGGTGTGTGTCGCCCTGGCCGGTGAGGTCGACGCGACCAACGCCGACCGGCTGCGGACGACACTGTTCACCCACATCGGCGAAGGCCGTACCCGGGTGGTCCTCGACGTCGGCGCCCTGACCTTCATCGACTGCGCCGGCTTGACCGCCATCCGGAAGGCCGCCGCCTGCGCCGAGGCCCTCGGAGGATCGCTCCGGCTGCACGGCGAAGCACGTCCCGCCGTCCGCCGGATGCTGCAGCTGACCAGGATGGCCGCGTCGTTCAGCGGCCGGTGAGCGGTCGAACGACGACGCGTCACCGGCGTCCGCCGAACTCCCACGCGTGAACCTCGGTCTCGGCGTACCGGACCGGGGTCAGTACGGCGCGCGCCGTGTCCGGATCCGGCGCCCTGACCAGCACGGCGGTCCCCAGCCACGTGGTTCCGTCGTCGGACAGCAGCGGCCCGTACGCGATCAGCTCGTCCCGCTCGGACGGAACGGCGAGATCGGCGCCCTTCTCCGGGCCGAGACCGAGCACCAGGAACCGGCTCCCGCCGCTCCGGCCGCCAGGAAAGTCCCACATGGTGCGTCCCAGCAGGTTCCGCCACCGGCGCAGCAGCACGTCCCGGTACACGCCGGCCTGGTGGTTCGGCTCGTCGAACGCGAACGCACGGGCGGCAGCGGGATCGGGCAGGTCGACGATGTGCACGCTGCCGGTCGGCGTCTCCCCATCGCCGGCGAAGGTCGGGCCGCGGGCGATGAGCTCCCTCTCGTACCGGTCCATGTAGGACCAGTGCGCCTCCCCCAGTTCCGTGCGCAACGCCAGGGAGCCGGACCGGTCGCGGTGATAACAGAAGAACTCCATGCCCCGACAGTCTTCACCACGCGCACCGACTTGATCGGCTTCATGCCCTTGTGACGGACTGCTGCCCGGTCATGTGATTTTGATCTATGGTTGCGTCGCAACGCCGGACCATCCGGTCCGCAGGCGACCTCCGCCATCACGTGAGCACGCGGTCGCCCGCGCTCCGGCTCGAGCATGTGCCCCGCCGAGGTCGCCGACCGTGACCAGGCAGTTCAAACGGAGGTCGAGAATGCCGGTCACGCGGGCGGGTCTCCACAGACAGATGGCTCAGGTGGTGGCCGGCACGCTCGCGCCCGACGAACGAGTGATAGCGGCGATGCTGACGTTGCGCGGTCCCACGCCCTGGCTGACCAAGTCGTTCGGCATGCTCGCGCTCCCCTTCCTGGTCCCTCTGTACTTCACCGTCACCGACAGGCGAGTGATCGTTCACAGGCTGTCCGCATATGACAATCACGTGATCTCACTCGTCTCCCACGACCCGTGCGCGGCGGTGGAGATCACAGCCGTCAGACGCAGGCCTCTCTGGAGCTCGTTCCGGTACCGAAGCCCGGGAATTCCCCAGCCGATCCGTGTCAACGTCCATCGGCGCAGGCGCACGGAGATGGACGCGCTCATCGCGCACCTTTCGGCAGCACCCCCGTGGCACGGCACCGGCGAGACCGGTCGGCGTCCCACGGCGGGACTTCACGGAGTGGACGAACCTCCTCATCACATGTAGCGCGGGGTGCTCCGCAGAGAGCTCCCGAGCGAGCTCGCCTCGGCGACGGGCCGATTGATCCGGCGCGATCGCTGACCCGCCCTCCTCGCTGATCCGGCGCCATCGCTCTACGCCGAGATCTCCGGTGGTCCTGACAGCCGAAAGTCTCGGTAACGGCGGACGCCTTCACCCTCGGGCGTGGCCGGGGGCTCGGTCGCTCGGCGGGATTTGCCGAACCGGCAACAGTGTTCACGACAGCCTCACGCTCCGCTGGAAGATCGGTGCCAGGGACGTCGGGCGGTCTACCGCTTCACGCCGGCTGACGTGCGCAGATGAGGATCGAATTCTGGAGGAATGATGTCGCAGCCCACTTCGGCCGAGGAGATCACGCATCGTCTGGTCTCGTCTCCAGCCGGTCGCATCCACCTGGTGGAGCAGGGTTCGGGGCCGCTGGTGCTGTTGGTGCACGGGTTCCCCGAGTCCTGGTACTCCTGGCGCCACCAGCTGCCCGTACTGGCCGCGGCCGGCTACCGGGCCGTCGCCGTCGACGTCCGTGGCTACGGCCGCTCTTCCAAGCCCGGGGACGTGGCCGCGTACCGGATGCTGGACCTGATCGAGGACAACGTCGCCGTCGTGCAGGCGCTGGGCGAGCAGACGGCAGTGATCGTCGGCCACGACTGGGGCGCGACCATCGCCGCGAACTCCGCCCTCGTACGGCCCGACGTCTTCCGCGCGGTCGGGCTGCTGAGCGTGCCCTACGCCCCACGCGGCGGACCGCGGCCGAGCGAGATCTTCGCGCAGATGGGCGGGGACCAGGAGTTCTACGTCCGCTACTTCCAGGAACCCGGCCGGGCCGAGGCCGAGATCGAACCGGACGTCCGTGGCTGGCTCGCCGGCTTCTACGCCGCCCTGTCCGCGGACACCATGCCGCCCGCCGACGCCCCCGACCCGCATTTCGTCTCCCCGGGCGGGACGCTGCGCGACCGTTTCCCCGCCGACCGGCTGCCCGCCTGGCTCAGTGAGGACGACCTGGACGTCTACGCCGCGGAGTTCGAGCGGACCGGCCTGAGCGGAGCTCTCAACCGCTACCGGAACATGGACCGGGACTGGGAGGACCTCGCCGACTTCGACGGCTCCCCCATCACCCAGCCGTCCCTGTTCATCGGCGGCTCGCTGGACGCCTCCACCACCTGGATGGCCGACGCCATCGAGGCCTACCCCGCCACCCTGCCGGGCCTGGTCTCCTCGCACATCCTCGACGGCTGCGGACACTGGATCCAGCAGGAACGGCGAGCAGAGGTCAACGAGATCCTGACCGGCTGGCTCGCCTCTCTGCCCGCCTGACGGCGTCCGCCGAACTGCCCCTCCTGAACTTCGATCTCGACGCACCGGACCGGGGCCGGCACGGCGCGCGCCGTACCCGGCTCCGGTGCCGGCCTTCATCACCTCATGACCCGTCTTCCCTCAGTCCGTAATGATCGAGGCAGCGCGCCAGGTCACGACCGTCGTGGACCAGCACGTGGGTGATCGAGGTCACCGCTCCCGAGGCCTCGTCCACGTCCAGGTAGAGCTGGGCGATGGGTTCGCCATCGACTTCGACCTCGGTGATGGCCGGACACGGGCTACCGGGCGGCGCGGTCATGAGACACGGCAACCCATGCGGGGGGCAGACACCGTAGAACAGTGAGTTCTTGAAGAGCTCGACGAAGGAGTCCGGACCTTCGGCGCTCAACGCCTGAGCGATGTCGGAGACCAGGTCGGGAAAGACGTCCGCCAGACGAGGGTGCCGGTCCGTAGTCACGGCCGAGACGGTACGCACCGGCGGCAGATCGCGGTAGATGATCGCGGCAGACCTCCGGTGAAGCCCCCGTACACGACTGACGGCACCGCCGCAGTGCCGCCACTGCTCGCCGGAGGCAGCGGTGCGGGCCGGACCGGCCATACGTGCCCGGTCGATCGCAGCCGCTGCACGAAGACGGAGATCCTCTGGGCTCATCCGATTGCCCGAACAGCGGTATTCCTGCCCCCCTTTTCACTTCACCGTCACCGACAGACGAGTGATCGACGAGCGCAAGGTGGTGGACGCGCTCGGCGGGGAGCGGTGCCATCGCTCTGCGCCGAGACTTTCGGTGGTCCTGACAGCCGAAACTCTCGGCAACGATGGACGCCTGTGCCGTGAACGCGTTGCCCTCGACCTCGGCAGGCCACCCGGGTTCGCGATATGCAGCGGCGACCGCTTCCAGGACCGCCTTATCGGCTGTTCGCCGAGGCGGCGGACACTGTTGCGGAGTAAATCCCGTTTCACTAGCAGTAACAGGCCGTTCATAGGTCACTCTCGACATCACCGGAGAAGATTGACGCAGGCTCGCCGCTCAATCCTCGCCTTCTCACGGCGCGCAAGGCCGTTCGCGACGAAACACCGACCTTAACGGTAAGTGGTTATTCGAATGCGCAGAGTGATATCCATGGGGAGTCAGACACTCCGATACACCCGGAAGGGAGTCCCCGTGACCAAGCATGTTGCACTGGCCGGCCTGACCCTGGCCGTCACCGCGGTGGCCGCTGGCCCGGCCGTCGCAGCCACGACCTCCACCCCCCAGCGCATGGCGCGAGGCGCCGCCGCAGGCCGCCCGCTCCGGCACGCCCTACGGGCGTGCGGCGTGGGTGGGCGCCGGTCCCTCCGGCCGTGCCGATCGGGCGGCCGAGTGAACGCTTCCCCGTCGTCGATACTCCGCACGGCAACGAGACACGTAGCACCGTCACGCGCGCGTCGAATCGGCTAGACCTATGGCTGCTGGTACGCCCGCCATGAATGCCCGGCACTGGCCAGTCCTCGTTGCCGTGATCTTCTCAAGAGCCGTACGGACTTGTTGACGCTCTTCCTCGGGCAGTTCTCGCAGTGCCCCGGCGAGAACCGCTTGCCAGTGCTCCGGACGGCCGGCCTCCTCCGCCAACTCCCAGGGGTCGGAAGCCTCGATGCTCCACAGCATCTCCGCGATCACTTCGACAAGCCTGCCTGCAAGATCCGCAGATTGCCACATCGAATCCGTCCTTTCTCGCCTCCGGCGGGGGCGCTCAGGCTCGGGGGGATGGACCCCGCGCCGACACGATGCAACCGTGGTCAGTGGTTGAGGTGGAAGCCGGGTCACCCCCTCCACCGACGCTCCAGGCGAAGCCAAGCAGACCAGGCCCTCCGGGTCGAGGTCGTTCGTCCAGCGGGGCATTCCACCCCGACCCGGAGGGCTTGGCCCGCTTCCCTGACGGGTGGGAGCGACGGCAGAGGGGATGACCCGGCAGGCGGTGCTGTGGCGTACGGACGCCCTTAGATTCCGTGCCACACGCGTGCCAGATAGGCCGGTGATCAAGGGGGAACCACGGGGAACAGGGGATCATGAAAGCGAAACGGCCCCTGACCGCATCTCTGCTGGTCAGGGGCCGTTCTCCCTGCTGTGGCGGGTCCAGGATTCGAACCTGGGTAGGCTGAGCCGACGGATTTACAGGACGCCATGGGTTTTGGAGCCACTTCCCCACCGACCTGCACGGAATCTCAAGCGGCTCCCTCGGCGTCGGCAACGCATTCCGCGTATATTCCGGATCTTGAAACTGCTGCCCGGACTCGGTCGACTGAGCCGTGCTCCTTCCGCTGAGGTCCCAGCGCTGGCCCGCTAATGGCGCGGCGTGCGGCCCCCGCCACTCATCCCTTAGGTGGCGTCCACATGATCGACACAAGTCGGAGGGCTGCGGTTGCCAGGTGTTGGTCACCACGGACGTGAGCACGTACCGCGGCCTGTTCGGGTGTGATGCCGCGAGTGCACAGACGCCAAGTGGTGTCGGCGGACAGCTCGATCTGTGCGGTAGGTGCAGGGAACGGCTGATGCTGCAGCTTCCAAGCCTCCGATCCACGAACACAGCTCCACGTTCCTCCACCAAGTCCGGTCACAGTCACCTCAATAGCGGTGCCTTTGGGAGCGGTCACGTCGCGCATGGTGTGGGGCAACGCCCGTAGGAAGGTGTCCAGGACGGGACCGAGGTACTGCGGGTCGGTGAGTCCGGGTCGACCTGTGGCATCGCAGATCTGTTGATGATGGGTCCAGTACTCGCTGAAGTCCCGGGCGGCGTCAAGCCAGAATGGACATGGTCCAGGCCCGGCCCACCGCACTCGCGCACCAAGGGCATCCAGGTCAACCGTCGGCCAGAATCGCGCGATCTGCTCCCCTACGGTGGAGAGCAGATCAATCAGCAGTTGTGGGCTGATCCTGCGTGCGGTGACCACCCATTCTTCGTTGGTGCGGTCCAGATAGACAGTGAATGGTTCGGCGTCACGTGGATGCATCGCATGGAAGCCGTCACGGTGCATCGACAGCCGTCGGATATGGTCGTCCAACACGTGCGCGGCGACGTCCTTGACGGTCCATCCAGGGCAGATCGTGGGCCTGAGCCATTCATCGCTGGTGAGCTGACGAAGCAGGTCGATAAACGCGGCGTGCTGTTTGGCGAATAGCGGCCGAACATCGATGGCCGGCCCCAGCCAGGAAAGATCAGTCATCGGCTCACCTCAGGGATATGGACCATGGGCGCGTGGTACGGCGCGACCGTACGCCACGGGGGCCTGCATCACAACGGCCCGGCCTGGTCATCCCGTTCGCCGTCGGCCCACCCTCCGGGGAGCGGGCCAGGCCCCAGGGGTGAAGGTGGAGCGCCCCACCGGACGAACGACCTTCGCCCCTGGGGCCTGGTCTGCTCGGCTTGTCCTGGGACGACGGTGGACGGGATGACCAGGCTTCCACCTCAACCACCGACCAACCTGCGCCCGGTGTGGGTCCCATCCCGGAGCCGGAGCGCCCCTGCCGGAGGCGTCTTCTCCCGGACCCGTGATGTGGTGAGCGGGGGGCCTGCCAATCGCCGGAGGCGACCCGTAGGGCGAACGGAGTGAAGTTGGCCGGCGGTCCTGCGCCGTCCCCTGATGACGGTCTGGAGCTGGTAAGGCTGTGAGGAATCCGCGGTTGGTTCTTCGTTCGCCGGGGCCGCCCGATCGGCACGGTCGGAGGGACCGGCGCCCACGCCGCACGCCCGTAGGGCGTGCGGGAGCGGGCGGCCTGCGGCGGCGCTTGCGCCGCCGCCTTGACCGCCTACGGCGACGTGTGGGCTCAGACTCGCGTCTTGGCCCTTACGCCCGCTCAGGTCGCCTCTCCCTTGGCGCAGCGACCGTACGACCTGCGGCACGCGGGGGTGTCGCTGTGGCTCAACTCCGGTGTTCCGGCAACCGAGGTAGCCGAACGTGCCGGGCACAGTGTCAAGGTCCTGCTCCAGATCTACGCCAAGTGCATCGAGGGCCAACAGGACGGCGCGAACAAGCGGATCAGCGATGCGCTCGGCGAGTGATCAGATCTACCCTGTCGGGGCTCCGGTTCACGCCGGAGCCCTTCGCCGTTTCCGGGGCCTACCTGCGGAGACACGCCCGGATTCATTCCGCGTATATTCCGGGACCAGTGACAAGCGGCTGCATCCGGTGGCCGGTGGCTGCCTGGGACGATCAAGAAACGAAACGACCCCTGACCGCATCTCTGCTGGTCAGGGGCCGTCCCACCTGCTGTGGCGGGTCCAGGATTCGAACCTGGGTAGGCTGAGCCGACGGATTTACAGTCCGCTCCCATTGGCCACTCGGGCAACCCGCCGGGTAAGCCGCCGTAGCGACGCTCAGAAGGATAGCGGACTCTGGGCCCAAGGGTGACATCGGTTTCGGTCGGCGGGGCACCGGCGTCGGTGGCAGTGGAGCGGGCGAACGCTTACTAGGCTCTCCAGAGAGATCGTCGTTATCCGTGAGGACATGAACCGTGGCTTCGGAAAGCTCTTTCGACATCGTGTCAAAGCTCGACCGGCAGGAGGTGGACAACGCTCTGAACCAGGCCGCCAAGGAGATCGCCAACCGGTTCGACTTCCGTAACGTCGACGCGGGGATCCGGTGGTCGGGCGAGACCATCGAGGTCCAGGCCAACAGCGAGGAGCGCGCCAACGCCGTCCTCGACGTCTTCCAGGAGAAGCTGGTCAAGCGCGGCGTCTCTCTGAAGTCGATCGACGCGGGCGAGCCCAAGGCGTCCGGGAAGCTCTACAAGCTCACCATCGGGCTGAAGGAGGGCATCTCCCAGGAGGACGCCAAGAAGATCAGCAAGATCGTCCGGGACGAGGGTCCCAAGGGCGTGCGGGCGCAGATCCAGGGTGACGAGCTGCGGGTCAGCTCGAAGAAGAAGGACGACCTGCAGACGGTGATCACGCTGCTCAAGGGCAAGGACCTCGACGTCGCCCTCCAGTTCACGAACTACCGCTGACGAGGGCGTCGGCGTCCCGGCCGGTCGCCGTCCGCGAGGGTTCCTGAGCGCCGCCATGACGCGCCTGGGCTCCATCCGGGGCCCAGGCCAGGCGGCCGGCCCCGGACAGGCGTATCAGCCGTGCCGGTCTTGGCGATCACGTCCCGGGGCCGAGCGAAATGCGCGGTGAAGGTGACCTACGGTGGCCACCTCGCCGCCGCAGTGGACCGCGTCTCGTCCTGCGCGGACGGGTCGTCGGTCTCACGGTGTGAGGAACGTCACCGGCGGTAGCCGGCCATCTCCTCGAGGCGGGCGATGCGCTGGGCGGTCGGCGGATGGGTCGAGAACAGGCGGACGACGCCCTCGCCGCGGAACGGGTTGGCGATCATCAGGTGGCTGACCGCGGTCAGGCGGCCGTCCTCCGGCAGCGGGAGCCGCCGGGTGCCGCCTTCGATCTTGCGGAGGGCGGAGGCCAGGGCGAGCGGGTCGCCGCTGAGCTGGGCGCCCGAGGCGTCGGCCTGGAACTCGCGGGTGCGGCTGATGGCCAGCTGCACGATCGTGGCGGCGATCGGGCCGAGGAACATCATCAGCAGCGCGCCGAGCACGCCGGGGCCGTCCTCGTCGTCGGAGTTGCCCAGGGGGATGAGCCAGGCGAGGTTGGCCACCCAGGTGACGACGGCGGCGAGGGCCCCGGCCACCGACGAGATCAGGATGTCGCGGTTGTAGACGTGCGACAGCTCGTGCGCGAGGACGGCGCGCAGCTCCCGCTCGTCGAGGATCTGCAGGATGCCCGTCGTGCAGCAGACCGCGGCGTTGCGCGGGTTGCGGCCGGTGGCGAAGGCGTTCGGCGCGATCGTGGGTGAGATGTACAGGCGTGGCATGGGATGCCGGGCGCCGGTCGACAGCTCCCGGACGATGCGGTACATCGCGGGCTGCTCGACCTCGCTCACGGGCCGGGCGCGCATCGCGGACAGGGCGATGCGGTCGCTGAAGAAGTACGCGACGCCGTTCGTGGCCACCGCGATGACCAGCGCGATGGTCAGACCCGCACGACCGCCCAGCGCGCCTCCGATGAGGAGGATCAGCGCCGACATGACCCCCAGCAGGGCGGCCGTCTTGACACCGTTGAAACGCACCTGCGGCACCTCCCCTTGTCCCCGTAGGATCAACGGGCTGACCTGGAGAAATGTTCCCCGTTAGGGGACGGCGAGCGCGGCCGCGTGCAGGACCAGTTCAGGGGCCGCGGACACCACGACGGCCGCGGCCAGGGCGACCGCGATCGCGACGCCGCCCGCGCGGCCGGCCCGTACGCGCCGGGCCTTTCCGGCGGCGAAGAGCCGCGTGGCCCAGGTCAGGTAGTAGTAAAGGCCGATGACGGTGTTCACCGCCATGATCACGGCGAGCCAGGTCGCGGCGCCGCCGACCGCCGCGCGGAACACCACGACCTTGGCGAGCAGCCCCATGACGCCCGGTGGGAGCCCGGCCAGGCACAGGAGGAAGAACGCGAGGGCGAGGCCGCTGCCCGGGTTGGCGCGGGCGAGGCCCCGGTAGGACTCCAGGTCGCGGATCCCGCGCCGGGCCGCGACCGTGACGACCGCGAACGCGCCGATGTTCATGATCGCGTACATGGCGACGTATGCGGCCGTGGCCGTCATCCACTGGTGCGGGCGAACGTGCGCTCCCCCGGCCATCGGAGCGAGGATGTAGCCGCTCTGCGCCACCGAGGACCACGCCAGCAGCCGTACGGCGTCGGTCTGGCGGAGCGCGAGGAGGTTGCCGAGTGTCATGGTCGCCGCGGCCAGCACGCCCATCAGCGGGCCCCACGTGTGGCCGTACGGCCAGAAGCCGGCGGTCAGCACGAGGGTCAGCCCGGCGAAGCCGCCCGCCTTCGACACGACGGACAGGAACGCGGCGACCGGCAGCGGAGAGCCCTGGTAGACGTCCGGCGCCCAGAAGTGGAACGGCACCGCCGCGATCTTGAAGCCGAACCCGGCGACCGTCAGGACGATGCCCGCGGCCGCCACGGGCCGCAGGTCGCCGTGGACGCGGGTCAGCCCGGCGGCCACCCGGTCGAGGTGCATCGCGCCGGTGACGCCGTACACGAGGCTGATCCCGAACAGCGTGACCGCCGACGACACGACCGACACGAGGAACAGCTTGAGCGCCGCCTCGGACGCCGTCCCGTCGTACCTCCGCAGGGCGACGAGCGCGAACACCGGCAGCGACAGCGTCTCCAGCGCGACGACCAGCGTGATCAGGTCCCGGCCCGCCGCGAGCAGCAGCGCCCCGAGGATCGCGGCGAGCAGCAGGAAGTGGTACTCCCCCACCGGCAGCGCCGACCGCCGCATCTCGCCGTGGGACAGCAGGACGACCACGATGGCCGCCAGCAGCACCACCGCCTGGAACAGCACGGTGAAGTCGTCGGCGACGTAGGAGCAGGAGACGTGCTCGCCGGCCCGCGTCGCGGCCGCGCAGAACGTCGACCGCCCGTGCCCGAACGGCAGCGCGACCGCCGCCGCGATCAGCGACACGGCGGTGAGCCCGCCGACGGCCTTCGCGGGCGCGCCGAACGCGTCGGCCAGCAGCACGGCCACGGCCGCCACCGAGACGATCAGGGCCGGGAGGATCGCCAGGTAGCCGATGGAATGGATCATCGTCCCCCCAGGAGCAGGCGTACGGCCCCGTCGGTGAGGGCGAGGAGCGTCTTCGGCCACAGGCCGATGAACAGCGTGGCGGTGATCAGCGGGGTCCAGGCCAGCAGTTCGTGCGAGCGTACGTCGGCGAACCGCGCCGTGCGCCAGCGTTCGGCCACCGGGCCGTGGGTGACCCGCGACAGCAACCGCAGGAAGTAGGCGGCGGTCAGCACCGCGCCGAGCCCGCCGACGGCCATGAACGTGATGAACGTCGGCCTCGGCAGCCCGCTGTGCGGCTCGTACGCGCCGAGCAGGGCCAGCATCTCGCCCCAGAAGCCGGCCAGGCCGGGCAGGCCCATGCTCGCCACCGCGGCGAACGTGAGGATGGAGGCGAGGTACGGGGCCTTGGCGAGCATGCCGCCGCCGAGGGCGTCTAGGTCGCCGGTGCCGTACCGCTCCTTGATCGCCCCGGCCAGGAAGAACAGCAGGCCGGTGATGAGGCCGTGCGCGATGTTGCCGAACAGCGCGGCATTCAGCCCGACGGGCGTGAGCGTCGCGATGCCGAGCAGGACGAAGCCCATGTGCCCGATGGACGAGTAGGCGATCATCCGCTTGAGCTCGCGCTGCGCGAGGCAGGCCAGCGCGCCGTACACGATCCCGATGACGGCGAGGAGGCCGAGCCAGGGCGCCCAGACCTTCGCGCCCTCCGGCGCCATCGGCACGGCGATGCGGACGAAGCCGTACGTGCCCATCTTCAGCAGCACCCCGGCCAGCAGCACCGAGCCGATGGTCGGCGCCTCGGTGTGGGCGTCCGGCAGCCAGGTGTGCAGCGGCCACATCGGCGTCTTGACCGCGAAGCCGAGGGCGAGCAGCCCGAACGCGGCGACCTGCAGGCCGTGCGACAGGCCGGCGCCGTGCCGGGCGGTGAGGGCGGTCATGTCGAGGGTGCGGGCGTTCACCGCGACGATGAGGATGCCGACGAGCAGGAAGCCGGAGCCGAGCAGCGTGTAGAGGATGAACTTGTTCGCCGCCGCACGGGCGCGCGGCGCGGCGTCCTTGCCCGAACCGCCCCAGTCGGCGATCACGAAGTACATCGGGATGAGGACGACCTCGAAGAACACGAAGAACAGCAGGAGGTCGAGCGCGACGAACGTGCCCAGCATGCCGACCTCGAGCAGCAGGACCAGCCCGATCAGCGCCTGCGGCGACCCGCCCCGCGACCCGGCCGGGACCGGCAGCGCGCGGGCGGTGTAGACCATGCACAGGAACGTCAGCGCCGCCGTCAGCACGACGAGCGGCAGCGAGATGCCGTCGACGCCCAGGTGGAAGCGGAGCCCGATGGACTTCGCCCAGGGGACGTTCACGCCGAGCTGCGCGCCGCGCCGGCCGTAGTCGAAGGCGGCCGCGGCCGCGACCGCCAGCACCAGCGTCACACCGGACACGGCCAGGCCGTACAGCCGCGCCAGGCGCGTCACCCGGCGCGGGCTCCCCGGCAGGGGGACGAGCATCCCTAGCGCCCCGATGAAGGGTACCGCGAGCATCGCCGCGAGGATCATGTCGACACCGCCCGCTTCGCCGCGACGATCACGTCAGCACCACCACCGCGACCACGATCAGCACCACTCCCGCGAAGAGCCCGGAGACGTACGCCTGCGCGTTGCCGTTCTCGGTGGCCCGCAGGAGGCCGCCGAGCCGCCGCGCGCCCCGGCCGGAGCCCTCGACGCCGGCGTCGACGACGCGCTCGTCGGCGTGGACGACGAGCCGGGCGAGGGCCCGCACCGGCCGTACGATCGCCACGTCATAGACGGTGTCGAGGTAGAAGGCCTCGCGCAGCACGGGCCGGAGCGGGCCGAGCAGGCGGACGGGGTCCAGGGCCGGGTCGTTGTTCCAGACGAGGTACACGCCGCCCGCACCTGCGGCGGCGCACAGCAGCGAGATCACCGCCATGCCCCACTCGGGCCGCAGCTCGGCGCTGCCCAGCCCGAAGAAGCCCAGGATGAGCGCCGGGACCGCCAGCGCCGCGACCGGCCAGCGCATCAGCGGCGTCGCCTCCCGCGCCCGTACCGCCGACCGCCGCTCACCGAAGAACGTCACCAGCCAGGTCCGCGTGGCGTACGCAGCGGTGATCACCACGGTCAGGAGCCCGGTGACCAGCACGAGCCAGGCGACCCACGACGGGATGTGCGGGACGGGCGCGCCCATCCTGTGCGGCGGGACCTTCACCTGCACGGCCACGAAGGACACAGTGCGTCCCGGCAGGTGCGGTCGCGCGGTCAGCGGCGTGTAGGCGAACCAGCCGCCGGCGGGTGGCGTTCCGCGATCGTGGGCGGCCTTCCACGCCTGGGACAGGATCGTGTCCTTGCTGAAGAAGCCGCTGGCGGGCGGGATGCCGGCCAGAGCCGCGAACCCGACCGTCATCGACCAGAACGTCACCGGCATGGCCAGGCGCAGGCCGCCCATGGCGCTCATCAGGTTCGAGCCGACCGTGACGATGACGCAGCCCGCGCCGAGGAACAGCAGCGCCTTGAACGCCCCGTGCGCCAGCAGGTGGAAGACCGCGCCGTCCCGGGCGCCGACCGCCAGGCCGGCCGCCATGTACGCGAGCTGGCTGATCGTCGAGTAGGCCAGCACGCGCTTGAGATCGTCCTGGGCGAGCGCGGCCAGCGCGGCGCCGAGCATGGAGATCGCCGCGATCACGCCGAGGACCGCCAGCGACGTCGGCGCGAAGAAGAACGCCGGGTACAGCCGGGCGACGACGTACACCCCCGCCGCGACCATCGTCGCGGCGTGGATCAGCGCGCTGATCGGGGTGGGACCGGCCATGGCGTCCGGCAGCCAGGTGTGCAGCGGGAACTGCGCGCTCTTGCCCGCGACCCCGCACAGCAGCAGGAGCGTGCCCGCCAGCAGCGCGGTGTGCGGCATGACCCCGACCCGCCCGATGATCTGCCGGATCTGGAACGAGTCCGCCGCCAGGCCCAGCACGAAGATCCCGAACAGGAAGCCGACGTCGCCGAGCCGGGTGACGAGGAACGCCTTCACGGCCGCGCGCGAGGTGGCCCGGTCGTGCCAGTAGTGCCCGATGAGGAAGTACGAGCAGATGCCCATGACCTCCCACCCGACGTACAGCACGAGCAGGTCGCCGGACAGGACCACGAGCAGCATCGCCGCGGTGAACAGCGACACGAACGCGGCGTAGGAGGAGTAGCGCGGGTCGTCGCGCATGTAGGCGACGGAGTAGATCTGCACCGCCAGCGCCACGCAGCAGACCAGGAGCGCGACCACCGAGGCGAGCCCGTCGACCTGCAGGGACAGCGTGATCTCCGTCGTGCCCGTCGGAACGCGGGTCAGCGTGCCGACGTGCGAGGCGGGGTGCCGCAGCTGGTCGACGGCGAGCACGGCGGTGAGCACGGTGGACACGGCGACCGGCACGACGGCGATGAGCGCCGGGCCGTTCGCGGGCATCCGCCGCGCCAGCACGAGCGCGCCGCGCCGCGCGGTGCCGGGAGCGGGCTTGCGCACCCGGCGGGCCAGCGGGGACAGCAGATGCGACACGGTGTGCCCGAACAGCATGCCGACCAGGGCGGCGGCGAACGGGAGCACGACCGCGACGGCCGCCACGACGATCACCGGCGCACCCCTTCGTCGTCGGTCATGGACCCGACGTCGGAGTCGGGGTCCGGGTCGCCCTCGGCGAGGGTACGGAGCCGGTCGACGTCGACCGTACGGCGGTTGCGGTAGATCAGCAGCACCAGCGCCAGGCCGATGCCCACCTCGGCGGCGGCCAGCACGATGACGAACAGCGTCAGTATCTGGCCGCCGTGCAGCCGGTCGGCCCACCGCATGTCGAAGACGACGAGGTTGAGGTTGACCGCGTTGAGCATCAGCTCGACGGACATCAGCACGAGGATCGCGTTGCGCCGGGCGAGCACGCCGTACACGCCCACGGCGAACAGCAGCGCCGCGATCACCACCGGGTAGACGAGATGCATCAGATCTCCTCGTCCACGCGGGACAGCACGATGGTGTCCTCGTCGTCGGGACCCGTACGCCGCTTGGCCGTGCCGAGGCGCCGCGCGACCGCGCCGCGGGGCGCCGCGGGCCGGCGGCGGGGCTCGGGGTCCTCCTCCTCGGGCTCCGGTCCGGCGCCGCGGATGTCGGTACGGGACAGCACGATCGCGCCGATCAGCGCGGCCAGCAGCAGCACCGACAGCGCCTCGAACGGCAGCACCCAGGTCTGGAACAGGCTCCCGCCGAGCGTGTGCGACGACCCGCTGCCCACCCGGTCCTTGATCGGAACGTACGCCGAGCGGAACCCGCGGACCAGCGTCGTCACCAGGACCGCCGCGGTCGCCATCGCGACGACGAGGGCGACGATCCGGTTGCCCGAGTCCAGGTCCTCCGAGCGCCCGATCGGCGCGCGGGTCAGCATGATCCCGAACAGGAGGAGCACGACGACCGCGCCGACGTAGATCAGCACCTGCACCCAGGCGACGAACTCCGCCGTCAGCACGAGGTACGAGCCGGCCAGCGCGCCGAACGACACGACCAGCCACAGCGCGGCGTGCACGAGCTGCCGGGTGGCGACCACGAGCACGCCGGAGCCCACCGCGACCACTCCGAGCAGCACGATGACGACGTCCGCCGCGGTCACCTCGTCTTCAGCTCCTTGGGCGGCTCGGCGCCGGGGTCGTGCGCGGGCGGGGGCGGCACCGTCCACATCCACTCGCGGAGCCGCTCCCGCTCATGCGTCAGCTCGGCGATGTCGTACTCGGCGTACTCGAACTCCGGCGACCAGAACAGCGCGTCGAACGGGCACGCCTCGATGCAGATCCCGCAGTACATGCACAGCGCGAAGTCGATGGCGAACCGGTCGAGGACGTTACGGGTGCGCGCCCGGCCGCCGGTCGGCGCGGGCAGCGTCTCCTTGTGCGAGTCGATGTAGATGCACCAGTCGGGACACTCGCGGGCGCAGAGCATGCAGACGGTGCAGTTCTCCTCGAACAGCGCGATCACGCCACGACTGCGGGGCGGCAGGTCGGGCTGCACCTCGGGGTACTGCCGCGTGATCGAACGCCGCGTCATCGTGCGCAGCGTCACCGCGAGCCCCTTCGCCAGGCCAGTTCCGGGAAGCCGTGCCACGGTTCACCATGATTACTTATAGGGAGCGTCTTTCGCACACGACCGTATACCCATCCAGCCGGAACGGGTTGCGGCGCTGCGGCGCTCGACCGGCTTACCATCGGGCCATGACGCGGTCGCCGATGCCCCCGCCCGGACGACGGCCGTCTCAGCTTCCGCCGCGTCCTCCCTCGGACGGCCTGGGCTGGTCGGTGGTGCCGCTGATCACCCTCGGCGTCGGCTCGCCGGTCTCGTTCCTGTACGCCGCGGTCCGGCGGCGTTCGGCGGGGCTGGCGGTCGCCGCGGCGGTATACGCCGGCGCGCTGGTGGCGGCGTACGAGGCGCTCCTCGCACCGGGCGACGAGCCGCACACCCTCGGCCTGCTCCTGCTCCTGGGCACCTGGATCGTCAGCGCCATGCACGCGATCGGCGCCCGCCCCCGCCTGTACCCGCCCGCCGACCCCAGCGACCAGCGGAACCGCCGGGTCGTCGAGGCGGCGCGGTACCGCCGGACGCTCCGCGAGGAGGCCCGCCGGATCGCGCTGGAGGACCGCGGCCTGGCGCACGAGCTGCGCATCGGCCGGCCCGACCTCGGCGCGCGCGCGTACGACGACGGAGGGCTGATCGACGTGAACCACGCGCCGCCGCAGGCGCTGGCCCTGCTGCCGGGCGTGACGCCAGAGCTCGTCGACCGGATCGTCCGCTGCCGGGCCGAGCACGGCGGGTTCATCTCGGCCGAGGAGCTGGCGATCCAGGCCGACCTGCCGCCGCGGATCGTCCCCGACATCGCCGAGTACGGCCTGTTCCTCACCTGAGGGGCTCGGGGGTGGGGTGAACCGAACCCCGGATATCCGTACTCTCACGATCGCCCGGTGAGGCGCTCGGCCGCGAGCATGAAGGCACGACATCGCCGCTCGACGGAGGAGATCCCCGATGACCGCTCTGACCTCTGGTTCCCTGATGACCGGCTGGTGGCGGACGCCGTTCACCGCCGAGCCGTGGCGGCGCACCGCCTACGTTCTGCTGGCGCCCGTCGCCGCGGTGGTCGCGGTCGCCGACGGCGGGCGGGTGCAGCGCCGGCTGGCGGGCGCGCTCCTCGGCCGCGGCGTGCGGGCCGGCCGGCTGCGCGGCGTCGCCGTCCTGCCGCTCGCCCTCGTCAGCCTCGTGATCATCGGCTACGGGTGGTCGCTCGTGGCCCTCAACCTGGGCTACCCGGTACGTTGGCTGATCGGCATGGGCGGATCGTACGAGCACGCGTGGGGCGGCCCCACGTTCGCCGGGGTGTGGGCCTTCCACGCCGTCTTCGGCGGGCTGACCTTCCTGTACCTCATGCCGTGGATCCTGCGCGGCCTGACCGCCCTGCACGTCCGGGTCCTGGGGCGATGGCACGGCTGATCCCCGGCGCGGCGTCCCGTCCGGCGACCGCCATGTGGGCGGCCTTCGGCCGGCGGGCGGCGGGCGAGCTGCTGTACGCCGTGGTGACCATGCCGGTGGCCGTCCTCGGCTTCGGCTACGCGATGGCGACGCTGGTGTTCGGCACCGGCCTGGCCGTCACCGCGGCCGGCATTCCGCTCCTCGCCGTGGCCCTGATCGGCGCCCGGCGGTTCGGCGGCCTGTACCGCGGGCTCGCCGGGCGGCTCCTCGGCGAGCGCGTGCCGCCGCCGGCGCCCCACCGCCCCGGCACCGGGTTCTACGGCCGGGTCCAGGCCGTGCTCGGCGACGCCGCCGGCTGGCGGGCGATGGCGTATCTCCTCCTGCGGCTGCCCGTCGCCCTCCTCCACCTCTACGTCATCCTCTTCACCTGGGGATGGGGCTTCGTCGCGCTGACCTATCCGCTGCAGCACGCGTTCGGCCTGAACGAGGTCACGACCCGTGACGAGCAGGGCATGATCAGGCACGGTTTCGCGGTCGGCGGACTCCACCTCGACACCTGGCCCCGCGCCCTGCTCGTCTCGGTGGTCGGCGCGGTCCTCCTGTTCGTCGCGCCCACGGCGGTACGCGCGGTCGTGCTGCTGGACCGGACGCTGATCCGGCGGCTCCTGGGCGATTCCTCCCCCGCCGAACGCATCCGCACGCTGGAGGAGACCCGCGCGCGGGCGGTCGACGACGCCGCCGCGACGCTCCGCCGCATCGAACGCGACCTGCACGACGGCGCGCAGGCCCGCCTCGTCGCGCTGACGATGCAGCTCACCCTGCTGCGGGAGACGGCACCGGAGGGCCCGGTCCGGGACCTCGCCACCGCCGCCCAGGCGACGGCCCGGGAGGCCGTCACCGAACTGCGCGAGCTCGTACGCGGCATCCACCCGCCGGTCCTGGACAGCGGCCTGGACGCCGCCCTGGCCTCGCTCGTGGCGCGCGCCGGCCTGCCCGTCGAGCTGCGCGCCGACATTCCCGTACGGCCCACGGCGGCGATCGAGTCGATCGCGTACTTCTGCGCGGCGGAGCTGCTGACCAACGTGATCAAGCACAGCGGCGCCACCCGTGCCGAGATCGAGGTGGTGCAGCGCGACGACCGGCTGCGCCTGCGCGTACGGGACGACGGCGCGGGCGGCGCGGTCGTCGGCGCGGGGTCGGGCCTGTCCGGCCTCGCCGAGCGGATCCGGCCCGTCGACGGCCGCTTGGAGGTCGACAGCCCGGCCGGTGGCCCTACGGTGATCAGCATCGAACTCCCTTCCCACGCCTGAGGACGAGCCCATGCGCATCGTGATCGCCGACGACGCCGTCATCCTGCGGGAGGGGCTCGCCCAGCTGCTCGCCGCGCGCGGCCACGAGGTGATCGCGGGGGTGGGGGACGCCGCCGCGCTGCGGGAGGCGGTCGCGGAGCATCGCCCCGACGTCGCCGTCATCGACGTACGGATGCCGCCGACGCACACCGACGAGGGGCTGCGCGCGGCGATCGACCTGCGGCGCGACCATCCGCGCGTGGGGATCCTGCTGTTCTCCCAGTACGTCGAGACGCGGTTCGCCGCCGACCTGCTCGCCGGGTCGCCCGCCGGCGTCGGCTACCTGCTCAAGGAGCGCGTCGCCGACCTGGACGACTTCGTCGACGCGCTGCGGCGGGTCGCCGCCGGCGGAACCGCCCTGGACCCCGAGGTCGTCGCCCAGCTGCTCGGCTCCCGCCACCGGGGCGTCGACGCGCTGACCCCGCGCGAGCGGGAGGTCCTGGCCCTGATGGCCGAGGGCCGGGCCAACGCGGCGATCGCCAAGACCCTCGTCGTCTCCGACCGGGCGGTGGAGAAGCACATCGCCAACATCTTCACCAAGCTCGGCCTGGCGCCGTCCGGCGACGACCACCGCCGGGTGCTGGCCGTCCTGCGCTATCTCAGGTCCTGACCGGCCTTCTCACCCGGAGACCGTGGTCTTCTCGCCTCGGAGGCCGCGGTCGACGAAGCCGATCATCCAGTCGAAGCTCTCGTCGGTGTCGCCGGTCCACTGGAAGCCGTTCGCGGCCTGGAGCGCGGCGAGCCCGTGGAACAGGCACCGCAGCGTGCGCTGCGCGTGCACCATCTCGTCATCATCGACGCCGTATCCCCGCAGGATGGCGGCCATCGACTCCAGCACCCGGGCGCTCGCGTCGTAGAGCTCGTCGCCGGGGCCGGTGACCTCGGCTCCGATCGTCGCGGCGTAACGGCCGGGGTGGGCGGTGACGTACGCCGCGAACGCCCGGGCGAAGGCCGCCAGCGCGTCCGAGCCCGCCCGGCCCTGGATCGCGGCCCGTACCGCCTCGCCGAGCTCGGTCACCGCGAGGACCGCGACCCTGCGCCGCAGGTCGTCCAGGCCGTCGACGTGCTTGTACAGGGACGGCGCGCGGACGCCGAGCCGCTGGGCGAGCGCGCCCATCGCCAGGTCCTGGTAGCCGACCTCGTCGGCCAGCTCCGCGCCGGCCCGCACGACGTCGGCCGCGGTCAGTCTGCCCCGTGGCATCGCTCCTCCTTCTCGGGTCAGGCGGCCGTACGCTCCTCGATCAGGCCGTGTGCTCCTTGAGGAACGGCACCATGACCGCTGCGACCTCCTCGGGGAACTGCGCGTGAGGGTAGTGCCCGGCCCCCTCGATCATCGCCACGGTGCCGCGCCCGGCGGGCATCATGGCCACGACACCGTCCGCCTCGGCCTTCGGGTCGGCCCAGTCGGGGTCGAGCGTGCCCATGACGACCAGGGCCGGGCAGGAGAGGTTCGGAAGTTGTGCGCCGGCGTCGGTCGGCTTGGACTGCCCCATCTTCTGCAGGGCCGCCATCCGGTCCTTGTCGCTCAGGCTCGCGCGGATCGCGCCGACCTGGTCGGCGAAGTCGGCGGGCTTCGTGACCGGGTAGGCGTGGTCGAGGTAGCGTGCCCACGCCTCCAGACTGCCGAACATCCCCGCCCGCATGAGCAGGGTCAGGCCCTTGCGGTAGCGCCCGACCCGCAGGAGTCCACCGAGGTCGAGCTTCTGCGCCCGGGTGAACGGATCGATCTCGACGACGGCGTTGACGAGATCCGGCTCCTGGGCCGCCGCGATCGTGGCGGCCCCACCGGCGAAGGAGTGGCCGACGACGACCGCGGGGCTGCCCAGGTGGCGGATCAGCGCCAGCAGGTCCCCGGCCGTGTCCGTACGGCTGTAGGAGGCCCAGCCGGTGCTGGACTCGCCGTGCCCGCGCAGGTCGGCGCTCGCCACCCGGAACCCGGCCTCGACGAGCCGGGGCGCCAGGAAGCGGTAGGCGCTGCGCAGATCCCCCATCCCGTGCGCCAGCACGACCAGGGGCCCCTCGCCGGCCACCTCGTACGCGATCCGCCCACCGTCAACATCCAGGAACTCGGTCATCGCCATCTCCTTTGGCTAATCTTGATAGCCATAAAGCTAATCTAATTAGCCGAGCGCGTCAACCGCCTACCCGCGCCGCCCACGGCCGAGCGTGCGGGCGAGCGCTCCGGTGAGGGCCGCGAGAACGAGGACGACCACGCCGGTGACGCCGGTCGCGTGGACGTAGCGGCCGAAATCCGACCCCGGAGCGCCGGGCGTCCCGCCGAGCACGGCGGCGAACAACCCACCGATCAGCGCGACGCCGGAGGCGTTGGCCACCTGCGTCGCGGTGAGCAGCACACCGCTCGCCGCGCCGCCGTCCGCGGGGTCGACCCCGGCGAGAATCCGGCCGACCAGCGGGGCCGCGACCAGCCCCTCCCCGACGCCGGACAGCGCGAGCACCGGCAGCAGCCAGACGACCTGGGACGACGACGGCACGGCGATCACGACGAGGACCACCGCCGCGAGGCTGACCACCATCAGGACCGTTCCGGTCACGAGGGCGCCGAGCCGCTTGCCGAGCAGGCTCGACACCGCGAAGCCGACTCCCAGGGGTGCGAAGATCAACCCGCTGCCGAGCGCGCTCTCCCCCAGCCCGGCCTGGAGGTGGTAGGCCAGCAGGAGGAAGAACCCGGCGTTGCCGGCGTAGAAGGCGAGGACCGTGCCCAGCCCGCGCACCATCGCCCGGCGGGCCAGCAGCCGCATCGGCACCAGCGCGTTCGTCCTGCCGCGCTCCAGGAACCCGAATCCCGCCAGCAGCCCGGCGCCCGCGAGGAGGACCGGCCAGCCCCACAGCGGCCAGCCGAGTTCCGCGGGCAGCAGCAGCCCCGTCAGCGCGAGCGCGAGGACCGCCGCACCCGCGAGGTCCAGACGGGCCCTCGGCCCCCGGCTCTCGCCGACCGTGCATCGCGCCACCACGATGGCGGCCAGACCGATCGGCAGATTGACGAGGAAGACCCCGCGCCAGCCGAGCCCCAGCGGGTTCCAGGCGAGGAGGGCGCCCCCAACGATCTGGCCCGCGATCGAGGCGAGGCCGATGGTGGCGCCGTACAGGCCGAGTGCGCTCGACCGCTCGGGGCCGGTGAACGAGCTCTGGATGATCGCCAGCACCTGCGGCAGCATCACGGCGGCGGCCAGCCCCTGCGCCACCCGGGCGAGGATCAGAACCGGTGCCGTGGGAGCCGCCGCGCACGCGGCCGACATGATCATGAACAGCAGTACGCCGGTCAGGAAGATCCGCCGGCGGCCGTACAGATCGCCGAGCCGGCCGCCCGTGACCAGGCCGACGGCGTACGCGAGCGTGTAACCCGCCATCACCGCCTGCGCCTCGCCGAACGACGCCCCCAGGCTCCGCTGGATCGAGGGAGCGGCGACCGTCACGATGCTCGCGTCGAGCAGCCCCATGAACGTGGCCAGCAACACCGACGCCAGCGCGATCCACTGCTTCGCGCCGACCCGGGCCGGCGTGGTCGGAAGTGTCGTCAGAACAGCCATGACCTCATTCGGCCAGACGGCCGGCCGCACCGTCCAAGTCCAGGATGTTCTGCTGTGATAAGCGGGACTTCTCACCGCTGGTAGCCTGTAGTCCTATGGAACTGCGGCATCTGCGGTATTTCGTGGCTGTCGCCGAGGAGCTGCACTACGGGCGAGCGGCGCAGCGCCTGCACGTCGCACAGCCGGGCCTCAGTCAGCAGATCAAGGCGTTCGAACGCGAGCTCGGGGTGACCCTGTTCGACCGCAACCGGCGCGGCGTCTCGCTCACCGAGGCCGGCACGGCGCTCCTGCCCGCGGCTAAGGACGTCATCGCCCGCGCGGACGCGGCCGTGGCACTGGCGCGGCGCCACGGCGCGGGCCAGGCCGGCCGTCTGGTCGTCAGCCTGACCCGGTCGGCTCCCGGCGGGGTCGTCACGGACCTCATCGAGCGGTTCCGTGACCGCCATCCCGCCGTGGAGCTGCAGCTCACCAGCGGTTACACGGCCCTGCACGAACAGCGGCTACGCGACCGCGAGATCGACATCGCCTTCGTCCGCCCGCCCATCGACCTGCGTGACGACCTGGCCTGCGTGCAGATCGGCCTGGAGCCGATCGTGGCGGCCGTGCACTCGACACATCCGCTGGCCCGCAAGCGCCGCATCCGACGCGGCGACCTGGCCGGCGAGCCGCTCATCTGGTGGCCGCGCGAGCATGGTCCGGGAATGTGGGACCGGATGCTCGACCAGGTCTTCGGTGAGGGCGTACGCCCGCCTGTCGCACACTGGGAACCCGAGGAGGAGCGCATGCTCCAGGCGGTCGCCCAGGGACGTGGCCTCACCCTCGTCACCGAGGGCCGGGCGCACAACCTGCGGATGCCCGGCGTCGCCATTCGGCGTTTCGCCGACCCCGTGCCGACCGTCCCCGTCGGCGTGGCTTGGCGACGCGACGACCCGGACCCCACCGTCCACCGGTTCGTGGAGCACGCCCGCGCCCTCGCCTGAGTCCACACGGCAGGGGCCGGAGTCACGAACGGATCCGGGGCGATCATCTGCGGCCGCAGGGGCGGGAGCCACCGCCTCCGGAACTCAGCCGACGAGACCCTCGAGTGATCCGGCAGGCGTCATCCGAGCAACCCGATCTCCATCAGCAGCGGCATGGCGTTGCCGACGAAGGAGAGGAGCGCATTCCCTTTGCCCAGCACATCCTTGGCGCCCTTAAGGTCGTCGAGGTCACCCTTGGCACTCTTGATGCTTCCGACGATCTTGGTCGCCTTCTCCTGACCGAGGTTGAGATCCTTCAGCACCTTCTCGGCGGAGTCCTGGTTGAGCGAGGACGCGTTCAGCTGCCCCACGAGCTTGTCGTACTGGCCTTCCAGGTCCTTCTGTGCCTGAGAGTTCGATTTGGCCTGACTCGAGGTGATCAGGACGCTCGGGTCCATCGCCGTGGGAGAGCCAGGAGATGCGGAGTAGTTCGCGTAATAGCTGAGCGCCTCTTCCAGCACCTTCCCGACCGCGACGAGCTGCGACGCCGCAGTGTGCCGCAGCTTGTCCGCCCGAGTGAAGAAGACTTGGCCGATGACGTTACAGTTGCCGATGAAGTTATAGAAGCCCGTCGAGTCGTTACGTACGGCGGGAGGGGCGAGATTGGTGAAATCGAACGTAGGGCTCGTTCCCTTCCCGGAGGTAGCGAGCCAATTGAGGCTGAAACCGGCGGCGTGCGGATTTCCCTTCGCGAACTTCTCCAACGCCAGCTCGAGCTGAAGTTCGTGATAAGAGAGACCGACCGCCAGATCATCGACTGTCTTCGCGATCGAGCATATCACCGAGTTGAGGCCGTTCATCATCGCAGCGTCCGAGATGAACGTCTGACGGAAGACGAACGCGGTGTACCCGATCCACCCTTTACCATCCGGCCCCGGAGTGTAGCCGCCTGGCTGGCCGTCGTCCTTCACCAGGTGGTCGACCGTCCGCGCTAAGAGCCGGACCGTGTCACCCGACCGCCCTGCGACATAGCCATACATCTCTCCCGCCAACCGATAAAGACCTTGCGGGTCACCGGATATAAAATTCGCCTGCATGGGATAGAGGGTCGGCCGAGCCTTCGCGATCTTAGGCGGCGGGAAGTTGAGTGTGGCCCTATAAGGATAATCCGCAGGGCCAGGTGTATTGCCCGTCATTAGAATCCCCTTAATGCCCACCATCTAGTGGTTGATCCGGCGGAAGGGGAGCGGTGTCGGCAGCCAAGAACACGTCGGCGATGATCCCCAACGCCTGCGCTTCGCTCGAAGCATAGCGCGCGGCGGCCTGCCCCAGTTTCACACCGTGATTACCCATGGCCTGACCGATCTCGACGTGGACTTGGCCGATCAAGCGAAGCGTATTTTCGAGGATCTTATCGAAAAGCTCAGTCCCGCCCCGGGGGCACCCGAATGGACACTGGGCGCCGTCATAGGGCATTCCTTGACTGTACTCCCCCGCCAGCTTTGAGAATTCGCCGCTCGCCGCGTCGAGATCCTCCACCACGACATGGAGACGCCCCTTCGGCTCCGACACGATATCCGCCCTAGAGATGTTCGACTATTTCTTTGGCCACCATCATCAGTTTCCTTTTCGTTTGCGCGAATGATTCGTGAGTAACGCGAACCTTCCCATTCACCGAAACATCATAATCAGCACCGTTTAGAGCAATATCGATCATTACATTCTTGTATCGCGCTTCTATTTTCCCGCCGATGACGTCGAAGTCAATCGACCGTCCGGCGACATAACCGGACGAAGCATCCCCCGTCTGGAAGACGATGGCCGCATCACCGAGGTTAGCGATATGACCCGACACCCCGTACCAATGATGCGCATCCTCGCGATACGGGCCCGG
Source organism: Actinoallomurus rhizosphaericola (assembly GCF_024055675.1). NCBI lineage: Bacteria > Bacillati > Actinomycetota > Actinomycetes > Streptosporangiales > Thermomonosporaceae > Actinoallomurus > Actinoallomurus rhizosphaericola. Next base: position 226,920 of record NZ_JAMXMW010000005.1, on the reverse strand, counting down.
ACCTTCGATGCCCCATGACTTACCAATCAATCCAGCTGACGGATACCTGAGCAATGTTATATTTAGCATCCTGTATTTCTCCGAGGTTCGGCTGAGGCCACCACCTTCTTCCTTGATCACTTGAATGCCGTTAAGATTCTCGGGATATGTCCGATCAGCGAACAGGGTCACGTCGGGAAGCGGTGTACGTCCGAGCACACTGGTGATCTCGGGCAGTGTGACGATCAGCCCGTGGGCGTCGTGTGTCGCTTTCAGCGGGAGGGCCACTCCCGTGGTCTTCAGGGCGGTCGGGGTGGGCGTCGGAGAGGTTCCGTGCCGCGAGGGATCATCCGAGCAAGAGGCGAGCATGCCCGACGTTAAGGCACCCACCATGGCGATCGACGCGGCCATCCTTCGAGAACGTCGACCGCCAGCGCGCCGCGCGGCGCCGGTAGCCAGAGACGAGGAGGTGGCAGACTCTCTGCATTCGGATTCGCGCCAGGCCGTTTCTAGATTATCGGCCATTCCAATACCGTTATCGTGATCCAATGCGCCCACTGTCCACTCTGGAACGACTTCGCTAGCTTCCATCGACGCCGCTGAGGACATCAACTCACGGATTGCCGAGTCGCGCACCGAGGCAGGGAGAGCCAACGCACGTCACAGTCACCCCGCCCATCAGCGCCCAGACCTGCTCTTTCATCCCCGTGACTCATCGCAGGTCATCACTTTGAATGAGTGAAGCTCACAGTAGTTCTCCGTAAAGTGCTCGTCAACCAACTACGTCGCAGACGTTTCTGTCGGTATCTGACTATCGACGCATTCTGCCCCGGAATTAGGACTCGTTGCGGCTTCACCGAGCGTTGCGCCCGCCACAACGCTGACCACACCCTGACAGCACCACCCCACCGGGTTAGTAGTCAGGGCAGAGCCGGCCGAATCCGACTGAACACGGCACAGGACTCCCGCCCTCGCGGCATCGACCAGCCAGTCCCTGACCGGTGCGCTGTTCCGAGTCACTCTGCTGCGAGAGCTCCCTACCGGGCCGAGGCCTTGGCGGCCGCTACGCCGACCACGCCTGGCTGGTCGGGCGGTCAGCCGATGGCGATTTTGAGGACGCCGGTGAGGGCCAGCTGGACGAGGGCGAGGGGGACGAGGCCTGCCCAGGCGAGCTTCTGGAGCTGGTCCTCGCGCAGCCGGGGGTAGCTCACCCGCAGCCAGATCACGACGAACGACAGCACGAACACCTTGATCAGCGTCCAGAGCCAGCCGAGCTGTGTGTCGAGTACCGGCCCCTTCCAGCCGCCGAGGAACAGCACGGTCGTCAGCGCGGACAGCACGACGATCCCGGCGTACTCCGCCAGCAGGAACAGGGCGAACCGCAGTCCGGCGTACTCGGTGTACGGGCCGAAGATGATCTCGGAGTCGGCGACCGGCATGTCGAACGGCGGGCGGCGCAGTTCGGCGAGGCCCGCGACGAAGAACACCACTCCGCCGATCACCTGCCAGGGCAGCCACCACCACCGCCACTGGTCGACGATCGTGGACAGGTTCAGGCTGCCCGCCGCCATCGCCACCGAGGAGGCGGCCAGCACCATCGGCAGCTCGTACGACAGCAGCTGCGCGGCGACCCGCATGCCGCCGAGCAGGCTGTACTTGTTCGCGCTCGCCCAGCCCGCCATGATCGCGCCCAGCACGCCGACGCCGATCATCGCCAGGGCGAAGAACAGCCCCGGGTCCATCGACACGGCCACCTGACCGCCCGGTCCGACCGGGATCACGATCAGCACGACGAGGTACGGGATGAGCGCGACCGCCGGCGCGAGCGAGAAGATCCGCCGGTCGGCGGCGGCCGGGACCACGTCCTCCTTCTGGGCGAACTTCACCCCGTCCGCGACGAGCTGCGCCCAGCCGTGGAACGCCCCCGCGTACATCGGGCCGAGGCGGCCCTGCATGTGGGCCATGACCTTGTGTTCGGCCTGCCCCACCAGCAGCGGCAGCACGGCGAACGCGCCGACGACCAGCAGCAGTTTGACGACGACGACCAGGACGTCAGACATCGCCGCCCTCCGGGTCGATGCCGCGCGCCCGGCGGCGCGCCGGCTGGTCTCCGGGGGCCTCTCCCGCGCTGCGGCGTGCGCCCTGGCGCGCCTCGGCGGCGGCACGGGCCGCCGGGCCCCAGTCCTGGGGTACGCCGGGCGGCAGCATGCGGCGGCGGCTCGGCGCCCCGTGCCCGGACTCGCCGGGCTCCTTCGCGCCCGGCCAGGGCTTGGCCACCCGCGCCGCCAGGACGAACTCCTTGCGGAGCGGATGTCCCTCGAACTCATCCGGAAGCAGCAGCGGAGTCAGGTCCGGATGCCCGTCGAAGATCACGCCGAACATCTCGTGCGTCTCCCGCTCGTGCCAGTTCGCGCCACGGTAGACCGCGGTCGCGCTCACCAGCCGCGGGTCCTCTCGCGGCACCGTCGTACGTATCAGCAGGTGATGCCCCTGCTCGAGCGAGTGGAGGTGCGTCACGATCGCGAATCCGCGCTCCAGCTCGTCCACGGCGCTGAGCCAGTCGAAGAAGCCGCATCCCAGCTCGTCGCGCGCGAACGTCAGCGCCTCCTCCCACAGCTCCGGCGGGACATCGACGGTCAGCAGGCCGAAGGACTCCTCCGCGCGGACGTCGTCGCCGAACCGGCGCGCCCACGACACCGCGAGCTCAATCGTCATCGCTCAACCCCGGAATGATGGTGTGGTCGGTGTCGCCCAGTACGGGGGGCGGCTCGGCGATCCTCCGCAACCGGCCGCCCAGCCGACGTCTCCGCCCCTCGGCCGGTGAACCGCCGGAGGGTCGCTCCGTCCCCGCTCCGTCGCGTACGGCGTCGGCGGCCGGCTCTTCCGCTGCGGTCTCGTCGACCGTGGGCAGGACCTCGGTCGGCTCGTCGGGGCCCTTCGCGGACGGCGGCGTCTCGGCCGGCCGGTCGGGTTCGTCCGGGACCGGCAGCTCCTGGGTCGTCCCCGGATCCTTCGGCGTGGGGAGGTCCTGGGTGGTGCTCGCGTCGGGGACCGGCGGCAGTACCTCGGTCGGCCTGTCCGCGACGTCGGGATCGCCCGGCGAAGGCGGAGCCGGGGTGGGATCGGGATCCACCGTCGGGAGCTCCTGGGTCTCCGCCGCAGCGGAGGAGGACTCGCCGGAGGCCGGGAGTTCGGGGACGGGCAGGTCCTGCGTCTCGGTGGAGTCCCGGGTCACGGCCCGATCCTCCTCGGGCGCCGGTACGGCGGCCAGCGGGAGCTCCTGTGTTCCCGTCACCGCGACGTCCTCACTCAGCGCGGTGAACTTCTGCGTGGGCTGCTCGGCCGCCTCGATCTCCTCCGGCTCGGGCACGGGCGGCAGCACGAGCGGCCGGCGCAGGACCGCGGGCGTGGGCGGCCGCCGTACGACCGGTGGCGGCGGCGCGACGGCCTCACCGTTCCCGGTGTACCGGTCACCGAGCGACTCGGCGGCGATCTTCTCCTGCAGCTTGAGGATGCCGTGCAGGAGCGCCTCCGGCCGCGGCGGGCAGCCCGGAACGTACACGTCGACGGGGATGATCTGGTCGACGCCCTTCGTCACGCAGTAGGAGTCCCAGTACGGGCCGCCGCAGTTGGAGCAGGCGCCGAACGAGATGACGTACTTCGGCTCGGGCATCTGCTCGTAGAGGCGTTTCACGGCCGGCGCCATCTTGTCGCTGACCGTGCCGGACACCACCATCAGGTCGGCCTGCCGCGGTCCCGGCGCGAACGGGATGACGCCCAGACGGATGAAGTCGTGCCGGGACATCGACGTCGCGATGAACTCGATCGCGCAGCAGGCCAGGCCGAAGTTGAAGACCCACAGGGAGTACCGCCGCCCCCAGTTGAGCACGAACTTGATCGGCTTCGGGGCGAGCCGGGAGGCGGGCCCGATACGCGGCTCGGGGAGATCGACGGCACCCATGCCCCCATTCTTACGTGTCCTTGGGGCGTGCCTCACGGCAAGGTGGATGGGGATCGCCGCGGTGGGGGGACTTGTCACCGGCCGATCACTGTTCACAGGACACCGCGTATTCGATCAGTCACTGTGCGAAGTCGCTCCCTCCGTTCACGCCGGCGCCGGCGTTCCGTGCTTCTGGCGCGTGGAGCTGCGGAGATTCCGTGGGCCGCCGCAGCCCAGAGAGCAGCCGCCCGTCGTGCTCGTGCATGCGATCGACGAGGAGACCTGGTCCTACCGGCTCGTCGAACGCCTGGCCGGCGAGACCAAGAGCCGGGTCACGCTGCCCTGTCCGGTGGAGTCCGACCCGGCGGAGCTGCTGCCGGAGGACGACTGACCCGCCGCCTGCGGCTCAGACCCAGCCGAGGACGCCCTTCTTCCAGGCGTACGCGAGGCCGGCCGTGATGAAGGCGAGGAAGACGAACATCTCGCCGAGCGTGACGTAGCCGTATCCCTTGGCGGAGAAGACCGTCGCCCAGGGGAACAGGAACACCGCGTCGACCGCGAAGACCACGTAGAGGTACGCGAAGACGTAGTAGCGGACGTACGACTGCGCCCAGCCCTCACCGACCGGGTCGACACCGCACTCGTACGTCGTGAGCTTCTCCGGGGTGGGCCGGTGCGGGCGCAGTGCCCGGTTGGCGAGGAGCGCGCCGCCCACGATCGCAGCGCCGATCGCGAACAGCACGACGACGGTCAGGTAGTTCCCGTAGTAGCCGTGCACGAGCCTCAGCGTAATCGGATCACCCGCCGCGGACGACCTCGACTGGCCTCCGACGCGGCGTTCCTCACCCCGCCGGCGCGGAACGCTCGGTGAGCGGTCCGCCGCCGGGCCGAGACTCCGCTCGGCCGCCGACGTACGGGAGACGCCACGCCGTAGCGAACGGCGGGGCGACGGCACGCGGCGTGCCGGGTAAGGCGAGGGTGCCGCGGAACGGGCGTCGGCGAGGACTGCGTCCGCCGTCCGGCGACCGACCACGCGCAGCCGTCGGGCGCAGGTGACGGCTCCGCCGTTTCGGGCGATGAAGACGACCGGGTCCATGGTCGAGAGCATCCGGCAGAGGGATTGACCGGCACCGGCCTTATCCACAACCTGTGGACAACTCTCGGAAAGGCCGGCCCGGGCCTGCGAACCCACGGCTCGATGATGGCGGCATTCCGAGCGTTTCGCCCGCCCGTCACCAGGACGAACGTCACCGCGCCGCTACACGGGGCGTTCGGGGAGCCGGCCGGTGGCCGGAGAGGAGCCGGCCGAGGCACCGCGCGGGCGCGGCCGGCAGACGGTGATCTACGGGCATCGACCGGGTAACAGACCGCTTCTCCGCCTTGTCCGACGATCAGCGTAAACGTAAGGTCACGGCGTCGATCGTTATACAGGGGACATCATTGAGCACGGAGCGAGACGGCGTTCAGGAGCCGTCGCCGGAACAACCGGGAAAACCGGAGGAGATCGAGCACGCCGGATCGCCGGAAGGGGCGGACACGTCCGTACCAGGCGAAGGTCCAGCGGAGACGGAACCCTCCAGCCCACTCGAACCGTCCCCGCAAGGCGCAGGATCGGGGCACGACCGGCAGGTGGCCCCGCTCCCGCCTCCACCGCCCGCGCACTTCGCCCAATCCGGGCAGCCCGGCCAGGCCATGCAGGCCGGCCGGGCCGGAGACCCCGCGCAGTCCGCGCAGCCTGAGGTGCCCGTACAGCCTGGCCGGCCGGCGCAATTCGCGCAGCCCGGGCAACCCGCGCAGCCCGGGCAACCCGCGCAGCCTGGGGAACCCGCGCAGTCCGCGGAGGCCGGGTGGCCTGGCCAGGCCGGAGAGCCCGCCGAGTCCGCGTCGGACGGGGAGTCCGCCCCGGTGGATGGGCCGGTGGGCGATGCCGCGTCGCCCTCCCCGGGCGACGAGCCGCGTCCGGGCGAACCGGCGGAGTCGGCCGGGCCGGGCGACGGCCGCACCGGCGCGTGGGCGGAGCCTTCCGTGCCGCAGGCCGAGACCGGAGTGTGGCAGGGACAGCCGGGATCTGCTCCGTCCGCTCCTGCCGCCCCTCGGCAACCGGCGGCGCCGTTCGGTCCGGGAGGGACCCCGGCCTCCGCGCCCGCCGTGTCCGGCGGCCCCGAAGAGCCCGCCGGAACCGACGGGCCGGACACGGGTCCCATCGGACCCGGCCCTTATCCGCAGGACCCCGGCGGCCCCGGCCCGTACGCGGGCGGCCCGGCCGCTCCCGGTCCCTACGCGGGGAACCCGGCCGTGCCCGGGCCCTACCCCGGCGGACCCGCCTCCTCCGGGCCCTACCCCGGTGATCCCGCCGGGCCTGCGCCCTACCCCGGAGGGCCCGGCGCTCCAGGGCCGTACGGGGAGAACCCGGTGCCCGGGCCGTACGCGGGAGGCCCGAGCGGGCCCGGGCCGTACGGGCAGGGCGTCGGTGGGCCGGGCCCGTACCTGGGGAACCCCACGGGGCCCGGGCCGTGGGAGAACCCCGGCGGCCCACCCGGACCTCCCGGCGGCCCGCAGGGCTGGAGCGGCGCGCAGGGCTGGGGCGCGCCCCAGCCGTACCAGTACGGGCCGCCCCCGCGGGCGAAGAAGTCGAAGGGCGTCCTCATCTCGGTGCTGGCCGGCGCGGGGGTGGTGTTCGTCGTCCTCGCCGTCGTCGGTGTCGTGGCGCTGGGCCGCTCCGGCGACGACCCCAAGACCACGTCGGGCAAGGCGGCGCGCGAGGCGGGTCATGCGATCGGCCAGGCGGCCGGGGTGACGCTCACGGGCACCTACGGCGGGAGCCGGGCGACGTTCAGCGTGACGAAGGCGGGGAGCGCCCGCGGCACCTTCAGCGCGAGCGGTTCGCAGGTCAGCCGGGTCGACGTCGGCGGGACCACCTACCTGAAGGCGAGCAGCGGCTACTGGAACGACCAGGGTCTGGACTCGGACCAAGCCGAAAAGGCGAGTGGCACGTGGACGAAGGCCCCTGACGACATCACGACGCTGAACCTGGCCGACCTGGCGCCCGCGCGACTGTCGTCCGTCCTCGGCCAGGCGGCGAACGACCCGCTCGCCGCGCGGACGACGGTGAACGGCGTGCAGGCCCTCAAGGTGAGGGTCGGCGCCCGGACCTACTACATCACGAAGAGCGCACCCCGCCGGGTGCTCCGGCTGGAGGGCGCCTCGGGGTCGGATCAGTACGTGTTCGACGTCAAGGCGCTGTCCTCCGCCGGCGCCGGCGAGGTGTTCAGCGGGCTCCGGACGGATGTGCAGGCGCTGAAGGACGCCTACGACCCCGACCTGACCGTGCTGCCGCTCAGCAGGCTGCAGTTCGGCAGTTGCACCGAGTCGAGCTGCACGGTGCGGGCCGACGTCAAGGCGACGTCGCTTCACGACTCGACCGGAGGCGTCCGCGTCGGCATGAAGATCAAATTCAGTGGCGCCACCGACGGGGCGGCCGTGTCCACCTGCACCGACACCGCGTCGACGAAGATGGACACCCAGGTGCGGTTGTCCTGCCGGACCAGCGGCGGCAAGTGGTCGTCCTGGTACCGCTCGCACGTCGGGCGATTCACCATCCACGCGACGCCGTCGTTCTCCGGGACCGTCAACACCGCCTCCGACGTCAACGGGCTGCTGGCCAAGCTCACTGAGGAGCAGCGAACGAACTGAGGGCGGGAGGCGCCGGGTCGTGCGGCCCGGCGCCCGCCGCCCCCTGTTCCACCGGTTTTCACGGGTTTTCGCGGCGTTCGCGGGCCCGGGCCGCGCGGCCGCCGGGACATGCCACGGCTCCCCGTTTCGAGGAATGCCATGGGTGAGGCCATATAGTTCGGCACGTGTCCGGACTCCTGCTCTTCGCACGGCTGCACGTCGACCTCTGCCGGTCGGCGAGCGCGCTGTGTCCGGAACCCGCGGCGGCCTGATCCGGCCGCCCTCCGCAGCGCGCCGAGCCGCCATCGCATGTATGCCTACGCCGTGACTTGGGAAATCAGTACGGGGGCGTGATGCGAGCGGGGCGGATCACTGGGCGCTGCGACGCATCTCACAAGCGCGCTTCTAGCGGCCAATGTTGAAATAACCACGTGATCCGGGACGTAGCATGAAGGTAAGCCTAAGTGGCACGTCGGTTGCGGATGCCTCCCTCCGCCCGAGTGCCGCGCGTCGAGGAGGTCCTGCTCTGTGACCAAACAGGTCCGGCAACTCGACCGCGTCATCATCCGTTTCGCCGGGGACTCCGGCGACGGCATGCAGCTGACCGGCGACCGCTTCACTCAGGAGACGGCCGCCTTCGGCAATGACCTGTCAACACTGCCCAACTTCCCCGCCGAGATCCGCGCGCCGGCCGGCACGCTCCCCGGCGTCTCCAGCTTCCAGCTGCACTTCGCCGACCACGACATCCTGACGCCGGGCGACGCTCCGAACGTCCTGGTCGCGATGAACCCCGCGGCCCTCAAGGCGAACGTCGGCGACCTGCCGCGCGGCGCGGACCTCATCGTGAACACCGACGAGTTCACGAAGCGCGCGCTGGCGAAGGTCGGGTATGCGGCCAACCCCCTCGAAGACGGCTCGCTCGACGAGTACCGCGTGCACTCGCTGCCGCTCACCTCGATGACGGTGAAGGCCCTCGAGGACTTCGACATCTCCAAGAAGGACGCCGAGCGGGCGAAGAACATGTTCGCGCTCGGGCTGCTGTCCTGGCTGTACCACCGGCCGACCGAGGCGACGGTCCGGTTCCTCGAGGTGAAGTTCGCCAAGAAGCCCGAGATCATGAAGGCCAACATCGCGGCCTTCCAGGCGGGCTGGAACTACGGCGAGACGACCGAGTCGTTCTCGGTGTCGTACGAGGTGAAGCCGGCGACGCTGCCGCCGGGGCTGTACCGCAACATCTCCGGCAACATGGCGCTCGCGTACGGGCTGATCGCGGCGAGCGTGCGGTCCGGGCTGCCGCTGTTCCTCGGCTCGTACCCCATCACGCCGGCCTCGGACATCCTGCACGAGCTGTCCAAGCACAAGCGGTTCGGGGTTCGAACGTTCCAGGCCGAGGACGAGATCGCGGCGGTGGGCGCCGCGCTCGGCGCGTCGTTCGGCGGCGCGCTCGGCGTGACGACGACGTCCGGCCCGGGCCTCGCGCTGAAGGCCGAGACGGTCGGCCTGGGCGTCGCGACGGAGCTGCCGCTGGTCGTCATCGACGTGCAGCGGGCGGGCCCGTCGACGGGCATGCCGACCAAGACCGAGCAGGCCGACCTGCTGCAGGCGATGTACGGCCGCAACGGCGAGGCGCCGGTGCCCGTGGTGGCGCCCGCGACGCCGTCGGACTGCTTCGCGACCGCGATCGAGGCGGCGCGCATCGCCGTGAAGTACCGGACGCCGGTGATCCTGCTGTCCGACGGGTACCTCGCGAACGGCTCCGAGCCGTGGCAGGTGCCCGAGGTCGACGCGCTGCCGGAGATCGACCCGGCCTTCGCGCAGCCGGGCCAGGAGGAGTTCCAGCCGTTCAAGCGGAACCCGGACACGCTGGCCCGCCCCTGGGCCGTCCCGGGCACCGCGGGGCTGGAGCACCGCATCGGCGGCATCGAGAAGGCCGACGGCAGCGGCAACATCTCCTACGACCCGGACAACCACGACCTGATGGTGCGGCTCCGCCAGGCGAAGATCGACGGCATCGCCCGCGACATCGCGCCGCTGGCCGTCGACGACCCCGACGGTGACGCGCGCGTGCTCGTGCTCGGCTGGGGCGGCACGTACGGCGCGATCGCCGCGGCCGTGCGCCGCATCCGGGTCTCCGGGGACAAGGTCGCGCAGGCGCACCTGCGTCACCTGAACCCGTTCCCGGCCAATCTCGAAGAGGTGCTGCGCTCGTACGACAAGGTGATCGTGCCGGAGATCAACCTGGGTCAGCTCGCGCTGATCCTGCGCGGCCGTTTCCTCGTCGACGTGATCGGCTACAACCGCGTCCGCGGCCTGCCCTTCAAGGCGGAAGAGCTCGCGGACGTCATCCGGGATGTGATCAATTCATGAGCGACCCTCTCGCCCTCGTGCCGAAGGACCCCGAGCGGCAGACCGCGAAGGACTTCAAGACCGACCAGGAGGTCCGCTGGTGCCCCGGGTGCGGTGACTACGCGATCCTCGCGGCGGTGCAGGGCTTCCTGCCGGAGCTGGGCCTGAAGCGGGAGAACATCGTCTTCGTCTCCGGCATCGGCTGCTCGTCGCGGTTCCCGTACTACATGAACACCTACGGGATGCACTCGATCCACGGGCGCGCCCCGGCGATCGCCACCGGGCTGGCGTCCTCGCGGCCGGACCTGTCGGTGTGGGTCGTGACCGGTGACGGCGACGCGCTGTCGATCGGCGGCAACCACCTGATCCACGCGCTGCGCCGCAACGTGAACCTGAAGATCCTGCTGTTCAACAACCGGATCTACGGGCTCACGAAGGGGCAGTACTCCCCGACCTCGGAGATCGGGAAGATCACCAAGTCGACCCCGCTCGGGTCGCTGGACTCCCCCTTCAACCCGATCTCGCTGGCCATCGGCGCGGAGGCGTCGTTCGTCGCCCGGACGATCGACTCCGACCGCAAGCACCTGCAGTCGGTACTGCGGGAGGCCGCCACGCACAACGGCACGGCGCTGGTCGAGATCTACCAGAACTGCAACATCTTCAACGACGACGCGTTCGCGCCACTGAAGAACCCCGAGACCCGCGACGACGTGACGATCCGGCTCGAGCACGGTGAGCCCATCGTGTTCGGCGCGAACCGGGACAAGGCGCTGCGGCGCTCGGCCTCCGGCTCGCTGGAGATCGTCCCGGCCGACTCCCCGGACGTCCTGGTGCACGACGCCACGAACCCGGATCCCTCGCTCGCGTTCGCGCTCTCCCGGCTCGACTCGCCGGCGTTCGAGCACACGCCGATCGGGATCTTCCGCAACGTCGAGCGTCCGTCGTACGACGAGCTGATGCGGACCCAGATCGACGAGGCGATCGCCCAGCAGGGCCAGGGCGACCTGGCGGCCCTGCTCGGCAGCGGGGACACCTGGCGCATCGACTGACCTCCCTTGTTCCGCTCGCACGCCCATGGAATCGTTCGGTTCCATGGGCGTTCGCGTAGAGAAGCAGGGGCCGGTGACGACGGTGGTGCTGTCCCGTCCCGAGGTGCGTAACGCGGTGGACGGGCCGACCGCGCGGGCGCTGGCCGAGGCGTTCCAGGGGTTCGACGCGGACGAGGAGGCGAGCGTCGCCGTCCTGTGGGGCGAGGGCGGCACCTTCTGCGCGGGCGCGGACCTGAAGGCGCTGGGCACCGACCGCGGCAACCGGGTCGATCCGCCCGGCGCGGGCGCCTCCGCGCACGACGTGTCCCATTCGGCCGAGGGCCCGATGGGGCCGACGCGAATGCGGCTGTCCAAGCCCGTGATCGCGGCGATCAGCGGGCACGCCGTCGCGGGCGGCCTCGAGCTGGCGCTCTGGTGCGACCTGCGCGTCGCCGAGGAGGACGCCGTGCTCGGGGTGTTCTGCCGCCGCTGGGGCGTCCCCCTGATCGACGGCGGGACCGTGCGCCTGCCGCGCCTGATCGGCGAGTCGCGGGCGGCCGACCTGATCCTCACCGGTCGTGCCGTGCCTGCGGCCGAGGCGCACGAGATGGGCCTGGTCAACCGCGTCGTGCCGCCGGGACGGGCGCGCGCGGCCGCGGAGGGGCTGGCCGCCCAGATCGCCGGGTTCCCCCAGGACTGCCTGCGGCACGACCGCATGTCCATGCTCGAGCAGCAGGGCCTGGAGGAGGACGCCGCGATCGCGAACGAGTATCGCCACGGCCGCGCCGTCCTCGAGGAGACCGGCCTGGCCGGCGTCCAGCGGTTCCGGGACGGCGCCGGCCGGCACGGCTCCTTCGGCGGCTGATCAGACCGACAGAGGGTGGCTCGTGGTCTTCGTCGCGCCCGGGGTCGGAGTCGACGTCGTCCCGGTCGGCGTCGGGCTCGGCGAGGTCGATGAGGTCGAGGTCGAGGTCGACGTCTGGTCCGGAGTCGGCGACGGGGTCGGCGAGGTCGACGTGGGGCTCGGGGCCGGCGCCGGGGGCGTGTAGACGGGGGTCGGGGTGGGCACCGGCGCTCCCTTCCCGGTCTTGAGCCGGTTCACGATCTCTTCGGCGGCGCTCTGGCTGAGGTTGCCGGTGATGAGCACCCGGCCCTTGGTGATCGGGGCGTCGACCCGGGGCGCGGCCACGACCTGGTCGCGTACGGTCAGCGCGAAGTTGCGGCCGGCGGCGTTGCGGGTGAGGCGCTTGAGCGCCCTGCCGTCCGCCGGCATGAGGCTGATCGAGACGGCGTACCCGCCGCCCTGCTTGGCGCGCTCGACGTGGAGGTCGTTCACCCGCTTGATGGTGATGCCTTCCGTCAGCTCGTAGCAGACGGGCCCGATCCCGGTCTGGCCCATCATCCCCTGCACTCCGGCGGGGCACTGCTGACCGGGGATCGCCTGCGTGACCGGGAAGATCTTCAGTGGTGCGGCGAAGCGCGTCGGGTGCTCCTGGGAGAACGCGACGATGAGCGTCCCGGCCAGGGCGATGGCGGCGATGACGAGCCACAGGATGACGATGACCGCGATCAGCCCCGGCCGGCCGGCGGCCCGCCGCGCGGCCCCCGCGCCGGGCCGCCGGCCCGGCCGTGCGCCCGTGCGCCGCACGATCCGCAACACCGACCTCCGTTCCACCGGTTCCCCGGAGGAGGACGGCTGTCCGCCGCCGGAGGTTGTCCTGCCGGCGGCGTCCGGTGCCGGGGCGAGCGGGGTACCGACCGGCGGCATCCGGCGCGTCCGGCCGGCCGCGTCGCCGCCGCCGGACCCCGGCGACCCCACCGGGGCCATCGGACGGGTCGGGCTCTCGGCGTCGCCACCGGCCTGTCCGGAAGGCGCGGAGAGCGCAGACGACGCGGAAGGCGCCGGCTGCCCGGCAAGTGCGGGTGCCCCGGTAGGCGCCGGCTGACCGGCAGGCGCGGGCTCTGTGGCAGGCGCCGCGCCCGGCTCGGGAGCGTCGGCCGACGGCGGGGGCGGGACCGGAGGCATCGGACGGGTCGTGTCCTCGGCGTCGCCGCCGGGCTCCTGGGGCTGTCCGTGCGGGGAGGCCGGTCGGCGGGCGGACCGGTGAACCGCGAACCTCAAGGTGTCTTCTCCTCCGCGTGGGGGCGGGCGGAAGTCTCTCGCCAAGGCGTGAATCGGGTCAATGGCATCATGCGGACGGCCTGGCGCGCCAGACCGGGGGGCTTCCGCGTCTGCGGCCGCCGACCGTATCCCAGGTTTTCGCCGGTCCCGTCCGGGTAGCAGGTGCCGCGAACGCGGCGCCGAACCCGGAGGAGGTTTCGAGTCCGGGGCCGTTGTCGATCTTACGTGCGCCGTTCGGGATTCACTCGACGCGGTCGGGTATTAGCGTCAGGTCATCAGCACCCTGGGTACGGGTTCCGGCCGGCCCGAGGACCATGGAGAGGGGAAGAGACATGGTTGCCATCGGATACACGATGATGTGCGAGCAGGCGGCGCCGGACCAGTTGGTGCGCGACGTCCGTGCCGCCGAGCACGCCGGGTTCGACTTCTCGGTGATCAGCGACCACTACTTCCCCTGGCTGCCCGCGCAGGGCCATGCCGGCTACGCCTGGGCGATCCTGGGGGCCGCCGCCCAGGCCACCGAGCGCATTCCGCTGATGACCTACGTGACGTGCCCGACGATGCGCTACCACCCGGCGATCGTGGCGCAGAAGGCCGCCACCGTGCAGATCCTGTCCGGCGGGCGGTTCCGTCTCGGCCTGGGCGCCGGGGAGAACCTCAACGAGCACGTCGTGGGCAAGGGCTGGCCGATGACGAGCGTCCGGCACGAGATGCTGAGCGAGGCGATCGAGGTGATCTCCGCGCTCTTCGACGGCGGGACGATCGACTACCGGGGCGCGCACTTCGACGTGGAGTCGGCCAAGCTGTGGGACCTGCCCGACGAGCGGATCCCGATCGGCGTGGCCGTGTCGGGGCCCGAGTCGTGCCGGCTGGCGGGCGAGCAGGCCGATCTGATGATCGCCACCGAGCCGAAGAGTGAGCTCGGCGAGATGTTCGACGCCGCGGGCGGATCCGGCAAGCCGCGCGTCGGGCAGATCGCCATCGCGTACGACACCGACCGGGAGGCTGCGGTCAAGCGGGCTCACGAGCAGTTCCGGTGGTTCGGCCTCGGCTGGCCGGTCAACGCGAACCTGCCGGGCACGGGCGCGTTCGAGTCGGCGAGTCAGTTCGTCACCCCGGACCAGGTCGCCCAGCAGCTCTCGTGCGGCCCGGACGTCGACGAGCACGTGGAGAAGATCAAGGGTTTCGTCGACGCGGGGTTCGAGGAGATCGCCCTCGTGCAGATCGGCGGCGAGCACCAGGACTCCTTCATCTCCTGGGCCGAACGCGAGCTGCTGCCCGCGGTGCGCTCGCTCTGAGGACCGGTCAGGGAGCCATCAGGTCGGCGTAGTCCGAGCACTTCTTCTGGTGGCCGACGACGACCGTCCAGCCGTACGGCGGGTGGCGGAGGTCGAACGGGGGCGGGCCGGGCGCGGCCTCCTGGCCGACCACTCGCGCCCAGCCGGCCGCCCGCACCCGGCGGACATCCGGCTGTGCGGTGCCGGAGCAGACGATCTGCGCCATGACCAGACGGGTCATCATTCCGTCCCGGTCGTAGTGGACCGTCATGATCCCGTCGTCGACCGTGATCTCGTACAGGGGGAGTTTCGCGAGCGGGCTCCAGATGCCCGCCGCGATCTCGTCCTGGGTCGGCCCGCTCAGCCACAGGGCGTACACCGCCGCCTGTGGAGCGCCGGGAAAGGCCACGCGGCGCTCCGGCACCAGCCGGCCGTTCCGGACGAGGTAGACGGTCGTCTGCGGGACGGCCTGCTGCGCCAGGGCGGGCTCACCGGCCCCGATGACGCCGGTGGGACGTACCCCGCAGGCCGCGCCGAGGAGCGCGGCGGCCACCGCGAGGACGACGCGGAACCCGAGACGGGCCGTCACGCGCGCTCCCCCGGCGGCTCGGGCGCACCCGCGACGGGCCCTCACCCGCGTTTCCCCGGCGGGCCGGGCGAACCCGCGACGGGCCGTCACACGCGCTCCACCGGCGGTCGGGCGCACCCGCGACGGGCCGTCACGGGCGCTCCACGGGCGGGTTGGGCAGCCACAGCTCGAACGTCGTGCCGGTGTCGGTGTCGAGCAGGGTCAGCTCGCCGCCGTGCAGTTCGGCGTTGGCGCGGGCGATGGCGAGCCCGAGGCCGCTGCCCTCACTGCGGGTCCGCGCGGCGTCGGCCTTCCAGAACCGTTCGAACACGTGCCTGCGCGCCTCCTCGGGGATGCCGGGCCCGCTGTCGGACACGCGCAGCCGGATGCCGGGTCCGTCCGGCACGTACGAGCGCCGCAGCCGCACGGTGACGGGGCGTTCGCCGTGCTTGAGGGCGTTGCCGACCAGGTTCGCCAGGATCATGTCGAAGCGCCGGGGGTCGACGCGGGCGCGCAGGTCGGGGACGAGGTCGGTCTCGACCTCCTCGCTCCAGTCGCGCAGCCGCAGGCTCTGCACGACCAGCTCCGTCAGGTCCACGTCGTCCAGGACGAGCGCCGCCGCCCCGGCGTCGAACCTGCTGATCTCCAGCAGGTGACCGATCAGGGTGCGCAGGCGGCGCGTCTCCTCGGCCACCAGGCCGGCGGCCGTGGCGGCGCTTCCGGTGGCCTCCTCCTCCAGTGCGTCCGTGACGGCGGTCATCGCGGTCAGCGGCGTGCGCAGCTCGTGGGACACGTCGGCCACGAACCGGCGGGCCGACCGCTCCATCTCCCGGAGCTCGGTGACGCTGGCCTCCAGGGCCTCGGCGCTGGAGTTGAAGATCCGGGCGAGGCGGGCGAGCTCGTCCCTGCCGCGCGCGTCGACCCGCCGCTGCAGGTCGCCGGCGCCCAGGCCCTGCGCGGCCGCGGCGAGCCGGCGGACCGGTCGCAGCACGCTGCGCGCGGCGAGCAGGGCCAGCAGCAGCGCGACGACGACGGCGGCACCGCTCCCGGCCGCGACCGAGCGGGCCATCCGGTCGAGGTCGTCCCGTTCGCGCTGGAGGCTCACGATGACGTACGCCTCGATGGGGCTGGCGTAACGGCCACCGGTGGCCGGCAGGTAGACCGGCGTGCCGACGACCAGGTACGGCACGCCGCGCGAGGAGATCCGCTGGAAGTAGATCTGCTGCCCGCGCAACGGCCGGGCGAACCGGTTGTGCGGGCCGGGCCCGCGGACGGCGGCGAGGAGCTTGGGCGGGATGCGCAGGCCGGTGAAGTGCGCCCCGCTGGTGGCCCATCCCCCGGGCTCGTCGCCCAGCACCCACGACTGGCGGCCGGGCTGACGGGCGAGGGCCCTGCTGATGGGCTGGAGCAGGTCGGAGGTCAGCGTCGTCTCGGGCAGCCGCGTGGGGACCGTCTGGGCGAGGACGTTGCGGACGTCGTTGACGACCGCGTTCTGCACCCGTTCCAGCAACGCCCGCCGTACGAGCCAGTACGCGATCCCCGCGGTGACCGCCGAGGCCAGCAGCGCCACGGCGGCGAACGCCGCGACGAGCCGGCCGCGCAGCCCGATCACGAGGCGACGAAGCGGTAGCCGAAGCCGCGTACGGTCTCGATGTACTTCGGCCGGGACGGCACGTCCTCGATCTTCGACCGGACGCGCTGCACGGTGGCGTCCACGAGCCGCGAGTCGCCGAGGAAGTCGTGCTCCCACACGGAGGCCAGCAGCTGCTGCCGGGTCAGCACCTGGCCGGGGTGCCGGGACAGTTCGAGCAGGAGCCGGAGCTCGGTGGCGGTGAGGTGGACGTCCTGACCGGCCCGCCGCACCTTCATCGTCCCGCGGTCGATGACCAGATCACCGTGGGTGGAACGGTCCCCTGGCGCGCGCTCGACGCGGCGCAGGACCGCCCGCAGCCGCGCGTCCAGGACGCGCGGCTCGACCGGCTTGACGACGTAGTCGTCGGCCCCGGCCTCCAGGCCGACGACGACGTCGATGTCGTCGCTGCGGGCGGTGAGCAGGATGACGGGCAGGGAGTCCTCCGCGCGGATCCGGCGGCAGACCTCGACGCCGTCGATGCCCGGCAGCATGACGTCGAGGATGACGATCTCCGGGCGCCGCGTGCGCACCTGCTCGAGACCGAGTTCGCCGGTCTCGCGCGCGGTGACGGAGTGTCCGAGCCGGGTCAGCGCGAACTCGAGTCCGGCACGGGCCGACGGGTCGTCCTCCACGAGCAAGATTGTCGCCACGCGCCCATTATCAGGACAGTCGGCGCAATGGTCAGAACAAAATGATCATGTCACAGTCTTGGAACATCGCGAACTTTTCCACGCCGCCCAGGGCGCGGGCGATACGCCGGAGTACGCGACCCGCCAGCCGTCCGGGTGCCGCGGCCACGACGCGCCGGGCGCCGTACGGCCCGGAACCGGCACGATGACCATGCAGGTCCCGGCGGGTGGCGCCTCGTTCGCGGAGTGGAAGAAGCCGACCCGCGTCCACCAGACCTGGTAGGTCTGCCGCACCCAGACCCGCCACGTCAGGCCCGCGTCGACGGCCACTCCCCCGTACGGCGCACCGGGACGGAAGATCGGCTCGCGCGCCGGGAGCCAGGGCTTGGCGATGACGAGGGCCGCGACGAGGTTGAACGCCGTGAGCCCGGCGGCGATCGTCCACGCCGGGCGCGGCAGGAAGGCCAGCACGACGAGCGCGCTCAGCAGCCCGAACGCGGCGAGCGAGGCCGCTCCGAGCCGGAACGACGTCCAGTCCCCCGTCAGGAAGCAGGTCTCGGGGAAGTCGAAGGCGATGAACGTGTAGTGGGTGAGCCGTTCCCCGGCGAACACCGCGGCGGACAGCCCGGCCCCGACGAGCACGACCCCCGCCGCGCAGGCGTACCCGGCGACGGCGTGCCGCCGCCGGATCAGCACCACGAGGCCGCACAGCGCGTGCGCGACGGCGAGACAGGCGAGGTAGCGGCCGTAGAAGTAGTTGCCGACCCGGTGTTCGTCCGGCAGCGCCGCCGAGGACGCCAGGGCGGTGCCGGCGGTCGCGGCCAGCAGCACCCCGGACAGGATCCGGTCGGCCGGGGCGCTCCAGGGCCGCCAGAGCGTACGGGCTGTGGCGACGAGGCCGATCCCCGCGAGCCCCCAGGTGGCGACGATGAGGTACCAGATCTGGCCCGCCGCGCCGCACACGGCCCACTCCAGGCCCGTGACCGTGGTGAGCCGCGTGGACAGCAGGCCGCCGAGGTCGCGGACACCGTGGGGGTACAGCGCGGACCGTACCGCGCCGTTCAGCGCCCATCCGCCACCGGCCGCGAGAAGGACGACGGCCATCGGAATCAGGATCGGCCGGACGGCGGCGCGCGGCCTCCCTCGCTCTCCCGGGCCCTCCGCCAGGACGATGGCGCGCGGCCTCCCCGGTCCTCCCGGGACGGCGGCGCGTGGCGTCCCTCTCCGCACCAGGTCGCGCCCCAGGACGGCGGCCAGGGTGAGGACGTGGACGGCCAGGACGACCGAACCGCGGGCGTGCGTCGTGTAGGCGTACGCCGCGGCCAGGCCCGCCAGCGAGCCGGCCGCCACGGTCCGCCGCGCGTACGCACGCCGGGCGTCCCCGGAGGTGTTCCGCCCACGGGACCAGGCGCGCAGGAACGAGTGCAGCGCGAGCAGCCAGCCGAGGAGCAGGGTCGGCAGGACCGCGTCGGTGAGCGCGAAACCGCCGAAGACCGTCGCGGCGGGCAGCAGCGCGGCCCCGAACGCGAGCGCGTACGCCTGCGGGCGGGCCAGCCGCATCCGGCGCAGCGCGACGACGCCGAGCGGGAAGATCGCCGCGCCGACGAGGGCGTTGATCCCCAGCACGATCCGGTAGCAGGTCTGCGGGTCGTGGCTGAGCCAGAACGCGGGGCTGATCAGCAGCGGGTATCCGCCCTGATAAAAGGTGCTGCCCGACAGGTCGCCGCCCGGCCCGCCGGTCAGCCACCGTGCCGCGAGGAGGTACCCGCTCTCGTCGGGGAACGCGACCGGGACGCCCTGACCGCCGGTCAGCGCGAACCGGATGCCGACCTGGGCCAGCCAGCCGGCCAGGACGAGCAGCGGCCAGGAGGGCCGGCGCCGCCGGCGTGCCGCCGGTGGGCGCGGCCGTACCGGGGTCCGGATGGCGAGAGTGCTCGGAGACGACATGCGGACCAAGATCGCTAACCAGTGTCATGGCCCTGTCCGTACGATGTCCGTGTTCTGTTACACGCCGCGTAGGGTCTACGCCATGAGGCGGGGTCGGTGGGCGGCGGTCGTCGGCGCGGCGGCCGTGCTGGCGGGCGGCGTGACCTGGGCGGCACGGCCGGCGCCGCCGCACGTACGGACGTCGGAGCAGCGCATCCAGGTGGTCGACGGGCCGCACGACGACCGGCGCGTCGGCCTCGACACGACGTTCTTCGCGCCCGCCGGCCACGGGCGCGCCCCCGCGGTGCTGCTCGCGCACGGGTTCGGCGGCAGCAAGGACGACACCCGCGGCGAGGCCGAGCGGCTGGCCCGGCACGGGTACGCCGTGCTCACCTGGTCCGCGCGCGGGTTCGGCCGCTCGGACGGCGAGATCACCCTGGACTCCCCCGACTACGACGTGAAGGACGTCCGGCAGCTGATCGACTGGCTGGCCCGCCGCCCCGAGGTGCGGCTCGACGGACCCGGCGACCCGCGCGTCGGCGTCGCCGGGCAGTCCTACGGCGGCGCGATCGCCCTGCTGGCCGCCGCATACGACCGCCGCGTCGACGCCATCGCGCCGCAGATCACCTGGTACGACCTGGCCGACTCGCTCTTCCCCGACGCCACCGGCAAGGGCGCCGCGAACGGCGTGTTCAAGAAGGTCTGGGCCGGCATCTTCTTCACCGCGGGCGCGTCGTCCACAGGGTGTGGACGGTTCCTGCCGTCGCTGTGCGCGATGTACCAGAAGGTCGCGGAGACCGGGCGGCCCACGCCCGAGGCGGTCGCGACGCTGCGCCGGTCCAGCGCCTCCTCCGTCGCCGGCCGGATCCACGTCCCGACCCTCCTCGTCCAGGGCCAGTCGGACTCGCTGTTCCCCCTCGACCAGGCCGACGGCAACGCGCGGGCGGTCGCCGGCGCGCCGGTGAAGGTCGTGTGGTTCCAGGGCGGGCACGACGGCGGCGACCCCGAGACCACGCGGGTCCGCGGCCTGGTCACGGGCTGGTTCGACCGGTATCTCAAGGGCGACCGCACGGCGGCGGAGAGCGGGTTCACCGTCACGCGGAGCGGCGGCATCGACTCCTCCACCCAGCGCGTCGTGGTCACCGCCGCCACCGCGCCCCGATATCCGGGCCTGTCCGGCGCGTCCCGCCGCACGCTCCCGCTGGGCGGCCAGGAACAGACGATCCAGAACCCCCCGGGCGGGTCACCCGCGTCCATCTCCACGCTGCCCGGGCTCGGCGCGCTGAACGCGGCCGGCGGGCTCGGCGCCGGGGGCGCCCAGTTCGACATGCCCGGCCAGTCGGCGGTGTTCGAGACCGAGCCCCTGGACGCGCCGGTGACGCTCACCGGGTCCGCGCACGTCCGCGTCCACGTCGCCGGCGGGCGGGCGACGCTGTTCGCCAAGGTGTACGACGTCGGGCCGGACGGCCAGGCCGAGCCGGCCCGCCGACTGGCCGCCCCCTTCAACGCCGACGGCACGGTGGACGTCGCCCTGCCCGCCCTCGACCACCGCTTCGACGCGGGGCATCGCGTCCGGGTCGTGTTCAGCACGACGGACATGGGATTCGCCTCCCCGACCCGTGCCGCCTCGTACCGCGTGTCCGTGGACTCCCCGCTGACCGTCCCCGTCGACCCGGCGCTGCGCACGCCCTCCGCCCCGCTGCCCTGGTGGGTGTGGGGCCTCCCGGCGATCGCGGTGGCGGCGGCCGTCGTCCTCGTGGCGACGGGGCGCGGGCGGCGACGTAGTGGCGCGGGCCCCGGCGACCCCGAGGTGCCGCTGGAGATCAGCGGGCTCACCAAGCGGTACAAGAACGGCCACCTGGCAGTGGACGACCTGTCCTTCCGCGTCGAACGCGGACAGGTCTGCGGCCTGCTCGGCCCGAACGGCGCCGGCAAGACCACCACGCTGCGCATGCTCATGGGCCTGATCCACCCCGACGCCGGGCACATCCGCATCTTCGGCGAGCCCGTACGACCCGGCGCCCCGGTGCTGTCCCGGCTCGGCTCGTTCGTCGAGGGCCCCGGCTTCCTGCCGCACCTGTCCGGCCGCGACAACCTGGAGCTGTACTGGAAGGCCGCCGGACGCGGCGAGGCGTACCTCGACGAGGCCCTGGAGATCGCCGGGCTGGGGGACGCGATCCGCCGGCCGGTGCGCACCTACTCGCAGGGGATGCGGCAGCGGCTCGCCATCGCCCAGGCCATGCTCGGCCTGCCCGACCTGCTCGTCCTCGACGAGCCGACCAACGGCCTCGACCCGCCGCAGATCGCCGAGATGCGCGAGGTCCTCGTGCGGTACGCCGCCGCGGGCCGGACCGTCATCATCTCCAGCCACCTGCTCGCCGAGGTCGAGCAGACCTGCACCGACGTCGTCGTCATGCACCGGGGCACGCTCGTCGCCGCCGGTCCCGTCGCCGAGATCGCCGGCCACGACGGCTCGATCCTGATCGGCACCCCGGAGGTCGACCGCGCGATGAGCGTGCTGACCGCGCTGGAAGGCGTCGAGGGCGCGGAGCCGTACGCCCCGGGCGTCCTCGTGCGCCTGAACGGCTCGGGCCCGGCGGCCGTGGTCGCCGCCCTGGTCGCGGGCGGTGTTCCGGTGGACCGGGTGACGCCGCACCGCCGCCTGGAGGACGCCTTCCTCGCGCTGATCGGAGACGGCTCGTGACGGATCGGGGAGGCTCGGTGACACGGGAGGCGCTCGACGGCCGAGGTGGGCGCGTGGCCGAGGATCCCGCGTACCGGCGGCGCCGGACGCTGCCGCTGCGCGTCGAGGCCGTACGCCAGCTGCGCCGGCGGCGCACCTGGATCGCGTTCCTGGTCCTGCTGGCCCTGCCCTGGGTGCTCGCCGCCGCCTTCAAGATCGGCGGCTCGCCCTCGGGGGACGCCGCGAACACCCCTGGCCTCGTCACGGTGGCGACCGCGGGCGCGCTGAACTTCACGGCGTTCACGCTGTTCGCATCCGCGGGCTTCCTGCTCGTCGTGGCGGTGGCGCTGTTCTGCGGCGACACGGTCGCGAGCGAGGCGGGCTGGGCGTCCCTGCGCTACCTGCTCGCCGCCCCGGTGCCGCGCGTCCGGCTGCTGCGCCAGAAGCTGATCGTCGCCCTCGCGTATGCTGCGCTGGCCGTGGTCAGCCTGCCCGCCATGGCGATGATCACCGGGATCTACGTCTTCGGCTGGGCCCGTCTGCGAGTGCCGGGCGGCGACGTCGCGCTGCCGAACGGCACGGCCCTCACCCGGCTGCTGATCATCGTCGCCTACATCCTGGCATCCGAGCTGGTCGTCGCCGCCCTGGCGTTCCTGCTGTCCGTCACCACCGACTCGCCGCTCGGCGCGGTCGGGGGCGCGGTCGGCCTCGTCATCCTCAGCAACATCATCGACGCGGTGACGGCGCTCGGCCACTGGCGGGAGTTCCTGCCGACGCACTGGACGTTCGCCTGGACCGACGCCCTCCAGCCGCACCTGGAGTGGACCGGCATGATCAAGGGCACGGCCCTGTCCGCCTCGTACGCCATCGTCTTTCTCGCCCTGGCCGTCCGCCGCTTCCGCTCCAAGGACATCGTCAGCTGACATCTCCGGGGGTGCTCAGGGGGCGGACGAATCGGGCGGAGCGGTGGCAGGCGTCCTCGAAGCCCAGGTGCTTGTAGAAGGCGTGCGCGCCGGTGCGGTACCGGGAGCTGGTGAGCTCGAGGTCCTCGCAGCCGAGACGGCGCGCCTCCGCCTCGATGAAGCTCATCAGCCGGGCTCCCACCCCATGCCCCCGAGCCTCCTCGTCCACCACCAGGGACACCACTCTGCCGCGCCGGCCGTCGCGCTCGAAGAAGGGAATGGCGTGGAAGGCGAGGACCCCGACCACGCGATCGTCGAGCGTCGCGACGACGACACGGCTGAGCGGATCCTCCCCCCACCGCGCGATCCGATCGGCGGTCTGCTCCACGGTCGACGGATAGCCGAGCTGCGTCACCAGCTCGGCTATCACCGGGGCGTCGACGGCCGAGGCTTCTCTGATCAGGACGTCCATCGATGGTCCCTCCTCACCCGACCGAGAGTTTCACACCCCGGAGGACTTCAGGAGAACAAAGTCGTGTCCTGCCGGCGGGCGGGGCCGGGCTTCGGGAGGGCGCCGGTCGGCAGAGGGCCGGTCAGGACACGCGCCGGCGGATCCATCGGACGCAGAATCCGGCCAGGCTGAGCGCGGCGACCAGGTAGATCGCCGTCTCCTCCCACTGGAAGGTCCAGAAACGGCCGGCGGGGTGGTAGGCGACCCGCTGCCGGTAGCCGAGGGCGGTGAGCCTGTCGAAGCAGGTCTGAGACGCCTGCCCTGCCTCCAGCGGGCACTTCCCCACCCAGGACGGCGGGGAGACCGCATGACCGGCGGCGTTGACGGTGTGCTGGGAGACGATCCAGGCGCCGGGCTCGTCGATCCGCACCGTGAGGTTCCCGGTGATGTCGATGAGCATCAGGTTCGCCGAGGTGATCGTGGTGGTGACGTGGTCCGGAGGCAGCAGGTGCGACCGGACTTCCAGGGCCATCGTGGCCTGGACGACGGTGAAGAGGGCGAGGAGGAGGGCCATCGCGGGCAGGGTCCGCCGGATGACGACGCCGATGGTGACGCCGAGGACGAAGGCGAACGCGGCATAGCCGATGGGGACGACACCGCGCGTGTCGAAGACCAGGGCGTGCAGGCGCGGCAACAGGAACACGCCGTGGCCGGGAGCGCCGCTGTTGCGGGCGATGGCCGCGTCGATCGGGCCGTTCCACCAGGTCACCACGAGGCTGAGCAGCCCGGTGGCGGCGATCGCGACCAGGCCGACGACCCCGAGCTTGACGAGCAGCCATCGGGTGCGGGTGGTCAGGGTCCAGGCCAGCCGGTGCGTCCCGGCGTCCAGCTCCCGGGTGACCAGCGGGGCGCCCCAGAACGTGCCGATGAGGGCGGGCGCGAAGAGCACGGCGAAGGTACCGATGAGATAGAGGCTGCTCTCGGTGCGGCCCAGTTCGTCGAGGAACGCCCTGCCGTGGGCGTGGTACAGGTGGGCGATCCGCGGGCCGGTGGCCAGGAGGAGGGCGGCGAGGACGGCGACGGCGCCGAACACCACGGCCGCCTGCGTACGGAGCTGCCGCCAGGTGAGCCAGATCATCGCTTTTCCTCCAGGACCGGGGTGGACCGGCTCATGTACGCCAGGACGAGGTCTTCCAGCCCGACCGGGGTCACCGCCCAGCCGTGGCCGTCGACCGGGACGTCGGCGCGGACGAGCAGGGTGGTCCGCCGGTCGGCGTGGTCGGCCGAGACGGCGTGCACGCCCGGGGGGAGGGCGGCCGGGTCGAGGCGCGGCGCGCCGATCAGGTGGTGCGCGGCCAGCAGCTCGCGGACGTCGCCGGCGACCTGGACGCGGGAGCCGACGAGCACGATGAGGTGGTCGCAGACCCGTTCGACGTCGGAGACCAGGTGCGAGGAGAGCACCACACTGATCTCCCGGCCGGCGACGGCGTCGCTCAGTTCCCGGAGGAACTCGTTGCGGGCGAGCGGGTCGAGGGCGGCGACCGGCTCGTCGAGGATCAGCAGCCGGGGGCGCTTGGCGAGTGCGAGAGTGAGTGCGAGCTGGGCGCGCTGGCCGCCGGACAGGCTCCCCGCCCGCTGATCGGGGGGCAGGCCGAGCCGCCGCACCCGCTCGGTCGCCAGCCGCATGTCCCAGCCCGGGATCAGCCGGGAGCCGAGCGTGAGGTGCTCCGCGACGGTCAGCCGGGCGTAGGTCGGCGTGTCCTGGGCGACGAAGCCGACCTTGGCGAGCTGTGCCGGGTCGGCGCCGGGGCGTTCGCCGCACACCTGGATGGTGCCCGTCGTCGGCGTCAGGAGGCCGGCGGCCAGGCCCAGCAGCGTCGACTTGCCGGCCCCGTTCGGGCCGACCAGGCCGACGACCCGCCCGGCCGGGATGTCGAGGGTGCAGTCCGCCAGCGCCCAGCGCCTCCGGTATCTCTTGCCGAGTCCCCGAGCCCGCAGCACCGCGCTCATGAGCGTCTCTCCGTGAAAGGCATGCGGTTCACTGTGCGGGCCCGGGCTCCGCGCGGGTACCGGCCGGAAGGACGGTTCCGGCCAGGCCGGTCGTACTTTCGGCTGATCCGCCGGTGGCGGCGGATCTCTAGCCTGAGCGTCATGGGTCTTCTGGATCGCCTGATGGCGCGCCCCGGGGCGGCCGTGAACGCCGTGCTCGGCATCGTGTTCGCGGCGGCGCTGGGCTATGAGATCCACCTTCTGAGGGACCGGCACGACGACTGGGCCCTCACGCTCGCCGCCGGGGCTGTGGTGTCGGCCGCCGCCCTGGTGCGGGAGCGCTCGCGTACGTGGGCCGCGGCGGTCGGTCTCGCCGTCGCCGGGGTCGCCGAAGCGGCCGCCTGGCGCTGGGGCCTGTCCGGCGAGCCGTCCGGTGCCGCGATCCTCGCCCTGGGGGTGCTCATCGCCTCGGCGGTGAGGGTGCTGCCGGTCCGCACGGCGGCGGCCGTCGCGGCCGGCGGGGCGGTCGTGGTGGCCGGCAGTCTCGAGCGCTACTCCCACTTCCTGGCCACCGGCGCCCCGGTCTCCTACTCCGCGACCTGGATCATGGCGCAGGGATGGGTCGCCATCGTGGGAGCCGGGCTGGTGCTGCGCCGCCTCGACGCCCGCCGGGAGGCCGCCATCGACGCCGTACGGCGGGACGAGCGCCTCGAACTGGCCCGGGAGCTGCACGATTCGGCGGCCCACCACATCACCGGCGTCGTGCTCCAGGCGCAGGGCGCCCGCATCGCCGCCCGCCGGAGCGCCGCCGGCCTCGACGACGCGCTCGCGGGCATCGAGGCCGCCGCCACCGAGGCGCTCGCGTCCATGCGCCAGGTGATCGGCCTGCTCCGGGAGGCCGACGATCCCGGCGGACCGGCCCCCGGGCCCGAGGCGCTGACCGACCTGGTCGAGCGTTTCGCCCGGCGCGGCCCGGCCGTACGCCTCGACCTGCCCGACGGGCCGCCGGACCCCGCGTGGCCGCCGGAGGTGACCGCGACCGTCTACCGGGTCGTCCAGGAATCGCTCACCAACATCACGCGCTACGCCTCCGGCGCCGGGGAGGTCATCGTGGCCCTCACCCACGACCGGCGCGACATCACCGTCGAGGTCACCGACGACGCCTCCCCCGCCGGTTCGCCGAGGTTCCCCCACTCGGGCGGGTACGGCCTCGTCGGAATGCGCGAACGCGTCGAGGCTCTCGGCGGAACCCTCGTCGCCGGTCCGCGGCCGTGGGCCGGCTGGTCGGTGCGCGCCAGCCTGCCCGTGCCGAGCCGCTCATGAGCACCCGGGTGCTGATCGCCGACGACCAGGCGATGGTCCGGGGCGGGCTCCGCCTCATCCTGGAGGACCAGCCGGACATCACCGTCGTCGCCGAGGCCGCCGACGGGGCCGAGGCCGTCGCCCTGGCGCGCCGGCTGCGGCCGGACGTGTGCCTGGTCGACATCCGGATGCCGGGCCTCGACGGTATCGAGGTCACGCGTCTCCTGGCCGGTCCGGACGTTCCCGACCCGCTCCGGGTCGTCATCGTGACCACGTTCGACCTCGACGAGTACGTCTACGGGGCGCTGCGCGCGGGCGCCGTCGGCTTCATCCTCAAGGACGCCGGCCCGGCCCTGCTCGTCGAGGCCGTACGCGCCGCGGGCAGCGGCGACGCCCTGATCTCCCCGTCGGTCACCGTACGACTGCTCCGGCACCTCGCGCCCGCCCGGACTCCCGCCGCGCCTCCGGCGGTGCCGCTGTCCGTACGGGAGACCGAGGTCATCCGGGCCATCGCCCGGGGCCGTACGAACCAGGAGATCGGCGCGGAGCTCTTCATCTCGGTGAGCACGGTCAAGAGCCACCTGGCCAGCGTCCAGGCGAAGCTCGGTGTCCGTAACCGGGTCCAGATCGCCGCCTGGGCCTGGGAGAACGGGCTCGCGCATCCGTCCGGCCGGTGACCGGCGCACGGCAGATCGATAGTGACGAACAGGCCTCTTCCGGGCATGATCGAGGCGGACGCGCGGGAGGCGATGCGGGTGACCGGTTCGGAGTTCGAAGAGTTGCTGGTGTTCGGCGGATCGGGCAGTCCGCGGCTCACCGCGGCGATCTGTGATCACCTGGGCGTGAAGCCGGGGCGCGGGGAGGTCATCCGGTTCTCCGACGGCAACCTGTTCGTGAAGGTCAACCAGAACGTCCGGGGCCGGCACGTCCACCTGGTGCAGTCCACGGTGTTCCCCGCCAATGACAACTTCGTCGAGCTGCTGTTCTGGATCGACGCGTTCAAGCGGGCCAGCGCCGCGTCGGTGACCGTGCTGATGCCCTACTTCAGCTACGCGAAGGCCGACAAGAAGGACGAGCCGCGGGTGTCGATCCGAGCCCGGGTCTGCGCGCAGTCGATCGAGGTCGCCGGGGCCGACCGGGTCGTCACGATGGACCTGCACGCCCCGCAGATCCAGGGGTTCTTCACGCGGCCGGTCGACGACCTGTACGCCCTCCCGCTGCTCGCCGAGGCCATCGGCGACTCGGGGAACCTCGTCGTCGTGTCGCCGGACGCGGGGTTCGCCAAGCAGGCACGGAAGTACGCCAGGCGCCTCGGCGCGCCGCTCGCCATCGCCGACAAGGAGCGCGTCGACCACACCGAGACCGCGCGGGTCGTCGACCTGATCGGCGACGTACGCGGCCGGGACGCGGTGATCGTCGACGACTTCACGATCACCGCCGGCACGCTCACCGAGGTCGCGGAGTCCGTGATGGAGCACGGTGCGCGGAGCGTGCGCGCGGCCGTGACGCACGGGGTGTTCACCGGCAAGTCGATGGAGCGCCTGGACTCCAGCCCGATCTCGCGGCTCTACGTGACCGACACGGTGGAGAACCAGCCGGTACGCCTGTCGCCGAAGGTGCAGAAGGTCTCGGTCGCGCCGCTGTTCGCCGAGGCGATCGCCCGCATCCACCGCCGCGAGAGCATCAGCGTCCTGTTCGACTTCTGACTTTGGCGGCCGTCCTCGGGGCGGTCCCGCGATTCAGCCGTGGATCGAGCACTTCCCGCGACCGCCGCCCGGCGGAGTTCCGACTCGCCCGAAAACCTGCGCAGTCCAGTGCCGTAAGACTACTTTGTCAGAATGATCTTGAACGGAAGTCGCGCGCGCGGTCGTGGCTGGGTCGCCCTGAGCGGGGCGGCCGTGCTGCTGGCCGCCGTCGTACCGCCGGCGCATGCCGCCGAGACCGACACCAGCGCCGTCGCACGGCAGCTTCAAAGGACCATCGCGGGTTTGAGGTTCGGCGAGGTCCTGGACACCGAACCCCCCACGGCCACCCAGGCGAAGAAGTCCGCCTCGGTCGACGTCGACCCGGAGAAGAAGCTCGCGGGACGGGATCGGGCGCCCAAGCTGAAGGCGGCGGCCATCGCGGCCGCGACACAGATCCACCAGCAGCCGAACGTCGACGTGACCGTCCTCGAGCTCGACGGCAACGGCCGACCCGTCTCCTCGGGCACCGTCGTGACGAGCCCGACGTACAAAAACGGCGTCATCGTCCCGGTCGACCGGAACTTCCACACCACCGCGGTGCGCTACCGGCACTGGGACACCAACCTCTGGAACACCAATAACGGGCAGGGCGACACCGACGTCGTCCCGGGCCGCGAGAACGCCCCCATCGACTTCATGTCGCCCTACCCGGCGTCGACCCTCAAGCTGCTGGTCGGCTTCGGCGTCCTCCAGCTCGTGGACGAGGGCGTCATCACGCTGGACGACACGTACTCCTACCAGCCGACGCAGGCCTCCGACCTGTGCGGCGCCGCCACGACCGACACCGTCCGGAACTACTTCGACCGCATGATCACCGTCTCCGACAACGGCTCGGCGTGCGCGATGATCAAGCTGTTGAACGACAAGGGCGCGATCGACGGTCTCAACCAGACCTTCCAGGACATCGGCCTGGAGACGCTGCAGCTGAAGAACACCAACCCCGCCAACGGCGGAAACTGGACCTCCGGCATCAACATGTCCTCGCTGGACACCGCCAAGCTGCTGGCGCTCATCAACGGAGTGTCGGGCACGGCATGGACCGCCCCGAACGGCAAGGCGGTCACCAGCGACGTCCTGAGCACGTCCTCCCGGGAGTTCTTCCTGAAGGAGCTCGGCGACCAGGGCTGGAACAACGTCCTGTCGACGACGAACTACTGCGGCTACACCTACCCGACGGCGGGCATGCCGCAGCGGATCTCGCAACGGTGGATCGGCCCTGACGGAACCGTGACGGTCAACGACGACCCGACCGATGGCAAGTACCAGTACCCCGTGCAGCCCTGCCAGGACGCCGCCCAGGTGACGTTCGCCCACAAGACGGGGCTGTCGGAGAACGCGGTGAGCGACGCGGGCATCGTCACGTCGCTGCCCGGCAAGCCGAACCGGCACTACATCATCGCCGCGTTCAGCAACCTCGGCTACCGGTACATCGACCCGAACCGTCAGGACGTTCAGCCGTCGGTCAACCGGACCGAGAAGTTCGCGCTGCTCGGACGCACGATGGACGCCTACGAGGCCGCGCGCTGACCCAGGCGGGCACGGGGTGAAGGGGCCGGGGAATCCCGGCCCCTTCTGCTGATCCGGCGATGTAGGACTCATCTCCTGGGGTCCGCGCACCGACGGGCATCTGCCGGTCCGCGGACCGACAGATGGCCGCAATCGTCATATCCGCGTCATTGCGGACACTCGGCCGGGGCGGCGACGCTGAGGGCGTGCGGATCACGTTCCTCGTCCACTCCGGATTCCAGTCGCTGGACCTCACCGGCCCCCTGGAGGTCTTCGCCCTGGCCGGCGACGCCTACACCACCGAGGTGGTCGCCGCCGAACGTACGCCGGTCGAGGCGTCCAGCGGCCTGGCGGTCCTCCCGCACCGCGCCTTCCACGACGACCCCGTCGACACCCTCATCGTGGTCGGCGGACCCGGAACCGCGGAGGCCGCCCGGGACGAGCCGACCATCGCGTGGATCTCGGCCGCCGCGCGCCGCGCCCGCCGTGTCGGCTCGGTGTGCAGCGGGGCGTTCCTGCTGGCGCGGGCCGGGCTGCTCGACGGCCGGCGGGCCACCACGCACTGGTCCGCCTGCCGCCTGCTGGCCGAGCGGTTCCCATCGGTCGAGGTCGATCCGGACCCGATCTTCGTACGGGACGATCCGGTCTGGACCTCCGCGGGCGTGACCGCGGGGATCGACCTGGCGCTCGCGATGGTCGAGGACGACCTCGGCGCCGCGACCGCCCGGGCGATCGCCCGGCAGTTGGTCGTGTTCGTACAGCGGCCGGGCGGGCAGGCCCAGTTCAGCGCCCAGCTGGCCGCGCAGCGGCCGGACCGGCCCGCCGTGCGGGAGCTGCAGCGGTGGATCGCCGACCACCTGACCGCGGACCTG
The DNA here is from genome assembly GCF_024055675.1 of Actinoallomurus rhizosphaericola. Classification (NCBI taxonomy): domain Bacteria; kingdom Bacillati; phylum Actinomycetota; class Actinomycetes; order Streptosporangiales; family Thermomonosporaceae; genus Actinoallomurus; species Actinoallomurus rhizosphaericola. Next base: position 196,350 of record NZ_JAMXMW010000005.1, on the reverse strand, counting down.
TCCGTCGAGGCGCTGGCCGCCCGTACGGGGCTCAGCACGCGTCATTTCGCCCGCGTGTTCCGCGACGACGTCGGCGTGACTCCGGGGTCGTACGTCGAGTCGGTGCGGGTCGAGGCAGCCCGCCGGCTGCTGGAGACCACCACCCGCCCGCTCGACGTCATCGCCCGCGATTGCGGCTTCGGCACGCCCGAGACCATGCACCGCAGTTTCCGGAGGACCGTGTCCGTCACTCCCGGCGACTACCGCCGCCGGTTCCGCGGCCACGCGTCCGTGGCATCCCGATGAGGAGCATTCCCGTGCGGATCGTGTTCGCGCTGTACGAAGGGTTCACCCCGCTCGACGCCGTCGGGCCGTACGAGGTGCTGTCACGCCTGCCGGGCGTGACGGCGGTATTCGCGGCGGCCGAACGCGGCCCCGTCGGTTCGGACGGGGCGCTCACCGTACTGGCCGACGCGGCGTTCGACGACCTGGACCGGTGCGACGTCCTCCTCGTGCCGGGCGGTCCGGGCACCCGCGACGTCGTGCTCGGCGATCAGCGGTACGTCGACTGGGTCCGGCGCGTGCATCCCACGACGCGGTGGACGACCTCGGTGTGCTCCGGCTCGCTGATCCTCGGCGCCGCCGGGCTGCTCGACGGCCTGCGGGCGACGACGCACTGGTGCGTGCGGAAGGAACTCGAGGCGACCGGCGCGACGTACGTCCCCGAGCGCGTCGTGACGACCGGGAAGATCGTCACGGCGGCGGGCGTCTCCGCCGGCATCGACATGGCGCTGACCTTGGCCGCCCGTCTGGGCGGCGACGTCGCCGCACAGGCGATCCAGCTCTGGACCGAGTACGACCCGCGGCCGCCCTTCGACAGCGGCTCACTCCCGAAGGCCTCGCCCGAGGTCCTGGACTTCGTCACCGCCCACCTGGCGGCCGGATGACCCAGCGCTGCCCGGCGGCGCCGGACAGCGCTGTCAGGTCACCAGGCAGAACTCGTTGCCCTCCGGGTCGCGCATGACCTGGAACCGGCCGTGGGAGTCGGTGCGCGTGTCCTCGACGGCGGTGGCGCCCTCGGCGCAGAGGCGGTCGCGGGCGGCGTCGATGTCCGCGACCTCGACGTCGAGGTGGAGGCGGTTCTTGACCTCCTTGCTCTCGGGAACCATCTGGAACGCCAGGCGCATCGGCCCGCCGGGAGGGTCGACGTAGGACCAGTCGGGATCGCGGTCGACGGCCTCGCCGCCGACCACCGCCGTCCAGAAGCGGGCCAGCTTCGGCGGGTCGGCGCAGTCGATGACGAGTTCGTTCAATCGTCCGATCATGCCGGAACGCTACCCGCCGGTCCGGATCGCACTCCCCGGCCCGGCGGGAGCCGGGTCGAGATCTGGCCTCCGCTTACCGTCTGATCTGGGGAAAGTCGTCTACCGTGAGATACCCGGGCGGCCGAGACTGAGGGGGCAGGCATGCCGGAGGAGCTCGCGCGCTTGACGGAGTTCGTCTACGAGATGGGATTGCTCAAGCGCTACAAGCGGAGCGGCTGGCTCGTCGCGGGGGTCGCCGCGCCCGAGAGCATCGCGGACCATTCCTTCCGGGCGGCGGTGCTGGCCGGCGTCCTGGCCGCCCTGGAGGGCGCGAGTCCGGAGCGGGCCGTCCTGCTCAGCCTCTTCCACGACAGTCAGGAGACCCGGCTGACCGACCTGCCGTACCTCGCCCAGCGGTACGTCGCCCGTACGCCCAACGAGCAGGTCACCGCGAATCAGGTGCGCGGGCTGCCCGCCCCGGTGGCGGAGCTGATCTCCGGGTCGGTCGCGGAGTACGAGCAGCGGGCCAGCCTGGAGGCCCGCTGCGCTCGGGACGCCGACAAGCTCGAGTGCCTGCTACAGGCCATCGAGTACCGCGACCAGGGGCACCACACCATCCAGCCGTGGATCGACAGTTCGCTGGCCGCGCTGCAGACGCCGTCCGGGAAGAAGCTGGCGGATGAGGCGCTCGCCACCGGATCGCTCGACTGGCTCCACGGCGTGGTGAACGGCGAGAACGGCCCGGTCGCCGGCTGAGAGGTACCCCGGTCGCCGAGCCGAGGGGTACACGGCCCGGCCCCGATGTCCAGGCCCGTGTGCCGTGAGGTTCGTTACTTGGATGTTTCTGACAAACAGAGTTAGCGTCAGTCACGTGCATAGTACAGCCGACTGAGGAGGCTCTTGCATGTGCGGCATGGCCGGCTGGGTGGACTACGACCGCGACCTCACGCTCGAACGCGACACCGCCCTCGCGATGACGCGCACGATGGCGCTCCGGGGCCCCGATGCCGAAGGGCTGTGGATCGACTCCCACGTCGCGCTGGGGCACCGGCGCCTCGCCGTGATCGACCCGCGGGGCGGCGGGCAGCCGATGAGCGAGGGGCCCGTGACCCTGGTCTACAGCGGCGAGACGTACAACTTCCGCGAGCTGCGCAAGGTGCTGGAGTTCCACGGGCACCGGTTCCGCACCCGGAGCGACACCGAGGTCGTCCTGCGGGCGTACCTGCACTGGGGCTCCGACCTCGTCGAGCACCTGAACGGGATGTACGCGTTCGCGCTGTGGGACCGGCGGACCGAGGAGCTCCTCCTCGTACGGGACCGGATGGGCATCAAGCCGCTGTACTACGCGCCGACGCGCCACGGGGTGCTGTTCGGCTCCGAGCCCAAGGCCATCCTCGCCAACCCGCTGTTCACCCCGCGCCTCCGCGACGAGGGCCTGTTCGAGCTGCTCACCACCGCGAAGACGCCGGGCCACGCCGTCTTCGACGGCATGTACGAGGTCGAGCCCGGGCACGTCGTGCGGGTCTCGCGCGAGGGGGTCACCGACCGGCGCTACTGGGCGCTGACCGCACGGGAGCACACCGACGGCATCCCCCGGACCGTCCGGCGCGTCCGCGAGCTCCTGGAGGACATCGTCGAGCGGCAGCTCATCTCGGACGTCCCGCTGTGCACGATGCTGTCGGGCGGGCTGGACTCCAGCGCCCTCACCGCGCTGGCCGACCGGGCGATGGGGCTCGGCACCGTGCGCACCTTCGCGGTCGACTTCACCGATGAGGGCGGCGGGTTCGTGCCGGACGCCATGCGGGACACGTCCGACACGCCGTACGTCCATGACGTCGCCAAGCACGTCGGGTCCCACCACACCGACGTCGTTCTGAGCGGTGAGAGCCTGTCCTCCCCCGAGGCCGTCGAGCAGGTCATGCGCGCCAGGGACCTGCCCGGCATCGGTGACATGGACACCTCGCTGTACCTGCTGTTCGCCGAGATCCGGCGGCACTCCACGGTCGCGTTGTCGGGCGAGTCCGCCGACGAGGTCTTCGGCGGGTACCGCTGGTTCCACGATCCGGCCGCGGTCGCCGCCGACACCTTCCCCTGGCTCCACGGCCTGGGCCGGGTGACGGACCTCGTGGACCGCGACCTCGACCGGCGCACGGACGCGTACGTCGCCGAGCGGTACCGCCAGGCGATCGACGAGGTGCCCCGCCTGCCCGGCGAGGATGGCCTCGAACGCCGCATGCGGGAGATCTGCCACCTCCACCTCACCCGGATGGTCCGTTTCCTCCTTGACCGCAAGGACCGGCTGAGCATGGCGGTCGGCCTGGAGGTCCGCGTGCCGTTCTGCGACCACCGGCTCGTCGAGTACGTCTTCAACACGCCGTGGGCGTACAAGACCTACGACGGCCGGGAGAAGAGCCTCCTGCGCGGCGCCGTCGCCGACCTCCTTCCCGCATCGGTCGTACGGCGGCGGAAGAGCCCGTATCCGGCCACCCAGAACCCCAGCTACGAACGGTCCGTACGCGACCGCCTGTCCGGCATCCTCGCCGACCCGAACGCCCCCGTACGGCCCTATCTCGACGTGAAGGCCGCGCGCGCCGCCCTGCGCCGCCCGATCGGCCGGGCCAGCCTCCAGGAGAACCGGACCGCGATGGAGCGCATCGTCGGCCTGAACGACTGGCTGACGGCCTATCGCCCCGAACACGTCTAACTATTCACTATTTGTCGCAATTGACGATTGATCAATTCGCGGTCGACGGCATGGCCGGTTTAAAGTCCCGGCCATGCCATCACTGAGTCATGAATCGCTCGCCTTGCTCTTCAAGAACCGCCCGGCCCTGGCGGCGGAAATCCTCCATAATGCGTTAAAAGTCGACATCCCAGGCTATAAAGCCGTCCGGGTCGAATCCGACGATCTCACCGAGTGGAATCCGGCGGAGTTCCGCGCGGACGCCGTCGTCGTCTTCGAGGCGGACTCCCCGGTGCTGGCCGTGGTCGTGGAGATCCAGCTCGGGCGCGACCAGGGCAAGCGGTGGAGCTGGCCGGTCTACCTCGCGGGCCTGCGCGCGCGGACCCGCTGCCCGGCGATCCTGCTGGTGATCTGCACGGACGCCGCCGTCGGCGACTGGTGCGCCGAGCCGATCGGGCTCGGCCATCCGGGCTGGACCCTGACTCCTCTGGTGCTCAAGCCGGAGGCGGTCCCGGTCGTCACCGACGCCGCGGAGGCCGTCCGCGCGCCGGAGCTGGCCGTCCTGTCGACCATGACCCACGGCGCCGCCTACGACCGGGCGAGAATGTTCCACGCCCTGCTCTCCGCCCTGGCCAGGATGGAGGACGGAGACCGCGCGAAACTGTACATTGACATCGTGCTCGCGGCTCTGCCGGAGACACCCGCCGCCGAACTGGAGGCATTCGTGCGAAGCGACACATCTCCCTACAAAAGCGAGGCGTTCCGCAGGACCTACGCCGAAGGCGAGGCCGAAGGAGAGGTCAAAGGCGAAGTCAAAGGCAGGGTGAGCACCCTCCTCCAGGTGCTCGAGGCGCGCGGCGTCATGGTCCCGGACGAGGCGCGCGAACGCATCACCGCCTGCACCGACGTCGCCCAGATCGAGGCCTGGGTCAAGCGCTCCGTCATCGTCCGCACGGTCGACGCGCTCTTCGACTGAACGACGCGGGTCAGCCGAGCTCGGCGAAGAGGTGGCGGGCGAGGAAGTCGTTGGTGAAGACGCCGTTCGGGTCGTAGTCGCGGGCCAGGGCGTGGAAGTCCGCTAGGCGCGGGTACCGCGAGCGCAGCGCGTCGGCGGGGGTGGTGAACAGCTTGCCCCAGTGCGGCCGGGCGTCGAAGGGCGCCAGGCGCTCCTCGAGCAGGTCGAGCACGGGGCGCACCGCGTCGGCGTCCTTGACCCAGGTGAAGTGCAGGGCCACCGTGTCCCGCCCGTAGGACGTGCTCATCCACAGGTCGTCCGCCGCGACGGTCCGGATCTCGCAGATCTGCAGGACGGGGGCGATCCGGTCGCGGACCTCGTTCAGGGCGTGCAGCGCCTCGACGGCGCGGGTTCGGTCCAGGAGGAACTCCGACTGCAGCTCGTCGCCGCTGCTGCTCGGCGCGAAGTCGGGCCGGAAATGTGGCAGCCGGTCGTACCACGGGCCGGGCACACCGCCCTGCTCGGTGCAGGCGACGGGAGACATGGCGGGCACCGGGTGCCGGGGCCCGTCGGCGGCCCGGGCGCCGAACCACTCCTCCGGCATCGGGTCCACGCCCGCCGCGTCGACGCGGTCCTTCACCCACACCTGGTCGATCCGCGCCTCGCGCCACGTGGTGAACAGGCTCACGCTGTACGCGCCGGACACCACCGCGGAGAAGCGCTCGTCCAGGACCTCCAGCGGCAGCCCCTCGTACACCCGCTGCCGCACGTCGAACGTCGGCGCGATGTCCAGCGTCACGCTCACGACGACGCCGAGGGCGCCGAGCCCGACGACGGCCCCGGCGAACCGGTCACCGTCCCGGTCGCGGGCCAGCGCGACCAGGTCACCGGCGGCCGTGACCAGCTCCAGCCCGGACACCGCCGTGGCGAGGTTGCCGTTCCTCTCCCCCGATCCGTGCGTCGCCGTCGCGATCGAGCCGGCGACGGAGATGTGCGGCAGGGACGCCAGGTTGTGCAGGGCGTACCCCTTGTCGTGCAGCTCGCGGCTCAGCTCGGCGTACCGCACGCTCGCGCCGACCTTCACCGTGCCGGCGGTGCCGTCGATCTCCACGGCGGAGGGGAGCTTCGCCAGCGAGATCAGGGTGTCCGGCGTGTCGGCGATGTCGTTGAAGGAGTGGCCGCTGCCCAGCACGCGCACCTTCGAGCCGCGTGTCACCAGGCCGCGTACCTCGGCGAGAGAGGTCGGGTAGCGGACCTCCTCGGCCCGGAAGCCGATGTTGCCCGCCCAGTTCCGTACCGCACCGGCCACCGGCCCCCACGCACCTTTCGCCCTCGTCGGCCGCCCTGCGCGGTCGATCTGCCCACCTCGCACGATATTCCCTGCCGGAAAATGCGTTGCCGCCGTGGCCGCCCTCTGTTGTACTCCCGGCGTACGAGCAGCCGACCGAGGAGATGGTCATGCGTACTGCGTACGTGTCCGCCCAGCAGGTATTCGCCGCCTACGCGAAGGACACGACGCCACGTGCGACCATCGAACCGACCGGCGCGGGCAGACGCCGGTAAGACCACCTCGACCTCCGTCCTGGGCTGCCTTCGCCCAGGCCCTCGCGCGACCGCGGCCCTGGCCGCCGCGATCGCGGCGGCGACCGCGCTCCCGCTCGCCGCACCTCAGCTCACCCGGCGTTTCGTCGACGACGCCATCGGCGGCGCGAGCACCCGCCACCTGGTGTTCGTCGCCGTCGGCTACCTGACCCTGGCCGTCGCCGGGCAGGGCGCCCGTACCCTCACCGCCTGGCTGGCGAGCCGCCTGGCCTGGGACGGCACCAACCGCCTGCGGGAGCGGCTGGCCCAGCACGCGCTCGGTCTCGATATGGGCTTCCACGGGCGGCGTACCCCCGGCGAGCTGATCGAACGGGTCGACGGCGACGTCGTCGCGATCGCCGAGTTCGTCGTCGCCTTCCTGCTCGACGTCGTGGCGGGCGTCCTGCTCCTGGCGGGCGTGCTCGTCGTCATGCTGACCGTCGAGCCGCTCATCGGCGCGCTGCTGCTCGCGTACTGCGTGCTGATCGGGTTCGCGATGGCACGGGCGCAGCGGCTGGCCGTGCCGTCGGCCGCTCGTTCCCGCGCGGAATACGCCGCGCTGTTCGGTGACATCGAGGAGCGCCTGGCCGGCCTGGAGGACCTCCGCGCGAACGGCGCCGGCGAGCACGCGGTCGACCGCGTCCACCGGGCGAGCGGCCGGAAGTACCGCGCGGAGTTCCGGTCCGAGCGCGTCGGCAGCGGCCTGCTCGCGGGCACGTCGGTGGCGTTCGCGACGGGTACGGCGCTGGTCCTCGCGGTGGCCGCGTGGGCCCGCGGGTCCGGAACGCTGACCGTCGGCACCGCCGTGCTGCTGTTCCAGTACACGCAGATGGTCCGGACGCCGTTCGAACGGCTGATCGACCAGTTGCGGGAGTACCAGGCGGCGCTGGCGGGCGTCGCCCGCGTCCGTGACCTCCTGGCCGAACGCCGTACGCTGCCGGAGCCCGCCGATCCCCGGCCGCTGCCGGCCTCGGGCCCGCTCGGCCTGCGGCTCGACGGGGTCGGGTTCGCGTACGCCGACGACGGCGTGCCGGTGCTGTCCGGCGTCGACCTGGCGCTGGCGCCGGGCGAGACGCTCGGCCTGGTCGGCCGTACGGGCAGTGGCAAGACCACCATCGCCCGGCTCATTCTGCGCCTGTACGACCCGACCGAGGGCGTCGTACGGGTCGGCGGGCTGGATCTGCGGGACGCCGACCCGGAGTCGGTACGGCGGCGGATCGGCGTCGTCACGCAGGACGTGCAGCTTTTCACCGCGAGCGTGCGGGACAACCTGACGTTGTTCCGGCCGGGTCTGGCCGACGACCGGCGGCTGCGGGAGATCCTGAACGAGGTCGGCCTGGGTGAATGGCTGGCCGGGCTGCCCGACGGTCTCGACACCGGGCTGGGCGGCGACGCGGTCGGCGTCTCGGCCGGTGAGGCGCAGCTGCTGGCGTTCGCCCGTACGCTGCTCGCCGATCCGGGGCTGGTGGTGCTGGACGAGGCGTCCAGCCGACTGGATCCGGCGACCGAGCGGTGTGTGGAGGAGGTCGTGGACCGGCTCCTCGCCGACCGTACCGGCGTGCTGATCGCCCACCGGCTGTCCTCGCTCGCGCGGGTGGACGTGGTCGCGGTCGTCGACGGCGGCCGGATCGTCGAGTACGGCCGCCGGGACGCGCTGGCGGCCGATCGCGGGAGCCGGTTCGCGCGGCTGCTGAGCGCGGCGGGGGTGGCGCGATGAGGCCCGTGCCGACCGTGATGGCCGGTCTGGCCCGCTCGTCCGGGCTGGGCCGGTACGTGCTCGGCGCCCTGCTGTGGCTGCCGACGTACCTGTTCCCCATCGGCGGCGGTCTGCTGCTGAAGGAGGTGTTCGACCGGCTGAGCGGGGATCGGGCCGCCGGCCTGCCGGGGGCGCTGTGGCTCTGCGCCGCGTTCGTCGGGCTGGAGGTGGTGCGTGGCCTGAACCTGGTGACCGCCTGGGCGTACGGCGTCTACTGGTGGGAGGCCGCGGCGACGACGCTGCGCGTCAACGTCCTGCGCTCGGTCCTCACCGCCCGGGGCGCCGCCGCGGCCCGGCTGCCGTACTCGTCGGGTGAGGCGCTGGCGCGGCTCCGCGACGACGTGAGCGACCTCGTCCAGGTCACCGACGACCTGGTGGACCTGACCGGCACCGTGCTGTTCGGCGTCACCGCGCTGGTGATCATGGCGACGGTCGACCCCGCCATCACGCTCGCCCTCGTCCTGCCCATGATCGCGGTGGGCGTGCTGAGCCGGCTGCTCGGCACGGCCATCCGGCGGCTGCACCGGCGCGCCCGGCGGCTCGGCGCGGTGGTGACGGCGCACGTCGGCGACGCGTTCGCGGGCATCCTCGCGATCAAGACGGCCGGGGCCGAGGACGCGGTGCTGGCGCGGCTGCGCGCGCACAACCGCCGGCGCCGGAACGCCGCCGTACGGGACCGGCTCGCGACCGACCTGCTGGACACGGTGACGAGCGCGACCGTCGAGATCGGCATGGGCATCGTCCTGCTCATCGCCGCCCCCGCCATGCACCACGGGAGCTTCACGGTCGGCGACCTGGCGCTCTTCACCGGCTACCTCGGCTGGCTGACCGCGCTGCCCCGCTCCCTCGGCACGTTCCTGTACCGGCTGCCGCAGGCCGCGGTCGCGGCCGAACGCCTCGGCCGGCTCATGGCCCCGCACGAGGACGTCCACGACCTGGCGCGGGTGAGCGGCGTCTGGTTCCGCCGGGATCCGCCGCCGGTCCAGGCGCCGCCGCACCCCGATCCCCTGGAGGTCGTCGAGGGCCGGGGCCTGACCGTGCGGTACGGGGGCGGCCGCGGGCTGGACGCCGTCGACCTGCGGATCGAGCGCGGGTCGTTCACCGTGATCACCGGAGCCGTCGGAGCCGGCAAGACGACTCTCGTACGGGCGCTGCTGGGGCTCGTGCCCCTGGACGCGGGGACGGTCTCCTGGAACGGCCGGCCCGTCGACGACCCGGGGACGTACCTGGTCCCCGGCCGGGTGGCGTACGCGAGCCAGATCCCCCGGTTGTTCTCCGACTCCCTCCGGGAGAACCTCCTGCTCGGCGCGGACGGCGAACGGCTCGCCACCGCGATCGAACTCGCGGCCTTCGACGCGGACGTGGCGGCCATGCCGGACGGCCTGGAGACGGTCGTCGGCCCCCGCGGCGTACGGCTGTCCGGTGGGCAGGTGCAGCGGGCCACGGCCGCGCGGGCGCTCGTACGGGCCCCGGACCTGCTCGTCGTCGACGACCTGTCCTCCGCGCTGGACGTGGAGACCGAGCGGCTGCTGTGGGAGCGGATCGCCGACGCCGCGCGCGACGGACGCGGACCGGCGACGCTGCTGGTCGTGTCGCACCGCCGGGCGGCCCTCGAACGAGCCGACCGGGTCGTGGTGCTCGACCGGGGACGCGTCGTCGGTCAGGGCCGGCTCGGCGAGCTCCTGGAGGACTGCGCGGAGATGCGCCGCCTGTGGACCGGCGAACTCCTCGCCGAGGCCGAGGAGCAGGCGGACACCACCGTCCAATGACCCGGAGAGGCGGACCGGTGGCTCCTAATCGACTTCCACCTTAGTGGTATTGACAGGTCGATAATGAGTCGGCTATTTGCGCTAGTCCTGCCATATTCGCTCGAACGCAGGTCACCAGGGCATCGCGCCTTCGACTCGGACGGAATCATGCGGTCGTTATGTGTTCGTGATGTTCTTTCGTCAACCAAGGATCCGAGCGGCGGGTCAAATAGGGCAGAAGGCGGCCATTCGGGTCGCCTCATCGAGGGGAACATCACCATGGAAATCAGCCGCCGCATTTCCGCGCTGCTCACGGTCGCCGCCATCGCCACCGGCGCGATGGCCACCGCCACCGCCGCCGAGGCGTCCACCGCCAAGTCCAGCCCCTGCACCAAAGCAGCCGGCAAGTACCACGGACGCCTCATCCTCACCGCCAAGCTCACCGGCTACGACTCCGAGGGCCACCCCAAGGCCACCGGCGGCACCCTGCGCGTCTACCACTCCGCGACCTGCAAGACCCTCTGGGTCCGCGTCGACGAGTCCGCCGAATACGCCCACCGGGGGACTTACATCTTCACCAGCATCCAGTACTACAACACCAAGACCCACAAGAACGACTACGCCTGGGAGACCCGCGAGACCGCACGATCCCTGGTTTCCAAGGCCGTACCCGCCGGCCACGGCAAGGCCGACGTCAACGGCGGATTCGTTGCCGACTACCAATTCGTCTCCCCCCACCACGTCCGTTTCTGATCTGGAGAGGAGCCCTCTGCTGCGTTAGCCGAAGACTGTCGTAGTGAGCGATGACTCACCATGGACCCATGAGGCGATGATCAGGTATTTCGCGTAAATTCATTCCCCCGAGATCAAGGAGATGATTCATAGTGCGCATGGGGAAGATCACGATGGCTGCTCTCATGGCCGGTGCCACGGTGGCGGCGGTCGGGCCATTGGCGGCGCCCGCCGACGCCGGGACCGGGACGGATTTCCGAGTGGCCGGCGTCAGGATCTGGGCGAATGGTGCGCTCAACGACCCTTACTCGGGGATCCTCGGGCTGGGCTACCCGGGTCAGGGCTTCGACGTCGACATGGTGTATTCCGCCCCCGCTTACACGTGCGACAACGGTGTGACGTCGTGGACGTCGTTGCACGGCCGCGACATCGCGACCGGCGTCACTGGGTTCGTGCCCTCCTGCAACACAACCTGGTGACCTCAGGCCACGACCGAAGGCAAAGCGGCTGTCGGTGAGCGTCTGACTCCCACGCCGAACTCGGCGAGCGAGCGAACGCGCAGCCGAGCACCTGGAAGATCTTGACCAGGCTCCGCTGTTGCCCCTACCGGGCCGGTCACGGCCCGGTAGGGGCAACAACCGAACTATCCCCCCGGGGTTTCGTCGCACCGCGGGCCCACCGCCGGCGCGGCGGCAGGACCCGGCCCACCCGGGGGCGGCGGGCCCGGTCCATCCGGAGGCGGCGGGCCCGGTCCACCGGAGGAGCGGTGGGCCGGGCCCCATTGCCCGTTCAGCCGAAGAGGGGGAACAGTTCGGCGACCGGACCGAGGGACTCCCGTTCGGCCGCGGTGAGCGGCGTACGCCCGGTGCCGACGCGGACGTAGTGGACGTCGTCCCAGTCCGGTGCCACGGGCCGGCCCGCGAGCCCGTCGAGCACGTCCCGGACGAGGCGGAGCACCTCCGGCGCCGGCGGCGGGCCGGGCAGGTGCGCCGTCAGGTCGAGGTGGTGGACGCCCGCCTCCACCGCCAGCGTGGCCAGCAGGTCGCCGACCGTCAGCGTGTGCCCCTGGGTCGCGACGAGTTCGTCACCCGCGAACCGGCGCGCGTGGACGAGCACGGCCCGCGCCGTCTCCGCGTACAGGTCGGCCAGCGGGCGGATGCCCGACCAGACGCTCGCCATGATCCGGGTGTGGCGCCGGGAGGAATCGGCGCCGGGGTCCTCCGGTGACCACACCCGCCAGTAGGTGACCGCGTCGACGTCCGCGGGCCCGGTCGCCGGCGTGCCGAGCGCCACCAGCGCCCGCTGCGCGTCGCCCAGCAGGTGGAAGACCAGGTCGCGCACCGCCCATCCGGCGCAGCCGGTCGGCCGCCAGGCCGCGTCGTCGTCCAGCCCCTCGACCAGGGCGAGCAGAGGGGCATAAGCCGTTTCGAGAACTTCGTGGCCCATGGCGGGAGTATCGCAGCCGGATGGGGGCTGATCACTGGCGTTCACCGCCGATAGGGCGCAGTGGCGGCCAGTGATCAGCGCGTGGACGCGTGTCAGCAGTACCGGGAGCTGCCCGACCTGCCCCAGGAGCAGCTGTCGATCGACTTACCGGAGGAACTGCGCAGGTAGGCGGTGTCACCGGTGTTGTTCCACACGTAGGCCCGCCGGCCCCAGTACAGGTTCTTCGTGGTGTCGGTGCCCCTGCCGGTGTGGACGTAGACGGTCTTCCGTGCGCCCAGCCGGAAACTGCCGAACGTGTAGGTGTAGCCGGTCCGGTCGCGCAGCTTCCAGCCGGTCAGAGACCGGGGCGTCGAGCCGCGGTTGATGATCTGCACCCACTCGGCGTTCAGGCTCGTGTTGCTGCGGTTATCGGAGCCCGGGGAGTCGTAGTAGACCCGGTAGATCCGAACGGTCGAGGCCGCCTCGGCGGGAAGCGCCGAGGAGAGGGTGGCCGCCACCGCAAGGGCTGCGGTGATTCCGGCGATGTGACGCGACTTCATGGCGTGATCGTAGTTTTTCGCCCGAGTACACACGTTATGACCGGTCAGTAGGGAATGGCCCGATAAGGACGGGCCGGCGGGACAACCATGACCTCCCGGCCGGCGTCGTCGCCGGTCGCCTGCGGCGGCGCGAGGGCGTACCGGAGCGGACAGCACGGCCGATCGGCCCTAGGCTCGGGGAATGGTCTGGAGTCTGCTCGGGGCGGTCGCCGCCGCCATCTGCTTCGGCACGGCGAGCGTGCTGCAGGCCCTCGCCGCCCGCACCGCGCCCACGGGCACGGGCGTCGACCCGCGCTTGCTGGTCCGCCTCATCCGGCGGCTTCCGTTCCTCATCGGCACGGGGCTGGACGTGCTCGGCTTCGTCGCCGAACTGGCGGCCCTGCGGTCGCTTCCACTGTTCGTCGTGCAGGCGGTCATCGCCGCGAACCTGGCGGTCACCGCGGTCGTCGCCGCCTGGGTCCTGCATGTCCGCCTGTCCGTACGGGAGTGGGCGGCGGTCGCCACGGTCTGTGTCGGCCTGGCCCTGCTCGGCCTGGCCGCCGGCCACGAGAACCCGGCCTCGGTGAGCCTGACGTTCCGGCTCGCGCTGCTCGGCTGCGTCGTCGTGCTGGGAGCGGCGGGAATGGCGGCCGGACGCCTGCGCGGAGAGACCCGGTCCGCGGTGCTCGGGTTCGTCGCGGGCCTGGGGTTCGGGTTCGTCGCCATCGGCGCGCGGGTGCTGGTGAGCCTGTCCCCGCTCGATCTGCTGACGGACCCGGCGGCGTACGTCATCGCGGCCGGCGGTCTGTCCGCGTTCCTGTTCTTCGCGACCGCGCTGCAGCGCGGCTCGGTGACCACGACCACCGCCGCCATGGTCGTGGCCGAGACCGTCGTGCCGGCGCTGGTCGGAGTCGTCCTCCTGGGCGACGGCACCCGTCACGGGTACGCCTGGAGCGCCGTGCTGGGCTTCCTCCTGGCCGTCGCGGCAACGCTCGCCCTCGCCCGCTTCGGCGAGCCCGCCACAGAGACGGCCGAGCCCGCCCCCGCGCCGACGTCACACCACTGAGCCCGGCCTCACACGTGGTCGCGGGCGCGGCTGCGGGACTTGTTCTGCTTCCAGGACAGCGGACCGGGCAGATCGACCCGATGCGCACGGCTTCGGGAGTTCCACGACCAGCGACCGATTTTGATGCTCCAGGACGAGAAGCCGTGCTCGGTGAAATTGAAGATCAGCGGCCCGAACTTCTGCCGCTTACGGAACATCACGCCCATCGCTGCGCTCCCCTTCGTGCCTTTTCGATAGATGCGCCAGCAGATGCCCGCCATGCCCCCGGCCAAACTTTCCGCAGTTGGACGCCAATGTCCTGGCACCCGTCGTTGCGGGACTAGTGCCGGGGCACCATTCGGAATCGGGACCTGGGGATCTGTTCCCGAGACTCCACGACCAACAGGATGTGGCCGTCGATCCCTTCGCCCCCAGAGGAAACGATGACCACTCTCCGGATCTCCCGTCGCGTCGGCATGCTCTCGGTCGCGGCCGCGGCGGCGTTCGCGCTGGTGCCGATGGCCTCGGCCCAGGCCGGCCCCGTCAAGGCCGACGGCTCCGTCACGACCGCCGGCGCCTCGAAGAAGACGTACTTCACCTTGAGCGGACTGGGCACCAGGCTGAGCGGCATTCCCAAGGGCAAGGCCTGGGTGGGCTGGCACGACGGGACGCTGACCGACAAGGCCGAGTGGAGCGTACGGGTGACCGACATCGCGAGCGGCAAGTGGTGCGCCCAGGCCCGGATCATCCTGGACGTCCCCGGGAACGACGTCGAATACACGAGCGGCAAGGCCTGCGGTAAGGGCAAGCACCTCGACTGGAAGAAGACCTCGACCGGCAAGGCGTTCCTGCGCGGCGTCAAGGTGCAGGTCTGTCAGAACCTGCCGGTCAGCAACGCCCAGCAGAAGTGCGTCACGAAGAAGTACATCAAGAACCCGTACTACCACTACTGATCCGCACGGCGGCGTCCCGACCCAGGTGAGGACCGGGACGCCGCCACCGGCACGGCCCGCCCGCGCGACCAGGTTGACGGAGCGTGCTCGCGGGGTAGCACGCCAGATATGGCAGCTTTTGCTGAGTACCAGAACGAGCTGTACGCCCAGGGACTGTCCGGGCATCAGCCCCAGTACCCCATCAAGTTCGCGGACCTGGAGACGAAGGCGTCGGCCGCGATGCCGCCGAAGGTCTGGGGGTACGTGGCCGGGGGCGCCGGTGACGAGCACACCCAGCGGGCCAACTGCGAGGCGTTCAAGCGCTGGGGCCTGTATCCGCGCATGCTGGTCGCCCCGACCGAACGCGACATGTCGATCGAGCTGTTCGGGGTGAAGCTGCCCTCGCCGGTGTTCATGGCGCCGATCGGGGTGATCGGGGTCTGCTCCCAGGACCGCCACGGCGACCTCGCCTGCGCACGTGCCTCCGCCCGCACCGGCGTCCCGTTCTTCGAGGGGACGCTGTCGGCGGACCCGATGGAGGACGTGGCCGCGGTACTCGGCGATACGCCCGGCTTCTTCCAGCTCTACACCCCGCCGGACCGGGGCATGGCCGCGAGCCTGGTGCACCGGGCGGAGGCGGCGGGTTACAAGGGCATCGCCGTGACCCTCGACACCTGGGTCACCGGCTGGCGGCCGCGGGACCTGCGCGACTCGAACTACCCGCAGGTGCCCAGCGGCTGCCTGACCAACTACACCAGCGACCCGGTCTTCCGGAAGCGGCTGCAGCCCGGCGACGATCCCGTCGAGGTGGCGGTGCGCACATTGCCGATCTTCGGCGGACCGTTCAGATGGGACGACCTCGACTGGCTCCGGTCGCAGACCGAACTGCCGCTGATGCTCAAGGGCATCTGCCATCCCGACGACGTCCGCCGCGCCAAGGACCACGGCGCGGACGCCATCTACTGCTCCAACCACGGCGGCCGGCAGGCCAACAACGGACTGACCGCCCTGGACTGCCTGCCCGACGTGCTCGACGCCGCCGACGGGCTGCCGGTCCTGTTCGACTCGGGCGTACGCGACGGCGCCGACATCATCAAGGCCCTCGCCCTGGGTGCCGCCGCGGTGGGCATCGGCCGCCCGTACGCCTATGCCCTCGCGATCGGCGGCGTCGACGGCGTCGTCCACGTCCTGCGCTCGCTCCTGGCCGAAGCAGACCTCATCATGGCCGTCGACGGCTACCCCACTCTGAAGGACCTCACCCCCGAGTCACTCCGCCGCGTGGCCTGACCACCCCAGCCGGGGGCAATCTTTCTCGTGGTGTCTACTGACAGTGCACATATTCTCCTGTCAGTAGACGGCACTGGCAGACGACAGGCGACCCCGGCGTGCGCATTGTGAACAATGCCTGCCATTCCTCGGCGTTGCCGCGCGCGGTGCCAGGGTCATGTCTCACTCGACCGGGGTGACGGCGAGTCGCTGAGGATGAGGTCGGCCATCCGGACGAGGCGCGCCGCATATCCGCGTCCGCCGCCATGAGGGAGCGTTGGAAGAAGCTTCTGGAGCACGCGGCTACAGTCATCCAGGATCACGCGCTTCTCGGCGTCCAGCCCTCCACCCAGATAGCCACTGACGCAGCCGGCCATGTAGGTGTCGAGCAGGGCAACGGGTTCGCCGTCGGCCTCCAGCCCCTTGAGGTCATCCGGGAACGTCAGCCCGAGATGCTCCGCCCACAGAACCGAGACCTCATTGAAGACCGCTTCGTTGATGCCCACCGGACGACTGACTCCTATGCCGCCCACGCCGCAGTAGGCGTTCGGTTTCTTGGCGTCTTGACCTAGAGTGCACTTCAAATCCTAGCGTCCGTGGCATGAGGCAACGATTTCTCGGTAGGTCCGGTCTCCAGGTCAGTGAGCTCTGCATGGGCACGATGATGTTCGGCGTGGAGACGGACGAACAGACGAGTCGCCACATCATGGACGCCTACGCCGATGCGGGCGGGACCTTCCTCGACACCGCCGACGTCTACGCCCAGGGCGGCTCCGAGGAGATCCTCGGCCGCTGGCTGAAGACCAAGAACCGCGACGACTTCATCATCGCCACGAAGGGATTCAACGCGATGGGCCCGGGCCCGAACGACCGCGGCTCGTCGCGCAAGCACATCCTCGACGCCGTGCACGCCAGCCTCCGCCGGCTCGGCACCGACCACATCGACCTGTACCAGGTGCACAACTGGGACAACGCCACTCCGCTCGAGGAGACCCTGTCCACCCTTGACACGCTCGTACGGAACGGAATCGTCCGGTACGTCGGCGCCAGCAACTTCTGCGGCTGGCAGCTGCAGAAGGCCCTCGACCTGTCGGCGATGCACGGCTGGGAGCCGTTCGTGTGCCTTCAGCCGCTCTACAACCTGCTCGACCGCGACGCCGAGTGGGAACTGCTCCCCGTCTGCCGAGCCGAAGGGCTCGGGGTGATCCCCTGGTCGCCGCTGCGGGCCGGCTGGCTGTCCGGCAAGTACCGGCGCGGCACGACCACCCCGTCGGACGGCAGCCGCGTCAAGCAGGGTGAACACTCCGGGACGATCCCCTGGAGCAAGTACGCCACCGAGCGCACCTGGCGGGTGGTCGACGAGGTCTCCGCGATCGCGGAGGAGACCGGCCGTACGGCGGCGCAGGTGTCGCTGCGCTGGCTGATGCAGCGCGCGCCGGTCACCGCCCCGATCATCGGCGCGCGCACCCTCGACCAGGTGAAGGACAACCTCGCCGCCGCCGAGTGGTCACTGACCGCCGAACAGGTGGACCGGCTCACCGCGGCGAGCGACATCGAGCCGCCCTACCCGTACAAACTGCAGTCGCGGTTCGTCCGGCGCTGACCTCCGGTACGCCGCCGGCCCCCGGCCCGACGCGGCCGGAGGTCAGGCGGACTCGGCGCCGACCCGGTGAATCCGGAAGGTGATGACGTCGACCTCGTCTGTGAGCTCGATGTCAGGGTAGTGAGCCTTCAACCCTTCCTGGAGATCGGCTGCAACCTGGCCTCCTTCGGCTTGGGCATCCTCATCGGTGACCTCGCTCAGCCGACAACGCTTGACGTCGGTCACCTCGCCGGTCAGAACGACCTCGGGATCGCTCTCGAAAAGGAACCTTGCCGGTCCGATCGTGGCCGGGTCGTTGAAGCGTGTGGTCCTGCTCTTGCTTCCCGACCGGACCGCCGCGAGGTACCGCGGGTGAAACCGCACGATCTGGGGACCTGTCGTTTCGGGATCTTCATAGAGCGACTCGTCGAGATGGGTCGTGCCCGCCTCTGTTCTCCACGGTTGGGCCAGCGGCATCAGATCGGCAGCCAGCACCGACCGCAGCCCGTCCGGGGTGGGCACGATGACACGCATCTTCGGGTAGTAGTCGACAAAGATCTGACGATCACGCCCGCACGGCCCCATGACACCTCGTCCGTGGTTACCGACGGCGACGATGCACTTCATCTGCCGCGCCCCTTGTGCACGAGCCGCACCAAGGGCAACGAGTTCGGCGCACGGACCGCCGGTGAAGTGATACAGGTTCACACCAGTGAACGTCCGATGGTCAGCCGCCATTACGGCCGCACCAGCCGTGTGGATCCCGTCCTCGTCCGGGCCGGCGTCGGTATTGGCGTCGATGGTACGGCGGGCCAGTTCGACGAGCTCCACCTCGTCCTCATCGAGTGGCCGGGCTGATGGGGGTACGAACACAGCCGTCTCCTCGGGTCAGGCGCTCACGTCCCTACCATGATCGGACAGGCGGCCGGCCGCAAACGGATTTCAGCAGGTACGCCTCCGCACCGCCCTCAGGGCACATCGCGCTACGTCGCCGCGGAGCTGGACGGCATCGCCGACAAGCACGGGTGTGATCGTCGGCCCAGGCTCGATATCACCTATCCCACGGCGACGAGCTGGGGAGCCCGGGAACCAAGCCGACCCGGACGGAGATGAGGCGGCAGACAGAACCTGCCCGAGAGTCCCCGGAGTGGGCGGCTAGCGGGAGCAGGGGGAAATGTGACACATCCGCCCTAACGTCGTGTCTGTGAAGTCACAGCAGCACCGCCGGTCACAGGCGACACGCCGATTACGGGTATGGCTGCGAATGCCGTCGAGATGAACTGATGCGGCATGAAGTCGCAGGTAGAGCGCTAATTCACTGATCATCGATGTGCCCGAATTAGGCGTTTGATGCCTTGATGGGCGACTTTCGAGGAGGCGGTGGACTAACTAGAGTCGTTCAATAGTTCGGCGCATCAAGCTCCATCTCCGACAAGGCGCCGATCGGTCGTAGCGTTTGAGGACCCCCGGATGGAAAGAGCCCGACCCCCGTAACTCCTGCGGGCCGGTTGGGAGAGCGCCCACTCTCCTAACCGGCCCTCGAACGAACTACCCCCAATTACGCCCATGCTCAAGGACCACGGAGGAGTTCGCCGTGCCATGTAAGCAACACCTTTCCCGCCCGTCAACCGCCGAAGCAGGCCCTCGCCGGGTCAGTGACCCATCTCACGAGGAGGTTCACTGGTGAGCGCCTGGCACACGAGCCGCGTCTGCGAACACGACTTCGGCGATGAGCCCGCGCCGGACACGATGTGTCTGCGGGGGTGCGGTACCGCACATGTCGAGTGGTCTGAAGAGAACGCCTACGACGCGGAGGTCTACACGCTCCCCGTGTCATTCTCTCCGCGAGAAGAAGAGCCGCCCGAGTCTTACACCGGCTGGGGCCTCTAGCCGAGAGGCTGTACGGCGTCGGCCAGGTCGGGCGTGCACATGCCCGACCTGGCCGGGGCACATCGAGGGCACACGGCCGCGAAAGACAGCGAGGGATGGCCAGAAAAGGCGGGATCTGAAGGATCAGGGGCGCAGGCAGATCACGGCCGCTCGGCCCTCCTGCCGGGCACGGTCGCCGACGAGATGAATGCGTGAAATTCCTCGGCGCTCATCTCGTCGAACCGAGTCAGAGCGGCACCGAGGAACAGGAGCTGATCCGTGTCACGAGTCGCGGCATAGACCGGTTCCCCGTTCCACTGCCACAAGGGGACACTGTTCACGTCGTTCCCGACGCGCGCCCACCCGGAGAGACCGGGACTCATCACAACGGTCATCACGCCCTTCCCTGTTCTGTCGTCGTGCCGACCGGGCATCCCCCGCCGGGGACGGGTTCGCCTAAGCGCGCCAGGAATTCCCGAGCGTGGTCCGGATACTTGCCGACCAGGATCTTGAGCTGGGCGACCTCGGCGATCCACGAGACGCCCGGTCGGCGCATCCGATCGGCGGCGGCGTGGAAGTTGTGCACCGAGCGCATCAGCTCGTCCGGCGACGCCATCAGAACGCCGAATGAAGCGGCGGGGTGACGACGTGCTTGATCGCGGCCACCGCCCTGGCGATGTCGGCCGCCGGGCAGATGCGCTCGCCCCAGCTCCAGTAGAAGGACAGGACCTCGCCCTCATCGGGCATGATCTTGATGATTTCCGCCAGCCCCGCATGCGTCTCGGGGACGCAGGCCCGTACCCGAGTAGGGCCGAGCACGTCAGCGCTCAGTCCCTCCACCCGGCAGGCCCGCGCCAGGCGGTCTGCGATCGTATGTACGTCCTCGGGAATCTCTGGTCGTGTCGCCTGTTCCGTCATGACGTCGAGGGTGCCGCCGTCGGACGAGTTCGAGCCGCACTGTGGTAAGGGTAAAAAGGCCGCAGTCGAGTGCGGGTCAGACGACGCCGGCCCGGCGCGCCAGTCCTCTCAGCTCTGGTGTGCTGGCGCGATGCTCTCGCCGGACGAGTTCGGTGAGCAGCGCGTTGGTGCGTGCGTCGTACCGGATGAGTTCCGGCGAGACCTGCTCGGCCTTGAGCAGGGTGTGTACCGCGGCCGCGTCTTTCCGCTGTTGTCCGTAGGCGCGCGCCAAATCGAGCAGGACTTGAGCCCGTCGCCCCCGAAGACCAGGCCCCAGCCGCTGCACGTCGAGCGGTTCGCCCCGCGACAGCGCCAACTTGGCGTCGCCGAACGCGACGGCAGCCGATACCTCGTGGATGACGACGTTCGTCGGTCCGAACGCCGACCAAAAGTCGTTGCGGTCCTGTCCGACCTGTTCCGCGATCCCTCGTGCCGTCCGGAGATGCCGGTCAGTGGTTGCTCTGTCGAAGCGCGCTGCCGCTGCCGAAGCCGCCGCGAGGTAGAGGCCCCCGCGAACGGAGAGCGCGGGAGGCTTGGCGCGTCGGCTGGAACCCGCCAGAGCCTCAGCCGCTCGGAGCACGAGGTCTTCCGCTCGGCTCGCGTGCTTGAGGCCGATCAGGACGTACCCGAGCCGGTATGCGCTCACCGCCGCCAGGACGGGCCGCTCGGCCACCTCTGCCGCCGCGACGGAACGGTCCGCCGCCGTCCAGGCCAACTCCGGCTCACCGACCCGGCTCAGTGTCATGGTGGCCGAGTGGTAGACGAGCGCCCGCAGTGCGTCCGCCGTTCGACGCTCTGCCGCAGGGCACGACACACGCGCTTCCTCTGCCGCATCGATCAACCCCGGCAGCAGTCGTCCGGCGTCGTCGTAGCGGGCCGCCTGGTACAGGCCGTTGGCACGGCGCACCTCGTTACGCAGCCACTGCAGACTCGGCCGACGACCGCCGTTCGTCCGTGAGTTGATCACTCCGGGGAGTGCCCCGTACCGCGTCATGGCTTCGCGGATGCTCGCGACCGGCTCGTACTTCACCGTCTCCGTACCCGTCTCGCTTGGCGTGAGCTGACTGATGTCCACGCCGAGGATTTCGGCGAGCTGGATGAGCACCGAGTGGCTGTCGATCGATCGGAGACCGCGCTCCACTTGGCTCAGCCAGCTTTCGGAACGTCCGACCAGTTGGGCCAACACGGCCTGGCTCATTCCTCGCCGCCGTCTCTGGCGGGCGATGCGACGACCGATCTCCGCGCGAGCGTCCACGCTGTGCCTTTCGCCAGGGGCTACGGTGCCCGAAGTGCGGCAAGCTCCGTGAGGATCTGCTTCCAGGGTGGCATACGGGCATCCGGTGGCGCAGAGGGATCGAACAGCACCCGCACGCCCATCGAGCGCAACGCGTCGACGTTGGGTCCGAACGCCACATGGCGGGCAAGAGCGTCCTTGAGTAGCGGAACCGCCACGATCGGGACACCGGATCCGGCCAGCTCACACAGCACCCCGACGGCGAACGTGTCGGTGATGCCGGTCGCCCACTTGTTGATCGTGTTGAAGGTCGCCGGAGCGACGATCGCCGCGTCGGCCGGAGGCAGCACCTTGGGCTCCCCCGGCATCCGCCACTCACTCCGCACCGGCTCACCCGTCAGCGAGGCGAGCCGGTCGGCATCGATGAAGCGCAGTGCCAGCGGAGTGGCGATCACGTAGACGCGCCACCCCGCCGCCTGCGTAAGGAGCACCAGGTCCTCAACATCCGAGGCCGCCGGAGCTGCGCAGACGACCACATAGAGGACCCGCCCGGCTTCGTGGTTCACCCAACAGCACCCTGGTGTTCGTCACCCGTGTCGAAGAAGGTCGTGAGGTAGTCGTCGGGCTCCAGGTCGCTCTTCCGGATCAACGAGAAGACCTCGGCGCCCTCCGTGATCAGTTCCTCATCGCCGATGAAGTACGCCTGCGCCAGCTCGGTGTACTCGCCGCCGCACGATGCCGCGTAGTCGCGCGCCGAGGCCTCCGCCTTCTCGATCGCCTCGCCGAAGGACGCCGCACGCCAGACGGTGATGCTCTCCTCGTACGCCGTGTTCTGCGGCCAACGGATGACGCAACGGACTCCGTACCAGCCCGGCCTCTCCACCACCGTCCGCCGCCTACTCGGCGCGGGCCACGCCCACCGGGCAGGTGAGGCCGGTGCCGCCGACGCCGCAGTAGCCGTTCGGGTTCTTGGCGTCCGAAAGATACTGCTGGTGGTAGTCCTCGGCGAAGTAGAACTCACCTGCGGGGACGATCTCGGTGGTGATCTCGCCGTAGCCGGCGGCGTTCAGGACCTTCTGGTAGGCCTCGCGGGAGGCGAGGGCGGCGTCGCGCTCGGCGTCGTCGCGGTAGAAGATGACCGAGCGGTACTGCGTGCCGACGTCGTTGCCCTGGCGCATGCCCTGGGTCGGGTCGTGGCCCTCCCAGAACGCCTTGAGCAGCTGGTCGTAGGAGATCTTGGCCGGGTCGTACACGACGCGCACGACCTCGGCGTGGCCGGTGCGGCCGGAGCAGACCTCTTCGTAGGTGGGGTTGGGGGTGTAGCCGCCCGCGTAGCCGACGGCCGTCGACACGACACCGGGGATCTTCCAGAAGGCGCGCTCGACGCCCCAGAAGCAGCCTTCGCCGAACTCGGCGATCGCGGTGCCCGGCGGGTACGGCGGGGCGAGCGGGGTGCCGAGCACCGTGTGCCGCCCGGCGACGGGCATGGGGGTGTCGCGGCCCGGCAGGGCCTCTTCGGGGGTCACCATCGTCTGCTTCACGAATCCGAACACCCTTGCAGGGTATCCCTCGGCGCAAGCGAGACCCCGTCCGTGTAGCAGCACTGGACAGTACCGTTAAGCGTTTACGCTAATTACGGCTTGATACGATTTGGACGTGGCTGATACCCGTCGTGGCATTGTGTCCGGCATCGCGGCGTACACGATGTGGGGCTTGTTCCCCCTCTACTGGCCGCTGCTGAAGCCGGCCGGGGCGCTGGAGATCCTCGCGCACCGCATGATCTGGTCGCTGGTGGCCGTCCTCGTCGTCCTGGCCGTGCGCCGGCACTGGGGGTGGCTCCGCACGTTGGGGCTGCGGCGGATCCTGCTGCTGGCGGTCGCCGCACTGATCATCACGGTCAACTGGGGTACGTACATCTACGCCGTGAACAGCGGGCACACGATCGAGGCGGCCCTCGGCTACTTCATCAACCCGCTCGTCAGCGTGCTCCTCGGCGTCCTGGTCTTCCGCGAGCGGCTGCGGCCCTGGCAGTGGACGGCGATCGGGGTCAGCGTGGTCGCGGTCGGGGTGCTGGCCGCGGACTACGGCCGGCTGCCGTGGATCGCGCTGCTGCTGGCCTGCAGCTTCGGCACGTACGGGCTGGTCAAGAAGTTCGCGGCGACCGGGTCGGCGGAGAGCCTGACGGTCGAGACGGCGGTGCTGTTCGTGCCCGCGCTGGCGTACACGCTGCTCGCGCCGCACCAGACCTTCACCGAGCACGGAGTCGGGCACGTCGCGCTGCTCGCCGGCGCGGGCGTGGTCACGGCGATCCCGCTGATGCTGTTCAACACGGCGGCGACGCGGGTGCCGCTGACCGTCATCGGCATGCTGCAGTACCTCGCGCCGGTCATCCAGTTCCTCATCGGCCTGCTGGTGCAGCACGAGGAGATGCCGGCGAGCCGGTGGGTCGGGTTCCTGCTGGTCTGGGCGGCGCTCGTGATGCTCACCGGGGACGGGCTGCGTGCGGCCCGTTCCAAGCGCCGCGCGGCGCCGCGGCCGGAGCCGGTCGCCGAGGCCGCCTGAGATCGCCTCTAGGACTCCCTGTCGGCCTTGACGATGAGCTTGGCGATGTCGTCGTCGAAGACGGGGCTGTAGGAACGCCAGTGGGTCGATCCGCCGTCCTGGTGACCGCCGATCGTGCCGATCACGTCGCCGCTCTGCTTCTTGGCGTCGTACCGGATCAGCCACGGGCTGCCGCTCGTGCCGCCGTACAGGCCCCGGCAGTCGAAGCCGAGCTGGTGCCTCGCCTGCTTGAACGTCCGGTTCGTGCACCGGACCGGCTTGTCCGCCGGGTTGTGGCTCCTGACCGGGTACCCGATCACGGTCACCCGATTGGTGTACCCCTGGCCGGTGCGGAGGGTGTTCGAGCCGACGACGTCGGCGATGTGGCGGCCGCCGACCTTGCGCACGGCCGCGAAGCCGACGTCGAGGTCCGGGTCGCCGTGTCTCGTCCAGCGCGCGTCGAGCCAGGTCCTGCGGATGGGCCAGACGCCGTACGGCCTGGGCCGTGCGGCGTTGTAGTCCGGCACGAAGGCGATGTGCCGGGCGTAGATGTGCTTCTTCGGGTCGTACAGGCAGTGGGCCGCCGTGAGGATGAGGTCCTTCTTCGGCGTATGGACGACGCTGGCGGTGCAGTAGTGGCCGCCGTCGCCGTCGTCGTAGAACAGCGCGCCGACGGACCGGCTGCCGCCGTCCTTCTCGGCGGCGGGCGTTCCGGTGGGGGGCCCGGACCGCTTCCGGGTCTTACGGGCCGATCGGTGTCCCGTCGGAGTGGCGGACGCCATCCGGGAGACGGTCCAGTACGCGGCCGTACGGGCCGCGTCGGGTTCGGCGTGGCTCACCGCGCGGACCGTCTCGACGTCGGCGGCGGCCGACGCCGCCACGGAGGACAGGCCCGCCGTCAGCAGGAGCCCCTGCGCCCCTCGTCCGATCCGCATCGGGTGCCGGCTCTGGACGGCCCGCTCAGGCCTGGTCGTTCGCGTTGACGGCCAGGTGGCCGATGTCGTCGTCGAACAGCGGGCTGTAGGACCGCCAGTCGGTGTCGCCGCCTCGCTGGTAGCCGCCGATCACCCCGACCACGTAACCGCGCTGCGCCTGGTCGTCGTACTCGGCGATCCACGGGCTCCCGCTCGTGCCGCCGGTGAAGCCGGCGCAGTCGAAGCGGAGCTGGCCGTCGGCCTGCCGGTACGTCTGGCCGGCGCAGCGGATCGGCCGGTCGCTCGGGTTGTTCGACCGCGACGGGTACCCGATCACCGTGACCCGGTTGAAGTAACCCGTATTGATCAGCAGCTCGTTCGCCCCGACGACGTCGGCGATGCGCCGGCCGTCCATCTCCTGGACGGCGGCGAACGCGACGTCGGCGTCCGGGTCGCCGTGGTCGATCCACCGCTGGTCGGCCACCATCAGCCAGACCGGCCAGGTGCCGTACGGGCGGTGGCCGCGGCTGTACTTCGGCACGAACACGATGTTGCGGTTCCAGGTACGGCCGCTCGGGCTGTACAGGCAGTGCGCCGCCGTGATCAGGAGGTTCCGCTTGGCCGAGCCGACCACGCTGGCGGTGCAGTAGTGCCGGCCGGTGCCGTTGCTGAGGAACAGCGCCCCGACGACGCGGCTGCCACCGGTGTAGCCGGCCGACGGGATGGCGTCGGGCGGCCCCGCCTGCCGTACGAGACGGGGGTCGACGGGTGTCGCGGTCTCCATGCGACGTTCGGTCCAGTACGCCGCGCTGTGGGTTCCCGCGGCGCGGTCGACGAAGCTGACGGCGTGCACGCCGTCCGCGCTCACGGCCGAGGCGTGCGGGAGCGGGGTGAGCGGCGCCAGGCCGGCCAGGACGGCACAGAGCAGTCGTGTGGTCTTCACCCGGGGCTCACCCTCCGTGCGCAGGCGTACACGATGACGAACTATTGCACCATCGCCGCGTCGCCGCCGGGCTTTCGCGAGCCGTGTCGCGATTCAGCCGTGCTTCTTGGCCGTCGTGAAGAGGTTGTTGATGTCCTTGTCGAAGACGGAGCTGTACGAACGCCAGTCGTACTTGCCGCCCTCCTCGTAGCCGCCGATGACGCCCAGCACGTCGCCGCGCCGGGTCGTGGTGTTGTAATTCTTGATCCAAGGACTGCCGCTCGTGCCTCCGTAGAAGCCGTTGCAGTCGAAGTAGATCTGGTACTTGAAGGCCTTGTGGGTCGTGACGTTGCAGTAGATCGGCTTGTCGACGGAGGAGTACTTCTTCATCGGGTACCCGATGACGCGGACCCGGTTCGTGTAGCCCTGGTTGATGACGAGCCGGTTCGCGCCCACGACGTCCGCGATGCGCCTGCCGTTCAGCGTGCCGACCACCGCGAAGCCGAAGTCGAGGTCCGGGTCGCGGTGGCTCTTCCAGCGGGAGTCGACGTACATGGACGTGACCGTCCAGGCGCCGTACGGCCGGGCGCCCTTGGTCTTGCTGTAGCGCGGCACGAAGACGATGTTCTTCGCCCAGCCGTTCGTGCCGTACAGGCAGTGCCCGGCGGTGAGGATGAGGCTCTTCTGGGACGTGCTGACGACGCTGGCGGTGCAGTAGTGGCTGCCGCTGCCGTTGCTGAGGAACAGCGCCCCGACGACCGGGCTGCCGGACCACGTGTTGGCGGTCGGCCGGCTGGACGCCACGCTCATCTTGCCGCTCGGCGCCTGCGTCGGCCGGCCGTCGAGCGGCGTGGCCGCCGCCATCCGCTTGGGCGTCCAGAACGCCAGGGTGGCCGCGTCGGAGACGCCGTACGGATCGTCCGTCTGCGCGCTGGCCACGGTGGCGCCGTGCCGATGGGTGGATCGGGCGACCGCCGGCCCGGCCAGAGTGACCAACGCGGCCGGGACCAGCACAATCGGCAGGAATCTCGTCGCGCGCACCACTCACCCCGTTGATGACATTCTTTAACCCCGGCAAAGCGAACCAATAGCGTAGCCCTAACATCTCCACTCTTGATCAAGGTATGCAGTAACTTGCATGTCCCGTACCGGCCATGGGCGCCAGAGCCCGCGAGGCTCCGAGGAGGACGCAGTGCGACCAGTTCGTAGGGCCGTCGCGGTCACCGTCGCCGCCGTCACGGCGACCGGGCTGGGCGCCGCGCCGGCCACCGCGGACGGCATCGCCGTCCTGCCGCAGTCCCCTCACCCCGGGCAGCGCGTCCACATCTCCGTGCCCGGCTGCAGCGTCGGCCCGACGGCCCATGTCGCCAGGTCCCGGGCGTTCACCCGCGACGTCGACCTCTACGGCAAGGCGGACACCGGCGAGGGCGACGCGAGGATCAAGAAGGACCTGCGGCCGGGTCCGTACGCGATCGTCGCGTCGTGCGGAGACGGACGTACGATCCGCGGCGAGGTCGTCGTCGTGGTCAAGGCCGGCAGGTCCGGCGCACCTGGTACCGGCGGCACACGCTCGTCGGCGCCGGTCATTCCGCCGCCCGGGGCGGAGCACACCGCGTCCCCGCAGGCGCCCGCGAGCCTGAGCGCCACACCGACGGCCTCACAGAGCCACGATGACTCGAAGACGCCGTTCCTGGCGATCGGCGCGGTGATGGCCGCGCTGCTGCTCGCGGGCGCCGGCACGCTGCTCGTCCGCCGCCGGCGCGGTTAGCTCGTACGGGTCAGGACGAAGTCGCAGAGCGACAGGAACGCCGCCCGCGCGGGAACGTCCGGCAGGGTCAGCAGCTCGGCGCGGGCCTCGTCGACCCACCGGCGCAGGTCGGCGCGGGCCCGGTCCATCGCCGGGTGGGCGCGCAGCAGGGCGAGGGCCTCGGCGTGCCGCGCGTCGTCGGTGAGGTCGGAGCCGAGGAGCTCGCGCAGCCGGGCGTCCTCGTCCGCCGCCGAACGCATCACGTGGAGCACCGGCAGCGTGCGGATGCCCTCGCGCAGGTCGGTGCCGGGCGTCTTGCCCGACTCCTCCGACTCCGAGCTGATGTCGAGGATGTCGTCGGACAGCTGGAACGCGACGCCGATCTTCTCGCAGGCCGACGTCAGCCTCTCGACGATCTCCGGGCTGGCGCCCGCCAGCAGAGACCCCAGCTGCGCGGACGCGGCGATCAGCGAGCCCGTCTTGCCCGCGATGACCTCGATGTAGTGGTCGAGCGGGTCGGCGTCCTCGGCGGGGCCGGCGGTCTCCTGGATCTGCCCGCGGACCAGCCGCGCGAACGTCCGCGCCTGGATGCGCACCGCCTCCGGGCCGAGGTCGGCGAGGAGGTCCGAGGCGCGGGCGAACAGGTAGTCGCCGGTGAGGATCGCGATGGTGTTGTTCCACCGGTTGTTGGCCGAGACCTGACCGCGGCGCATCACGGCCTCGTCCATCACGTCGTCGTGGTAGAGCGTCGCCAGGTGAGTCAGCTCCACCACGACCGCGACCGGGATGACCCCGGGCGCGGCCGGGTCGCCGAACTGGGCGGCCAGCAGCACCAGCATCGGCCGGAACCGCTTGCCGCCCGCGTCGGTGAGGTGCCGCGAGGCGTCGGTGATCAGCGCGTAGTCGCTGCGCACCGCGTCCCGCAGCGCCTCCTCGACCTCGGCCAGTCTCTCCTGGATGCCTGCTGCGAGTGTGTCATCGACGGCCGGAAGGCCCAGAAGGGCACTACTCACAGACTTCTCCCCAAGTCTCAGCGGACGAACAGCTGATTTGCGGCCGACTGCGCCAGGTGCAGCGCGGGGCCGGGAATCACGCCGAGGACCAGGGTAACGAACGCCCCAACTGCGACCGCCGCCGCGGTCGTCGGGCTGAAGGCCACACTCGGCCCGTCCGCCAGCGGCTCGCTGAAGAACATCAGCACGATGACCCGGACGTAGAAGAACGCGGCGATGGCGGAGGACACCACACCCACGATCACCAGCGGCATCGCGCCGCCGGCCATCGCGGCCTGGAAGACCGCGAACTTCCCGGTGAACCCACTGGTCAGCGGGATACCGGCGAACGCCAGCAGGAAGAAGGCGAACGTTCCGGCGACGAGCGGCTGACGCTTGCCCAGGCCCGCCCACCGGGACAGGTGCCCGGCCTCGCCACCGGCGTCGCGGACCATCGTGATGACCGCGAACGCGCCGACCGTGGTGAAGCCGTACGCCGCCAGGTAGAACAGCGTGCTCGACAGGCCCGCTTTGTTGGTGGCGATGACGCCGGTGAGCAGGAAGCCGCCGTGCGCGATGGAGGAGTACGCCAGCATGCGCTTCACGTCGGTCTGCGTGATCGCGACGATCGCGCCGACCAGCATCGTGAGGATCGCGACGGCCCACATCATCGGCCGCCAGTCCCAGCGCAGCGTCTCCAGGCCGACGTAGAACACGCGCAGCACACCGCCGACCGCGGCGACCAGGGTGCAGGAGGCCATCAGCGCGGTGAGCGCCGTCGGGGCGCCCTGGTACACGTCCGGCTTCCACGCCTGGAACGGCGCGGCGCCCATCTTGAACAGCAGGCCGACCGAGAGCAGCGCGACGCCCGCGAGCAGCAGCGGCTCGGTGCCGCCCTGCTTGCTGATCGCCGCCGCGATGTCCGACAGCCGCACCGAACCGGCGAAGCCGTACAGCAGCGCGGTGCCGTAGAGGAAGAACGCCGAGGAGAACGCGCCGAGCAGGAAGTACTTGACCGCGGCCTCCTGCGAGAGGAGACGGCGGCGCCGCGCCAGGCCGCACAGCAGGTACAGCGGCAGCGACATGACCTCCAGGGCCACGAACATCGTCAGCAGGTCGTTGGCGGCCGGGAAGATCAGCATGCCGCCGACCGCGAACAGCACGAGCGGGTAGATCTCGGTCTGCACCAGGCCCGCGACGAGGCTCTCGCGCTCCTCCGGGCTGCCGGGGACCGTGGACGCCTGCGCCGTGAACGGGCTGTCCCCGTTCGTCCGCTCGGCGATCAGCAGCATCGACATCAGGGCGAGGACGAGGATCGTGCCCTGGATGAACAGGGTCGGTCCGTCGACGCCGACCGCGCCCATCGCGGCGACGTGGTGCGGCTGGTCGCCGATGCCGAGCGCGATCGTCCACGCGAACGCCGCGACCAGGCCGACGACCGAGACCAGCACCTGCAGCCCGTACCGCTGGGCACGGGGCGCGAGGGCCTCGACGAGCACCCCGACGCACGCCGCCCCGAGCACGATCAGGACCGGCGCGAGCCGCCCGTACTCGATGTGGGGGGTCGGGATGTCCCCCGCCGCCATGTAGACCGTGCTCATTGGTCGCTCATCCTTCTCACTCGCTCCGCCGCCGACCTTCGTCGTGCCGGAGGCGCGCAAAGCAACACTGCTCGGCCGACGACTCCGCTCGCTGCGGCGGATTCGCTCCGGGTCACTGGTGGCTTCCCTTCTCGGCGACCGTCGGCTTCGGGTCCTGCTGGTGGACCTGGATCAGGGTCTGCTTGACCGACGGGTTGATGGCGTCCAGCACCGGCTTCGGGTAGAAGCCGAGCGCGACGATGATCGCGATGATCGGCGCCACGACGATCAGCTCACGCTTGGACAGGTCCTTCATGCCCTTGACCGCCTCGGCGGTCGGGCCGTTCATCGTCCGCTGGTACATCCACAGGATGTAGATCGCGGCGAGGATGATGCCGACCGTCGCGATGACCGCGGGCACCTTGTAGCGGGAGAACGTGCCGACCAGGACCATGAACTCCGAGACGAAGCTCGACAGACCCGGCAGCGACAGACCGGACAGGCCCGCGACGAGGAAGGTGCCGGCCAGCAGCGGCGCCACCTTCTGCACGCCGCCGTACGCGTCGATCCGCGCCGACCCGCGACGGGAGATCATGAACCCGGCGAGCAGGAACAGCGCGCCGGTCGAGAACCCGTGGTTCACCATGTACAGCGTCGCGCCGCTCTGGCCCGACGAGGTCATCGCGAAGATGCCCAGCGTGATGAAGCCGAAGTGAGAGACCGACGTGTAGGCGATCAGGCGCTTGATGTCGACCTGGCCGATCGCGAGGACCGCGCCGTACACGATGCCGATCACCGACAGCGTCAGCACCACCGGCGTGAACCACTTCGACGCGCCGGGGAACAGCTCCAGGCAGAACCGCAGCATCCCGAACGTGCCGACCTTGTCCAGCACGCCGACGATCAGCACGGCGGCGCCGGCCGGGGCCTGGCCCGCGGCGTCCGGCAGCCAGGTGTGGAACGGCACCAGCGGCGCCTTGATCGCGAAGGCGATGAAGAAGCCGAGGAACAGCCACTTGGCCGTGGTCGGCGCGATGTGCAGGGTGCGCAGCTCGTCGAAGAGGAACGTGCCGTGGCCCGCGTTCGCCGAGACCACGTACAGGCCGATCACCGCGGCCAGCATCAGCAAGCCGCCGAACAGCGAGTACAGCAGGAACTTCACCGCGGCGTACGAGCGCTGCGCCCCACCGTAGGACCCGATGATGAAGTACACCGGGATCAGCATCGCCTCGAAGAAGACGTAGAAGAGGAAGACGTCGGTCGCCGCGAAGACGCCGACCATCATCGCCTCGAGGCTGAGCAGCAGCGCGAAGTAGCTCTTCACGGACCGCTTCGGCGGGGTGTCCACCCCGCCCGAGCGGCCCGACTCGTTCCAGGAGGCCAGCACGACCAGCGGAACGAGGATCGTCGACAGCAGGATGAGCACGAGCGCGACGCCGTCGACGCCGACCGCGTAGTGCACGCCGAACTGCTTCATCCACCAGTACTTCTCGGTGAACTGGAAGCGCGGGCCGTCCGTCTTGAACTGCACCGCCATGACGATGGACAGCACCGCCACGACGAGCGTGACGCCGAGCGCGACCTGCTTGGCCAGCGCGTCACGGCCCTTGGGCAGCAGCGCGACGAGCAGTGCGCCGACGGCCGGGATCGCGATGAGGGCGGTCAGCATGAGGCCACCTTCCGGTGCGGCAGGGAAGTCGTGGCGACCACTAGATCCTCACCAGGAACAGGGCACCGACGACGAGTGCGGCTCTCCAGCGAGCACGGATGGACAGGGCGTACGACGCCATGCCACCGGTGGTCGGCCACTGCGGCAGTCGTGGCCATCAGATCCTCACCAGGAACAGGGCACCGACGACCAGCGCGGCGCCGACGAACATGGACAGTGCGTACGAGCGGACGAAACCGGTCTGGACGCGCCGGACTCGGCCGGAGGTCCCCCCGATGAGCGCGGCGAGGCCGTTGACGACACCGTCGACGCCGCGGTTGTCGAAGAAGACCGTGAGGCGGGTCAGCCACTGACCGGGCCGCATGAGCAGCGACTCGTTCAGCGCGTCGCCGTACAGGTCCTTGCGGGCGAAGGTCACGGCGGGGTTGCCCGCCGGGGCCGTCCGCGGGACCGGGCGGCGCAGGTACTGGACGTACGCGAGGCCGACGCCGACGACCATGAGCGCGAACACGATCCCGGTGTACGGCGTGATCAGGCGGTGCGACGCCTCCGGCTCGCCCACGACCGGCGCGAGGAACTTCGCGAACCGGTCGCCGAGGATGAGGAAGGCACCGCCCGCGACCGAGCCGATGGCCAGCAGGATCAGCGGGACCGTCATGACCTTCGGGGACTCGTGCGGGTGCACGTCCTCGTCCCAGCGCGGCTCGCCGAAGAACGTCATGAACATCAGGCGCGACATGTAGTACGCGGTGATGCCGGCGCCGATCAGCGCGAGCCAGCCGAGGATCTGGCCGGACGTGCCGCCCTTCTCGAAGGCTGCGTCGATGATGCCGTCCTTGGTCCACCAGCCGGACAGGCCGGGGAAGCCGATGATGGCGAGGTAGCCGAGGCCGAACGTCGCGAACGTGATCGGCATGACCTTCCGCAGGCCGCCGAACTTGCGCATGTTCACGTCGTCGTTCATCGCGTGCATGACCGAACCGGCGCCGAGGAACATGCCGGCCTTGAAGAAGCCGTGCGCGATGAGGTGCGCGATCGCGAAGACGTAGCCGGGGCGGCCGAGGCCGGCGGCCAGCACCATGTAGCCGATCTGCGACATCGTCGAGCCGGCGAGGGCCTTCTTGATGTCGTCCTTGGCGCAACCGATGATCGCACCGGCGAGCAGCGTGGCGACGCCGACGATCGTGACCAGCAGGCGCGCGTCCGGCGACAGCTCGTAGATGGCGTGGGAGCGGACGATCAGGTAGACGCCCGCGGTGACCATCGTCGCCGCGTGGATGAGCGCCGACACCGGGGTCGGGCCCTCCATGGCGTCCAGGAGCCAGGACTGCAGCGGGAGCTGCGCGGACTTACCGCACGCGCCGAGCAGGAGCAGCAGGCCGATCGCGGTGATCGTGCCCTGCGACGCCTGCGAGGCCTGACCGAAGACGTCCTGGTAGCTCAGCGAGCCGAACGTCGCGAACATCACCATGATGGCGACGGACAGGCCGAAGTCACCGACCCGGTTGACGATGAACGCCTTCTTGGCCGCCGTGGCCGCGCTCGGCTTGTGCTGCCAGAACCCGATCAGCAGGTACGACGCGAGACCCACGCCCTCCCAGCCGATGTACAGGCCGACGTAGTTGTCGGCCAGCACCAGCAGGAGCATCGCCGCCACGAAGAGGTTCAGGTAGGCGAAGAACCGGCGCCGGTCCGGGTCGTGGGCCATGTAGCCGATCGAGTAGATGTGGATCAGCGAGCCGACCCCGGTGATCAGCAGAACGAAGCTGATCGACAGCGGGTCGACCAGCAGGTTCATGTCGACCTTCAGCGACCCGGCCGAGATGAAGGGGAACAGGTGCACCAGCCGGCTGCGGCCGTCGGCGTTCTGACCCAGCATCTGGAAGAAGGCGAGGACGCCGACGACGAAGGCGCCGAGGGACATCGCGGTGCCCAGCAGGTGGCCCCACTTGTCGGTACGGCGCCCGCTCAGCAGCAGGATCGCCGCGCCGGCCAGCGGCAGGGCGATCAGCAGCCAGGCGACGGACTGGACGCCCTCGGCCGCCTGGGGGTGGAGTTCCGGCCCACCGGCGGCAAGAACAGCGTTCATCGTGGTCATCGGGATGTCCTCAGTACTTCAGCAGGTTCGCGTCGTCGACCGACGAGGACTTCCTGCTCCGGAAGATCGTCATGATGATCGCCAGTCCGACGACGACCTCGGCCGCGGCCACGACCATCACGAAGAACGCGATGATCTGCCCGTCGAGGCTGCCGTGCATACGGGCGAAGCTCACGAACGCCAGGTTGGTGGCGTTGAGCATGAGCTCGACGCACATGAAGACCACGATGGCGTTGCGGCGGATGAGCACGCCGATCCCGCCGATCGTGAACAGGATGGCGGACAGAACCAGATAGTGGCCCGTCACTGTTCCTCCTCCTCGACCTCGACCGGCTTCTCGATCACGGCCTTGACCGTCTTGGTGCCCTCGTGGGCGACCACCTCGGGCGACGCGCCGTGCAGGTCCTCGTGCTCGCCGGTACGGCGCCGGGCGATGACCGGGCTGACCGACAGCTCCGAGATGCTGCCGTCGGGCAGCAGGGCCGGCATGTCGACGGCGTTGTGGCGGGCGTACGTGCCGGGCGGCGGCAGCGGCGAGACGCGGTCGCTCTTGATCCGCTCCTTCGACAGCTGCTTCTGCGTCGGCTTCGGGCGCAGCCGCTCACGGTGGGCGAGGACCATCGCGCCCAGCGCCGCGGTGATCAGCAGGGCGCTGGTCACCTCGAACGCGAAGACGTACTTGGTGAAGATCAGCCGCGCCAGGCCCATGACATTGCCGCCGTTGGCATTGGCGTCCTTCAGGCCGGCCGTCTTCGGCAGCGTCGCGTGGCCGAAGCCGACGAACAGCAGGACCGCGAAGGCGATGCCCACGATCGCGGCGGCGACGCGCTGACCCTTGATCG
The DNA here is from genome assembly GCF_024055675.1 of Actinoallomurus rhizosphaericola. Taxonomy (NCBI): domain Bacteria; kingdom Bacillati; phylum Actinomycetota; class Actinomycetes; order Streptosporangiales; family Thermomonosporaceae; genus Actinoallomurus; species Actinoallomurus rhizosphaericola. Next base: position 161,458 of record NZ_JAMXMW010000005.1, on the reverse strand, counting down.
TCTCGACCAGGGAGTCGGTCGAGCTGACCCCGATGATCATGACGACGAACAGGAACAGCATCAGCACCGCGCCGGTGTAGACGATCACCTGCACGAACGCCAGGAACGGCGCCTCGTTCACGGCGTACAGCACCGCGAGCGAGAACATCACCGCCGCCAGCATCAGCGCCGAGTGCACGGCCTTCCGCGTCAGGATCATGCCGAGGGCCGCCCCGACCGAGACGATCGCGAGGATCCAGAAGATCGCGCTCTCGCCGGTCTGGTGCGCGCCCGCGGCCACTGCCCCGGTCATTTGGCACCGTCCTTGGACTCGCTCTTGGCGCCGAGGCGGTAGTAGTCCTCCTCGGTCTCGCCGAGACGCATCTGGTGCGGCGGGGCCTCCATGCCCTCGGTCAGCGGCGCGAGGAGCATCTCCTTGGTGTAGATGAGGCTCTCGCGGCTGACATCGGCGAGTTCGTACTCATTGGTCATCGTGAGCGCCCGGGTCGGGCACGCCTCGATGCACAGCCCGCAGAGGATGCACCGCAGGTAGTTGATCTGGTAGACGCGGCCGTACCGCTCACCCGGGGAGAACCGCTCCTCCTCGGTGTTGTCGGCGCCCTCGACGTAGATCGCGTCGGCGGGGCACGCCCAGGCGCACAGCTCGCAGCCGACGCACTTCTCCAGGCCGTCGGGCCAGCGGTTCAGCTGGTGCCGGCCGTGGAAGCGCGGTGCCGTCGGCTTCTTGACCTCGGGGTACTCCACCACCTCGGTCTTGCTGAGCATCTGGTGGAACGCGACGCCGAACCCCTTGATCGGGTTCAGGAAATCAAGCACGGGTGGCCTCCGCGGAGTTGGGCGCACGGCCGTTGCCGACGCCGTGGTAGTGCGGCGCGTCGAGCGGCGGCACCGGGAAGCCGCCCGCCATCGGGTCGTGCTCGGCCGCGGCCTCCGTCTCCTCCGGCTGCGCCTCGCTCGCCGAGACCCGCTCCCACAGGAATGACGCGATGAGCAGCAGGACGACGACGATCGCGGCGACGATCATGATCGGGCCGACGTCGTGGTGCTCGTTGCGCAGGGCCCGCACCACCGACACGAACAGGATCCAGCCGAGCGAGACCGGGATGAGGACCTTCCAGCCGAGCTTCATCAGCTGGTCGTAGCGGACCCGCGGCAGGGCCGCGCGCAGCCAGATGAAGAAGAAGGTGAACATCCAGATCTTGATCAGGAACCACAGGACCGGCCACCAGCCGGAGTTGGCCCCGGACCAGAACCAGGTGATCGGCCACGGCGCGCGGTACCCGCCGAGGAACAGCGTCGTGCACAGCGCCGACAGCGTCGTCATGTTCACGTACTCGGCGAGGTAGAACATCATGAACTTCAGCGACGAGTACTCGGTGTGGTAACCGGCGACCAGCTCGCCCTCGCCCTCGGGCAGGTCGAACGGGATACGGCCGGACTCACCCATCATCGTGAAGATGTAGATGATGAACGACGGCAGCAGCAGGATCGCGTACCAGGACGGCGTGTGGAACGTCACCCCGGCGATCTTGAACGCCGTGCCGTGCGCCTGCGCCGCGACGATCTCGGAGGTGGACAGCGTCCCGGCGAACAGGAACACCGCCACGAACGACAGGCCCATCGCGATCTCGTAGGAGATCACCTGGGCGCTGGAGCGCAGACCGCCGAGCAGGGCGTACGGCGACATCGACGACCAGCCCGCGAGCACGAAGCCGTACACGCCGATCGAGGCCATCGCCAGCGGCAGCAGCACCGCGACCGGCAGGTCCGCGAGCTGCAGCGGCGTCTTGTGACCGCCGATCGAGACGACCCCGCCCCACGGGATGACCGAGAAGGACACCATCGCGGGCGCGGCGGCGAGGATGGGCGCGAGGAAGAACACGACCTTGTCCACGCCGCGCGGGACGATGTCCTCCTTCAGCGCGCCCTTGATGCCGTCGAACAGCGCCTGCAGGATGCCGAAGGGGCCGGCGCGGTTCGGGCCCGGACGCAGCTGCATCCGGCCGATGATCCGGCGCTCCGCCCAGACGGTGATGAGCACCGTCAGCAGCAGGAACACGAAGACGACGAGCGCCTTGAGGATGATGATCCACCAAGGGTCGTGCCCGAAGCTGTTCAGCGTGGCGCCCTCGGCGAGGACGTGCGTCTCGCTCATGCGACGCTCCCGTTCTGAATCTTCACGACCGCCCCGGCCGAAACGCCCAGGTCCCGGTGGACCGCGCAGCCCGGGGAGTTCTCGGGGAGCCAGACCACGCGATCCGGCATGTCGACGATCTCCAGCGGCAGGGTGATCTCGCCGTGCGCCGTGGCCACGGTGACCTTCCCGTCCGCCGCGATCTCTTCGGCCGTCGTCGCGCTCAGCCGCGCGACCGGCGTCTTCGCGGTGCCCGCGAGGTACGGCTCGCCGTCCTGCATCCGGCCCGCGTCGAGCAGCATCCGCCAGGTGGCCAGCAGCGCCTCGCCCTTGCGCGGGTCGGCCGGTACGGCCGCGGGCACGCTGGGCAGGCTCGGCCGGTCGCCGCGGAACGCGCCGAGCGCGGCCAGCTCGCGGCGGGCCGCCGCCGAGTCCGGCAGGCCGAGGTGGACGTCGAGCTGGTCGGCGATCGCGGCCAGCACCTTCAGGTCCGACATCACGCCGGGGGTCTTGAGCACGACGTCGAACGGGCGGCCGCGGCCCTCCCAGTTGACGAACGTCCCGGCCTTCTGCGTCACCGTCGCGACCGGCAGCACCACGTCGGCCCGGTCGGTGACCGCGCTGACCCGCTGCTCCAGGCTGACGATGAACGGGGTGTTCTCGAGCGCCTCCAGGGCCCCCGCCGGGTCCGGCAGGTCGTACGGGTCGACGCCGCCGATGAGCAGCGCGTCGATCCCGCCGTCCCGCGCGGCGGCGAGGATGCCCGCCGTGTCGCGGCCCGGCGTCTCCGGCAGCGAGCCCACCGTCCAGGCCCGCGCGACCTCGCCGCGGGCGGCGGCGTCGGTGACCGGGCGGCCGATCGGCAGCAGGGTCGGCAGCGCGCCGGCCTCGATCGCGCCGCGCTCACCGGCCCGGCGCGGGATCCACGCGAGGCGGGCGCCGGTGGCGGCGGCCAGGCGGCCGGCGACCGACAGGGCGCCGGGCACCGCGGCGAGCCGCTCGCCGATGAGGACGATCGCGCCCTCGGCCTTGAGCAGCTCGGCGGCGGCCTTGCCGGTGTCGTCCAGGCCGGTGCCGGTGATCAGGTCGCCGAGCACCTCGGCCTCGGCCCCCGGCGCGGTGGCCAGGAGCGTGCCGGACAGCTTGCGCAGGCCGCGCGTGGCGTACGGCGCGACGGAGTAGACCTTCAGGCCCTTCTTGCGGACCGCCTTGCGGAGCCGCAGGAAGACGATCGGCGACTCCTCCTCCGGCTCGAAGCCGGCCAGCAGCACCGCCGGGGCGTTCTCCAGGTCGGTGTAGGACACCGTGATCGGGCGTCCCGCGACCGTCGCGGCGAGGAACTCGGCCTCCTCGGCCGAATGCGCGCGGGCGCGGAAGTCGATGTCGTTGGTGCCGAGCGCGATCCGGGCGAACTTGCTGTACGCGTAGGCGTCCTCGAGGGTGACGCGACCGCCGGTCAGCACGCCCGCCTTGCCGCGGGCGCGGGCCAGGCCCTCGGCCGCGACGCTCAGCGCCTCCGGCCAGGACGCCGGCTCCAGCACGCCGTCCTCGTTGCGGATCAGCGGGTGGGTCAGGCGGTCGGGCTGGGTGGCGTACGTGAACGCCCACCGGCCCTTGTCGCAGTTCCACTCCTCGTTGACCTGCGGGTCGTCACCGGCCAGCCGCCGCGTCACCTTGCCGCGCCGGTGGTCGGTGCGCTGGGCGCAGCCGGAGGCGCAGTGCTCGCAGACGCTCGGCGTCGACACCAGGTCGAACGGCCGGGAGCGGAAGCGGTACGCCGCGCCGGTCAGCGCGCCGACCGGGCAGATCTGCACCGTGTTGCCGGAGAAGTAGGACTGGAACGGCTCGTCCGTGGCCGCGCCGACCTGCTCCTTGGCGCCGCGCTCGAACAGGTCGATGAACGCGTCGCCGGCGATCTGGTCGGAGAACCGCGTGCAGCGGGCGCACTGGATGCACCGCTCGCGGTCCAGCAGGACCTCGGTGGACAGCGCGACCGGCTTCGGGAACGTCCGCTTCGTCTCGACGAACCGGGACTCGCCACGGCCGTTGGACATCGCCTGGTTCTGCAGGGGGCACTCGCCGCCCTTGTCGCAGATCGGGCAGTCCAGTGGGTGGTTGATCAGCAGCAGCTCCATCACGCCGTGCTGGGCCTTGTCGGCCACCGGCGAGGTGAGCTGCGTCTTGATCACCATGTTCGGCATGACCGTGGTGGTGCAGGACGCCTGCGGCTTGGGCATCGGCCGCCCGTTGCCGGCGTCCGGGATCTCCACCAGGCACTGCCGGCAGGCCCCGATCGGGTCGAGCAGCGGGTGGTCGCAGAACCGCGGGATCTGGATGCCGAGCAGCTCGGCGGCCCGGATGATCAGCGTGCCCTTCGGAACGCTGATCTCGAAGCCGTCGATCGTGACGGTGACCAGGTCCTCGCGCTTCTCGACCCCGGTGCTGTCGCTGGTGACGGTCACTTAACACCTGCCCACGCGGTCGAGGCGGCCCGGTCGAAGGGACAGCCGCCCTGTTCGAAGTGCTGGATGTACTCGTCCCGGAAGTACTGGATGGACGAGGTCACCGGGCTGGTCGCGCCGTCGCCGAGGGCGCAGAACGACCGGCCGAGGATGTTGTCCGACAGGTCCAGGAGGGTGTCGAGGTCCTTCTCGCTGCCCTCGCCCTTCTCCAGGCGCTTGAGCATCTGCTTGTACCAGTAGGTGCCCTCGCGGCACGGCGTGCACTTGCCGCACGACTCGTGCGCGTAGAACTCGCTCCAGCGCAGCACCGCCCGTACGACGCAGGTCGTGTCGTCGAAGAGCTGCAGCGCGCGGGTGCCGAGCATGGAGCCGGCCGCGCCGACGGACTCGAAGTCCAGCGGCACGTCGAGGTGCTCGTCGGTGAACAGCGGCGTCGACGAGCCGCCCGGCGTCCAGAACTTCAGCCGGCGGCCGTTCCGCATGCCGCCCGCCATGTCGAGCAGCTCGCGGAGCGTGATGCCCAGCGGCGCCTCGTACTGGCCGGGCCGCGTGACGTGGCCGGACAGGCTGAAGATGCCGAAGCCCTTGGACTTCTCGGTGCCCATCGAGGCGAACCAGTCGGCGCCGTTCGCGATGATGCCGGGAACACTCGCGATCGACTCGACGTTGTTGATCACAGTCGGGCCGCCGTAGAGGCCGGCCACCGCCGGGAAGGGAGGCTTGAGCCGGGGTTGACCGCGGTAGCCCTCGAGCGAGTCGAGCAGCGCCGTCTCCTCGCCGCAGATGTACGCGCCGGCGCCGGAGTGGACGACGAGCTCCAGGTCGAAGCCGGAGCCGAGGATGTTCGTGCCGAGGTAGCCCGCCTCGTACGCGTCGGCGACCGCCTGCTGGAGGCGGCGGATGACGTGCAGCACCTCACCGCGCACGTAGATGAACGCGTGGTTCGCGCGGATCGCGAACGCGCTGATGATGATGCCCTCGACCAGCACGTGCGGGTTGGCCATCATCAGCGGGATGTCCTTGCACGTGCCCGGCTCGGACTCGTCCGCGTTGACGACGAGGTAGTGCGGCTTGCCGTCGCCCTGCGGGATGAAGCCCCACTTCAGGCCGGTCGGGAAGCCCGCGCCGCCACGGCCGCGAAGACCGGAGTCCTTCACCGCCTGGATGATGTCGTCCGGGTTCATGCCCAGGGCCGTGCGGAACGCCTGGTACCCGCCGGCGTTCTCGTACCCGCGCAGGGTGAACGAGTCCGCCTGGTCCCACGTCTTGGTGAGGATCGGGGTCAGAGTCGTCGTCATTTGGTGGTCTCCTCGGCCTCAGGAGCGGTCCAGCCCTCGCGCTTGGCCAGTTCGAGACCGACCAGCGACTCCGGCCCGGCCTGCACGCCCTCGCCGGCGCGGCCGTCGTTGAAGCCCGCGAGCACCCGCGACGCCTGCTTCCAGGTGCACACCGAGCCCGGGCCGCGGGTCGGCGCGACCGGCTTGCCGGCCCGCAGGTCGTCGACGAGCTGCTTGGCCTTCTCCGGCGTCATGTCGTCGAAGAACTCCCAGTTGACCATCATCACGGGAGCGAAGTCGCAGGCCGCGTTGCACTCGAGACGCTCGAGGCTGATCTTGCCGTCCGGGGTCGCCTCGTCGTGACCGACGCCGACGTGCTCGGACAGCTCCTCCCAGATCTGGTCGCCGCCCATGATCGCGCACAGCGTGTTGATGCAGACGCCGACGTGGTACTCGCCGACCGGCTCGCGCTTGTACTGCGTGTAGAACGTCGCGACGCCGGTGACCTGCGCGGGCGTGATGCCCAGCATGTCGGCGCAGAACTGGATGCCGTCCTCGCTGACGTACCCGACCTCGGACTGCACGAGGTGCAGCATCGGCAGCAGCGCCGACCGCGGCTTCGGATACTTGGCGATGATCTCCTTGGCATCCCGTTCGAGCCGCTCAAGAACCTCTGGCTCGAAACTCATCGGTCGACTCCCCCCATCACCGGGTCGATGCTGGCCACCGCGGCGATGACGTCGGCGACCTGGCCGCCCTCGGACATCGCCGGGGCCGCCTGCAGGTTGGTGAACGACGGGTCGCGGAAGTGCACGCGGTACGGGCGGGTGCCGCCGTCGCTGACCGCGTGACAGCCGAGCTCGCCGCGCGGCGACTCCACCGCGGCGTACACCTGGCCGGCCGGAACGCGGAATCCCTCGGTCACCAGCTTGAAGTGGTGGATGAGGGCCTCCATGGACTGGCCCATGATGTGCGCGATGTGGTTCGGCGAGTTGCCCGTGCCGTCCGGCCCCAGCGCGAGCTGCGCCGGCCAGCCGATCTTCTTGTCCTGGACCATCACCGGGCCCGACTTGGCCGAGCCGGAGCTCAGCCGGTCGAGGCACTGCTCGATGATCTTCAGGGACTCTTCCATCTCCGCCATGCGCACGAGGTACCGGCCGTACACGTCGCACGTGTCCACGGTCGGCACGTCGAACTCGTACGTCTCGTAACCGCAGTACGGCTGGGTCTTGCGCAGGTCCCACGGCAGGCCCGCGGCGCGCAGGACCGGGCCGGTGACGCCGAGCGCCATGCAGCCGGTCAGGTCGAGGTAGGCGATGTCCTTGGTCCGCGCGACGAAGACGGGGTTCGCGTCGAGGAGCTTGCGCAGCTGCTTGAGCCGGCCCTTCTCCCGCTTGACGAAGTCACCGATCTTGTCGATGGCGCCCGGCGGCAGGTCCTGGGCGACGCCGCCCGGCCGGATGTAGGCCATGTTCATGCGCAGGCCCGCGACCATCTCGAAGATGTCGAGGGCGTACTCACGCTCGATGAACCCGTTGAGCATGACGGTGGTCGCGCCGAGCTCGAGGCCGAACGTCGCGATCGCGACCAGGTGCGAGGAGATCCGGTTGACCTCCATCATCATCACGCGGATGACCTGCGCCCGCTCGGGGACGTCGTCGGTGATGCCGAGCAGCTTCTCCACCGCGAGGCAGTACGCCGCCTCGTTGAACAGCGGCGAGAGGTAGTCCATGCGGGTGCAGAACGTGGTCCCCTGGGTCCACGTCCGGTACTCCATGTTCTTCTCGATGCCGGTGTGGAGGTAGCCGATGCCCAGCCGGGCCTCGTCGACCGTCTCGCCGTCGAGCGTCAGGATGAGCCGGAGCACGCCGTGGGTCGACGGGTGCTGCGGACCCATGTTGACGACCATGCGGTCCTCGTCGCCGGACGCCGCTGCGTCCACGACCTCGTTCCAGTCCTGGCCGTTGACGTTGTAGACGGTGCCCTCGGCGGCCTCGCCCGTGCCGTAGGCGTCGTAATCCGTGGCGGTCATACGTACGACCTCCTCTCGTCGGGCGGGGGCACCTTGGCCCCGCGGTACTCGACGGGGATGCCGCCGAGCGGGTAGTCCTTGCGCTGCGGGTGGCCCTGCCAGTCGTCCGGCATCATGATCCGGGTGAGCGCCGGGTGGCCGTCGAAGACGATCCCGAACAGGTCGTACGTCTCGCGCTCGTGCCAGTCGTTGGTCGGGTAGACCTTGACCAGCGACGGGATGTGCGGGTCCGCGTCGGGGGCGGTGACCTCGAGCCGGACGCGCCGGTTGTGGGTCATCGACAGCAGCGGGTACACCGCGTGCAGCTCCGAACCGGTCTCGGCCGGGTAGTGCACGCCGGACACGCCGGTGCACAGCTCGAAGCGCAGCGCCGGGTCGTCGCGCAGCACCTGGGCGACCTGCGCCAGGTGCTCGCGGCGGACGACGAGGGTCAGCTCGCCGCGGTCCACGACGACGCGCTCGATCGCCTCGCCGAACTCGGGGTAGGCGCGCTCCAGCGCGTCCGCGATCTCGTCGAACTCGCCCTCGGCGCCGGTCGTGCGCGGACCGCCGTACGGGCGCGGGCTGGAGACCTTGGGCGACTGCCGGACGACGAGCCGGCCGTAGCCGGAGGTGTCGCCGGTCGTCTTGGCGCCGAACATGCCCATCCGGGCGATCGGCTGCTCGCGCCGGTCCTCCTCGGCGTGCGCCGGGAGCTGGTCGGCGGCCTGCTCGGCCTGCTGCTCAGGGTGCTGTGAAGTCATGACACCACCTCGGGCTGGTCCAGGAGCGGGAGCTGGCGGAGCCGGGCCTTCTCCAGCTCCTCGATCTCCCGCTTGCGGTGCACGCCCAGCTTGGTGTTCTGGATCTTGTCGTGCAGCTTGAGGATCGCGTCGAGCAGCATCTCCGGGCGCGGCGGGCAGCCGGGCAGGTAGATGTCGACCGGCACGATGTGGTCGACGCCCTGGACGATCGCGTAGTTGTTGAACATGCCGCCGGAGGAGGCGCACACGCCCATCGCGATGACCCACTTGGGCGAGGCCATCTGGTCGTAGATCTGCCGGAGGACGGGGGCCATCTTCTGGCTCACCCGGCCGGCGACGATCATCAGGTCGGCCTGCCGCGGCGAGCCCGAGGCGCGCTCCATGCCCCACCGGGAGAAGTCGTGGCGCGGGTCGCCGGTCGCCATCATCTCGATGGCGCAGCAGGCCAGACCGAACGTCGCCGGCCAGACCGAGCTCTTGCGCGCCAGGCCGATGACCTGCTCGACCGTGGTCAGCAGGACGCCTGCGGGGAGTTTCTCTTCAAGACCCATTGTCAGTCCCACTCCAGACCACCGCGACGCCACACGTAGGCGTACGCGATGAGGACGGTGACGATGAAGAGCACCATTTCGACGAGACCGAACAGCCCCATGTGGTCGAAGGCGACCGCCCAGGGGTAGAGGAAGATGATCTCGATGTCGAAGACGATGAACAGCATCGCGGTCAGGTAGTACTTCACCGGGAAGCGGCCACCGCCGACCGGCTGCGGCGTCGGTTCGATGCCGCATTCGTACGCTTCGAGACGTGCGCGGTTCCAGCGCTTGGGACCTGTGAAGGACCCCATGATGACCGAACCCACGGCGAACAGCAGCGCGAGCGCGCCGAGTACGACAATAGGAACGTAGAGGTTCAAATCCCTACACCCCCCTCTTGGTGTTGCCTTCGAGCGCGCCACCGGCGCGGCACGGCCGCGGTCCAGAGGCGGGATTCCCAATCCTAGGCAGGGCGATCATCATTTCTTCTCTCGTCTCACGCCGCCGGAGCCATTTTCGACATCGCGTTGATGACGCGGTCCATCGCGTCGCCGCCCCGCGGATCGGTCAGGTTGGCGAGCAGCTTGAGCGTGAACCTCATCAGCGTCGGGTGCGGCATGCCATGGCGCGTCGCGAACTTCATGATCCGCGGATCGCCGATCGCCTTCACGAAGATCCGGCCGATCGTGTAGTAGCCGCCGTAGGCCTCCTTGAGCACGCGCGGGTAGTCGTGCAGGGCACGCTCGCGCTGCGCGGGGGTCGGCCGGGCCAGAGCCTGGGCGATGATCTCGGCGGCCATCTCGCCGGACTCCATCGCGTACGCGATGCCCTCGCCGTTGAACGGGTTGATCATGCCGCCGGCGTCACCGACGAGCAGGAGGCCGCGGGTGTAGTGCGGGGTCCGGTTGAAACCCATCGGCAGGGCCGCGCCGCGCACCGGGCCGGTGGCGTTGTCCTCCTGGTAGCCCCACTCCTCCGGCATCCCGGCGAGCCAGCTGCGCAGGAGTGCACGGTAGTCGACGTTCTTGAACGCCTCGCTGGTGTTGAGCAGGCCGAGGCCGACGTTGGAGGTGCCGTCGCCGACGCCGAAGATCCAGCCGTAGCCGGGCAGCAGGCGGTCACCGTCCCACAGCTCCAGCCAGGACTCGAGGAAGTCGTCGTCGTGGCGCGGGCTCGTGTAGTAGCGCCGGACCGCCACGCCGATCGGCCGGTCGTCGCGCTTGCGCAGGCCCATCGCGAGCGAGAGCCGCGTGGAGTTGCCGTCCGCCGCGACGACGAGCGGCGCCTTGTAGGTCACCTCGCCGTCGGCGGTCTTCGCGACGACGCCGGTGATCCGGCCGGTGCGGTCGTCGAGGACCGGGCCGGTGACGTTGGTGTTCATGTGGAGCTTGACGCCGGCGGCGACGGCGCGCTCGGCGAGGATCTGGTCGAAGTCCATCCGCGTGCGGACCAGGCCGTAGTCGGGGTAGCTCGCCAGGTCCGGCCAGGGCAGTTCGAGCCGGACGCCGCCGCCGATGATCCGCAGCCCCTTGTTGCGGATCCAGCCGGGCGCGTCGATGTCGACGCCCATCTTCACCAGCTGCTTGACCGCACGGGGGGTCAGGCCGTCACCGCACACCTTCTCGCGCGGGAAGGTCGTCTTCTCCAGCAGCAGAACGTTGAGACCCGCCTGCGCCAGGTGGTAGGCAGTGGTCGAGCCCGCCGGGCCCGCGCCGACGACGATGACGTCGGCTTCGGTCTCGGGGTCCTTCTGCGTTGTGGACACTGGCTCGGTCACGGGATTCCTTCGGGTGCACGGTTTCGGTTGTGCGCCCCTGAGTCGGGGGCTGCCGCGACGGATCGTACGGGGCTGCGTGGAGCCGGGTGCGACCCGGGGTGGCTCTCTTTGTTCTTTTGTGAAGCGCTTCACAAGCTCCCTACACCGTGAGTGTAGACCGTGCCTCTCGATGCTCGGGAACCATGCGCGCTGCCCGATCGTACGCGCCTGCCCGCGTGCCGCGTTAACCGGCCGCTTGCGTACGCTTACTTCTCATGACGCGGGCATCCCTGGACAAGCGACCCGCGGAGGTGGCGGCGATGTTCGACCGCACCGCCGCGCGCTACGACCTGCTCAACGACCTGATGACGGGCGGCCTCGACCGGCTGTGGCGGCGCGAGGTCGTCAAGGCGCTCGACGTGCGCGCCGGCGAACGGGTCCTCGACCTCGCCGCCGGCACGGGCACCTCGTCCGTCCCGTTCGCCGAGGCGGGGGCGCACACCACCGCCTGCGACTTCTCGTTCGGCATGCTGCGGGAGGGCGTGCGCCGCAACGGGTACGCGGGCGTGCGGTTCGTGGCCGGGGACGCGCTGCGCCTCCCGTTCGCCGACGAGTCCTTCGACGCGGTGACGATCTCCTTCGGCATCCGCAACGTGAGCGACACGGTCCGGGCGCTGGCCGAGATGCGCCGGGTGACGAGGCCGGGCGGGCGGCTGCTCGTCTGCGAGGTCAGCCGGCCGCCGAACCCGGTGCTGCGGACCCTGCACGGCCTGCACCTGAAGGTCGGCCTGCCGCTGATGGCGAAGGTCAGCTCGAACCCCGACTCCTACCACTACCTCGCGGAGTCGACGGCGGCCTGGCACGACCAGGCGGGGTTCGCCCGGCTCATCCAGGACGCCGGCTGGACCTCGGTCCGCTGGCGCAACCTGACGTTCGGCGCGGTGGCCCTGCACCACGCCGTCCGCTGACCGGTGAGTCAGGCGCTGGGCTCCCGGTCGTCCTGACGGGTCGTCGACGAGGGCGCCGGGACGTCCTTCTTCGTGGCGTCCTCGTCGTCCTCGTCCTCGCGGGCGGCGCCGGCGGCGAGGTTCTCCCGCATCCGGGCGGCGCGCTCGGTGACGGAGGACGAGACGGCGTCGCGCTGACGTGACAGCAGGACGAAGCTGATGACGCCGCTGATCAGGATGGCCAGCGCGAGGAGCAGGAACCCACGCGCTCCGGCCAGGAACAGCACTCCGGCGGTCGCGCCGAACAGCGCCAGCCGGGCAAGGGTGTAAACGAGTACGGAACGCATGACGTTCTGAGACTATCCCCCCTTCGCGGGAGTCGGTCCGGGGCCCGGCCCGCCGGTCCCCGGACCACGAGCGTCGGTTCCGCTCGGACCGTCGGTGTCTCCCGGGCCGTCAGTTCCGCTCGGGCTGCTCCGGCTCGGCGAGGATCTCCGCGTACAGGGCCGGGTCCACGTTGCCGCCGGAGACGATGGCGACGTGACGCCGGGGGCGTCCCGTGTGGTGCCGTCCGCGCGACCCGGTCGCCGCCAGGTGCCCGGCCGTCGCCACCGCTCCGCCCGGCTCGGCGACCAGGCCCGCGCGGCGGGCGAGCAGCCGCATCGCGGAACGGATCTCGTCCTCGGAGACCACGATGACGTCGTCGACGTACGCGCGGATGTGCTCGAAGGGCCGTTCGCCGAGGCGCTCGACGCGCAGGGCGTCGGCGATGGTCCGGCTCGTCTCGGCGGCCGGCCAGCCGATCCGGCGGCCGACGCGGAAGGAGTCGCGCGCGTCGGCGGCCAGCGCGGGCTCCACGCCGATGACCTTGGTCTCGGGGCGCTTCGCCTTGATCGCCGTGGCGACGCCGGCGATGAGGCCGCCCCCGCTGATCGGCACGAAGACCGCGTCGGCCTCGGGCTCGTCCTCGAGGATCTCCAGGCCGATCGTGCCCTGTCCCGCGATGATCCGCGCGTCGTCGAACGGCGGGATGAGCGCGTACCCGTGCGCGCCGGCCAGCCGGTCGGCCGTCTCCACCCGGGCCTCCATGGTCGGCTCGACGTAGACGATCTCGGCGCCGAGCGCGCGGCAGGCGTCGGCCTTCACGGCCGGGATCGTGTGCGGGACGACGAGAACGGCGGGGATGCCGAGCACGTGCGCGGCGTAGGCCACCGCCTGGGCGTGGTTGCCGCTGGAGTGCGCGATGACGCCGTTCTTACGCTCCTCCTCGGGCAGTGCGCTGACCGCGGCGTACGCGCCGCGGAGCTTGAAGGAGCCGACCGGCTGCAGCGACTCGGCCTTCAGCAGGAGCGGGGCCGAGGGCGCCGTGCCGCGGAGCGGCACCAGGGGGGTGCGCATCGCCACCCCGGACAGCCGCCGGGCGGCGTCCTCGATCTCCTCCGGTGTTACAAGATCGGACATAGCGAGCACCCTACGTGGCTCCGGGGCGTCACTGTGGGCGACAGGTCGATCGTCCGACCGGAGGGCCGCAACTGATCCGTCACGTCCAGTCATTACTGCATGTCACAAAACTACGCAGCGTGATGTTTTCCGAAAACAAGGGAGAAATCGGTCTTGACACGGCAGACTGAGAAACAGTCCACCCGCGACGAGAGCGGGACAAAGGGGGAGAGAAAACGTGGAGAGTACGAGCGAGCGCCTGCTGACCCCGGGTGAGGTCGCCGCCCTGTTCCGGGTCGACCCGAAAACGGTAACACGCTGGGCAGCGGCCGGTCGGATCAGCAGCATCCGGACGCCGGGGGGGCACCGTCGTTTCCGGGAATCCGAGGTGCACGCACTACTGAGGGGCGAGGAGCCGGTCGAGTCCTCCGTACGCAGCGAACTCAGCCGGTAGACGGTCGACGGCGGCGACCGGACCTCGCCGTCATCCCTCCGCCTGTCAGGCCCGTCACTCCTCCGCCTGCCGGGCCTTGAACTCCTCGAATTCGGCGCGCAGCGCCTCGTCGTCCTCGCGCCAGCGACGTCGCTTCTCGGCCATCTCCTCTTCCGAGATCGACTCCGCGAGAAGTCGCTGGTAGTCGGGGTCTTCCGGGCCGATCTCCACATAGGCCTGGCCGATCACGCTCCCCGTCCCTCCGTGCGCCCGCCGTCCGGGTGCCAGCACGCTCGCGGGCACCCGCAGGTTCCCGCCGGGGAGCCTGATCACGTACATCGCGCCATCACCTAAATCCCGTATTTGCGGTTGAAGAAAAGCATTACGTTGAGCGCTGTTCGGGTATCCCCGCCGAGCATGTCGACAAGCGCCGGCCGTTGGCGGGACGCGATCGCCGCGAAGGCGTCCGCGAAGAACTCGTGACGGCCCAGATCTTCCGCCTGCCGGTGAAACTCACTCTCCAAGTGTGGAAGACATTGGGCGTACAGCGCACGGAACTCCGGACTGTCGGACTGCCATTGTCGGCCGCTCTCATCGGTCATCGTGCCGTCGATGTCGTCAAGAGCGTGCCCAATCTCGTGCAGCATCACGTCTGGAGTCGGTGACGGACGGTCACCGACGACGATGGTGCGGTCCCCGTACGCCCCCGCGCAGATGTCCCAGGTCGCCTTGCCCGACGGCAGGGGCTCGCCCCGGAGGTAGGCCATGTCGTCGAGGTCCGGCACGCCGCCGGAGCCCACGTAGATGCCGTTCAGGCTCTCGGCCAGCTTGTCCTTCAGCACGTCGGGCAGCTCGGCGAGGCTGTCCACGGCCCGCACGACGTCCGGGGAGACCGGCTCCCCGTCGGCGGGCCACTGGCGGTAGAGGATGTCCTCGAGCGATCCGCAGTGCCGGCGTCCGTCCCGTACGTCGGGCGCGTCGGGCGAGTGCGGCGCCGCGCGCGGGAGCTCGTCGTCGAGCTCGAAGTCGCGCCAGGTGTAGCGCGCCTCGGCCGGCCGGTCGGGCGTCTTCGGCCGGTCGGGCAGCGGGGTGTCCGCGCGGTCCGTGAGCCGCCGTTCCTCGTCCGGGCGCAGCTTGCGGAAGCGGCCGAGCGCGTCTCTGGGCTGCAGGCGGCGCGGACGGGCGACGTGGCGTTCGGCGGGCGCCGTCCGATCGGCGTCTCCGGCGGAGTCCTTGCTCCGGCGGTGGCGCCCGGTCCGGGACTCGGCGGCCGGCGCCTCGGGCTGCTGGCGACGGTTCACCCGGTAACGCATGACACGGCCCCTCGCCTCGGCTAAGCGGAAGCGTAAGCCAGCCTCCGTCCGCCCGTCATCCCCACCGCCGGCGATCCGGCGTCCCGCCGCACCCCCGTACGGCCACCTTCAAGACCCGATGCGGTCACCTCTGCGGTGGCGTTCAGGTGGGCGGGTTACCCTGCGAGCATGCTCGTCCTTGCCGTCGTGCTCGTCCTTGTCGCACTCGGCGTGTGGCTTTTCTGCCTATTTGAGGTCCTGTCGACCGATGAGACCGAAACTCGGCATTTGCCGAAGTTCGCGTGGTTCCTCATTGTGTTGCTGGGTTTCGAACTCGGCGCGATCGCCTGGCTGCTCTTCGGCCGGCGCCGCAGGTTCGTGACGGCCGGCGTTACCGCGTGGCCGCCGGAGTTCCTCACCTCGCGGGAGTTCGGCCGGGACGATCCGGGGCCGGCGGACCGGCGCGGCCCGCTCGGCCCGGACGACGACCCGGAGTTCCTCCGCCAGCTGGACCGCCGCCTCCGCGGCGAGGAGTCCTAGATAGATCTCAAAGGCCCCGGCGCCGTGACGGCGGCCGGGGCCGGAGCGAGCTGTCTTCGGCGGGTCAGGCCAGGGCGCTGCCCGCGACCCACTTGTTCCACGGCAGGGCCCAGAACACCCAGCCGTTCGAGTCGACCTCGTTGGCCAGCTTCCGGCTCGTGCCGGTGACGTTCACGATGTCGCCGCGCTGGGCGATGTCGTAGAAGTACCGGGCTCCGGTCGGCGAGGTGCGGACGCAACCGTGGCTGGCGTTGCGGTGGCCGAGGGCGTCGTACTCCCCGACGCTCTGGTGGACGTACTCACCGCGGTTGGTGATCCGGACCGCGAGGTGCACGACCTCCTTGTAGTAGCCGGCGTCGCCCGGCTTGCGGCCCGGGGACTCCATCGTCACGCTCTCGGACTTCTCCTGCGTGATGTGCAGGCCGCTGGTCGTGGTGTACTCCGTCGTCGTCCCCATGCCCGTGCTGATCGGGAACGTCTTGACGACGCCGTCGTGGTTCACCTTCATGTAGTGCGTCTTGGCGTTGGCCACGGTGACGTTCGAGGCGCCGATCTTGAAGGACTGGGACACGTCCGCCTTGCCGTACACGCCCTTGAGGCCGCGGACGCCGGCGAGGTGGGCGGTGAACGTGACGTTCTGGTGCGCGCCCCAGAACTTCTGGGTACGGAAGACGACCTCCGTGGGCGACATCCAGTGCCAGACGCCGGTGTCACCCTTGTCCGACTTCACCTCGAGCGCCCGCTCGACGTTCGCCTTGTTGGCGATCGGCGTGTCGAACTTCACGATGATCGGCATGCCCACGCCGACCTTCTCCCCCGGCATCGGCGTGATGTCGGCGATCTTGAAGCTCTGCGTGGCCTTCTGCGTCGTGAACGTGCTCTGCGTCGTCGTGGTCTTGCCCTTGGCGTTCTTCGCCGTGACGTTCACGCTGTACGACGCGCCGGGCTTGAGCGTCCACTTGGTCTTCCACTGCATGTGGTCGGCGGTGAAGTCGCCCGGCACCGGCGCACCGCCCTGGGTGACCGTCACCTGCTCCAGCTTGCCGCCCGACGACGCGACCGCGACGCCCTGGTCGGGACGGGCGGCGCCGGTGCCGTTGGCCGGAGTGATGCGCACCTGGGCGTCGGGGGCCTTCGTGCCGTCCTTGCCGTTCGTGCCCGCCTCACTGCTGCCCGTGCATGCGGACGCACCGGCGAGCAGCGCCACCATCGCCAGCATGCCAACGGCCGACCGCCTGTTACCCACGCGAGTCCTCCCAGTTTCACCCACGCCTTGTCCGACGCACGGCGTCGGCAAAAAGTTGGCGGTGGGAGATAAATGTTCACCCAGCGTAGGAGTGCAACCCGGAGACGAGGTAGTTGATTCCGAAGAAGTTGAACAGGAGGCACCCGAAGGCGATCAGCGAGATGACGGCCGCCTTGCGGCCCCGCCAGCCCGCGGTGGCGCGGGCGTGCAGGTACCCGGCGTAGACGACCCAGGTGATGAACGACCAGGTCTCCTTGGGGTCCCAGCCCCAGTAGCGGCCCCACGCGGAGTCCGCCCAGATCGCGCCGGCGATGATGGCGAACGTCCAGATCGGGAAGCCGAACATCATCGTGCGGTGGGAGATGCGGTCGAGCGTCTCGGCGTCCGGGACCCGCTCCAACAGGCCGCCCGGCTTGGGCGCCGTCCGGCGGGCCTTGAGCAGGTAGAGGATCGTGGCGACGCCGGCGACGGTGAAGATCCCGGTGGCGGTCACGGCGGCGGTCACGTGGATCGCGATCCAGTACGAGTGCAGCGCCGGGCGGAGCGGGCCCGGGTCGTCGTACAGCCAGATCGTCGCGATGCCGAGCGCGATGACGACGGCCACCATGAGGAACGGGCCGAGCCAGGTGGTCTTGTAGCGCCAGAGCATCACGAGGTACACGGTCACCGCGGCGAACGTGATCGCGGACACGAACTCGTACATGTTGCCCCAGGGCACGCGGTCGGCCGCCATGCCCCGGGTGACGATCTCGGCGCCGTGCACGCCCCAGGCGAGCACGTTGAGCAGGATGGCGAACCGGCCCCAGTCGACCTTGCGGCGCTCGCCCTCGGGCTCGTCCGTGGCCTCCGGCACGTCCTCCACGGCCTCGGGGCCGCCCGCGCCGACGAGGACCTTCGCCTCCTGCGGCACCGCCGCGACGCGCCGCCGCCCGAACGAGATGTCGGCGGCGTATCCGACCATGGCGACGACGTACAACAGCACCGCGCCGAGCATCAGTTGGTTGCTCAGGTGGGCCAGATAGGGGTCGACCACGGCCGTCACTCCTCGTCTGTGTTCGGGGGTTCGTCCGGAGCCGTGCTCCGGGGCTCTTCCGGGGCGGCCGTCTTGAGCCGCTCGACGATCGCTTGGAAGTCGGGAGTGGCGCCGCCGAGGGTGAGCCCTCCGACCTGGACCACGGTACGCCCGCCCTCCGCGGCCTTCGCACGGACCCACACCCTGCGGCGGCGCACGAGGAAGGAGGTCACGATGCCCATGATCGCGACGATGCCGGCGGCGAGCGCGGGGACCCGGCCGGGATCGTGGTTGACCTGGATGGTGACGTACTGCCGGTAGCCGTCGAAGGTCACCGAGCCGGCGCCGCTCGGCAGCTGCAGCGTCTGGCCGACCGCGAGGGGCTTGACCTTGTTGCCCATCAGGAGCGGCTTGAGCTTGGCGGTCTCCAGCCGGTACACCGACTGCGGGGCGCCGTTGGACAGGCCGAGGTCGCCCTTGAAGGCGAACAGCGCGACCTGCGGGTTCCACGCGGCGGGGAAGGCCGAGACGACCTTGCCCTGCTGGTTCGGCACGGCGGTGGGCCAGAACAGCCCGATGAAGCCGAGCTGGTCGGGCTGGGCGTCGGGCACCTTGATGACGCCCTCGGAGGCGTACGTCGCCTCGTTCGTCGGCAGGAACGGCACGGCCCCCTGGAAGGCGACCTGGCCCTTGCCGTCCTTCACGGTGAAGCGCGGCGCGTAGCCGTGGCCCAGGAGGTAGACGCGCGCCCCGTCCACGTTCAGCGGGTGGTTGACCTTCAGGTCGTAGGACTTGACCGCGGACTTCAGGCCGTTCTGGTACCGGATCTTGGCCGAGAAGTTCGTCGGCTGCCCGCGGTTCGGGCCGCTCGGCAGGTAGCTCGCCGAGAAGGAGTCGAGCCAGACGGTGAAGGGCGGCAGCTTCGAGGCGGTGAAGCTGCGGCCGCCCTTGAACGCGTCGTACGAGGCGAGGGTGTTGGAGAAGCCCTCCCCCTCGGTCACCAGGACGTTGCCCTTGTAGCCGAACGCCGCGCCGGAGCCGACCGCGAACAGCAGCACGAGCAGGGCCACGTGGAAGACCAGGTTGCCGGTCTCGCGGAGGTAGCCCTTCTCGGCGGCGACCGCGTCGTCGTACGCGTCGACGCGGAACCGCCGGTCCTTGAGGATCGTGCGGGCCTCGGCGAGCACCTCGTCGGGGGCGGCGTCCGTCTCGTACGACGCGGCCTCCGGCAGCCGGCCGAGGTTGCGCGGGGCCTTCGGCGGGCGGGAGCGCAGCTGGACGAGGTGGTGCTTGGCGCGCGGCAGCACGCAGCCGGCCAGGGAGACGAACAGCAGGATGTAGATCGCCGCGAACCAGGGCGCGGCGAACACGTCGAACAGCGACAGCTTGTCCAGCACCGGCGCGAGCGTCTTGTGCTGCTGGAAGAAGGTCGTGACCTTCTCCGGCGCGAGCCCCCGCTGCGGCAGGAACGAGCCGGGCACGGTGCCGAGCGCGACGAGGAACAGCAGCACCAGCGCGGTGCGCATCGAGGTCAGCTGCCGCCAGCCCCACCGGAGCCAGCCGAGCACGCCGATGCCCGCCGGGCGCTCCCGTGGCGCCTGCGGCGCGGCCTGTGCCTCAGGAGCGTCGACGCTCACGGGCGTGCCCCCTTGTCGAAGCTCATCAGATCACCGTCTTGAAGCCGGAGACCCAGCTCTGTAGTTGGACCGTCAGGTCGCTCCACAGCCCGGTGACGAGGAGCAGCCCGATGGCGACCAGCAGGCCGCCGCCGATGCGCATCACGGCCTGGTAGTGGCGCTTGACCCAGCCGAACGCGCCCAGTGCCTTACGGTACGCGACGGCGGTGACCAGGAACGGCACGCCCAGGCCGAGGCAGTAGGCGAAGGACAGCAGCGCCCCGCGCGTCGCGCTCGCCTCGGTGTAGGCCATCGCCTGCACGGCCGCGAGGGTCGGGCCGATGCAGGGCGTCCAGCCGAGCCCGAACAGCGCGCCGAGGAACGGCGCGCCCGCCACTCCGGCGGCGGGCAGCCGGCTCGACTTGACCGTCCGCTGCAGCCCGGGGATGAAGCCCATGAACGCCAGGCCGAGCAGGATCGTGACCCCGCCCAGGACCTTCGTGATCACGTCGGCGTGTCGTTGCAGCAGCGCGCCGAACCCGCCGAACGCCAGTCCGGCGCTCACGAACACCACCGTGAACCCGAGGACGAACAGCGCGACCCCGAGCAGGAGCCGCCCCCGCCGCTGTTCCCCGAGGTCCGCGCCGCTCATCCCGGTGACGTACGACAGGTAGCCCGGCACCAGGGGCAGCACGCACGGGGACAGGAAGGACACGAGCCCGGCCGCCGCCGCGACCGGGAGCGCCATGACGAGCGATCCGCTGGTGATGGTGCTCACCACGCGATCACCACCCGTACGGCCGTGGCCGAGGGTGTCACGGCGCGACGGCGCATCGGGGTACGGCTCATTTCTCGGCTGCGACCTTGGTGACGAGGTCCCGGAGGTGGGAGTACGGCACGCTGCCGATGATGCGGACCGCGACCTTGCCGTGCCGGTCGATGACGAGCGTGGAGGGCACGGCGTTCGGCGGGATGTCGCGGAAGGCCAGCGCCACCTGCCCGGCCTGGTCGTACAGGCTCGGGTACGTGATCTTGAAGGTGCGGAGGAACGCCTGCGCGTTGTCCTTGCCGTCCTTGATGTCGACGCCGAGGAACTGCACGCCCGAGCCCTTGGTCTGCTCGTAGATCTGTTCCATCGTCGGCGCCTCGGCGCGGCACGGCGCGCACCAGGACGCCCAGAAGTTGACGACCGTGACCTTGCCGCTCTGCGCGGCGAGGTCGTACGGCTTGCCGTCGAGCGTCGTGCCCTTCACCTGCGGCGCGGGCTTGCGGTTCTTGATGATCTGGCTGGAGTTGTCACCGGCGACGTACCGGGAGTCGGAGTTCCCGGCGCCGCTCTGGACCGCGTCGGTGCCCGCGCATCCCGCGAGCGCGCCGATGCCGAGCAGAACCACCGCCGGAAGGGTCAGGGCACGGGGGGTCACGGGCACACTCCT
The DNA here is from genome assembly GCF_024055675.1 of Actinoallomurus rhizosphaericola. Classification (NCBI taxonomy): domain Bacteria; kingdom Bacillati; phylum Actinomycetota; class Actinomycetes; order Streptosporangiales; family Thermomonosporaceae; genus Actinoallomurus; species Actinoallomurus rhizosphaericola. Next base: position 140,559 of record NZ_JAMXMW010000005.1, on the reverse strand, counting down.
ACTACTACATCGTGTAGTACTCGCTTCTATTGTGCAGGAGGGCTCAGGCGCCGGGGACACTGGGGCGGCGGGACAGGTCCCCCGCCGGCTCCGCGTAGCCCACCTTGACGATGCGATCGTCGTCGTAGGTGAAGCTCGTCACGCTGGCCAGCGCGCACTGCCGGCGCCCCGGGTGGTGCCACATCCGGCGGCCCTCGACCCGCCGCCGCGTCACCCAGATCGGCAGCTGGTGGCTCACGCACACCGCCTCGTGCCCGCGCGCGGCGTCGCGCGCGTCGGCCATCGCCGCCAGCATGCGCCGGGCGATCTCCTCGTACGGCTCGCCCCAGGACGGCCGGAAGGGGTTCCAGAGGAACGGCCAGTGCTCCGGGCGGCGCAGCGACCCGTCGCCCACGCCGAACGTGTGGCCCTCGAAGTGGTTGGCGGCCTCGATGAGGCGCTCGTCGGTGCCGACGGGCAGGCCGAGCGTCTCGGCGATCGGCTCGGCCGTCTCCTGGGCACGCTCCATCGGCGAGGACACGAGCACGGTGATGTCGCGCCCGTCGAACCACTTGGCCGCCGCCTTCGCCATCAGCCGGCCGTCGTCGCTGAGGTGGTATCCCGGCAGCCGCCCGTACAGGACACCCTCGGGGTTGTGCACCTCGCCGTGGCGCAGCAGATGAACGATCGTCTTCATAGCGCCCCCACACTACCGGCCCCCGGAGGCGGTTGATGTGACCCGGGTGTCGCGGACACGCCGCGCGCAATCGCGGCGTTCGGCGTCGTCTCGACGGATGCTTGGGTGGTACGCCGCTCCGGCGAACCTGCCCGCCGTACGCGCATCTCATAGGAAGTGAAGATCCACATGAGGAATCGGCGGCTGATCGCCGGTCTGGCCATCGCCGCCGCGACCGTCGCCCTGACGCCGGCCTGCTCCGGCGGCGGCCGGAAGGCGACCTCGGCCGCGGCGGACGCGGAGATCACGATCAAGCCCGCCGACGGCAGGCGGACCGTACGGCCGGATCGGAGCGTCGAGGTCACCGTCTCCGGCGGGCGGCTCGACGAGGTGGACGTACGCCAGGACGGCACGACGACACCCGGTGCGTTCGGCCCCGACCGCCGGTCGTGGCGGACCATGTGGACCCTGAGACCCGGGGTCTGGTACCAGGTGAAGGCCCTGGCCCGGAACGCCGAGGGCCGGGTCACCGCGGTGATGAGCCGCTTCCGTACGGCTCCGGCCGCGCACCGGATCGGCATCGCCGACGTCACGCCGCAGGCCGGCGAGAAGGTCGGCGTCGGAATGCCGATCATCGTGACGTTCGACGGCCCGGTGGGCGACCGTGCCCAGGTCACGCGCGCCCTCGAGGTGAAGGCCGACAAGGGGGACGAGGGCGCCTGGCACTGGACGTCGGACCGTCAGGTCGTCTACCGGACCCACCGCTACTGGCAGCCGCACCAGAACGTCGTCTTCACCGCGCACCTGGCCGGCGTACGCGCCGCCAAGGGCGTGTACGGGACGGCGGACGTCACCCGGACCTTCGCCATCGGCGCGTCGAACATCACGGTCGCCGACGCCCGCACACACCGGATGAGGGTCGACCACGACGGCCTGGTGCGGACGTTCCGGATCAGCATGGGCAAGGGCACCACCCGGGAGTACACCACCACCAGCGGCATCCACCTGACCAGGGAGAAGAAGCCGGTGGTGCAGATGGAGTCGCCGAACTGCAAACCCGACCAGCCCGACTGTGACTACTACAAGGAGAACGTCCACCTCGCGGTGCGGATCTCGATGGGCGGCGAGTACGTCCACCAGAGCGTCGGGGAGTACGACGCCCTCGGCCACCGCAACGCCAGCCACGGCTGCGTCCGCACCTCCCCGGCCGGCGCCCGCTACTTCTTCGGCATCGCCCAGCGCGGCGACATCGTCAAGATCACCGGTACGTCCCGCCGGTTCGTCGACGAGCCCAACGACGGCGACTGGAAGTACTGGAACTACTCCTGGAGCGACTGGCTCAAGGACGGCGACCTTTAGGGCCTCTGGCCTGCGGGCATGGCGACCTGTCCCGCCGAGCGCGGGCGGACGGCGCGTCAGAGGCCGGTGGCCGCCAGCCACGCGGACAGCAGATCACGGTCGCCGAAGACCTCCAGCCTTTCATCGTCAGGCCGCAGGCGGCCGTAGACGAGCAGCAGCAGGTCCCCGGTCGCCGCCCGTACGGCGGTCGTCCCCTTGCCGTGGCCGCGCTCCCAGGTGAAGCCTCCGTCGCCCGGCCGGATCATCCACTCGCCGTCGCCGTCGGTCGCGTGCAGGTGCAGGGTCTCGCCGTCACGGTCCAGTTCGCGTACGCGGTCGGCGACCCAGCCGAAGGCCGGCAGGTTCTCCAGGAGTTCCTCGATGCCGTCGGCCGCCGTGGCCGCGTCGACCCGAGGCTGGCGGCCGACCGCGATCTCCGCGTCCGCCGTGTGGACGACGGCCTCGAACAGGACCCGGCGGGGGAAGAAGCGGACGTGCCGGTCGGCGCCGATCGTCCAGTTCGGCCGGTCGGGGTCGGTCGCGCGCAGGGTCTCCAGCAGGATCGCCGCCGACTCCGCCACCCAGGCCGGGTACGCCCGCACGTCCTCCGGCAGGTCGAGCGGCACGTCCCGCGACCAGACGCGCTCGGTGGCCCGGGTGCGCACCAGATGGGTCATCCACCGGTAGGTGGTGCCGTGGTGCCTGGTGAGGTCGGCGATCGTCCAACCGGGACACGTGGGGACGGACGCGGCCGGGTCGGCCTCCCCGACGATCGCGACGAACCGCGCGACCTCGGCCTCGACGGCCGCGCAGTACTCCTCATAGGTCCGGTGAGCCATGATCGCCGACCGTACCGCGTCGCCCCGGCCACGTCGGCTCGGGGCGGGCAGAGGTCTCGGTGATCGCCGCCACCGAATGCGCGTATCAGTACAAATCACCTCGCCGACGGTGCCTTCACCGAGCGCTTCGTACGCCTTCGACCGAGGGCCGGGGAGGCAAAACGACGAAACGGCTTTTCATCCGTCGAAGTCGCCGGACCCGGCGCATCTTCGTCGATTAGGATTTCGGGCCGTGTCCTCCTGGCGAGCCGCGGGCGACTTCCCCCCCACCTATCCGCATCCGATGCAGACGCTGACGCTGATGCTGATGGACGGCTCCGTCCCCCGGCGGGCCCGAGGCGACATGGACGCCTGCCTCGCGGCCGCCCTGGAAGGCGCCGAGAGCCGGCTCCGCCCGGAGCCCGACGCCGGCATGCTCTACCCGTTCGGCCTGGTGATGGACGCCGACGGGGTGCTGCGGAAGGCCGGGCAGTACGACGCGGACTACTCCTACGACACGACGGCCACCGCCGGGGCGCTGCACCACCTCGCCGACGGGTACCGCGCCCGTGCGGCCGAGCTGCGATGCGCCGTGATCGCCTACTACGTGCGCATGAAGGAGCCGTCGCCGGGCGACACCGCACCCGTGGACGTCCGGCTCCGCCGGACCACGGACTGGCGGAACGACCCGAGCGCGGCCCCGCCCGGCACCGTCGACGCGGTCGCCATGGAGGTCGAGCACCAGTCGGGCTGCGCCCTCGCGGTGTTCATGCCGTTCGCCTGGCAGGGCCCGGCGCAGGAGTTCGTCGTCGGCGACCTGATGGCCGTCCCCTCGATGCGCCGCATCTGGCCCGCCGCCTGAGCTCAGGGGCGGAAGGCGCCCGACACCGCCGTGGACAGGGCCTGCCGGCGGCGTTGATGGTCCGCGTCCGGGTCGCCGGGGGCGGCGACGTAGGACAGGCTCGCGCAGGACCAGGTCAGGGCCATCGCGATGACCAGCGCGAGCACGTCCCGCGGCTCCATCGCGGGCGTGATGAATCCGGTCCGCTGCGCTTCGGCGATCGCCCGTAGCTTGGCGTCGCTCGCCGCTTCGTCCATCACGAGGCCGCCGGGCGTGACGCGTTCGAGCCGTGCCCAGGTGGCGAGCCGGATCAGCTCCGGCCGCGCGATCGCCGCGTCGTACAGGCGTACGGCGTAGTCCGGAAGATCCTCAGGGGTGAACGGGGTCGTCTCCACGACGGCGTCCGCGTTCATGCGGAAGACGGCGTCGAAGAGTCCGAGCTTGTCGCCGAAGTGGGAGTACAGCAGCGCCTTGTTCACGCCGGCCTCGGCCGCGATCCGGTCGACCCGCGCACCGGCGATCCCGTGGGCGGCGAAGTCGGCGGTGGCGGCGGCGAGGAGCCTGCGACGGGTGGCCTCGGCATCGCGGACGGGCATCCGCCGATGGTATCTGACCGGTTAGTTGGTTGACGTGCAACGAATCGACCGCCTAGGTTGTAACTATCTAGTTAGTTACCTGAGGAGCGAATGATGACGAGGCGTGCGTACGCCGTCGAACGGGCGGGCGGCCCCGTACGGGTCCACGAGTACGAGCCGGCGCCCCTGGGGCCCCTCGAGGTCGAGGTCGCGGTGACCCACTGCGGGATCTGCCACACCGACCTCGGCGTGATCGACGACGAGTGGGGCGTCGCGAGGTTCCCCGTCGTCGCGGGCCACGAGGCGGTCGGCGTGGTCGAGGCCCTGGGCGAGGGGGTCGATCGCACGCGGCTGGCCGTGGGCCAACGGGTGGGCGTCGGAGCCACGGCCGGCTCCTGCTTCGCCTGCGAATGGTGCCTCAGCGGCCGGCAGCAACTGTGCCCGACCAAGGACAACGTGGTGGTCCGCGGGACCGGAGGGGCCTTCGCCGGCCACGTCCGCGCCAGCGACTGGCGGCACGTTCAGCCCATCCCCGACGTGATCGCCTCCGAGCACGCCGGGCCCTTCCTGTGCGCCGGGACGACCGTCTTCCCCCCGCTCCTTCATCACGGCGTACGGCCGACGGACCGCGTCGCCGTGGTCGGGATCGGTGGTCTGGGGCACCTGGCGATCCAGTTCCTCGTGAAGTGGGGCTGCCATGTGACCGCCATCTCCTCCACGCCTGCCAAGAGGGACGACGCCCACCGGTTCGGCGCCCACGACTTCGTCGCGACGGCCGAGGGTGCGGGGCTCGAGCGGGTGTCGAACTCGTTCGACTTCGTCCTCTCCACCGTCTCGGCCGATCTGCCGTGGGACGCCTACCTGGCGACCCTGCGCCCGCGCGGCAGGCTGTGCGTCCTCGGCCTTCCCAGCGGCGCGCTCACCATCAGCCCGCTCAGCCTCCTCCCCGGCGAACGGACCATCGTCGGGGGCATCACCGGATCACCGACGGAGACCCGGCAGATGCTCGACTTCGCTGCCCGGCACGGCATCCGCCCGCAGGTCGAGCTCTTCCCGGTCACGCGCATGGACGAGGCCCTGGACCACGTCCGCCAGGGTCGCGCCCACTACCGCGCCGTCCTGGAGTTCTGAGCCAGAGGGGAACGCCGAGGATCCTCGTCGTTCCCACGACGAGGATCCTCGGCGCTCACGGCCCGGGCGTCACCAGGGGACGACGCCCTCGTCGTCGAAGAAGCCGCCGCGCGGCCCGTCATCCGGCAGGGTGGCGAGCCGGATCGCGATCGCGGCACCCTGCTCAGGGGTCCGCGTCCCGTTGAAGCCGGTGAAGTCGGTCGCCACGTAGCCGGGGCAGGCGGCGTTCACGATGACGTTCGTGTCGGCGAGCCGGCGGGCGTACTGCGCCGTGACGCTGTTCAGCATCGACTTCGACGGGGCGTACGCGGCCATGATCGGGCCGGCCTGCAGCGTCAGCGAGCCCATGGTGCTCGACATGTTGACGATGCGCGGCGACTCCGCGCGGCGGAGCAGCGGCAGCATCGCGTTCGTCACCCGGACGACCCCGAACACGTTCGTGTCGAGGATGGAACGGACGACGTCGAGGTCGAGCGTCGTCGGGTCCTGCGCGCCGCCGTCGGTCCGGCCGGCGATACCCGCGTTGTTGACGAGCACGTCGAGCCGCCCCGTCGTCTTCTCGATCGCCACCGCCGCCTCGGCGACGCTGTCGTCGGAGGTGACGTCGAGTGCGACCCCGAACGCGTCGACGCCTGCGGCGCGCAGCCGCTCGACGGCCTCCTCGCGCCTGACATCGTCACGCGCCCCCACCGCAACCGTGAAGCCGATCGCCCCGAGGCCCTGGGCGATGGCGAAGCCGATTCCCTTGTTCGCGCCGGTGACCAGCGCGGTCTTCCTGTCGTTCACTCCATCCATGCTCGTGAGCCGCGCACTCGGCGTCCAAGATCGTCTAAGTGGGCTGTGATACTCACCGGGTATCAGGCGGTAGGTTCCGTCCGTGGACGATCTCGAGACCCGCGAGCTCCGGTACTTCGTCGCCGTCGCCGAGGAACTGCACTTCGGACGCGCCGCCGATCGGCTCGGGATCGCGCAACCGCCGCTCTCCCGCGCGATCCGCCTGCTGGAGCGGCGGCTCGGAGTCCGGCTGTTCGATCGGGACCGTCGCGGAGTGGCGCTCACCGACGCCGGCCGGGTGCTGCTCCGCGAGGCCGGAACGGCCCTCGACGCGGTGGCGGCCGCCGCGCGCCGGACGCGGCGTGCCGGGGATCCGAAACGGCCACTGGTGCTCGTGACGAAGGCCGGGGCGTCCCACGAACTGCTGCAGCGGCTCCTCGACGCGCGCGCGAACGAACCCGGTGCGGCACCGATCGAGGTCCTCCTGTGCGAGGTCGGCGAGCAGGCGGGGCTGCTCCGCGACGGGCACGCCGACGTGGCCCTCATGCACCGGCCGTTCGACGACCTCGCCGGGTTCGACACCGAGGACCTCTGCGTCGAAGGGCAGGTCGCGATCCTTCCCGCGAAGCATCCGCTCGCGTCACGCGATCTGCTCACGATGGCCGAGGTCAGCGATGTGCCGGACCTGCCGATCGCTCGGTGGCCCCGGCTCGACGGGACCTACCCGGACGGGCCCGGACCGGAGGTGCGCACCCAGTCGCAGCTCGCCCAGCTCGTGGCGCTCGGCAGGACGCTGCTCGTCATCCCGGTCTCCAGCCGTGCCTGGCAGTGGCCCGAACACGTCGCCGTGCCCGTCGTCGACGCGCCGGAGGTCACCACGGTGATCGCATGGCCGCCGAACAGTCGCTCGCAGGCGGTCGCCGCACTCGTCCGCTCGGCGGCCGAACTCCGCGACACCGCCCCGCCTTCACCCGCGGACCGCGCACCATCCGGGCGCGGAAAGCGATAGCCCACCCTGGTGATCGGTTGAACGCTCACACGCCACGCATCCGCCGCGTGCCGCCTGCTCAGCCACCGGACTCGGCATCCTCCACCCACTGGCCGCCCTGCCGGCCGGACCGGGCGCTCGCCGGTGTGGCCCAGCTGGCCAGGATCGGCAGGACCCGGGCCGTGGACGAGTCGGGCTCGACGGTGTACACGATGAGGTGCTGATCGGGGGCGTGGGGCGCGGTGACGATCTCGATATTGAAGTCGAGGACCCCGGCTTCGGGGTGCGCGATGCGTTTAGGAACCGAGGCGTAGTCACGCACGGTGTGGTCGTCCCACCAGCGGGCGACGTCCGGGTCGGTACGCCGCAGGTCGCGTACGGCGGCCAGGAGCCGCTGGTCGTCCGGTCGCCTGCCGACCTCCATCCGCATCGCGGCGACCGACCGGGCGCCGAACTCGGCCCAGTTGACGATGCGCTCCCGGGCCAGAGGATCGCGGAACAGGTAGTCCATGAAGGAAGAGCCCGGCGGCAGAGTGCGCCCGAGAACGGCTTCGAGCAGTGCGTTGTGCGCGAGCACCTCGGAACGCCGGCCGAGCAGCAGCACCGGGACGTGGTCCAGGGTCGCGGCCAGGCGCATCAGCCCCGGATCGAGGCGCTGCACCTCCGGCGCCGGCCGGCGGGTACGGATCTCCGGAGCCGCGAGGTCCCGAAGATGCGCCGCCTCTACCTCGTTCAGCCGCAGAGCACGCGTCAGCGCGACGAGCACGGATTCGGACACCGTCGCCTGTCGGCCCTGTTCCAACCGGCTGTAGTGATCGGTGCTCAGGCCCGCCAGCATGGCCAGCTCCTCCCGGCGCAGGCCGGGCACCCGTCGGGGGCCGGGAAACGCGTCGATCCCGGCCTGGGCGGGGGTAAGCCGGTCTCGGCGGGCCCGCAGGAAGGCGCCGAAAGCGGAGCGGTCTCGACCCATGCCCCTACGGTACGGCCGCCGGCACGGCCTTGCCTGGTCACGCCGTGCCTAGGGAACACTCGCACTGGTCCCGCGCCGGTAGGGCCCGTGAAATGGCGTCATGACCTCATCGAACGAACTCCGCCCCTCCCCCGTACCGCCCTTTCACGGCCGCAGCGCCGTCGTGACCGGGTCGACCAGCGGCATCGGCGCCGCCATCGCTCGCGTGCTCGCGGCACGTGGCGCCCACGTGATCATCAGCGGCCGTGACCCGCGACGCGGCGAGGAGGTGGTAGCCGGGATCCGCGCCGCGGGAGACAAGGCCGACTTCGTCCCCGCCGACCTGGCGGGCGACGCCGACGCGGTGCGCGAGTTCGCCGTCCGGGCGACGGCGGCCGCGGACGGGAAGGTGGACATCCTGGTGAACAACGCCGGCATCTATCCCGCGACGTCCACGCCGGACCTCCCCGACGACGCCCTTGACGCGATGCTCGCCGTGAACATCCGGGCACCCCATGTGCTCGTCGCCCAGATGGCGCCGGACATGGCGGCCCGGGGCGCCGGGGTGATCGTGACGATCGGGTCCTGGATGGCGACTGTGGGAAGTCCGTTCGCCGCTCTCTACACCGCCACCAAGGCCGCCGACGAGCAGATGACCCGGACCTGGGCCGCCGAATTCGGCCCGCGCGGTGTCCGGGTCAACGCCGTCGCTCCCGGCGTCACCCTGACTCCCGGCAACGAGAGCGCCCGCCCCGTGATCGAACAGATGACCGCCGGAACTCCGGCCGGAGTCCCGGTCACCCCCGAGGACATCGCCCACGCTGTCGCCTTCCTCGCCTCCGAAGAGGCCCGCATGATCCACGGCACCACCCTCTACGTCGACGGCGGCATCACCACCACCCGCCTGGCCTGACGCCGCGGAGAAGCGAACTGACCGCCGCCGTGCCGGCGATCGCCTCGCCACCCGGACCGTCTGAGGCGGGGACGGACTCACCTCCGCCTCAGATCGGCCGATCGCGACGATTCGGATATCCCACCGCAGTCCGCCTCAGGAGCCGACTGCGCGTCAGGCCGGATACCGGCCGTCTCTCAATGCGGCGGCGGACTCGACAAGACCGGCACGTTCCAACGCGTCGAGAACATCCTCGATCGTTTCCGGCGGATTCACTCGAGAGTCCACGATCTGCTGAATGCAGGCCCAGACGATCCGGTCGTCCAAGTCGATCTGATCGAGCAGGAAGTCGTCTGGCGACTTCGCCTCGATGCCCCAGACCGCAAGCTCCTCCCTCGGGAAGTCCGACAGGTTGGAAGTGACGATGACCTGAGCACCCGCCTTGATCGCGGCCGCGAGAACATGCCGATCCTCGGGATCCGGCAGCTTCAAGCCCTCTATCAGCGGTTCATAACCTTCTACTAAGCAATCCCGGATCGCAGCGTTCATGAGGTCGCCCAGACGCGCGATCTTCTCTGCCGGGATGTCGGTACGATTCGCGGCGAGATTCTTGAGCATCTCGTCCAAGATCTGGTTCGTCCACTTGGCTTGGACCATACCGGCCTGAGCCAGACGAATAAGGAGATCACGGATCGTATTCCCATAGAGGACGTTAGCGTCGTAGATAACAACGAAGGCCATGGTCAGGCTTCGAGTTCCTGGCCGAGCGCGGCGAGGCCGTCCGCGGCGGTGCGCCGCTCCTGATCGTCGCGTCGCTTGTACTCCATCAGCGCATCGACGGTGATACGGCGATGTCTCCCCACCATCCGATAAGGAATCTTCCCCGCCTCCAGCAGGCCGATAAGGTACGGGCGGGATACATTCAGTACGTCCGCCGCTTGCTGAGTGGTGAATTCGGCATGCGACGGTATCACCGAGACCCCTCTACCCTCAGCCGCTTGAGCCAGGATGTAGGCGAACAGGCTGACGGCCTCTCGTGGGAGGATCACAGCTTCTTCAGCGCCGTGTTCACCGATGACCGGAATGGCATCACGGTCTGGATGCCGCATGAGGTAGTCCTTGATACGCCTGAGCGCACGCGCCGCGACCTCGGCGTCGATCGCTCCCGGCTCGATTGATCGTTTGACCTGGGCAGCAGGCATGGCCACCCCTCCCTCCTAACCGCAGTATGCGCAACAGTCGAAGCAAACGCAACAGCTGCCGGTCCGTCGATGTCCTCGGATCAATGGCGCTGATCTGCGAGGAGCGGACGCAGGCGCGCGCAGACGGCGTCGACTTCGGCCTCCCCCGGCAACTCACCGGCGCGGGACATCGCGACTTGGAGTTTGGGGCCGGACTCTCCGAAGCGGGTCATGTCCGCCCTGGTGATCGGCTGGACGACGAAGTGGATGTGGCCCGGCCTCCCGTCCGCGTGAGACCACAGGCAGACGTAGACCTGCTCCGGCCGGACCACCTCCGTGACCGCCGCCGCCGTCCGCCGCAACAGCGGGCCGAGCGCCGCGCTCTCGGTCTCGTCGAGGTCGGCCACGTGGAGGACATGCCGCAACGGCTTGACCACGAGCGTGCCGACGCCGAGCGGACCGACGCAGTGCTCCACGACCAGACCGGAGACCTCGTGAAGCCGCCCACCCGGCAACGGCCGCACCCCGGAGCTCAGCTCACACGCGATGCATCCGTCACGCACCTCCTGCTCAGCCGCCGACACGGACCTCTTCGACGACGGCCACCTCCACGCACTGACCGCCTTCCTCGTTGGTCCGCGTGCTCTTCCGCCATTGGAGCGACGGCAGTTCTTCCAGGTTCATGTGTCCTCCAGAACGGAGCGAATGAGTTCCTCGGACGCCATGGCAGACAAGGCTGCTGCCCGGACCAGATCGAAGCGGGCCTTGAGCTTCCCGACGTGCCGATGTTCCTTCGTGATACCACTTGGGATTTCGCTCGTCTCCGCGTAGGCCACGTCCGGCCTATCCTCGAAGCCCATGATTGTGAAGGGCATCGCGAGGTAGACGGGCGCTTCCTCTGGAAGGAGCTGGACGGTGATGTTCGGCTCTTTCATCGCGTCGAGGAGGCGCTGGAGTTGGGCGCGCATCACTTCGGGGCCGCCTACCTTGCGGCGGATGGCGTACTCGGCGAGCAGGAGGACGATCCACGGGGGTTCGTCGCGGCGGAGGATCTGCTGGCGTTCCATTCGGGTGGCTACCAGCTGTTCGACCTTGTCGGGGTGGTTGCCGGCGCTGAGGACGGCGCGGGCGTAGTCCTCGTTCTGGAGGAGGCCCGTGATCAGCATCGGCTCGAAGATGTGCATGGAGGACGCGGTGCCCTCGGCTTCGAGGAACGGGCGGAACCAGCCGAGGGCCAGTTCACGGGCGGCGAGGGGCTGGAGCTCGGCGAAGTAGCCGTCGAGGGCGAACAGGCGGTCGAAGTCCTCCGACATGGAGGTCGTCGCCGAGCGCTTGGCGGTTTCGATCTTCGAGATCAGGTCGCCGGTGCAGCCGACGCGGTCGGCCAGGGCGTCCTGCGTCCAGCCGTTCGCGTCGCGGTATCTACGGAGCTTGTGGGCGAAGAGCGCCGCCACTGATGTCGTCGGGTCGACCTCGCGCCGATATCCCATGTCGCCCTCCGGGCTGTCGCTGTCGGGGGTTGTCGGTCCGCTTCCGTTGCCGAGCGTAGTCACACGGCAACAGAGTGAGAGGCGAATCGAAAATCCCCCGACGGACGCGATGGGCAGGGCCATGATCGCCGACTCGTACTCCCTCAAGCTCGGTCCGCATCCGGGCGCCGCCAAGGTGGCCAGGCTGGCGGTCGAGCGGCGGTTGCAGGACTGGGCGCTGCCGGAGTTGCTGGACGACGTCCACCTCGTGACGACCGAGCTGGTGTCCAACGCCGCACGGCTCGGTGCCGTCTTCGAGCTGACCATCAGCCGGCCGCGTGACCGTGTCGTACTGATCGAGGTGCGGGACTTCGCCGACGGCGAGCCCGAGATCCGGGCCGCCGGGCTGGACGAGGAGGACGGCCGGGGGCTGTTCATCATCCAGGCGTACGCCACCGAGTGGGGTTGGCGGCCGGAGGGCGACGGCAAGACGGTCTGGGCGCGGTGCGGCGGCTGACCCGAGGCTCCGCGCGGTCGGGCCTTCCCCCGAATCCGGTCGCGCGGCAGGGGCCACGGCGAGCACGGAGGTGAGGGGCCGGTGCTCGCCGTGGCCCGTACGACGTCAGGCGCACTTCAGCGGCGTCGGCACAAGTGCACCGCGGACTCGATATGATCGTTCAAATTGATCTTGAGCCGAGGCCGTTAGGCTTTCTGGTGGCGCCGCTGGCGCTCCGTTGACCGCCCGGTCGTCGAACCGGCCGCCCCCAGGAACGTGGCCGGAGGATCGGCCGAGCCGGGGCGGAAGAAGGGCCGGCGGCCCGTCGCCGGGTCGCCGGCCCTTCCCGTCTCAGGACAGGTGGGGCATGACCTCGGCGGCCAAGCGCTCCATCTGGTCGGCCTCGTCGAAGAGCGTCGTGAACAGAATCATCTCGGCGCCCGCGTCCGCGACCTCGCGCAGCCGGGTCACGCACTCGTCCGGCGGGCCGAAGACCGCGACGGGAGTCAGGTCGTCGTCTCCGGAGCGGCCGTACAGCCGGTTCAGCGCGTCGGTCATACGCCGGCGGGCCCGCGCGGCGTCGTCGTCGACCGCGATGTAGACGCGCTTGGCGAGCCGGAAGCCCTCCGGGTCACGGCCGGCCTCGTCGAGCGCCTCCCGTACGACGCGGGCCTGGTCGGTGAACTGCGCGGTCGTCTGCGACCCCGCGCCGAAGAAGCCGTCGCCGTACCGGACCGCGCGGCGGATCGCGTTGGGGTGGTTGCCGCCGAACCAGAGCGGAGGGTGCGGCTTCTGGAACGGCTTCGGCTCCATGCCCTGGCCGTCGAGCTGCCAGAACCGCCCGGGGAATGCGATCTCGGTCTCGGTCCAGCATGCCTTCATCAGCCGGATGCCCTCGGTGAAGCGGGCGACGAACGCGTCCGTGTCGATGCCGAACGCCGCGAACGCCCGGCCGCGACCGCCCGTGCCGACGCCCACCTCCAGCCGCCCCCGGCTGAGCTGGTCGAGCGTGCTGATGCTCTTGGCCAGGTGCAGCGGGTTGTGCAGGGTGCTGACGAAGACCGCACAGCCCAGCCGCAGGCGTTCGGTGCAGGCGGCCGCGTACGTCATCGTCTCGATCGGACCCAGGTTGGGCGCCGAGCCGAGGACCTGTTCCTGGGTCCAGCCGCTGTGGAAGCCGAGCTCCTCCGCCCGCGTGAGATAGGTGCGGAACGCGGCCGGGTCGAACTCCCCGTCGGCGAAGAACTGCGGGATCGAGATCGCGAAGCGCATGCGTTCACGCTATTCGAGCGCGGCCGGGGGCTCCTCGGCGGGGAAGAGGATCGGGCTGAGGAGGTGGCGGATGCGCTCCGGTGAGGGTTCGTTGGCCATCCGCGCGACGATGACGTCGCGCAGCTCCTCGATCATCTCGGCGCGTTCGCGCGGGCTGAGCCAGATCGCGTGCTGCCGGTAGCCGACCATGTCCCGTGCCGGGTCGGGGTCGCGGTCGAGGTAGGCGTTGAACTCGGCGAGCAGGGTGGCCATGGCCACGGCGAAGACGCGGCGGTGGTCCTCCGGGGAGACGGACGCGGCCGTCTCGGCGTCGATCACCGCGCGGGCCCGGCGCAGGCGGTACGTCCGCTCGACGGCGCCGCGCACCCGCTGCTCGCCGTCGACCTCCAGGAGCCCTCCTTCGGCCAGCAACCCGACGTGCCGGTACACGGTCGCCTTCGAGACGTCCGGGAGGAGCTCGCACAGCTGCGCGGTCGTGAGCGTCCGCCCGCCCGACATCGCGTGCACGATGCGAAGCCGCACCGGGTGCAGGAGCAGATCCACCGGGTCCATGGCCTGACGGTCTCACACCTGATACCTTTCTCAAAGTTGAGAACGATCAGGGGAGGGCGTCAGCCATGCGACCTGCGACACCGGAGTCCCGGACCGAGCCCCCGCTGGGGCGGCTGTACGAGGTGGGCGGCCGGCGGCTGATGCTGCACCGGTCCGGCGCCGGAGAGCCCGCCGTGGTCCTCCTGGCCGGGGCCGGCCTCGTCGGCCTCGACTACGCGAATCTCCACGACCGCGTCGCCCGCCTGACGACCAGCGTGATCTACGACCGGGCCGGCACCGGCTGGAGCGACCCCGTTTCTCTGCCTCGTACGGCCGGCGAGGTCACCGGCGAGCTGCGCGCCCTGCTGGCCGCCGCCGGGGTCCCCGGCCCGTACGTGCTGGTCGGGCACTCCCTGGGCGGCGCCTACGCGCGGCACTACGCGCAGCGCTTCCCCGGCGAGGTCGCCGGGCTGCTCCTCCTCGACCCCAGCCACGAGGACTTCCTGGTCCGCGCGCCCGCGCAGGTGCCCGAGATGCTGGAGCAGATGAAGAGCCGGGAGCTGCCGGAGCCGACCGAGGACCAGATCCAGCGGTCCCGTGAGGCGCTCGCCGAACACTTCGCGGCCTGGCCGGAGGCCGTACGAGGGCCGCTCGTCGAGTACCACCTCACCGCGTGGCGTACGGCGTGGAACGAGGACAAGAACCTCTACACCGAGGTGGCCGCCGAGCTCCGGAACGCACCGGGCCTGCCCGACGTGCCGTTGATCGTGCTCACCGCCATGGGCCACGACGCCACCCAGGCCCACCTGTGGCCCGGCGACCTCCTGCGCGAGATCAACGACATGAAACGGACGATCCACGGGGAGCTCGCCGCGTCGGTCCCCCGCGGTGAACAGCGGGTCCTCGACGACGTCGGGCACGGCTGGATGCACGAGGAACGCCCCGACGCCGTCCTCGCCGCCCTCACCGACCTCCTCCGCGCCGCGAGCTGACCCGCTGCTTCGGGATCAGCGTCGCGACGGCGGAGGATCCAGGCGCCGCCGGCGCGGGGAGGGAGCGGGCGGGTCAGGGGCGGGCGCCGAGGCTGTTCACCCAGCCCATCGCCTCGTACGTCATGGTCAGGCTGGGCGCCTTGCGGTCCCCGGACTCCTGGGCGAGCAGCCGGCCCGACCGCGGGTCGACGATCAGACGGATCTCGAAGTTCTTCCCGATCGGCCCGGTATCGTCGCCGTTCGTCCCCAGGGCCAGGACCGCGCCCTTACGGCCCATCGAGTCAGTGGCCGTGCCGAGGTAACGGATACCCGGCTGCTCGGCGAGCACCCGGTACAGCGCGGCCTTCGCGCCCGGCGTCAGCGGCCCGGCCAGCAGGTCCTGCGCCTCGCCGAAGACATAAGCGGCGAAGCTGTTCTCCGACGTCCTGCCGTCGAGCGACATCTCCAGCGCGCGCTCGTCCTGGTACCACTTCCGCAGGGTCTTCTCGAGGCCGGCCGGATCCGACGGCAGCTTGGCCAGCGCACTGACCTGCTTCTCCTCATCCGTCTTGAGGAGCTTGGCGTGCGAGAAGTCGTAATTATTGACGTGCGGCTCGGCCGGGACGTCCAGCTGGAGCCTCGCCCGCTGCGACTCGCTCAGAGTCCTCCACTTCGCCTCGTCCGCCGGTGAGGCGAATTTGATCTTCGGGTCGATGCCGACGATCGTGCGTGCGTGCCGGTCGCGGCCGGACCAGCTCTCCTGCGTGTGGCTCACCCAGGCGGTCACCGGCGATGATTTGTCCGCTTTCGTCTTGCCCTTCAGGCGTGTGCCCAGTTTCCGGTCCACTTCCTTCTGCTGCGCCTCGGTGAGCTTCATGGGGGCGACGAAATGGGTCTCGCGTTCGCGGGTGTACCAGTAGGCGCCGGTGGTGAGCGGTGCCTTGGCGGCGCTGTCGGCGCTGGCCAGCAGGATGGCGCGCGCGTCCAGCGCGCGTACGGTCCCGGAGGCCGTCGGCCGGGCGCCCGGGGAGTTCCCGGAGCCGTCGGTGGCGGCGATGACGAACGCCGCACTCGCGGCGACCGCCCCGGCGGCCAGACCGGCCACCAGGACGCGCGGCAT
Source organism: Actinoallomurus rhizosphaericola (assembly GCF_024055675.1). Lineage (NCBI taxonomy): Bacteria > Bacillati > Actinomycetota > Actinomycetes > Streptosporangiales > Thermomonosporaceae > Actinoallomurus > Actinoallomurus rhizosphaericola. The sequence continues at coordinate 124,558 of NZ_JAMXMW010000005.1, read as the reverse complement.
CCGGCGCCGCGCGGCCGGCGCGGAGACGCCGCGGCCGGACCCGGTGGCGTCCCACGCTGCGGCGAGGTCCTGCTCGCGGCGGCGGGCGTGCGCCTCGGCGACCGTGGTGTCCAGGCCGGCGGGCTTGAGCGTACGGAACATGGCGTCGGTGTCGTGGTTCATGGAGGCTCCGGGGTTCAACGGGCGGCCTTGTCGGCGGCGCGGGAGGCGGCGGGACGGCAGGCGCGGGTCGCGGGGGCGTTCTCGATCGCCCTGGCGAGGCGGCGCCGCGCCCGGTGCAGGCGGACGAAGAAGGCCGCGGTCGTACAGCCGACGACCCGGGCGGCCTCGCGTGGAGCCAGGCCGTGCCACATGACGAGCGAGAGGACCTCGAGGTCGCCGTCGGAGAGGCGGCCGATCGCCGCCAGGGCGCTGTCGCGCTCGACGACGTGGTCCGCGACGTCCCACGCGACCAGGTCGGCGTCGGTGGTCATCGCGGTGACCCGGTCGACGAGCGCGCGCCGCCGGAAGCCGCTGTCCCGCTGCTTCAGCAGCAGGTTCCGTGCGACGCCCAGCAGCCAGGGCAGCGCCGGATCGCGGATGTGGTCCAGGCGGCGCCACGCGACGAAGAACGTCTCGCTGACGATGTCCTCTGCCACGTGCGGCTCGGTCCGCGTGATCACGTAGCCGAGCACGCGCCGGTAGTTGTCGTCGTACAGCTCGGTGAAGCGTCTTCGGGATTCCTCGGAGTCGTCCAACGGAGTCCCTGCCCTTCGGTGAGTCGGTGACCTTTCACCAGTACTTCCGGCGGCCCCTGCCGCCCTTACCGAAGACTCCCGAACAAGATCGCCGAGCGTCGTCGCTTACCTGAGACGTAATCGACCGCGTTCCCTCCCGCCGGGAGGATTCATGACGTCGGACCACACGAGACAGATCAAGGAGCGACCCCATGTTCTTCGAGACCGCTGACGGAACCCGCCTGGCCTACGAGGACTACGGCCAGGGCCCGGCGATCGTCTTCGTCGCCAGTTGCATGCTGAGCACCGACATGTGGGAGTACCAGATCCCCTTCTTCGTCGAGCGGGGCTACCGCTGCGTCGCGCTGGACCGGCGGGGCCACGGGCGTTCGGACCGGCCCTCCGGCGGATACGACCTGGACACCAGCGCGGACGACCTGGCCGCGCTGATCGAGCACCTCGACCTGCGGGACGTCACCCTCGTCGGCCACTCCATGGGAGGCGGCGAGATCGCCCGCTACCTCGCCCGGCACGGCGAGGAGCGCGTCGCCCGCGCGGTGTTCATCTCCGCCATGCTGCCGTTCATGAAGCAGACCGAGGACAACCCGGCCGGCATCCCGGAGGCCCTCTTCGAGGCCACGGAGGCGAAGATCCGCGCCGACCGGCCCAAGTGGCTCTCCGACCAGGCCCAGGTCTTCTTCGCCACCCACCTCGGCCCGGCGGTCTCCCCCGCCCTCGTCGACTGGATGATCCGGGAGTGCGAGAAGACCTCGGCGTGGGCGGTGCTGAAGTTCCAGCACGCGTTGTTCCACGCCGACCACCGCGCCGGGCTGCGCGAGATCACCATCCCCACGCTCGTCGTTCACGGCGCGGCGGACTTCTCGGCGCCGGTGGACGTGACCGGCCGCCGTACCGCCGAGATCATCCCGGGCACCGTCTACAAGGAGTACCCGACCGCCGGGCACGGCATCTTCGTCAGCCACCAGGACGAGCTCAACGCCGACCTCCTCGAGTTCATCGGCTTCTCGGCGTGAAGTCCCCGGCCTTCAGGCCGAGGAGGAAACGCCGTTCCCTCCTCGGATTGTCGGTGGTGGTGTTCAGGGTGCGGGCATGCGGTTCCGGCTTGCGCCCACGCCCGCCCAGGAGCAGGCATTGCTGGAGCATTGTTCGCACGCCCGTTATGTGTGGAATCTTGCGGTGGAGCAGCATCGGCATTGGCGGCCGGGCCGGGCGGGTGCGCCGGGTTATGCGGAGCTGTCGCGTCAGTTGACCGAGGCCAGGCGGGCGTTGGCGTGGCTGGGGGCGGGGTCGCAGACGGTGCAGCAGCAGGCGTTGCGGGACTTCGCCCAGGCCCTGAGCAACTTCTTCGCCGGGACTCATCGGCGGCCGACGTGGCGTAAGGCGGGTGTGCATGAGGGGTTCCGGATCGTCGGGCAGCGCGGCAAGGCCTGGGACGTGCGCCGCCTGTCCCGCAAGGTCGGGCAGGTGTGGATTCCGAAGGTCGGCTGGGTGCGGTTCCGCTGGTCCCGGCAGGTGTCCGGCATCGCGAAGTCGTTTCGGGTGAGGCGGGATCGGGCGGGCCGCTGGCACGTTGCGTTCGCGGTGATCCCGCCGCCCGTCGACGGGCCAGGTACCGGACAGGTCGTCGGCATCGACCGCGGCGTGGCCGTCTCGGCGGCCTTGTCCACCGGCGAGCGGCTGTCGGTGCCCGGCCTGCGTGCCACCGAGGCCACACGCATGCGGCGGTTGCAGCGCAGGCTGGCGCGCGCGAAGCGCGGGTCGAATCGCCGCGCCCGGGTCAAGGCCGCGATCGCCCGGGTCAAGGCGCGTGAGAGCGACCGCCGCAACGACTGGGTGGAGCAGACCTCCACTGATCTGGCCCGCCGGTTCGATCTCATCCGGGTCGAGGACCTGAGGATCAAGAACATGGTGCGATCCGCACGCGGCACGACCGCCGCGCCGGGCACGAACGTCCGGGCCAAGGCCGGGCTCAACCGTTCCATCCACGCCGCCGGCTGGGGTCTGCTGGTCACCCGTCTGGAGCAGAAGGCGCCGGGCCGGGTGGAGAAGGTCAATCCCGCGTACACGTCTCAGATCTGTCATGCCTGTGGGCATTGCGTTGCGGAGAGCCGTGAGAGCCAAGCGGTTTTTCGTTGTCGCGCCTGCGGGCATGTCGATCATGCGGATGTGAACGCGGCCAAGAACATCAGAGACATCGCCGTCGGGCGGACGGTGACAGCGCGGGGAGCCCTCCAGCCGTTGGGCGGGGCCGTGAACCGCGAACCTCAACCTGTTCTCTCCTCCGGGTAGGGATCGGGTTGGAATCCCCCGCCTTCAGGCGGGGGAGGACGTCAACAAGGGCTGACGCGCCGCCGGTCAGCGGAAGTCGTCGGCGTGGTCGGCGGCCCACCGGGCGAACGTGCGGCCCGGACGGCCGGTGACCTCCTCGACGGCGGGCGAGACCCAGGCGTTGCCGTCGAGGTGACGGCCCATCTCCAGGAACCACTCGATGACCTGCTCGGGGTACCGGTCCTTCCAGTGCTCGCGCGCCTCGTCGGGGGTCAGCTCGATGAACCGGACCTCGCGGCCGATGGCCTCGCCGATCATCCGTACGGCGTCGCGACGCCGTACGGGTTCGGGACCGGTCGGGACGTCGGTGCGCCCGGCGTGGCCCTCGTCAAGGAGCGCCGCCATGGCGACGGCGGCGATGTCGGCCTCGTGGACCATCGCGCTCGTCCAGTCGCCGAACGGGGCGCGGACGACGCTCTCCGTCCTGATCGAGGCGGTCCACTCGCGGGTGTTGGCCATGAACTCGCCGGGGAAGATGTGCGTCCGTTCGAGGCCGGAAGTCTCGATGGCCCGGTGCAGGACGCGGTGGGGCGCCTCGATGGGATCGTCGTCGTCACGGCTCGGATCGTTGTGGCCGCGCACATTTCTCGCTGACCTGCGGGAATGCGGTCGAGATCCGCAATCTCGGCCGAAAGATTAATTCTGGGTCGTCACCTGGGCACGGGGTGTGGCCGCCGTCTGGGGACCGGTGCGACGTCGCCTCGGCGGCCCGGGCGCAGGGCCGCGTGCCACTGGCCGGGGCCCGGGCCGTGCCAGGCGGCCAGCGCGTCGGCGACCAGGCCGGTCACCGCGGCGTAGACCCCCTTGTGCAGCAGGTCGACGGCGAGTTCGCGGCGTGGCCAGGTCCACGGCGGGGCGCCCACGCCGGTGGCGTTCTCCAGAATCTGGTCGTTGGTCAGGCGGACCACCCCGAACATCGCCGACGCCCAGGGACCGCGCAGCCCGGCCGTGGCCATCACCCCGCGCAGCCCGCCGAGCAGCGCGCCCTGGCCGAGGTGCATGGCGAGGTTGCGCGCGGCCGGCCGCCCCCGGTGGTGCTCCGGCAGGCCCGTCAGGCGTTCGAGGGTCCGCGCCGGGACGTGGGAGTCCGGGCGGCGGGTCCATCGCTGTTCCAGCTTCTCACCGGCCGTCATCGCCAGCGCGCCGACGAGTCCGGCGGCCATTCCTTCGATCGTTGCTCGTGTCCACATGTCCGCGCCCCTACCCGGGCGCGGCGCTCCGTGACCCTCTGTGAGCGCGAGGGCCGTGCTCAGACGTCCACGTCCGCGGCGGCGGCGCGGAGGGCGGCGACGGCGGCGCGGATGGCCGGGCGGCGGGCCGCCTCGGCGCGCCAGATGCCGTACACGTGCCGGTTCAGCGCGGGGCGCACCTGAACGATGCGGACGCCGGGCGGGACGTCGCAGCGGCCCAGGCGCGGCAGGACGGCGCTGCCCAGCCCGGACGCGACGAGCGCGAGCTGCGTGGCGTACTCGTCGGCGGTGTGGCTGATGCGCGGCTCCAGGCCGGCGGTGCGCAGGGTGTGCTCCAGCCAGTCGCGGCAGATCGCGCCGACCGACTGGGCGATCCAAGTCTCCCCGCGCAGGTCGGCCAGGTCGATGACCTTCCGGTCGGCGAGCGGGTGGTCGAAGGGCAGGGCGACGTCCGCGACGTCGTCGAGCAGCGGCGCCTTGACCAGGCCGTCCGGGATGGCGAGCGGCACGTTGAACCAGTCCTGGACGATGCCCAGGTCGATCTCGCCGCGTGCGGCGAGGGGCACGCTGGCGTGCGGCTCCTGTTCGCGCAGCGTCACCGTCAGGCGGGGGTGCTCCTTGGCGAGCAGGCTCAGCGCCCGCGGCATCAGGCCGCGCGCCGCCGTGGGGAACGCCGCGACCGCGAGCTCGCCGACGGCGGCGCCGCGGTGCGCCTCCAGGTCGGACTCCGCGGCCTCGACCATGGCGAGGATGCGCTCGGCGTGCGCGGCGAGGAGGGCGGCGGCGTCCGTGAGGCGGACTCCCCGGCCGTTCCGCTCCAGGAGCTTCTGACCGGTCTCCCGCTCCAGCTTGGCGACCTGCTGGGAGACGGCGGACGTCGTGACGTGGAGGACCTCGGCCGCGGCGCTGACGGAACCGTACGTGGCCACGGCGTTGAGGGCACGGAGCCGCTCCAGATCGAGCATGTAGACATGCTACATGGACGCCTTAAGGAACATTCGCTTGTCCTAAAACGTCATGGCCGGAACGATCGACGTCATGAGACCTCGCGACATCGCGATCGCGGTGATGATCGCCGCGATCTGGGGCTTCAACTTCGTCGTCATCCACGTGGGGCTCGGCGCCCTGCCGCCGCTGCTGTTCGCGGCCCTGCGGTTCCTGGCGGCGGCGGTCCCCGCGGTCCTGTTCGTACGGCGGCCCGCGATCCCGTGGCGGCGGATGACGCTCGTCGGGCTGCCGCTCGGGGTCGGGCAGTTCGGCCTGCTGTTCATCGCGATGCACCTGGGCATGCCGGCCGGGCTGTCGTCGCTCGTGGTGCAGACCCAGGCGCTGTTCACCGCCGCCTTCGCCGTGCCGATGCTCGGCGAGCGCATGCGCCGGGCGCAGGTCGCGGGCATGCTCGTGGCCTTCACCGGGATCGCGGTGATCGCCGTGTCGCTGGGCCAGGGCGGGCCGGTGCTCGCCTTCGCGCTGTGTCTCGGCTCGGGGGGCATGTGGGGGCTGGCCAACATCGGCCTGCGCAAGGCCCAGCCGCCGGACACGTTCGGGTTCATGGTCTGGGTCAGCCTGGTCCCGCCGCTGCCCCTGCTCGCGCTGTCGCTGATCTTCGAGGGGCCGCGCGCGGACCTGCACGCGCTGGCGCACATCTCCGCCGGAGGCCTCGGCGCGCTCGCCTACATCGCGTACCTGTCGACGCTGGTCGGGTACGGCCTGTGGGGCGCGCTGCTGCGCCGGTACGACGCCGGGCAGGTGGCGATCTACTCGCTGCTGGTGCCGCTGTTCGGGGTGTCCTCGGCCGCGCTCCTGCTCGGTGAGCGCGTCACGGTCCCCGACGTCGTCGCCGGCGTCCTCATCGTCGGCGGCGTCGCCCTCGGCGGCGTTCGCCGCCGTCCGCGGCCCGTCCTCTCCCCGGCCGACGCCCCGGCCGCCGCACTCGCCGAGAGGTGACCCCGATGCTCCACGGAATCCACGTTCCGCTCGTCACGCCCTTCGGGCCGGACGGCGCCCTCGACGTCCCCTCGCTCGAACGCCTGGCCCACCACGTCCTGGCCGAGGGCGCTGCGGGGCTGGTCGTGCTCGCCACCACGGGCGAGGCCGCGCTGCTCACCGGCGACGAACGGCGCACCGTCATCGTGACCTGCCGGAAGATCAGCGAACGGTACGGGACGCCGCTCACGGTCGGCGTCGGCACGATCGGCACCGACGAGTCCGTCCGGCAGGCGATCGACCGCGCGGCCGACGCGGACCTGCTGCTCGCGGTCGTGCCGTACTACCTCCGGCCGTCCGACGAGGGCGTCCGCGACCACTTCGCGGCGATCGCCGCGGCGGCCGGGGTGCCGCTGATCCTCTACAACATCCCGTACCGCACGGGAAAGACGCTCCGCGTCGAGACGCTCCTCGACCTGCTCGCCACCCCGTACGTCGCCGGGATCAAGCACTGCGCGGGAGCGATCGACGCGGACACCCTGACCCTGCTGGCCGAGGGACGGGGCGTGCTCGGCGGGGACGACGCGTTCCTGTACCCGCTGCTGCACCTCGGCGCGGCGGGCGGCATCACCGCCTCGGCGAACGTCGCCCCGGCGGCCTTCACGGCGATGGCCGACGCCGTACGGCACGGGGCCGCGTCTCGCGCCCGCGAGCTCCACAACGCGCTGCTGCCCCTGGTGAACGCGCTGTTCGCCGAGCCCTCCCCGAGCGTCATCAAGGCGGTGCTCGCCGAGCGCGGGCTGATCGCCGACGCCACCGTACGGTCGCCGCTGCGGCCGCCGACCGCCGCCTCGCTGACCACGGCGCTCGAACGGCTGCGAACATTGGAATCATGAGGATCGGATTCGGCGCCCCGGTGTCGGGGGCATGGGCCACGCCACGGAACGTCGGTCACTTCGCGGAGCGCGCGGAGGATCTCGGGTACGCGTCGCTGTGGACGTTCCACCGTCTGCTCACCCCGGCCGAGAAGGACGCGCTGGCCCCGGTGTACCGCAGCGTGCTCGACCCGCTCCTCACGCTGACCTACGCCGCCGCCCGCACCTCCCGGATCCGCCTCGGCGTCTCGCTGGTCAACTTCCCGTTCGTCACGCCCGTCTACCTCGCCAAGGAGGCCGCCACCCTGGACGTGCTGTCCAACGGGCGGTTCGACCTCGGGCTGGGCGCCGGCTGGCAGCACGAGGAGTTCGTCGCCAGCGGCACGTCGGAGGAGCGGCGCGGCGCGCGCGCCGAGGAGTTCGTGGCCGCGCTGCGCACGCTGTGGGAGGACGAGGTCAGCGAGTACGACGGCGAGTTCTACACGATCCCGCCGAGCCGTCAGGCGCCCAAGCCCGTGCAGAAGCCGCACCCGCCGGTGCTGCTCGGCGGCGTGGCCGAGGCCGCGCTCAAGCGCGCGGGCCGGATCGCGGAGGGCTGGCTCAGCCGCAGCGCCACCGACCTGTCCCGCATCCACGAGCAGATCGCGATCGTCCGGCAGGCGGCCGAGGACGCCGGGAAGGACCCCGAAGCCGTCCGCGTCGTCGTCCGCGGCGTCGTACGGGCGGGCGAGGAGGCCACCTACGACGCCGGCAAGCGCCTGCGGCTGTCCGGCTCCTACGACCAGATCCGCGAGGACACGGCCTGGCTCGCCGAGCAGGGCGTCACCGAACTGTTCTACGACCTCAACTGGGACCCCCTCGTCGGCAGCCCCGACGCCGAGCCGAAGGCCGCGACCGCCCGCGCCGAAGAGATCATCGAGGCTCTCTCCCCCGACGCCTGACCGCCGATCCGGCGGATCCATCCGAACCACAGGTCAAGCACTCCCCTCGCGCTCCGATGGGCCCGGCGGCCGGCGGGGCGGGCCCGTCACCTGGCGGATGGGATTGTTCGCCATTTGTTTGTCCACGTCGTTCGGGCGATGACGAACAATGACGCGGGTCCTACATCTGGGGTGACCGCTCCCCCCAGAAGGAGGACCCTTCCATGAAACGTCTCCCAGCCCCGGCCATCCGGATCCTCACGGCGAACATGCGGCGCCTCGTCCTCGCGCTGGCGATCGCCATCACGGCCACCATGGCACTGTCCGTCACCGCCGTCTGGACCGTCCCCGCCCACGCCGACGCGCTGCCCGCGGGCACGGCCACGGCGCAGGACGTCTACGACGCGGCAGGCGCGGCGCAGTGGGCGTCCACTCACGCCAACGACGACCCATCCAGCAACGAGTATGGAGACGACGACTGCACCGACTTCGTCTCCAAGGCCATGCATTTCGGAGGCGGCATGCAGTACCGCATGGTGGACGGCCCCGGGCTGTACCGCAGCGACTACTACTGGTTCCCGCGCGGCGTCACCAGCCCCTCCGACAAAGCCTCCTACTCCTGGGCGAGCTCCTCTGACCTGCACGACTTCCTGCAGGTCAGCGGGTTCGCGACCCTCGTCGCCTCAGGCTCGAACGACCTGAACGGCATCGATGTCCACGCCGTGAAACCCGGTGATGTCATCTTCGCGAACTGGAAGGACTCACCGCTCTACCCGGGGACCAGAGGGATCGGCCACGCAGGCATGATCACCGGCAATCCCGGGCAGGCCAGCGGCCTTCAGATCGCCCAGCACAGCCCCAACCACGTCACCACGCTCACGGGCTGGGCCGACTCGGACCACGACTTCGACTGGTGGATCTACTCCATCAAGCTCACGACGCCGCCGGACCACCATCCGGACGTCAACCTCAACGGTGTCTGAGGGATAACGACCGGGAAGTGGTGGACGGGACCAGAGAAGCGTCCCGTCCGCCGCCTCCTGGGTGACGGCCCTTGCGCGACGACCGAACGGCCCATGGCGGAAGCGGGCTTGCCGGCGGGGGTCGGTGAGGGTGGTCGGGAGTGTCCGACCGAACGGCTATCGGGTGAGCTGCTCGCGGAGGACGGCCTCAGAAGCTGAGCGGTTCGCGGCCGATCAGGTCGGCCAGAGTGGGCCCGACGCCTGACCGGCCTCCGGACTGGATCATTCGCATTAACCGAATATGAGTTCGGCTAATGCGAACAGAGACGTCACCCGGCGCCTCGTGGGCCGGATCTTCTTTTTTCCGCGGGCGTTCCGGCGCCCAGACCGGGCGGCCCGGCAGCGCCGAGACTTTCCGCTGCGATGGCGACGAAAAGTCTCGGCGCCGGCGAACGTGCCGGGTCGTTGGCTATGCGGCTTCGGCGGCGGCTCTCGCCGCATGCGGGAGGGCCTCGGTGATGCGCTCCAGGGCCGTGTCGTCGTGGGCGGCGGACAGGAACCACGCCTCGTACGCCGACGGGGGCAGGTAGACGCCGTGGTCCAGGGCCGTGTGGAAGAACGCCGCGTACTTGCGGGTGTTCTGCCGCTGGGCCTGCTCGAAGTCCAGCACCGCCTCGTCGGCGAAGAAGATGGAGAACAGGTTGCCCGCCGTCTGCAGCCGGTGCGGGACGCCCTCCTTGGCCAGCGCCTCCGTGGCGGCCTGGGCGACGACGCTCGCGGCGCGGTCGATCCGCGCGTACACCTCGTCGGTGGCGGCGCGGAGGGTGGCCAGGCCGGCGGCGGTGGCCAGGGGGTTACCGGACAGGGTGCCCGCCTGGTACACCGGGCCCGCCGGGGCGAGGTGGTCCATGATGTCGGCGCGGCCGCCGAACGCCGCCGCGGGCAGGCCGCCGCCCATCACCTTGCCGAAGGTGTACAGGTCGCCGGCGACGCCCTCCAGGCCGTACCAGCCGGAGCGGGAGACGCGGAAGCCGGTCAGCACCTCGTCGATGATGAGCAGGGCGCCGTGACGCTCGCAGACGCGCTTCAGCGCGGCGTTGAAGTCCTGGGTCGGCGGGACGATGCCCATGTTGGCCGGGCACGCCTCGGTGATGACGCAGGCGATCTCGTGGCCGTACTCGCCGAACGTCTCCTCGACGGCGGCGATGTCGTTGTAGCGGAGCACGATCGTGTCGGCGGTGGCCGTGCCCGTGACGCCCGGCGAGTCGGGCAGGCCGAAGGTCGCGACGCCCGACCCGGCGGCGGCCAGCAGCGCGTCGGAGTGGCCGTGGTAGCAACCGGCGAACTTCACGATCTTCGAGCGCTCGGTGAAACCGCGCGCCAGCCGGATCGCCGACATGGTGGCCTCGGTGCCGGAGCTGACCAGGCGGACCTTGTCGATCGGCGTGCGCTCGACCATCTCCTCGGCCAGGAGGACCTCGCCCTCGGTCGGCGCGCCGTACGAGGTGCCGCGCTCGATGGCGTGGTGCACGGCCTCGACGACCTGCGGGTGCGCGTGCCCGAGGATCATCGGGCCCCACGAGCAGATCAGGTCGACGTACTCGTTGCCGTCGGCGTCGACGAGGTACGGGCCACGGGCCGAGGCCATGAACCGCGGGGTGCCGCCCACGGCCCCGAAGGCGCGCACCGGGGAATTCACCCCGCCCGGGATGACGGCGCCCGCCCGGTCGAAGAGTTCTTCGGAACGATTCGTGGAAGTCACCCCACGAGTCTCCCAGACGTCATTCGGCGTCGTCGGCCAGGATCTCCAGTAGCCGCACCGGGTCCGGCAGCGGCACGCCGTGCGGCTCCCTGACCCAGGTCACCGCGCGGTCGAACGGCAGCATCGACGGCGGCGCGACGACGTAGCTGTCCCGGCAGTGCCAGCGAATACCGGGGTTGTCGGCGATCGTCTCCGGGACGGTGTCGAGCTGGGAGGACCACCACTCGTCCTCGTCGACGGGCGCGCCGCGGGTGGCGACGAAGAACAGGTAGCGCTCGTCGCCGTGCGCGGCCACCGGGCCGACCTGGACGCCGTCGCGCTCCATCCGCTCCAGGGCCGCGCGGCCCACCTCGGCCGGCACGTCGAAGACGTCGAAGACCCGCCCGGTCGGCAGGACGATGTTGGCGTCCGGGTCTTCCGCCCACCAGCGTCCCAGGGTGTCGGCGTCGACCGTGGCCTGCCGCTGCCACACCTGGGACCGGGGATGCGCCGCGGGCGACGGGCAGCCGATCCGGTCGCAGGAACACGCCCGCGTGCCGTCGGTCGCCGGATGTTCGCCCGGATAACAGGGCCAGCCCAGGGCGGCGTACTCCTGTACGGCGGCCGCCATGCGCTCGCGCCTGGCCGACTCGCCCGTCTGGCGGCGGCGCGCCGACCGGTTCGTTCGCTTCGCTGTTACGTCCAGCATCCTGCTCCCCCTCCGCTCCTCTTTCGATGATGGCGCGCCGCTCTTTCCCGAGTTGCGGGAACCCCTGAATAGCGGCGAAGCCGTGACCTGCTAGGGCGGGAGGAGCGAGCCGCCGGAGCGAGTGGAGTGAGCGGCCGAGGGACGAGGTCGCTCGCGGAGCGAGTGAGGCGCGCGAGCGACCCGTGAGCGCAGCGAAGCCGCCGGAGCGAGTGGAGTGAGCGGCCGAGGGACGAGGTCGCTCGCGGAGCGAGTGAGGCCCGCGAGCGACCCGACAGCGCAGCCCAGGTCAGGCGCGCAGGGAGCGGGCCACCTCGGTGGCCCAGTAGGTGAGGACGATGTCGGCGCCCGCGCGGCGGACGGAGAGCAGCGTCTCCATGATGATCCGCTCGCGGTCGATCCAGCCCTGCGCGGCGGCGGCCTCGACCATGGCGTACTCGCCGCTGACCTGGTAGGCGGCGACCGGGACGTGCACCGCGTCGCGCACCCGCCGGACGATGTCGAGGTAGGTGAGCGCGGGCTTGACCATGACGAAGTCGGCGCCCTCGTCCAGGTCCAGCAGCGCCTCCCGCATCGACTCCTCGGCGTTGGCCGGGTCCTGCTGGTACGCGGACCGGTCGCCGAACTGCGGGGCGCACTCGGCGGCGTCGCGGAACGGGCCGTAGAACGCCGAGGCGTACTTCACGGCGTACGCCATGATCGCGACGTTGCCGTAGCCGGCCTGGTCGAGGGCGGTACGGATCGCGGCGACCTGGCCGTCCATCATGCCGCTCGGGGCGACGACGTCGACGCCGGCCGCGGCCTGGGCGACGGCGATGGAGGCGTAGCGCTCCAGGGTGGCGTCGTTGTCGACCTCACCGGAGGGCGTGAGGATGCCGCAGTGCCCGTGGTCGGTGTACTCGTCCAGGCACAGGTCGGCGATGAGCACCGTGGAGTCGCCGAGCTCGGCGGACAGGTCGCGCAGGCCCTTCTGGACGATGCCGGCCGGGTCGTCGGCGGCCGAGCCGCGGCCGTCCTTGACCGCCGGGATCCCGAACAGGATCAGCCCGCCGACGCCGGCCTCCACCGCGTCGTGCGCGGCCTTGCGCAGCGAGTCCCGGGTGTGCTGCATGACGCCGGGCATCGACGCGATCGGCTGCGGCTCGGTGATGCCCTCCTTCACGAACAGCGGCAGCACCAGGTCGCTCGGGTGCAGCCGGGTCTCGGCGACCATCCGCCGCAGCGCGGGGGTGCGGCGGAGCCGCCGGGGACGTACGACGGGGAACTGCGCGGTCACGAGGGCCTTCTTTCAGACGATCACTTGCGCCGGCGCGCGCCGCGGCGCATCTCACTCGGCTTGCGGAGGGGGTCTCCGGCCTCGACCTGGGCGGCCCGCCGCTTCGCACCGTACTCCGCGAGGGCCTCGGCGAGGGCGCTGACGGACGGTTTGTCCGCCATCACGTCGACGCGCAGGCCGTACTCCTCCGCCGTGCGCGCGGTCTGCGGGCCGATGCACGCGATGACCGTGACGTTGTGCGGCTTGCCGGCGATCCCGATGAGGTTGCGGACCGTCGAGGAGGAGGTGAACAGCACGGCGTCGAAGCCGCCGCCCTTGATCGCCTCGCGGATCGGCGCCGGCGGCGGCGCCGCGCGTACGGTCCGGTAGGCGGTCACGTCGTCGCATTCCCAGCCCAGCTCGGTGAGCCCGGCGACGAGGGTCTCGGTGGCGATGTCGGCGCGCGGCAGGAGCACCCGGTTGATCGGGTCGAGGTCCTTGTCGTACGGCGGCCAGACCTCGACGAGCCCCTCGGAGGACTGCTGCCCCTTCGGCATGAGGTCGGGCTTGACGCCGAACTCCACGAGCGCGGCGGCGGTCTGGTCGCCCACGGCCGCGACCTTCAGGCCGGCGAACGCGCGGGCGTCCAGGCCGTACTGCTCGAACCGCTCGCGTACGGCGCGCACGGCGTTGGTCGAGGTGAAGACCACCCACTCGTAGCGGCCGGTCACGAGACCCCGAACGGCACGTTCCATCTGCTGCGGCGTGCGCGGCGGCTCCACCGAGATCGTGGGCACCTCGTCGGGCACGGCACCGTACGAGCGGAGCTGGTCCGACAGCGACGCGGCCTGCTCCTTCGTGCGGGGCACCAGCACCCGCCAGCCGAACAGCGGCTTGGTCTCGAACCACGACAGCTTGTCGCGCCAGCGGACGACGTCGCCGACGACCAGCAGCGCCGGGGACTCCAGGTGCTTGGTGTCGGAGGCGACCTTGGCCAGCGTGGAGTCGACGGTGTACTGCTCGGTGGTCGTGCCCATCGAGGTGACCGCCACCGGCGTCGTGTCGGACCGCCCGGCGGCCATCAGGCCCTTGGCGACCTCGCCGATGGTGTTCTCGACGCCGAGGATCACGAGGGTGGCCGCGCCCGCGTGGGCGGTCCAGTCGATCCCGCCCTCCTGGGCGTCGACGATCGTCACCTCGCGGTGCTTGCCGTCCGTCAGCGGAATGCCCGCGTAGCCGGGCACGCCGATGACCGACGAGACGCCGGGGACGATCTCGAACGGGATCTTGGCCTTGGCGCAGGCCTTCGCGTCCTCGGCCACGGCGCAGCCCACACCGGGGTCGCCGGCGAAGACCCGCGCGACGACCTTGCCCGGCCGGGCCAGGCTCGCGAGGTTCACGCCCGCCGGGCCGATCACCTCGGCGGCGGGGTTGAAGTGCGGCTCGTACGGCGGCGCCAGGGTCTCGTGGACCACGATGACGTCGGCCGCGCCGAGGATCCTGGCCGCCCGGAGCGTCAGCAGCTCCGGGTCGCCCGGGCCGACGCCGACGAAGGCGACCCGGCCCTGCCGTGCGGCGGACGTCGTCTCGTCCGTCATCGTGGGGGCCTCGCCCTCGTCATGTGCGGCCTTTTTGCTCGCGGGGCTCAAGATGTGCTCTCCCCCATCAACTGGTCGGCCCCCTCCGCCAGCATCCTGAGCGCGAGATCACGCCCGAGACGCTCGGAATCATCCGGGGAGCCGCTTACCGACAACCGAATCTGCCGTTCACCGTCATACCCGACAACGACTCCGGTCAGATGCACGATTTGCTCTTCCCATGCAGCGTATGCGCCCACGGGAGCCGAGCAGCCCGCTTCCAGCGTGGCCAGAAGCGTCCGCTCGGCCGTAACAGCCGCCCTGGTCGGGGCGTGGTCGAGGGTGGCGAGGAGCTCGATGAGATCCTCGCGGTCGGCCCGGCACTCCACCGCCAGCGCGCCCTGGCCCGGCGCGGGCAGCATCTGGTCGGACTCGAAGATCTCCGAGACGGCCTCCAGGCGGCCGATCCGGTTCAGCCCCGCGTACGCCAGCACGACGGCGTCCACCTCGCCCTCGGTGACCTTCCGCAGGCGCGTGTCGGCGTTGCCGCGGATCGGCACGACGTCGAGATCATGCCGCATCGCCCGCAGCTGCGCGACACGGCGCGGCGAGCCGGTGCCGACCCGGGCGCCGGACCGCAGGTCGGCCAGCTTGGCCGGGCCGCACAGGGCGTCGCGGGGGTCGTCGCGGTGCGGGACGGCGGCGAGGGCGATGCCCTCGGCCGGTCCGGTGGGCAGATCCTTCAGCGAGTGGACGGCGAAGTCGATCTCCCCGGAGAGGAGCCGCTCGCGCAGCCCGTTGACGAACACGCCGGTGCCGCCGATCTGGGCCAGCTGCGCCTTGGAGACGTCGCCCTCGGTGGTCACGCCGACGAGCTCGACCGGCCGGCCGGTACGCGCGGTCAGCGCGTCGGCCACCAGACCGGACTGCGTCATGGCCATCAGGCTGCGGCGGGTGCCGAGCTTAAGAGTCACTGGACGTCCTCCGCCCGGATGACCGCCTCCGGGGCCTTGGGGTCGAGGTCGAAGAGTTCGCGCAGCGCGTCGGCGTACGCGTCGCCGCCAGGGGAGGCCGCAAGCTCCTTCACGCGCACGGTCGGGGCGTGCAGCAGCTTGTCGACCACGCGGCGTACGGTCTGGGCGATCTCCGCCCGTGACCTGTCGTCGAGTTCGGGCAGGCGGCCGCCGAGCCGGCCGAGCTCGGCCTCGACGACCTCCGCGGCCTTGCTCCGCAGCGCGACCACGGTGGGGGCGACCGTCGCGGCGACGAGGCCGAGCTGGAAGGCCTTGACCTCCTCGCACACGATCCGCCGGACGGCGTCGGTGTCGGCCTCGGCGGGCGCGTCGTCGGCGGCGCTGAGGTCGTCCAGGCCCACGAGGGTGACGCCGGGCAGGTCGCGGACGGCGCGGTCGACGTCGTGCGGCAGGGCGAGGTCGAGCAGGAAGACCGGGCCCCGGACCATGTCCGGGGTGATCACGAGGCCGGTGGCCCCCGTGCACGAGACGACGATGTCCGCCTCGGCGAGGGCCTCCCGCAGGTTCTCCAGGCGGATCGCCCGCGCAGGGGCGTCGGTGGCCTCGGCCAGGCGCTGGCCGCGCTCGTACGTGCGGTTGGCGATGATGATCTCGCCGATGCCCTCGCGGGCGAGGGTCGCGGCGGCGAGCGAGCTCATCGAACCGGCGCCCACCACGAGCGCGCGCCGGCCCTCCAGGGAGCCGGCGCGGCCGAGACCGACGCTGACGAGTGAGGCGCCCGCCCGGTCGATGCCGGTCTCGTTCCGCGCCCGCTTGCCGACGCGCAGCGCCTGCTGGATCGCCTCGTTCAGCGCCCGGTCGACGGTGCCGTACTTCTGGGCGAGCTTGAGGGCGGTACGGAGCTGGCCGGCGATCTGGCCCTCGCCGACGACCATCGAGTCCAGGCCGCAGGCGACCGAGAAGACGTGCTGGACCGCGCGTTCCTCGTAGTGGACGTACAGGTGCCGGGACAGCTCGCCCAGCGGCACCTCCGAGTGCCGGGACAGCAGCTCGGAGATCGCCGAGACGCCGGCGTGGAACTTGTCGACGTCGGCGTACACCTCGATGCGGTTGCAGGTGGAGACGACGACGACCCCGCTGACATTGGGGGAACCGTGGACGTCGTGCAGCAGCTTCACCAAACGCTCTCCGGTGACCGCGGTGCGCTCCAGAAGAGCGACCGGGGCGCTGCGATGGCTCAGCCCGACCACGAGAATGCTCACTGGTGCTCCCGTCCCTCACCCGACGGCCCCGAGCGGCGGGACGGCGGTGTCGCCACGTCCGCGCTGCTCATGAGCCGTCCACCGCTTCGAGATACTCCTGCTCCACACCGGCGGGGCCGCCGGCCTTGCGCTGTTCGTGGAACGCGAGGATCTGAAGCTCGATCGACAAGTCGACCTTACGCACATCCACCCCGTCTGGCACAGTCAGGACGACAGGGGCGAAATTCAAGATGCTCGTCACGCCGCTCGCCACCACGCGGTCGCAGACCGGCTGGGCGGCCGAGGCGGGCACGGCCAGGACCGCGATGGAGATCCCGCAGTCCGCGATCACCTGCTCCAGCTTGTCGATGTGCTCGACGGTCAGGCCGTTGATGCGCTCCCCGACGATGGCCGGGTCGGCGTCGAGCAGGGCGGACATCCGGAACCCGCGCGAGGCGAACCCGCCGTACCCCGCGAGGGCGCGGCCGAGGTTACCGAGTCCGACGATGGCGACCGACCAGTCCTGGGTGAGGCCGAGCTCGCGGGAGATCTGGTAGACGAGGTACTGCACCTCGTATCCGACGCCCCGGGTGCCGTAGGACCCGAGGTGGGACAGGTCCTTGCGGAGTTTGGCCGAGTTGACGCCCGCCGCGGCGGCGAGCTCCTCCGACGAGACGGTGACGATGCCGCGTTCGGCGAGCGTGTGCAAGGCGCGGAGGTAGACCGGCAGCCTGGCGACGGTCGCCTCGGGGATGCCTCGGTTCCGCGCACCGAGGGTGGATCGACGGGTCACAAGCCTGCTCTTCGGGACTCGACTCGCGGCCGGTCCTGAGTCGCCCGTCGGCCCGGTCGCCTGGACTTCCCTCAGATTAAGCCTTTGTGAACGCACGCACAAAGTCGGTGCTCATCCGCGCAGGTCCCGCCCGGCCACCCGGAGCGGGTCGTCACGGGGCCCTCGACCCCCAGCTCAGCCGGGCCTCCGGTGCGTTCGGGCGATCTTCACGAGCCGGCTGGGACCGTCGCCCGGTGTGACGCAGAGAACATTGACACGCTGGTCAGGCGCCGAGGGCCGCGCGCAGGCGTCCCTCGTCGACCCGCCAGAAATCGTGCTGGACGCCGTCGACGAAGGTCACCGGGATCTGCTCCCAGTACAGCCGGGTGTCCTCCTCGGACGCGGTGATGTCCCGCTCCTCCCAGCCGACGCCCAGGTCACCGCACACCCGCGCGATGATCTCGCGGGCGTCGTCGCACAGGTGGCAGCCCGGCTTGCTCAGCAGCAGGACGCGTGAGGTGTCAGCCATGGGGCCAACGTCCGGACGGGTTCGGCTGGTGGGGAGGCCGGCCGTTCGGCGGCGGCTGGATCGGCCGCGGGCCGGTCATGTCGTGCCGCGGGCGGCCCGGGTCCTGGGCGGGCCGCTGGACCGGGCGGGGGCCCGTCACGTCGTGCGGCCGCGGGGCCGCGGGCTGCCGGGAGGGGTCATACGGGGCGCGCTGCGGCTCCTGCGGGCGCTGCGGGTCGTAGGCGGGCCGGTGCGGCTCCTGGGGACGCTGGGCGTCGTACGCGGGACGCTGCGGCTCCTGCGGGCGCTGGGCGTCGTACGCGGGCCGCTGCGAGTCCTGCGGGCGCGACTGGTCGTACGGAGGGCGCTGCGGGTCGTGCGGCGGCCGCTGGGCGTCGGGCGGCGGCGCAACCTTCGCGGCGGTCGCGGTCAGCTCGATGACGTTCGTGCCGGCGACGTGCGAGCGCACCTCGCCCGCGAACCGCTGCACGTGCGGCTGCCGGGTGTGGTTCTCCACCGCCGCGGCGTCGCGGAAGAGCTGGTAGAAGATCCGCTGCAGCGGCGCGCTGTCGACGGAGTGGCAGGCGTAGACGAGGGTGCCCGGCTCGCGCTCGATCACCGCGCGGGTGACCTCGGCGGCCAGCCGGTCGAACGCCTCCTGGTGGCCGTCGTGCAGCGTGTACATCGTGATCCGGCCGTACTGCCCGAGCGGGAACGGAAGCGCCGGGGCCGCGGGCTGCGGCGCGAACGACGGCTGGGAGTGGTACTGCCCGCCGGTCTGGTGGCCCTGGGCGTGCGGCCCCTGCGGCGGCGGGCCGGACGGCCGGCCGAGGGGAGGCTGCCCTGCGTAGTTGGACATCTCGTCGTACGCCTCCGCTTCTTCTTCATCTTCGTCTTCGTCGTCATCGGCCCGCTTCGACAGGATGCGGGAGACGCCGAACCAGATCAGGGCGACGGCGCCGCCGAGCGCCAGCGGCGCCAGGGGGCCGGGCAGGAAACCGCGCGTCGCGGTGACGAGGAGGACTCCCGCGAAGGCGACCATCGCCACGGTGAGCATGATCTCGGTCGCCCGCCGGTCGCGCTTGTTACCGCGGATCGCGGTGACCGCCACGCAGGAGACGAGGGCCACGACCGCGAAGACGTGCGCCCCGTTGATGACCAGCTTGGGCAGCGAGGAGTAGTGCCCCGTCGCCTCCGGCAGGCTCTTGCCGAACGTGCCGATGATCGGGTCGAGCAGGACGATCACCACGGCCACGACGACGTACGACCCGGCGATGAGCCGGGCCGCGAACCGCGCCTGGACCGAGCGCGCGGCCAGCTCGACGACTCCGAGCGCGAGGCTGAAGGGCGCCAGCAGGGCGCCGAACAGCGTGACGCACCGCAGCAGGGCGGGCGAGAAGCCCATCGCGTAGCCCGCGGTCATCGCGCCGAGCGCGAGGCCGAGCGCGGCCAGCGTGAACGTCCACAGGAACAGGTGGATCCGCCGCTCGGGGAACCCGCGCACGCCGAGCAGACCCGCGCACCCGAAGGCGGCGAGGGTCGCCACAAGCGCCACCGCGACGTTCACCATCGGACCAATGGTGCCCGATCTCCGGAGCGGACAGGTAACGGATCCCCCTGTCCGCGCGTGGATTCGCTACGTCCGGGCCGCGCGGATATCAGGCGGGATTCATCATCCGTCACCATTGCACCAGTTACTGGTGAGTATCTAGCATGTTTCGACACACCCGGTGGCCGATCAGCACCGAGGAGTCCCGATGCGCAGCCTCACCCTCGACCCCCCGCCCGTGTCGCCCGCGGGGCCGGCCGCCCTCAAACCGGCCGGCGACCAGGATGAGCTGCGCGAGCTGGTACTCCGCGCCCGTGCCGGCGAGTCCGACGCGTTCGCCGCCCTGTACGACCGCTACGTGGATCTCGTCTACCGCTACGTCTACTACCGGGTCGGCGTCCACCCGCTCGCCGAGGACCTGACCAGCGAGACGTTCCTGCGGGCGCTGCGCCGGATGAGCGTGTTCACCTGGCAGGGCAAGGACTTCGGCGCCTGGCTCGTCACCATCGCCCGCAACCTGATCCTCGACCACTACAAGTCCAGCCGGTACCGCATGGAGGTCTGCACGGCGGAGCCCGGCGAAGGCGACCGCTGGGAGGAGGGCCCCGAGCGCGCCGTCCTGGACGCCTGGACCCACCGGGCGCTGTTCTCGGCGGTCCGCGCCCTCGGATCGGAGCAGCGCGAGTGCGTCGTCCTGCGGTTCCTGCACGGCCTGTCGGTCGCGGAGACCGCCACGGTGATGGGCAAGAACAGCGGGGCGATCAAGGCGCTCCAGCACCGCGCCGTACGCTCCCTCGCACGCGTCGTCCCCCGCGACGTCCGCTGAGGATCCCCGGCGACGTCCGCCGAGGGTCTCCCGCGACATCCGCCGAGGGGTCCGGCGCGGCTGCGGAGGGGACACTGACGCTCCCTCTCGGTTACCGGTGATCGAAAGTGGTTACGCTCGTCTCATGCGGTTCTGGCCAAGGCGTGATGATGCCGATGACGCGGAGCTGGCGGGTGAGGCCGCCGCGGCGGCCGCCGCGGTGGTGGACGCGCCGCCACCGGACCCCGACCCCAGCGCGGCGGCCTTCTTCGACGTGGACAACACGTTGATCCGCGGCGCCTCCATCTACCACTTCGCGCGCGGGCTCGCCTCACGGAAGCTGTTCACCGTTCGCGACCTGGCGCTGTTCGCACTGGGCCAGGCGGCCTTCCGGATGCGCGGCGCGGAGAACGCCGAGCACATCAGCACGGCGCGCGAGGCCGCCCTGGCGTTCGTGGCCGGGCGCAGCGTCAGCGAGCTCGTCAGTCTCTGCGAGGAGATCTATGACGACAAGCTGGCCGACCGGATCTGGCACGGCACCCGCGCCCTCGCGCTCAAGCACCTGGACGCCGGCCAGCAGGTCTGGCTCGTCACCGCCACGCCGGTCGAGCTGGCCCGGATCATCTCCCACCGGCTCGGCCTGACCGGCGCCCTCGGCACCGTCGCGGAGACCGAGAACGGCGTCTACACCGGCCGGCTCGTCGGTCACCTCCTGCACGGCCCGGCCAAGGCCGGCGCCGTCCGCGCCCTCGCCAAGCGCGAGGGTCTGGACCTCGCGCGGTGCTCGGCCTACAGCGACTCCTTCAACGACCTGCCGATGCTCACCACGGTCGGCCATCCGCACGCCGTCAACCCCGACGCCGACCTGCGCGAGCACGCCCGCGAACACGGCTGGCCGGTGCACGACTTCCGCACCGGCCGCAAGGTCACCATGGTCGCGCTGCCGACCGCGGCCGGGGCGGGCGCGCTCGCCGGCGGCGTCGCCGCCGGCGTCGCGCTCCGCCGCCACTACCGCGACCGCTGACCCGCAGAGGACCCACGCATGAGCAACGTAGAGGCGCGCCCCTACTCATCGATGCCGATCGCCTCGATGAGTTGTCGAAGACCTCGGATCCGTGAGGGTGTTTCCCGGCGCCGCATCTCCGTGACGATCTCCCGCGCCATGCCCTGATACGGCAGCCACCCGGGCGCCCGGCGATCGATCCGCAGCAGTGTAGACACGGCGTCCTCGTCGCGCTTGACGGCGTACTGGGCGTGCGCCACCTCGAGTAGATGCCGATTCCACCACGCGGTCGGCAGCGACGCCGAACGCGGAACATCCTCAGCGAGCCGCAACGCCTTATGCGGGTCTCCCAACTCGATCGCGGACCGTACGGCGTGCATCGCGACGTTCGTCGGACCGGACACCGTCCACTGGTCGATGCGGTCCTCACCGATGCGCCGACCGACCGCACCGGCGAGGCTGATCAGGTTGTCGACCATGGGTGCGTCGTCCTTGCGGGAGGCCACCATCACGCCTCGTTGTAGCAGCCCGCACCACACCGATAGCTCCTCCGGCGATGCCGAGGCGAACCGGGCAGGCTCGATCTCGTCTGCGGCCTTGATGGTGACGTCCTGGGCGTCGTCATGGCGGCCCTGACGGCTGTAGACCCACGCCCAGGTGTCAGCAGCACGGGCGACCGTCGCAGGGTCACCGACGTTGTCCGTGGCGGCTTGTAGCCGGTCTGCGGCCACGCACGCTAAATCTTCGGAGCGAACTCCGAGCAGCAGCATGGCTGCAAGTTGGTATGCCTCGGCGAGCAGCCGGTAGGCGTCGTCTCCCGGCTCCTCCTGGGCGCGGATGCGGGCGCCGTCGACGAGGCCAGGCAAGATCCGCGCCAGCATTACGTAGTCACCGCGCTGGTGCAGCCGCCAGGCTTCGTCAGCGCTGAGCCGTATCTCCAGCTCGGTCGGGAGTTCGGCCGGGCCGGAGCGGCCGGACGGAGTGAGCGCCCGACGTATCTCGCTGATCCCTGCCCCTGGATTCCTCGCATCGTTGGCTGTCGGCCCGTCGAGCAACGCCGACACCTGGACGTCGAGCGCTCCGGCGATGGCCTGCAAGCTGGCGAGTCTGGTCTGTCGCCGCTGGTTCTGTTCGAGCTTGCGTACCAGGTCGACACTGACGCCCGCCCGGTCGGCAAGTTCCTGTTGGGTCTGGTGCCGTTGCCGGCGCACTCTCGCTACCCGCTCACCAATGGTCAGCCCGTCACCCATGGATTCAGAGTAGGACGACATGCCCCATCTCGATAGCGACTATGGGTAACGAAGTTAGGACACTCTGTCACTTCTGCTTCCGTGTGAGCGCTCATAGCGTGCTCAGCACCTCGACGCCGCGCACATCAAGGAGTGACAGATGCACTCACAGGACGAGAATCCCTCACCACCGGTCCGCACGAGCAAAAGCTTGGTCGTCGCCGACCGGCCCGCATCCCGCCGGCCCGCATGGTGCGGCCTTCGCGCGCGGCCCGGCGAAGTCGCCCGGGCACGGTCTTTCGCCTCGTCCGAGGTGTTCGGCCTGCCGTTCGACGCCTACGAGATCGGGCTGATCACCAGCGAGCTCGTCACCAACGCGGTCAACGCCGCCCGCGCCCTGGGGGCGTGGCCGGACCGCATGTCACCGATCAGCATCCGAATGATCGCCACCGATCGGTACGTGCACCTGGCCGTAACCGACCCTGACCACCGGCCCCTCGCCGGCGCGGACCGGGGCGGCCGGCTCGCCGAGTACGGCCGCGGACTGTCCATCGTCGACCAGTTGGCCGCCGCGCGCTGGGTGACGTACGACGAGCGATCCAAGACCGTCCACGTCCTGATCGCCGCGACAGGGGTCATCCTGTCGCCCGCCGAGCTGGAGAAGGTCGGGATGCCGACGTGACGCGCAGCTTCCCGGGCGCGCCGGGCCGCCGAGAGAGTCAGCAGCCGGCGTTACAGCGCCGGACCGCACAAGTTCGGCACCCTCTCGGCTGCCCCAGAACGACTCGGCAGGAGAGGACCGGGACCGCCGCCGGGTCCGTGAGAGGGGACGGACCTGGCGGCCACCAGACACCGAATCCTCTGGGCATGGCGCGGATTCCGCCCAGCCGCCACGGTGCGAGTACGGACATTCCCAACCGAGGAAGGAACGCGATGAACCTCGATCTACTCTGGCTGGAGATCACCGGCCGCTGCCAACTCGCCTGTACCCACTGCTACGCCGACAGTAGCCCCCGTGGCACCCACGGCACCATGACCACATCGGAGTGGTACCAGGTCATCGACCAGGCCGCCGAGATCGGCGTCCGCACCATCCAGTTCATCGGCGGCGAGCCCACACTCCACCCCGACTTCGCCCGCCTCATCGAACAGGCAGCTGGCACCGGCCTGAACGTGGAGATCTTCTCCAACCTCGTATCCATCAAAGCGGCCTGGTGGGACCTGTTCACCAGCACGCGCGTGTCTTTGGCCACCAGCTACTATGCTGCGGGCCCGACCGGGCACGAAGCCATCACCCAGCGCCGGGGCAGTCACGCCCGCACCCGCGCGAACATCGCCGAAGCCGTCCGCCGCTCCATCCCCCTCCGTGTCGGCATCATTGACGTTGGCGACGCCCGGCGGGCCGCCGAAGCCGAGGCCGACCTCCGTTCCCTGGGCGTCACCAGCATCGGCACCGACCGGCTCCGCGGCATCGGCCGCAGAGCGCCGGCCGGCATGCTCCCGACCCCTGCAGAGCTGTGCGGTCACTGCGGGAGAGGGCTCGCAGCGATCACGCCGGAAGGCGACGTGCATCCGTGCGTCATGTCACGCTGGATGAGCGCGGGCAACGTCAAAGAGCGGACGCTGGCCGAAATTCTCACCGGTCCGGCGATGCGGGAACTCGTGGAATCGATCGCTGCACCACGGGCAGGGCGGAGAGGTCCTTTCCAGCCCGATCAGCCGCCGAAGCCGTGCGGTCCCGACAAGGCAGGCTGCAGGCCGAAGGTGGACGGCGGCGACTGTCACCCTGCGGAAAAGCCGGCATGCAATCCCGCGTATAAGTGAGGATCGGTCACGTGGACTGGCACTCGCACGCTCAACGGCTCGCCGGCGAAGTCACCGACCCGGTATCGCGCTGGCGCGAGCCGGTCGCCGCCACTCCCCGGCATGTGTTCGTCCCCCGATGGTGGGAGAATCGCGTGCTGCGGAACGGCCCGGACAACGAGGCGGCGTGGTTCGAAGCCGCCTACAGCGACCGCACGCTGGTCACTCGTCTCGGCCCGCTGCATGCCGACGCAGCTGAGCCCGACGACCGTCCGGAAGGGCTGCCGACGTCCTCGGCGACCCTGCCGAGCCTCATGGTGCGGATGTACCGGCATGGCCGCCTGTTCGACGGCGCGGACATCCTCGACGTCGGGACCGGATCCGGGTACGGATGCGCATTGCTGGCGAAGCGGTTCGGGGACGCGCAGGTCACGAGCGTCGACGTCGACCCGTATCTGAGCGAAGCGGCTTCCCAGCGGCTCGCCGCCACCGGTCTGCACCCACGAGTAGAAACCGTGGATGCGACCGGTCCGCTCCCCGGCACTTACGACCGGATCGTCGCGTCGGTGTCAGTCAAGCCGATCCCCGCGGGCTGGATGGCCGCGCTCCGGCCGGGCGGCCGGCTCGTCACGGTCATAGCGGGCACGACCGCGATCCTCACGGCCACCAAGCAGAACGATGGCTGGGCGGAAGGACGTATCGAATGGGACCGCGCCGGGTTCATGGCAGCCCGTTCATGCCCGGACTACCCGCCTGACGCGGGAGAGCTGTTCACCGCGATCGAGTACGCGGACGGCGAGGAGGTGACGACCGGGCGGTATCCGGTGATCCAAGTCGCCGAGGCGTGGGAACTGTCGTCGGTGCTTGAGATCACGGCACCGGGCATCACGCACTACTACGACGAGACAGAGGATGGTACGCGCACGGCATGGATGGTGCACGCTGACAAGTCTTGGGCTCGTGCCACCGCGCACGGCACCGATGCCCCGGTCGTCCACCAGGGCGGCCCTCGCCGACTGTGGGACATCCTCGACGAACTCCGCGACTACTGGCTCAGTCACGGCTACTTCCACTTGTACGGCGCTCAGGCGTTCATCCCCCCGGAAGGGGGCAAGATCCATCTTGCCCGTGGGGACTGGCAAGCGACCATCGTCTGAGCGCGGTATCGCATCGATGTCGCCTGACCACGAACGCCCGAAACGCCCCACCCCACCGGAGCGGGGCGCTCGGACCTGCACGGCCGGTCAGCGGCGGACCATCCGCAGCATGGCCTCGGGGTACCTGGCACCGGACACCGGCAGCTCCAGTTCGGCCAGTTCCGAGTCGGTGAGCCGGATGTCGGCGGCCGCGAGGTTCTCCTCCAGCCGGGCGCGGCGCTTCGTGCCGGGGATCGGCACGACGGCCTCACCCTGGTGCAGCAGCCAGGCGAGGGCGAGCTGGCCCGCCGTCACGCCCTTGCTCGCGGCCATCTCGCGGACGGTCTCGGCGGCCTTGACGTTGGCGTCGTAGTTGGCGCCCTGGAAGCGCGGGTCGGTGCGGCGGTAGTCGTCCTCCGGGTAGTCCTCGGCCCGGCGCACGTCACCGGTGAGGAAGCCGCGGCCGAGCGGGGAGTACGGCACGAGGCCGATGCCCAGTTCCCAGACGGTCGGCAGGATCTCGTCCTCGAGACCCCGCTCCCACAGCGAGTACTCCGACTGCAGGGCCGACACGGGGAAGGTCGCGTGCGCGCGGCGGATCGTCTGCGCGCCGGCCTCGGAGAGGCCGAAGTAGCGGACCTTGCCCTGCTGGACGAGCTCGCCGACGGCGCCGGCGACGTCCTCGATCGGCACGTCGGGGTCCACCCGGTGCTGGTAGAGCAGGTCGACGTGGTCGGTGCCCAGCCGCCGCAGCTGCTGCTCCAGCACCTCCTTGATGTGCTCCGGACGGCTGTTCACTCCCCGGCGCTCGCCGTTCTCGTCCAGATCGAAGCCGAACTTCGTGGCGATGACGGCCTCGTCGCGGCGGCCCCGCAGCGCCCGGCCGAGGAGCTCCTCGTTGGTCCAGGGGCCGTAGACCTCGGCGGTGTCGAAGAAGTCACAGCCGAGCTCCAGCGCCCGGTGGATGGTGGCGATGGACTCGGTGTCGTCGCCCTGACCGTACGCCCAGGTCATGCCCATGCAGCCCAGGCCGAGCGCCGACACTTCGAGTCCCTGTGTGCCCAGTCTTCTCTTCTCCATGGCAACCAGGCTGCCCCTTAGAGCGCGCTCTAAGTCAAATGCGATCAGAAGAAGATCGAGGCCCGGCGGCGGAGCTGGTCGTAGAGCATGTTCTGGATGGTCTCGCGGACCTGGTCGGTCAGGTTGAGCACGGTCATGTGGTCGTCGGCCTGGTCCGGGTCGTACTCGTCCGTCATGATCGGCTCGCCGAACGCGATGATCCACTTGGACGGCAGCGGGACCAGGCCGAACAGGCCGAACATCGGCCACGTCGGCGTGACCGGGAAGTACGGCAGGCCGAAGAGCCGGGCGATCGGCCGCAGGTCGGCGATCTTCGGGTAGATCTCCTCCGCGCCGACGATCGCGGCCGGGATGATCGGCACCTGGGCGCGCAGCGCGGTCGCGACGAACCCGCCCCGGCCGAACCGCTGCAGTTTGTACCGCTGGCTGTACGGCTTGCCGACGCCCTTGAACCCCTCGGGGAACACGCCGACGAGCTCCCGCTTGGCCAGCAGCCGCGCGGCGTCGGCCTGGCAGGCGAGGGTGTGCCCGCTCTTGCGCGCCAGGTGGGCCAGCACCGGGATCTGGTAGACGAGGTCGGCGCCGAGGAGCCGGAGGTTGCGCTTGGCCGGATGGTGGTCGTGCAGCCCCACCTGGAGCATGACGCCGTCCAGCGGGAGGGTGCCGGAGTGGTTGCCGACGACCAGCGCGGGGCCGGTGTCGGGGACGTTCTCCAGCCCGAACATCTCCACGCGGAACCACCGCTCGTACAGCTGACGGGCCAGCGGCATCAGCAGCGTGTCGTTCAGCTCGGGGTCGAAGCCGAACTCGTCGACGTGGTAGTCGCCCTCGATCCGGCGGCGCACGAAGCGCAGCGCCGACGCGACCTTCTGCTCCAGCTCACCGGGTGGTTCGGCGCGGTGTTCGGCCCTGTCGCCGTGGAGTGGGATCACCTCGGCCGCGCGACCCACCACCGCTCTCGCTTCCTCGGACATCAGACTGCGGTCACCTCCTGCTGAAGCCCCCTACCCCGCCGGTGACCAGGTCAAAGATGCCCGCTCGCAGGCTTCGCCCGAGCCCCTGCGAGTCGACGAAGTCGGCGAAGGCCTCTTCGGAGCTGTACTTGGGGCGCCAGGACAGTTCGTTGGTCAGGCGCGTGGTGTCGATGACCCGGCCGTACGTCAGCCAGCGCAGCAGCTCGGGCGAGAAGCCCTTGAGCCCGCCGAACCGGCGGCCGACGTCGCCGAGCGTCTGGACGGCGGGCGACGGGAGCCGCACGATCGGGCGGCCCGCCCGGCGCAGGGCCTGGGAGAGCAGCACGACGCCGTCTCCGGCCGCGTTGAAGCAGCCGGGATGGTCCTCCACGGCCATCCGGCGCAGGATCTCGATCCCGTCGTCCTCGTGGATGAACTGCAGGCGCGGGTCGAACCCCAGCACGGTCGCCACCACCGGCATGTGGAAGTAGCGGCTGAGCGGGTTGTCGACGTTCGGGCCGAGGAAGTTCGCGAAGCGCAGCACGGAGACGAGCAGGTCAGAACGGCGCCGGGCCAGCCCGCGGACGTACCCCTCGACCTCGACCGCGTCCTTGGCGTAGCCGTGCGCCGGCGGCGCCACGGGCTCGTCCAACTCGGTGAACACGGCCGGGTCACGGGCCGACGAGCCGTACACCGCCGCCGACGACCGCACCACCAGCTTGCGCATGGCCGCGGACCGCTGGCAGGCGGCGAGCAGCTGCATCGTGCCGATGACGTTGGCTTCCTTGGTCGCCATCCGCGCGGCCGCGGTCATCGTCACGAGGTTCAGATGCACGACCGTGTCGACGCGCGCCGAATCTATGATCTTGGCGATGCTCGGCGTGCGGATGTCGACCCGGACGAACTCGGTGCGTCCGAGGGTCGCCTCGGGCGGCACGGTGTCCACGCCGATGACCCGCTCGATGCTCGGCTCTGCCTGCAGGGCCTCGGCCACCCGTGCTCCGAGCCACCGGGAAACGCCGGTGACCAGGACCACCCGGCTCGCGCCGGAACCTGATGCTGCGCTCGCGGAGGGACGCGTCGACGGCACCGGTGTCCCCCCATCCGTGGACGGCTGCGTTACTTCTTGTTGCGACGCTGGATGCGCGTCTTCTTCAGCAGCTTACGGTGCTTCTTCTTGGCCATGCGCTTACGACGCTTCTTGATGACAGAGCCCACGGAACCCTCACTCGATGATCAGCAGGAGACGGGCGATCAGCACCCTTGGCGGGCACACAGCCCGGTGCCCAAGGGTACCGCCGCCTCGACGCCGATCGTTCGCGGGCCGCCGCCACGCGCCGTGGAAACCGCCGTGACTCCGGCGGATCGCGCGCGCGTCAGCCCGCTTCGATGTACGCGTCCCGCAGATAGTCGTGGACAGCCTGCTCCGGTACGCGGAACGAACGTCCCACGCGAATCGCCGGTAGTTCTCCCGAGTGAACGAGGCGGTATACGGTCATCTTGGACACCCGCATCACCGCAGCCACCTCGGCCACAGTCAGGAACCTGACCTCGCTCAGAGGTCGCTCGCCTGAGCTCATCGGACGCCCTCTTCCACACGCCGCGCGTCAGACCTTTGGGTGACTTTGATCACGGCCGTGTACTTTCCTCCAGCGTAAATCGTGATTCCCGAGTCGCAAGAGGGGAGTTCAATCAATCAGGCTCGAATGTGTCAAAAGATACACAGTGAGCGCGGTGTAGTGATCCGGGAGCACGTTGTCGTCCAGGGGCACCACCGTATGGACCTTCCCCTCCGCCTCCCCCGCGAACAGGGCCGGGTCATTACAGTCCGCGAAGCCGACCGTGTCGATACCCGCCTGGCCCGCCGCGCCGGCCCAACCATGGTCCGCCATGACCAGATCCGGCCAGGGGCCACCGTCGCCGGAAACTTCTCGCAAAATCGCGCGCATGGGCTCCGCGTCGTGCGTATGGTGCAGCGCCGCGCCCCCGCTCAACGCCGCGACGCCCTCGATGTAGCGGATCACCCGGCGCTCCGCGCCGCGCGGCGTCTCCACCTCGTACGCCCAGCCCGACGCGGGCGTCAGCACCCGGCAGCCCCGCGCCCGCAGCGCCCGGCCCACCGCGAGGTACACCGGGAGCAGGCCGCCCGGATGCCCCGTGGCCAGCAGCACCGTCTCCCGCCGTTCCGCCGCCCGCGCGAGCCGGCCGGCCATGGCCTCCAGCGCGTCGATCGTCCGGTCGGGGTCGATCGTGTCGTCGCCGTACAGGTGCGCCGGGTCAGGGTTGATCCCGCATTTCTTGACCATCAGCGCGAAGATCTGGTCGAACCCCCACTCCTGCTCCAGCTCCAGCCCGAACAGGTAGTACGGCTTGCGCGCCGCCATCCGCCGGTAGTGCAGGAGGTTGCCCTGGCGCGGCGTCGCGACCACCCCGGCGATCAGCGTACGGACCAGGTGCGCGCGCAGCTCGTCGCGCGTCGGGACCGGATGGTCGGCGAGGCTCACGGCATCGGGTCCAGACCGTGCTCCGGGAACACCGCCTGCCGCGTCGCCTGCACGGCCCGGTCCACCGGATCCGCCGGGTCGTAGCCGCTCTCCCACGTTCGCACCTCCGTGTCGGCTCCATCGGTCATGCGCTCGGGCGCCCGCCGCCCCGTGCGGTCGCGTACGAGCTCCCGCCAGGACTCCGGGGTCGGCGTGCCGGGCGGGATCGGCCGCCCCGCCGCCTCGGCGAGCAGGTGGGTCCAGGCACGCGGGACCACGTGGACGAGCTCGTAGCCGCCCCCGCCGGTCAGGACCCAGCGGCCGCCGGCCGTCTCGTGGGCCAGCCGGTGCAGCGCGGCGTACGCGGCGCGCTGCCCGTCGACGCTCAGCGTCAGGTGGGCGAGGGGATCGAGCTCGTGGCTGTCGCAGCCCTGCTGGGTGACCAGGACCTGCGGCCGGAACTGCCGCAGGAGCGGCGGGACCACCGCGTCGAAGGCGCGCAGCCAGTGCCGGTCACCGCTGCCGGGCGGCAGTGCGACGTTGACCGCCGTGCCCCGCGCCCCCGTCTCCTTGGGCAGCCCGGTGCCGGGGAACAGCGTCCGGGGCGTCTCGTGCAGGCTGATCGTGAGGACGCGCGGGTCGTCGTAGAACGCCGCCTGGACGCCGTCGCCGTGGTGCACGTCGACGTCGACGTACGCGACCCGCTCCGCGCCCTGGCCGAGCAGCCAGGCGATCGCGATCGCCGGGTCGTTGTAGACGCAGAACCCCGAGGCCGCGCCGTGCATGGCGTGGTGCAGCCCTCCGGCGATGTTGGCCGCGTGTTCCGCCTCGCCGGTCCACACGGCGCGCGCCGCGGCCACCGAGGCCCCGGCGACGAGCGCGGACGCGTCGTGCATGCCAGAGAAGACCGGGTTGTCGGCCAGGCCCAGGCCCCGCGCGACGTCGAGCCGCTCCCGGCGGACCGCCTCGATGTAGGCCGGGTCGTGGACGAGGGTCAGCAGGTCGTCACCGGCCGGCTCGAATCCCTCGACGGACACGTGCGGCGCGTCGAACACCCCCAGCTCACGGGCGAGCGCCATCGTCAGCTCGACGCGGACGGGGTTCATCGGGTGCTCGGCGCCGAAGTCGTACGTCACCAGCCGGTCGTCCCAGAACACCCGAAACGAGGCACTCACCGCTCGACCTCCCGACCGCGCCCAAAACTCCCACCGGTCACGGTACCTGTACAGTGCACGGCCATGGCGCTCGAGATGCGCGGCGCGTGCGAACGCTGCGACGCCCCCCTGGACCAGAACGGCCTCGCCTACATCTGCAGTTACGAGGACTCCTTCTGCGGGGCCTGCACCCGGTGGCTGTCCCACGTCTGCTCCGTGTGCGGCGGCGAGCTCGTCCGCCGCCCCACCCGCGTCTGACGCGCCGCGGCGGGAAGCCGCAAGCCGACGGTGAGCTTCAGGAGCGGCCGGCGAGGGCGGGCTCGGGTTCGGCGCCGATCGTGCGGGTACGGCCGGCGCCGAGGCCGGGCAGCACGAGGATCACCGACACGGCCAGCAGGATGACCGTCGGAACGCTCCACCCGTGGGTGGCGTCGTGCACCGCGCCGACGGCGAGGGGGCCCAGCGCGGCGATCACGTAGCCCACGCCCTGCGCCATCCCCGACAGCTGCGCCGCCACGTGCGCGTCGGCGGCGCGCAGGCCGATGAACGACAGGGCGGTGGCGAACCCGACGCCCTGCCCGAGCCCGAGCACGATGATCCACAGCCAGACGGAGCCGATCGGGGCCCAGGCGGTGCCCGCGAAGCCGATCAGGCAGAGCACGCCGACCAGGACGACGAGGGGCCGCTGGTCGCGCAGCCGGCGCTCGATCACCGGGACGGCCAGCGCGCCGACGGCCTGCAGGAGGCTGGTGACGCCGAGGGCGTAGCCGGCCGCCGTCTCGCTCAGCCCCCGGTCCTGGCAGAGGGTCGGCAGCCAGCCGGAGACGACGTAGGCCAGCAGCGACTGGATCCCCATGAACGCGGTGACCTGCCAGGCCAGCCCGGACCTCCAGACCTGCCGCGAGCCCGCGGCGGCCGCCACCCCGGCCGCCGCCCTGCGGGCCCGCGGCAGCCAGGCCAGCGCGGCGATGGCCGCGGGGATCGCCAGCAGCGCGAGGGGAAGCCGCCAGGACGACCTGGCGGCGTGCTCGACCGGCACGGCGACGCTGGAGGAGACCGCCGCGCCGACGGTCACGGCGATCGTGTACACCGCCGTGACCGCCATGATCGCCTGGGGATGGTCCCGCTTGATGATCGACGGGACGGCGATGTTGCCGACGCTGATCGCGATCCCGGCGAGGAGCGCCCCACCGAACAGCGCGACCGTGGAGGGCAGCACGCGGACCAGCAGCGCGACGACGAGCACGAGCATGCTGGCGACGAGGAGGCGCTCGCCGCGCGGCGAGCGCCGCAGGAGCGGCAGCACCAGCCCGAACGAGCCGAAGAACACCAGCGGGAGCGTGGTCAGCGCGCCGGCCGCCGCCCCCGACAGGTGCAGGTCGCCTGAGATCTGGCTGAGCAGCGGGCCGACCGCGACGATGGCGGGGCGCAGGTTGAGCGCGACAAGAACGATCAACGCGATTCCGGCGTAGCGCCTCACAGCACATCCTCCAGCGCGCGAAGGGTCGGCTCGACGACCCGGGACGCGGCGCGACCGGCCGCCTCGGCGTCGCCGGCGGCGATCGCCGCCAGCACGGCATGGTGGCGCTCGGGGCCGCCCTCGGCCAGGTCGCGGTCCTCGCGGACGGCGCTCAGCGACTCGCGCAGGCGGTGCCGGAAGAACCGGAACGCCTCGGTCAGCAGCGGGTTCCGCGCGGTCTCGGCGACGGCCAGGTGGAACCGGGAGTCCGCCTCGCCGAAGTCGGCGGGATCCTCGGCCGCGTCGCGGTTCCGCAGGAGCCCTTCGAGGCGCCGCAGGTCCTCGGGCGTACGGCGCAGCGCGGCGAGCTTGGCCGCCTGCACGTCGTAGGCGAGCTGCACCTCGAACACGTCCCGCAGCGACGCCCGCTCGACCCGGCGCAACAGCGGCCGGGGGTCGGCGGCGCTGCGCACGTAGGTGCCGTCGCCGCGCCGGACCTCGAGCACGCCGACGTGGCTCAGGGCGCGGATCGCCTCCCGCACGGCGGGCCGGCTGACGTGCAACCGGGCGCTGAGCTCGTGCTCGCCGGGGATGCGGTCACCGACCGCCCAGGCACCGGAGGCGACCTGGTCGTGCATCTGGTCGAGCACGGCCTCGACGGCGGACTCCCGTCGCACCGGCTGCAGCGACACGCCCGTCTCCCCTCAGTTGCCAGATGTCAGACATCTTTCGCTTGACTCTACATGTTTGTGACGTGAGGAACAGGACATGTGGGGCATCTAACTAACCAGGTGACTCCTGGCCCAGGAGGCGGTTGCCATGACGCACGTCACAGAAGCCGAACTTCCGCCGTACGAGCGGATCCCCAGCTCCCAGAGCCGTGCGCTGGCCGCGGCCATCCGGTTGGGGATCCGCCCCTTCTCCGGCCGCGTCAAGGGCGGCCCGGCCGGGATCCGGCTGTGGCGCACCCTCTTGGGCGCGGGTTCGCACTGCCTGCGCGCCGATCCCCGCGTCCGCGTCGAGCCGTTCAGCGACCCGTGCGTCGACGTGCCGCGGATCCGGCGCCCCGTCCGCGGCGAGTGGCTGCGGCCGCCGGGCGGCGAGGCGGGCCGCGGCGTGGTCCTCTACCTGCACGGCGGGGCGTACGCGATCTGCTCACCGCGCACCCATCGGGTGATCACCACCCGGCTGGCCATGGAGACGGGCATGCCGGTGCTCGTGCCCCGCTACCGGCAGGCGCCGGAACACCCATTCCCGGCGGCGTTCGAGGACGCCCTGGACGCGTACCGCCTGCTGCTGGCGCGCGGCATACCGGCCGAGCGGATCACCCTCGTGGGCGACTCGTCCGGCGGGCACCTCGCCGCCGCCCTGACCGGCGAGGCGTGCCGTACGGACCTGCCGACGCCCGGCAAGGTCGTGCTGTTCTCCCCCTGGATCGACCTGACCGGCGAACTGGCGACGACCTCGGCGATGCTGCGGCGGGACCCGTTCATCGTCCCGGCCGTCGCGACGCGGTTCGGCCGGCTGTACGTGGGAACCGGGGATTGGAACGATCCACGACTGTCCATCCTCAGCTGCGCGAGCGCCGAGCTGCCACCGTTCCTCATTCAGGTCGGCGGGATCGAGGTGCTGCGGGACGAGGCCGAGCGGTTCGCCGAGGTGCTGGCCGAGGCCGGGGCCGACTACGAGCTGCAGGTCTGGCCCGGCCAGATGCACGTGTTCCAGATGTTCAACGGCCTGATCCCGGAGGCCGGCGAGGCGATGCGGGAGGCCGCGCGCTTCATCCGCCGCGACGCCGACCACGGCTCGGTCCCCGAAGCCGCCTGACGCCCGCCGCCCGGCCGTGGGCGGCGGGGTCCTTAAGGCGGACGTCCTTCAGGCGGCCGTCAGTCCGATCGCGCTCTTCGCGGCGGCGAGCGTCGGCGCCGCCAGGGCGCGGGCCTGCTCGGCACCGGTGCGCAGGACCGCCTCCAGCCCGGGCCGGTCGGCGGCGATGACGGCGTACCGCTGCTGCAGCGGTTCGAGCAGCGCGATCACCGCGTCGGCGGTGTCCCGCTTCAGCGCGCCGTACGAGGAGTACGACAGCGCCTCGACCGGCGTGTCCGTGCACGCGGACAGGATGGCCAGCAGGTTGGACACGCCCGGCTTGGCCGCCGGGTCGTACGTCACCTCCGAGCCGGAGTCGGTGACCGCCCGCATGACCTTGCGGCGTACGACGTCGACGGGGTCGAGCAGGTGGATGGTTCCCGGGGAGTCCACCGACTTGCTCATCTTCCGCGACGGGTCGGCCAGGTCCATGACGCGCGCCGCGGTCGCCGGCAGGACCGCGCGGGGCGGCGTGAACACCGGACCGTACTCACGGTTGAACCGGTCGGCCAGGTCACGGGCGAGTTCGAGGTGCTGGGACTGGTCCGCGCCGACCGGGACGTCGGTCGCCTGGTAGAGCAGGATGTCGGCGGCCATCAAGGCCGGGTAGGTGAGCAGCGACAGGCGCACGACCTCATGGCGCGCCGACTTCTCCTTGAACTGGATCATCCGCTGCATCTCGCCGTAGTGCGCGGTGCTCTCCAGCAGGTACGACAGCTCGGTGTGCGCGGCGACCGCGCTCTGCCGGAAGAACACGCAGCGTTCCGGGTCGATGCCGGCCGCGACCGCGAGCCCGGCGAGCTCCAGCGCCCGGTCGTTCAGCAGCGCCGGGTCGTGCGGGCTCGTGAGGGCGTGCAGGTCGGCGATCCCGTACACGTGGTCCGTGCGGGCGGCGTCGGCGGTCAGGCGCTGCGCGGACGGCCGCAGCGCGCCGAGCAGGTTGCCGAGCGTCGGACGGCCGGACGGAGTGAAGAGGCTGAGGACGCGGGCCACGGTGACTCCTTGTGGACAGGGCCACCGCACCGGCGTCACGAGAAACGGCCGCCGAGGCGGCGGCCGTCGAATGGGTACGCGAGGGAGGTCGGCCGCCGTCAGGCGGCCCACCAGCTACTGCTGTGGAGCGATCCTCGCATGCCGATCAGTTTAACCCGGAAACGTCGTACCCGGGTGTGACCATCGCGTCATGGCAGAAACTGTCGCGCTCGCCGTGCGGGGGCCGTTCGACCTGGCGGCGAGCATCCGGTTCCTGGAGGGATTCACGCCGGCGGGCCGGCCGGACGCCGGGCGGCACCGGGGCGCCCTCGCGCTCGCCTTCCCCGCCGCGCCGTCCTGGCGTCCCGTGGGCGTCCGGCTCCGGCAGGAGGGGAGCGCGGTCCGCGCCGAGATCGAGGCCCATCCCGACGACGTTGCGCCGGCCGCCGAGCACGCCCGGCGGATCCTGTCGCTGGACGTCGACGGCACCGGCTTCGCCGCGCTCGACGACCCGCACGTCGTACGGCTCCGGGAGCGGTTCCCGGGGCTGCGGCCGGTGCTGTTCCACTCGCCGTACGAGGCGGCCTGCTGGTCCGTGATCGGGCATCGCATCCGGATCGCCCAGGCGGCCGGCATCAAGCAGCGCATGGCCGAGCGTCTCGGCGACGCCGTCGGCGGGGTGGCGAGTTTCCCCGGCCCGGAGCGGCTGCTGGCCGTCACGGACGTGCCGGGGCTGCCGCCGGTCAAGATCGAGCGCCTGCACGGCATCGCCCGCGCCGCCCTGAACGGCGACCTGGACGCCGGCCGGCTGCGGGCGATGGAGATCGCGCAGGCGCTCGTCGAGCTGCAGCGGATTCCCGGCATCGGGCTGTTCTCCGCCGAGCTGATCCTCATCCGGGGCGCGGGGCACCCCGACGTCTTCCCGGCCTCCGAGCGACGGCTGCATGACGAGATGGCCCACGAGTACGGCCTGCACGACCCCAGCCCGGCACGCCTCGCGGCGATCGCCGAGGCCTGGCGGCCCTACCGGTCGTGGGTCGCGCTGCTGCTGCGCGCCCGGCGCGAGACCGAGACCGCCGAGATCGCCCGCGGCCGCCGCGTCACCCGCTGAGTTCTCCGGCGGTCTGTGCGCGGTGGGTGGGCAGTCGTGTTCCCGGCGCCCTATGCCGAGGCCTCTCGTCGCGTCGGCGACGAGGATTCCCGGCGCCGGCCGTCCCCTCGCGCTGGTGTGAGCCCTACGCCCAAGGCGGCGGCCACCGTGGCCACGGCCTCGGCGACGGTGGTGACGACCTTCTCGGCGTACCACACCGGCTCGTACATGTTCGGGAGCGGGCCGAGCGACCCGACGTCGACGTACCGGTAGAGCAGGACGGCGCCGAGCGCGCCGGCCGCGACCAGGAACGCGATCCCGTACGTGAGCCGGGTCGCGCGGATGAGCACCAGCACGGCGACGAGCGCGGCCAGCACCCCCTGGATCCAGAACAGCGTCCCCTCGGTGAGGCCGCCGCCCGACGACCCCGTGTCCCCGGCCAGGTGGAAGTGAACGTACGCGTCGACCGCGAGCCCCGCGACGACGAGCAGGCGAAGTATCAGGCCCATACCTGCATCACCGTTCGCGGGGCCGTTCCGGTTCAACGTCAGGCCGAGAAATCGGCGCGGCTCAGCGAACGTTCGCGAGGAAGGCGCGGGTACGAGGACTCCGGGGCTCGTCGAAGACCTCCGCCGGCGCCCCGCTCTCCACGATGACGCCCTGGTCCATGAACACGACCCGGTCGGCCACCTCGCGCGCGAAGCCCATCTCGTGCGTGACGACGACCATCGTCATGCCGTCGCGCGCGAGGTCGCGCATCACGTCGAGGACCTCGCCGACGAGTTCCGGGTCCAGCGCGCTGGTCGGCTCGTCGAACAGGAGCAGGCGGGGACGCATCGCCATGGCCCGGGCGATCGCGACCCGCTGCTGCTGGCCTCCGGACAGTTCGGCGGGATAGTGCCCGGCCTTGTCCGCCAGCCCGACGCGGGCCAGCAGCTCGCGCGCCTGCTTCTCCGCGTCCGGGCGGGCCCGCCGCTGGACCCGGACCGGGGCCTCGGTGACGTTCTGCAGCGCCGTCATGTGGGAGAAGAGGTTGAACTGCTGGAACACCATGCCGACGCCGGCGCGCTGGCGGGCCACGTCCCGCTCCGGCAGTTCCTCGACGCGGCCTTTGCGGCGGCGGTATCCCATCAGCTCACCGGAGACGTACAGCCGGCCCGCGTCGATCTTCTCCAGGTGGTTGATGCAGCGCAGGAACGTCGTCTTGCCGGACCCGGACGGCCCGAGGAGGCAGACGACCTCCCCCGGCCGTACGTCCAGGTCGATGCCGCGCAGGACGTGGTGGTCGCCGAAGCGCTTCCACACCCGCTCGGCGCGGACCAGTGGCTCGGTCATCGGGTCGGGCCTCCCTCGGTGACGCGGGGCGCGCCGTGGAACGTGAACGCACGCCTCCCGAAGCGGCGTACGGCCCCCTGGTCCGGACGCCGTCCGGTGCCGCGGCCGAAGTGCTTCTCGATCCGGGTCTGGATCAGGGTGAGGACGGTGGTGACGATGAGGTACCAGATGCTGGCGACGATGAGCAGGGGCATCGTCTGGTATGTCCGGGAGTAGATGAGCTGGGCGCTGTAGAGGAGCTCGGGCATGGCCAGGACGCTGACGAGCGAGGTGGTCTTGAGCATGCCGATCGTCTCGTTGCCGATCGGCGGGATGATGATCCGCATCGCCTGGGGCAGGACGATGCGCCGCATCCGGGTCATCGGGGTCATGCCGAGCGACGCGGCGGCCTCGATCTGGCCGCGCGGCACCGACAGAATGCCGGCGCGCACGATCTCGGCGGTGTAGGCGGCCTGGTTGAGGCCGAGCCCGAGGAGCGCGGCGGTGAGCCGCGAGACGAGGTGGTTGGCGTCGGCGGTGGCGAACGCGGGCCCGAACGGGATCCCGACGGAGAGCCGCGGGTACAGCGACGCGAGGTTGTACCAGAAGATGACCTGTACGAGCAGTGGAGTGCCGCGAAAGAACCAGATGTAGCCCCACGCGGTTCCGGAGAGGATGGGGTTGCGCGACTGCCGCATGATCGCCAGCACGGTGCCGAGCACCACGCCGATGAGCATCGCGAGGACCGTCAGTTCCAGGGTCTGGAGCAGGCCGGAGAGGATCTGCCGGGAGGTGAAGTAGTCGCCGACCACGGACCACTGGTAGCGCGGGTTGCGGATCAGGGTGTGGACCAGCATCGCGGCGAGGACGGCCACGACCGCGGCCCCGACCCAGCTCGCGGGCTGCCGCCGGCGCCGGGCGTGGATCTCGTCGCCGGGGGCGGGGGCGTCGACCTCCCGCGCCTGCTCGGTGAGGCTCATCGGGTCACCCCTTCTCGGTCGGCGGGTTGACGACGGACTTGGTGAGGGCGGACTTCTGCTGCCCCCACTTGGCGAGGATCTTGGAGTAGGTCCCGTCGGCGATGAGCTTGTTCATCGCGCCTACGAGGGGCTTGTCGAGGCCGGAGCCCTTCTTCATGAACATCGCCTCGAGGCCGGCGCGGATGATCGGCCCGACGGTGACGAGCGTGCCGTGGGACTGCTGGGCCTGGTAGGCGGTGACGGGATAGTCGGCGAACAGCACCTGCGTACGACTGCTGGCCAGCGACTGGTTGGCCGACGACTGGTCCGGGAAGGCCTGGGTCGTCACGGCGGGCTTGCCGGCCTGGGTGCACTTCTTGCTCTGGTCCTGCGCGTCGGTCAGTTCGAGCGATCCCTGGACGACGGCGACGGTCTTGCCGCACAGGTCGTCGAGGCCGGTGATGGTCTTGGCGTCCTCCTTCCGGACGAGCAGTGACTCGCCGGAGTAGTCCGTCGTGACGAAGTCGAGGACCTTCTCCCGTTCGGGGGTCGGCGCGGCGGAGGAGTGCCCCATGTCGAACTTGCCGTTGGTCACCGCCGGGATGAGGCTCTGGAAGTTGAGGTTCTGCAGCCGTACCTTCAGGCCGAGCACCCCGGCGACCGCATAGACCATGTCGATGTCGAGGCCCTGGATGGTCTTGCCGTCCTCGGCGACGAACTCCTTCGGGGCGAGGGTCGCGTCGGTACCGACGGTGATCTCGCCCTTGTTCCGGATCGCCGTGGGCACGAGCGCGGCCAGCTTCGCGTCCTTGGCGGGTGTGGGGATGCCCTGCATCGGCCCGAGCGCGGCCGCCTTCGCCGATCCGCCGTCCGCCGCGGGTCCGTTCCCGCATGCCCCCAGCAGCACCATGAGGGCCGCCGGGGGCAGGACGGCGCGCTGCCATCTGGCCGTGGTCTTCATCTCACTGTCTCCCTGCTGTCGTGTCAGGCGGTCGCCAGGGCGCGGGCCAGCCGGACCGCTCCATTGACGGGGGGTTCGGTCAGGACCTCGACGCGGCACCCGGGAACGAGGTCGCCGAGCGCCGCGGTGAACGCCGCCAGGAGCGGCGGCTGGTGGACGATCACGCCGCCGGCCGCAACGACGCGGTCGGCGGACGCCCCTCGATCGGCGAGGGTGCGGACCAGTTCGGCGAGTTCCCGTCCCGCCGACTCGATGACGTGGCGGGCCGCGGCGGACCCGTCGCGGTGGGCGGCGAACACGACGGGCGCGCATCCGGCCCACCATTCCGGCGTCCCGGTGGTGAGGCGCGTCGAGATGCCCGCGGTGTCGGGCAGCTGCAGCGCCTGCAGCAGGTGGCCGATGAGCGGGTCGTCGTCGTGCCCGCGGTCGCGGGCCCGCAGCACCGCGCGGGCCGCCTCGCGTACGAGGCCGGCGCCGCCGCCGTCGTCGCCGAGGAACCAGCCCCAGCCCCCCGCGTAGAGGGTCTCGCCGTCGGAGGTCCGGCCGACCGCGATGGACCCGGTGCCGGCGATGAGGCCGATGCCGGTCGGCCGGCCGCTCGCCGGGACGATCAGCTCGGCGTCGTTGACCACCGTGCACGGGACGTCGACGAGCGGGGCGA
This sequence comes from Actinoallomurus rhizosphaericola, assembly GCF_024055675.1. NCBI lineage: Bacteria > Bacillati > Actinomycetota > Actinomycetes > Streptosporangiales > Thermomonosporaceae > Actinoallomurus > Actinoallomurus rhizosphaericola. The sequence continues at coordinate 84,369 of NZ_JAMXMW010000005.1, read as the reverse complement.
GCACCTCCTGGAAGCGGGCGCACTGCTCGGCGCTGTCGCACCCATGGGCGCCGACGGCCAGCGCGACGAGGGTGGATCCGGCGCCGAGCGCCTCCTCGAGCAGGTCCGCCAGCCGCTTGGCCCGGACCGGATAGGAGTACCGGCGCCAGTCCCCGCTCGGCCAGGTCAGGTCGACGACCGCCTCCCCGGCCGGCGTCTCGGCGCGCAGCCGCGTCTTGGTGGCTCCGACGTCGAAGCCCGCCACCACGTCGGTCATGCGGACAGCTCGCGTACTGCGTCGATCTTCGTGTCGAGCCGCCGGAACACCGACTCGTCGATGTCGGCCGACAGGAGCCGGGCCGTCGACCGCAGCAGCAGCTGGAGGACGACGATCTCGAGGATGGCCCGCCGGCACGCGCTCACCTCGGGCAGCCGGATCACCCGGCCGGCGGACGTGGAAACGTCCCGGTCGGTGATGAACAGGAGGTTGTCCGTCCGCTCGGCGAGCTGGTCGATCAGCAGTCCCTCGCGTTCCCGGCCGAGCACGACGTGCGCGGTGTCACCGGCGCTGTCCATCGGCCCGTGCAGGTAGGAGCGGGTCTCCATGCCCATGGCGGGGTAGCGCACTCCTTCCCGCAGCAGCAGAGCGCCCTCCTCCGCGGCGGTCACCGAAGGCCCTCCGCCCACGACGTCGACCGCGCGGACGCCCACGACCTGTTCGGCGAACGCGTCGACGACCGGCTCCGCCTCCTCCATGACGGCCTCGACCTGGTCGCCGAGGCCGGACCAGCCGGCTCCGACGGCCCCTTCGGTCCAGCGCTCCACGGCCATGCCGAGCGCCAGGAGGGTGCCGGTGAAGCCGATGGTGGAGACCCCGCTGTCGGGTAGGTCGCCGAATGACAGGAGCGCGTCACAGACGTCACCGAGCGGCGAGTCCGCGTAGTTGGCGACCCCGGCGCGCGCCTCCCGTTCGACGTCGAGCAGGGTCTGGACCGTCTCCCGGCTCCGGCCGCTCTGGGAGACGCCGACGTAGAGGTCGGCCAGACGGGCGGGCTGCGTCTTCCGGTGTGCCGGGAGCTCCCCGCACGACGTCCGCTGAGCGACGACGCCTCGGGCGCGCAGCGCGTGGACCGGTGCGGCGAGGGCCGCGTGGCTGGCGCCGATCCCGGCGAGCAGCACGCTCTGCGGTGCCCGCCACACGTCGAAGGACCCGGCGGCGAGCCGGTCGGCGACGAACACGGCCGCCTTGTCGAGCTGGCGGGGCTGGGCGGCGAAGGCCTCGAGGTACGGGATGCGCTCTTGGGCGGCGTGCTGCCGATCGACCACGTCGAACTCCTTGCTTAAGGCTGTGACCTGCGATGGTTTGTAAAAGTAATCTACTTAAATAAGTACGGTCAAGAGTGTTCCGAGACGGAACCCGAGAGGGGAGAATGTTCGGTGATGCCGACGCGTGCGGAGGCCCCGCTACCCGATACCGCCAAAGCGGTGCTGGCCAAGGTGGTCGATCGCGGACAGGTCACCCGGCCGCAGCTCACGGCGGACGTCGGCCTCTCGCATCCGACCGTCGGCACCGCCCTCGCCGAGCTCGAACGCCGCGAGTTCGTCGCCCGGGTCGGCACCACGCAGGGTGCGCTCGGCCGCGCCGCGACCGTCTACGGCCCCGGCCCGGGACTCGGCTGGGTGCTGGGCGTTGACCTCGGCAACACCCACGTCGACGTCCTGGCGCGGTCCCTGGCGGGTGACGACCTCAAACGCGAGCGGCACGCCGTGCGCCAGGGCCGGGCCCAGGACGTCGCCGCGCACGCCGGGGACATCGTCCGCGCGATCACGGAGGGCCTGGCCGCGCACGGCCCGTTGCGCGCCGTCGCGGTCGCCGTCGGCAGGATCATCCCGCCCGGCCTCGACCTGTCCCCCGCCGACCGGACCGCACGACCGATCGAACGGCTCGCCCGCGACCTCGTCACCGCCATGCGCCTGCCGGACGGCGTCCCGGTCATCTTCGAGAACAACGTCAACTGCGCCGCCCTCGCGGAATCCCACCAGGGCGCCGCCCGCGGCACCGGCGACTTCGCGTACCTGCAGATCGGCGTGCGGATCGGCCTGGGAATCGTGATGGGCGGCCGGCTCCTGCGCGGCGCGACCGGCGCGGGAGGAGAAGTGTCCTTCCTGCCGTTCCCCTGGGCTCCCGGCGTTCATCCGGAACGCGAGGCTCTCGAACGCCACCTCGGCTCGGACGCCCTGCTCGACCGGGCCCGGCGGGCGGGTGTCGTTCCCCCGCCCGAGACCGCCCAGCAGCTGTTCGAGGCGGCCGCCGCCGGTGACGCCGCCGCTCAGGCTCAGGTCGCCGACCACGCGGGTGAGGTCGGGCGTCTCGTCGCCGCCGTCGCCGCGATCCTCGATCCCGGTCTCGTCGTGCTCGGCGGCGGGGTCGGCAAGAATCCGCAGCTGCTGCCGGGTGTGGGCGCGGCGCTGCGCGACCTCGGCCAGGAGATCGCGGTCACCGTCACCGAACTCGGCGACGACGCGACCCTCGAAGGCGCCGCGCTGTTGACCGGCGACTACGCGCTGGGCTCGATCCTGGACGGCTATCACTCACCGCTGGTCGAGCGCCCCTCGGTCGTCACCGCCTGAGGCCGGCGCATCGATCCCGCCGTGCTGCCCGCGCGGTCTCGCGCGATGTCACGGCGGGCTCGGCCGGCCGGTACGGCGGTCAGCCGGCGCCGAGTTCGCGGCCGCGGTCGCGGGCGGCCTCGATGGCCTCGATCACGGCGGCGCGTACGCCGTGGCGCTCCAGCTCGCGGATGGCCGAGATCGTCGTCCCGGCGGGCGAGGTGACCGCCTCGCGGAGCATGACCGGGTGGTCGCCGGAGTCGCGCAGCATGATGGCCGCCCCCACCGCCGACTGGATCACCATCTCGAGGGCGGCCGCGCGCGGCATGCCGAGCAGGATGCCCGCGTCGACCATCGCCTCGACGAGGTAGTAGAAGTACGCGGGGCCGCTGCCGGACAGGGCGGTCGCGGCGTCCTGCAGCGACTCGGGGATGCGCAGCACCTTGCCGACCGGGCTCAGCAGCTCCTCGGTCAGCTTCAGGTGCTCCTCTCCGGCGTGCGTGCCGGCGGAGATGACGCTCATCGCCTCGTCGACGTGGACGGGGGTGTTCGACATGACGCGGACGACCGCGACGCCCTCGGGCAGGCGCTCCTCGACGAACGCGGTGGGGATGCCGGCGGCCATCGAGATGACGAGCCGGCCCGCCGGGACGTGATCCCGCAGCTCCCCCAGCAGCGTGCCCATGTCCTGGGGCTTGACGGCGAGGACGAGGGTGTCCGCCGTCGCGGCGGCCTCGGCGTTGGTGACGACCTGGACGCCGTACCGCTCCCGCAGCAGGGCTCCGCGCTCCTCACGCCGCGTCGTGACCAGCAGCTCGGCCGGCTTGCGCCCGGCCCGCAGCACTCCGGACAGCAGCGCCTCGCCCATCTTGCCGGCACCGAGAATCGCGATCATCGTCTCCAGCCTCCCGTCTCCCCGAAGCGTACCGAGCCGTCCGCCCCGGCCGCTCCCTGACCTGCGGCCGCCGGAGAACTCCTCCCGGGCCGGAAAGATCTCGGCCTCTTCGGTGAATTCCTTGTGACCGCTGTTGTCCATGAGGATCGAGAGTCCGCATGAGAAGACCCAGAGCGAGTGTGGTGATCACACTCGCCGGAGTCGTGGCCGCCGGCGTCCCCGCCACCGCGCACGCCGCGACCGCCCCCCAGCCACGGAAGACGGCCGGGCCCGCGACGGCGAAGCCCGCGACGGCCGAGCTCCCCTCCGGCAGGTCCTGGACGGTGACCCTGCTCACCGGGGACGTCGTCCGGGTGCAGACCGTCGCCAACCGCCCGCCCCTCGTCTCGGTGCAACCCGGAGCGGGCCGGAAGAACATCCCGTTCGTCAAGGACATCCGGCCGGACGGGACCGTCCGGGTGGTCCCCCAGGACGTCGTCTCGAAGATCGGAAAGGTCTACGATCCGGCGCTCTTCGACGTCACCACGCTGATCAAGGACGGTGACGACGACGCCGCGAGCACCGGGCTGCCGCTGATCGTCAAGAGCGGCGGCGGGGTGAAGGCGCTCGCGGCCGGCGGCCGGAGCCTCCGCAGCATCGGCGCCACCGCGGTCCGCCAGCCGCGGGCGAAGGGACCCGCGCTGGCCCGCAGCGCGCTGGCCGGGGACGTCCAGCACATCTGGCTCGACCGCAAGGTCCACGCGCAGGCGCTCGACCACAACCTCGACCAGATCGGCGCCCCTGCCGCCTGGAGGGCCGGCGCGACCGGGAAGGGCGTCAAGGTCGCCGTTCTCGACACCGGCGTCGACGCCACCCACCCGGACCTCCAGGGGCGGATCGCCGAGCAGCAGAACTTCAGCGACAGCGCCGACACCGTCGACCGGGTCGGGCACGGCACGCACGTCGCGGCGACGATCGCCGGGACCGGCGCCGCCGCCCACGGCGAACGCAAGGGTGTCGCCCCCGACGCCGACCTCCTCATCGGGAAGGTGCTCGGTGACGACGGCGGCGGCCGGGACTCCGACGTCATCGCCGGCATGGAGTGGGCCGCTCCCAAGGCCAGGATCGTCAGCATGAGCCTGGGCGGCTGGACCGACGACCCGGCGAACGACCCGACCGCCAAGGCCGTCGAGGAGCTCACGGCCCAGGACAAGACCCTGTTCGTCGTCGCGGCCGGGAACGACGGGCTCCCCGACAGCATCGAGTCGCCCGGCGTCGCCCCGTCGGCGCTCACCGTCGGCGCCGTCGACGGGAACGACAAGGTCGCCGGCTTCTCCAGCCGCGGCGGCGCGCTGATGAAGCCGGAGATCTCCGCCCCCGGTGTGGACATCGTCGCGGCCCGCGCCGCGGGCACGGCGATGGGCAACGTCGTCGACGCGCGGTACACCTCCGCGAGCGGCACCTCCATGGCCACCCCGCACGTCGCCGGGGCGGCGGCCGACCTGCTGCAGAGCCACCCGTCCTGGACGCCGGCGCAGCTGAAGGCCGCGCTGGTGACCACCGCGCACGAGGCGTCGGGAACGGTGTACGAGACGGGCGCGGGCCGGCTCGACGTCGGCGCGGCGGTCGGGGCGACCGTCGTCGGCGACCGTCCGGGCGTCTCGTTCGGAGCGATCCCGCACGGGTCGACCGGGGCCCTCACCCAGCAGCTGGGCTGGACGAACACCGGATCGGCCGCCGTCACGCTGAAGCTCGCCGGCCACCTCGCCACCCCGCAGGGCGAGAGCGTCGGCGCGCTGAGCCTGCCCGCGACGGTCAGCGTCCCGGCCGGTGGATCGGCGTCCGTCACGCTGACGCTCGACCCCGGCCGGCTGACGACGGCGGGTCACTACAGCGGCGCGGTCACCGCGACGGCGGACGGCGTCGCCCTCCGCGTCCCGGTCGGCGCGACCGCCGAGCCGGAGACCCACACCCTGACGCTGAAGGCCACCCCGATCCCGGGCACCCCCGACGGGGCGCTCGGCGGCTACGTCGGGATCGTGAACAACGACGATCCGAACCTGTACGACGACTCCGCGGAGATCTCCGCCGACGGCGTCGCGCGCGTCACCGTGCCGGCCGGCCACTACTCCCTGTTCGGCAGCGTGGACGACACCACGGAGGGCGCGGCGCGATCCGCGTTCGTCGGCAACCCCGACGTCACCGTGGACGCCGACACCACCGTGACGCTCGACGGCTCCCGCGCCCGGCCCGTACGGCTGTCGGCGCCCGGCACGACGGCCGACCCGGAGGCCGTCCAGGGCCTCATGGCCGAACGCGGCGTCGGGAACCAGGTCTGGGGCACCGGCGTGCTGGCGTTCGAAGGCTCTCCCGCCGTGTACAGCACGCCGATCGATCCCGCGCGGACCGGTACGTTCCACGCGTACGCCTTCGGCCGGCTGACCGACGGCGGGAAAACGGTCTACGACATCCTCCACGACCTCGGCTCCGGGGTTCCCACGACGGTGGACTACACGGCCGTCCCCAAGGACCTCGCGCGGATCGACGAGCGCTTCGACGCCCTGGCCGGCGACACCTCCCACCCGGACACCGAGAAGCGGTACGGCGTCTCTCCGGCCGGCTTCCTGGTGAACGAGGCGTCCAGCGACGTTCCCGCGGGCTCGACGCGGACCGACTACGTGTCCGGCGAGACCGGCGTCCAGTGGAGCGACGAGGCGTTCCGCAACGACCTCGGCGAATACGGCTGGGTGACGGAGGTGCCGATCCGGCGCTACGAGGCCGGGCGGACCTACACGAACGACTGGTTCCGCCAGCCGCTCCGGCCGGGCCCGTACTCGGCGACGGATCCGTCGGCGAGCGGCTGCCAACCGGCGCCGACGACCCGGGCCCGGGGGAACATCCACGTCCAGATGGTCGACCTGCAGGACCTGCCGGACGGCTTCGACTGCCTGCCCGGCGATCCCGTGTGGGAGAGCTCGACGTCGCGCACGATGCGGCTGTACGCGGACGGGAGGCTCGCCGGGACCACCACGCGTCCCTACGGCGACTTCGGCGTTCCGGCCAGGGCGGGCACCTACCGGCTCGTCTACGACCTCGACGTGTCGAAGTGGATCCCGGTGTCGACGAAGACCTCGACGACGTGGACGTTCCGCTCGAAGCCGGGTGAGGAGCGGGTGCCGCTGCTGACGGTGGACTACGCGCTGCCGCTGGACGTGCTGAACCACCCGAACGGCGACACCGCGACCTTCACCGTCACCCGCGTCAAGGGAGCGGCCGCCGCGAAGGTCACCGGCCTGAAGCTGTGGACCTCCCTCGACGACGGCACGACCTGGCAGGCCGCCACCGTGAGCGGAAGCGGCGGGAGGTACACCGCCAAGCTGCCTGCGGCGGCGAAGGGCCAGGCCGTGTCCCTGCGCGTCCAGGCCACCGACGACGCCGGCGGCAGGATCGACCAGACGATCATCCGCGCCTACACCGGCGGCTGACCGCCCCTCGGGCGGCCGCCGTGAGCGGCCGCCCGTTCCCGGGCGGCCATCGTGAACGGCCGGCCGGGAACCGAAACCGGTCTATCGGACAAGTACTAAGGGGGCCTCGGGGCTTTCGGGCCCCGGGTACGGCGAACCGCCCCGGCCCGCACCTCCCGCGTGTGCGCGTTATCCCACCCTGGCCGGGGCGGTTCGCCCTTACCCGTCTCAGGACCTGGAGGCCAGGGACCTCAGGAAGAAGCCGACGTTGGCCGGGCGCTCGGCCAGCCGCCGCATGAGGTAGCCGTACCACTCCCGGCCGTAGGGAACGTAGACGCGCACCTGCCCGCCGAGCTCGGTCAGGCGCCGCTGCTCGTTCGGACGGATGCCGTACAGCATCTGGTACTCGAAGCCGTCCGGGGAGCGCTCATTGAGGATCGCGAGCGCACCGGCGATCTCGATCAGCCGCGGGTCGTGCGTGGCCAGCATCGGGTAGCCGCGCCCGGCCATCAGCACCCGCATGCACCGCACGTAGGACTTGTCCACGGCGTCCTTGCCGGTGAACGCGACCGAGTCCGGGGCGTTGTAGGCGCCCTTGCACAGGCGTACCCGCGACCCTTCGTAGGCGAGGTCGGCGCAGTACTCCTCGGCGCGGCGGAGGTACGCCTGGATGACCGCCCCGGTCTCGGGGAAGTCCTGCCGCAGCTCCTTCAGGATGCGCAGCGTCGAGTCGACCCTGGTGTGGTCCTCCATGTCGAGGGTCACGGTGGTGTTCGCCTGGCGGGCGGCCGCGCAGACGCGCCGGGCGTTCTCCAGCGCCGTGCGCTCGCCGCCGTCGAGCAGCTGGCCGAGCGCGGTCAGCTTGACCGACACCTCGGCGCGGGGGCCGTACCCGGCCTCGGCGAGTCGCTCCAGGAGCCGTTCGTACTCGGTGGTGATCGCCTTGGCCTGGACGGCCTCGACGGTGTCCTCGCCGAGGTGGTCGATGGTGACCAGCAGGCCGTCGGAGATCAGCCGGTCGGTGGTGGTCAGGACGTCGGCGGCGGCCTCCCCCGCGACGAACCTGCGAACGACGCTTCTGCTGTACGGCGCGGTCTCGACGACCCGGCGTACGCCGCTGCTGTGTGAGGCGGCCAAGAGAGCCTGACGGAGCAAGCTTCCCCCTCTCCCCAAGGGACCACACTGTCCCGATCGCCCATCAGGCTATGCCAGCCGTGACGGCCCTGGTCACGGTGGATCTCCCGCGGATTGACCGGGGACAGGGGAACCGGCCCGGGTGGTCAGGGCGTACGGCGGCGGAGGGTGGCGGCGCCCAGCAGCAGGGCGAGGACGGTGCAGCCGGCGATGACGGCGATGTCGCGCCAGAGGGTGCCGGTCAGGCCGGGGTGATCGGTCAGCTGCCGCATCGCCTCGACGAGGTACGACAGCGGCAGGACGTCGGCGATCCACCGCAGCACCGTGGACATCTGGTCGCGCGGCACGAACAACCCGGCCAGCAGCACCTGCGGCAGGACGAACGCCGGCATGAACTGCACCGCCTGGAACTCCGTACGCGCGAAGGCGCTCGTGAACAGCCCCAGCGCGACGCCGAGCAGCGCGGCGAGCAGGGTCAGGACCACGAGCGTCCACACCGATCCCCGCAGGTCCAGGCCGAGCCAGGTCAAGGAGATCGTGGCGACCACGGCGACCTGGACCAGCGCGGTGACGCCGAACGCCAGCGCGTAGCCCAGCAGCAGGTCCAGCTTGCCGAGCGGCATCGTCATGAGCCGCTCCAGCGTGCCGCTCGTCCGCTCCCGCAGCGTGGCGACGCTGGTCACGATGAACATCACGACGAGCGGGAACACGCCGAGCAGCATCGGCCCGAACCGGTCGAACGCCTCCGGCCGGTCCATGACGTACCGCAGCAGGATCATCAACAGGCTGGGGACGCCCACGATCAGCGCGAGCGTGCGGTGGTCGTGCCGGAGCTGGTTCAGGATCCGCCGGGCCGTCGCGAGCGTGATGGTGACGCTCATCGCCGCCCCACCGTCTCTCGCCGCTCAATGATCTTCAGGAACGCCTGCTCCAGGTCGCCCGTGCCCGTCTGCTCGCGCAGCGCGCCGGGCGTGTCGTCGGCGATGATCCGGCCCTCCCGCATGAGGAGCAGCCGCTCGCACCGGGCGGCCTCGTCCATGACGTGGCTGGAGACCAGCAGCGTCGTCCCCCGGCCCGCCAGCTCGTGGAACAGCTCCCACAGCTCGCCGCGCAGCACCGGGTCCAGCCCGACGGTCGGCTCGTCCAGGACGAGCAGCTCCGGCCGGCCGAGCAGCGCGACGGCGAGGCTCGCCCGGTTCAGCTGTCCGCCGGAGAGGGAGGCGACGAGCTGGTCGCGGGCGCCGCCGAGACCGACCTCGTCGACGACCCGGTCGACGTCGCCCTTGGCGGCGCCGAGCACGGAGGCGAAGTAGCGGAGGTTCTCCCGGACGGTCAGGTCGGCGTAGACGGCCGGCTTCTGGGTGGCGTAGCCGATGCGGTGGCGCAGCGCGCGGTGGCCGGCCGGGCGGCCGAGCACGGTGACGGTGCCGCTCTGGACGATCTGGACCCCGACGACGGCCCGCATGAGCGTCGTCTTGCCGCAGCCGCTCGGCCCGAGCAGGCCGACGACGGAACCGCGCGGCACCGCGAAGGTCAGGTCGTGCAGGACCGTACGCCCGCCGCGCGCGACCCGGAGGTCCCGGGCCTCGACGACAGAATTCATCATGCGTTGAAATTAGGCCCGCACTTCCGAGGTGTCAAGACATCCGGGCTTCATGGCGGATCGCTGACAGGCTGAACACGGCGGCGGCCATGCCAACGGTCAGGGGCGGACGGCGCTCACCAACCAGACGGCGCCGGGAATGCGGACCCCGTCCGAGGTCTCATAGGCCGCGAGCCCTGCCCGTAGTTGCCGGCGCGTGCGTTCGACGACGTCCTCTCCGACTCCTTGCAGGTTGAAGCGGACCGGTCCCTGACCGAGGATGAACTCCGTCGCGTCGGCGGCGTCGCGGCCGTAGTCCATGAGCGCCTCGACCGGCATGACGCCGACGTCGGCGAACCCGGCCCTACCGAGTACCTCCCGGATGCGGGCCGGGTCGGTCAAGGCCCCCATCCCGCGCGCGGCGGGGGACGGCGCCCGCATGAGCGGCTTCAACGCCGCGGTGGCGCGGGCATAGTCACTGTCGGGACTGCCGCCCTGGGGGCCCATGAACGCGAGCCGGCCGCCCGGTCGCAGCCCTCGCCGGATGTTGGCGAACGCAGCCACCAGGTCCTCGAAGAACATCACCCCGCCACGGCTGATCGCGACGTCGAAGCCTCCGTCGGGAAACGGATGGACCTGGGCGTCTCCCTGCTCGAAGCTGACGTTGACGATCCCTTGATCCGTCGCCTCGGCGCGGGCGCGATCCAACATCGGCGCCGAGATGTCGACGCCGACGACGCGCCCTCGGGATGCCCGGCGCGCCGCCAAGAGTGTGGTCTGGCCCGTCCCGCAGCCGATGTCGAGGACGCGGTCGTCCGCACCGATCGCGGCGATGCGGAACAGGTCGTCGTTGAAGGCGGAGACCGTCGCGTCGTAACGGTCGTGGTTCTGCGCCCAGTGGACGCCCTCCCAGCCGTTCCACGCATCCGCGTGCTGGGAGTTGGCGATGGCCTGCATGGTCTTCCTCCGGTGGGTGCGACGGTACGCGGACCGCATTTTGAAGTCCGACTTTAGAGTTGAACTCTAGATGTAGACTACAGCCATGACGGGAGTCAAGGGTGGGGACAGGCGGGGCCGGAAACCCAAGGAGACCCGAAGGCGCATGCTGGAGGCCGCACGCGAGCTGTTCGTCCAGCGCGGATACGGCGCGACGACGCTTCAGGAGATCGCCGACCGGGCCGGCGTCTCCGTCCAGACGATCTACTTCACATTCGGCAACAAGCGGGTGCTGCTCAAAGAACTCGTCGACGGGTCCATCGCGGGCGATGAGGAGGCGATCGCGACGATGGATCGTCCGTGGTTCCGTGAGGCCGTCGCCGCGGAGACCGCAGACGCCCAGTTGCTGCTTCACGTCCAAGGGACGCGAGAGATCTTGGAGCGAGTCGCCCCGATCATCGAGATGCTGCGCGCCGCGGCCACGGCCGATCCGGAGATCGCCGAGCTGTGGGGCCAGGACACCGATCCGAGGTTCACCGTCCACGCGGCCGCCGCCCGGTCCCTGTCGGCCAAACCGGGGATCCGCGACGGAGTGACGGCCGAGCACACCGCAGACGTGCTGTACGGCCTCCTCAGCCCGGAGCTCTACCTACTGCTCGTCCGAGACCGAGGCTGGTCGCCCGAGCGATGGGAGCGCTGGTCGTACGACACCCTGCGCTCGCAGCTCTGCTCGGGGTGACAAGCTTTTTGCCTGTCGTTCTGGTGGCATCCACGCGCATCGGCATGCTCGTGATCGGTGTCTCATGCGGTCGAGCGGGTCAGCCCTCGAGGTAGCGCTGAAGGGTCGGCGCGAGCAGCGCGACGAGCTCGTCCTCGGTCGCCGACGCCACGGGCTCGACCTGCACGATGTACTTCAGCATCACGACGCCCATCATCTGGGCCGCGGCCGCCGCGAGGTTCAGCGGCGGCAGGGCCAGGGCGTCGGCGACGCGGGCCAGGATCGCCCGGGTGACGAACTCCCGCAGGAGCGCCGCACCCTGCTCCGTCGTGGCCGCCGACCGGAAGATGCCGACGAACTGCGGCCGCAGCCGCGGATCCGACCAGATCCGCAGGAACGTCCGCGCCATCCGCTCACCGATCTGCGACCGCGGGCCGGCCATCACCTGCCCGAGGAACACCGCCGGGTCCACCGGGAACTCCATCGCCGCCGCGAAGAGCTCCTCCTTGGAGCCGAAGAAGTGGTGGACCAGCGCCGGGTCCACCCCGGCCTCACGGGCGATGGCCCGGATCGAGGCCTTGTCGTAGCCGCGCTCGCCGAACAGCACGCGCGCGGCCGCCAGGATGTCGTCCCGCGACGAGGACGGCCCGGGACGGCGTCCCGGGCGGCGCGTCGGCGTCGTCATCGGCGGCGCCCCTCGTCACGGGTCCGAGGGGCCGCCGGCGCGGTCACGAGGGCGTGACCTCGCCCTCGGAGTCCACCTGCCAGGGACCGGCGGCGGGAGCGGCCGCGGCGAGGTGCAGGCGCGCGAACGCGAGGGACTCGGCGAGATCGCTCTCCCGCTGCTCACGGTCGGTGGCGCGGCGGGTGTTGATCTCGACGACGATCTGGCCGCCGTAGCCCTGCGCGGCCAGCCGCTCCAGCATCTCCGCGCACGGCTGGTTGCCCCGGCCGGGGACCAGGTGCTCGTCGCGGTTGACGATGCCGATGCCGTCGGCGAGATGGATGTGCGCCAGCCGGTCGCCGAGGGAGTCCGCCATGGTGAGCGGGTCCGAGCCGGACACCGCGGCGTGCGACAGGTCGATCGTCACGTTGGGGTAGTCCATGTCGACGGGGTTCCAGTGCGGGGAGTACATCCCGACCTCCGCCGTGCGCGCCCGTACGGGGAACATGTTCTCCACGGCGAAGACGACGTCGGTCTCCTCCTGCATGCGGGCGAGCCCCTGCTCGAACTCCCGGGCGTACTCCCGCTGCCAGCGGAAGGGGGGATGGACCACGACGACCTCGGCGCCGAGCTTCTCGGCGGTGTCCTTGGAGCGGAGCAGCTTGCCCCAGGGCTCACGCCCCCAGACCCGCTGGGTCAGCAGGAGACAGGGCGCGTGGATCGACGTGATCGGGATCTGGTGATAGTCGGACAGTCTGCGCAGCACGTCGATGTCCTGGCTCGCCGGATCGGCGGTGACCATGATCTCGATGCCGTCGTACCCGAGGCGCGCGGCGAGGTCGAACGCGGCCGGCGTCTTCTCCGGGTAGACCGACGCCGAGGACAGAACGATGGGCGCGTCGGGGACCTGGAGGACTTCTTCCACAATCGGCAAGCCTATGCGTTCCATCGTCTGGTCCGGCCAACCGCGCCCGCGCGTACCACGGACGCGTGATCGTTCCCGGCACCGGCCACCGCGGACGCGTGGTCGTCTCCGGGGCCGTCTACCGTGGAGGCGTGATCGCCCCTGGAGCCATCGCCAGCCCCAACATCTGGAACAGCCCGCAGATCTACGAGCTGGAGAACCGCGCGGTCGACCCGGACGGGCGGATCGAGCGGGCCATGCGCGAGATCCGGTCCTGGGACGGCGCGGTGGTGCTCGACGTGGGCTGCGGCACCGGCTTCCACCTGCCCGCGTTCGCACGGACGGCGGCGAAGGTCGTCGGCGTCGAACCGCACGCCGGGCTGGCCGGCCTCGCCCGCCGGCGCGTCGCCGACGTGCCCAACGTGGCCGTACGCGTCGGCGCGGCCCAGGCGCTCCCGGTGCCCGACGCGTCGGTGGACGTGGTCCACGCCCGCTGGGCGTACTTCTTCGGGCCCGGCTGCGAACCGGGCCTGGCGGAGCTGGGCCGGGTCGTACGGCGCGGGGGCGCGGCGTTCGTCATCGACAACGACGCCACGCGGTCGACGTTCGGGGCGTGGTTCCGGCGCTGGCTGCCGTCGTACGACCCGGGCGCCGTCGAGCGGTTCTGGTCTCGGCATGGGTTCTCCCGTACGCCACTGGAGATGCGCTGGCGCTTCGACGACCGCGCGGATCTCGAGGCCGTACTGAAGATCGAGTTCCCCGCCGAGCTCGCCGAGGAGTTCCTGGGCGAGGTCGAGGGCTGCGAGGTCGACTACGCCGTCAACCTGTGGTGGCGGCGCTACTGACGCGGTACCCGTTTCAGCCGGCGGACACGCGGGACGCGCCGAGCACGGCCAGCACCCGGTCGGCGACGGCCTGCATGCCCTTGGCGTTCGGGTGGACGGGGGCGGCCGGGTTCTTCACCAGGATGCCCTCGACCCACCGGTCGGCGGAGCACATGTCGTGGCGCCGCCCGGTGGTGTACGCGTCGACGAACCGCGCGTCGCCGAGCCGGGCCTCCGCGGCCAGCATCTCGTTGAGCCGCCGCTCGAACCGGTCGAGGAACGGGATGTCGCCGGAGGCCGTGGGGACGTTCGGCCAGCATCCCGCACGGGAGGGCAGCATGCGGGGATAGCCGACGAGCAGGACGCGGGCGCGCGGCGCGCGGGCGTGAACGGCCCGCAGGATCGCGGCGACCTTCGGCGCGGTCGCGGCGATCCGTTCGTCCAGGGTCGTGCCGTAGTAGCGCTCGCAGGGCGCGCCGTGGTGATCGACGAGGCTGAACGCCGCGCAGGTCAGCACGATGCGGCTGTAGCCGATGTCGTTGCCGCCGATGCCGATCGTCACCAGGGTCGTGTCGCGGGTGACGGCGTCGAGTTGCGGGATGTTGTGGCCGAACAGGACGGACTGGGACCGGCTCAGGTCCTCGGTCGTGGCCGCGCTGCAGCTCACGTCGGTGAACGAGGCGGGCTGCAGCATCCGCGCCACGAGCGAGGGGTAGTTGTGGTCGGAGCGCAGACACGCGATCGGGCTGCCGTGCCGGTGCGGGATGAACGGCCCCGCCGTGAACGAGTCGCCGAGCGCGACGTAACGGCCGCCGGTGACCTCCCGCGCCGGGCCGTCGGCGGCGGTGACCGCCCGCGCCGAGCCCCCGGCGAAAAGCGCCGGAACCAATGACACGACTGCAAGCCACCTGCGCATCGCGCCCTCCCCCTGCCCTCCTGTCCGCCAGTAAGGACCGGCGGACAGGCTCCGTCAACTCTCTTGTCCGAGATCGGCCAGTGACTACTATGTCACCCCGAGTCACCGAGGTCACTCTCATTTGTCGGCGGCGGGCCGTACAGTCGCGGGCATGGCGAAGAGCGTGAAGCAGGCGTACCGCTGCACCGAATGCGGGTGGCAGACCTCGAAGTGGGTCGGGCGGTGCGGCGAATGCCAGGCGTGGGGCACCGTCGATGTGGCGGGCGCCGCCAAGCCGGCGCGGGTCGTGACGCCCGGCCCGGTGAGCGCGCCGGCCCGGCCGATCGGCCAGGTCGACGTGCAGGCCGCGCAGACCGCCGCCACGGGGCTGGACGAGCTCGACCGCGTGCTCGGCGGCGGGCTGGTGCCGGGCGCGGTCCTGCTGCTGGCCGGCGAGCCCGGCATCGGCAAGTCCACCCTGCTGCTCGAGGTCGCGGCGCTGCACGCCGACCGCGGCACCGCGCTCTATGTCACGGGCGAGGAGTCGGCGGAGCAGGTCCGGCTGCGGGCCGACCGGATCGGCGCGATCGCCGACCGGCTCTACCTCGCCGCCGAGACCGACCTGGCGGCCGTCCTCGGGCAGATCGACTCCGTCGCCCCCGAGCTGGTCGTGGTCGACTCGATCCAGACGATCGGCTCTGCGGAGATCGACGGCGCCGCCGGCGGGGTGAGCCAGGTGCGGGAGGTCGCGGCCAACCTGATCCGGGTCGCCAAGGAGCGCGGCATCACGACGGTCGTCGTCGGCCACGTGACCAAGGACGGCTCGATCGCCGGTCCGCGCGTCCTGGAGCACCTCGTCGACGTCGTGCTCTACTTCGAGGGCGACCGGCACAGCCGGCTCCGGATGATCCGCGCGGTGAAGAACCGCTACGGCCCCACCGACGAGCTGGGCTGCTTCGACCTGTCGGAGATGGGGATCATCGGGCTGGCCGATCCCAGCGGCCTGTTCCTGACCCGGCAGGAGAAGCCCGCGCCGGGCACCTGTGTGACCGTGACGCTGGAGGGCCGGCGGCCGCTGGTGGCGGAGGTGCAGGCGCTCGTCGCACCGTCGCCGCTGGCCAACCCGCGCCGTATGACGTCCGGGCTCGACTCGGCCCGGATCGCGATGATGCTCGCGGTGCTGCAGCGCCGCTGCCGCATCAAGCTCCACGACCGCGACGTGTACGCCGCGACGGTCGGCGGCGTGCGGCTCAGCGAGCCGTCCGTCGACCTGGCCGTGGCGCTCGCCGTCACCGGCGCGGCCAACGACTCCGCGCTCCCCTCCGACCTGGTCGCCTTCGGCGAGGTCGGCCTGGCGGGCGAGGTGCGCGGCGTGCAGGCGGCCAAGCGGCGGCTCGCCGAGGCGTCCCGGCTCGGCTACCGGCGCGCGATCGTGCCCGGCGGGTCGATCGATCCGACTTCCGGCCGCACCAGTGGCACGATCGTGACGGATGAGGGTATGCAAGTGACAGAAGTGGACGACGTTTGGACGGCGCTCGCCCTCGCGTTCGCGACGGCGGCCGCGGACGCGTGACCGCGCGCCGGTCGCCAACCGGCGAGGGGAGCGGGTGGGCGTCTCGCGTTCACCGATAAACTGACCGCCGTTCAGAGACCTCCGGGGGTCACGTGCCAGCACAAGACAGAGGCAGAGACGAGCGACGCCGCGCAACCCTTGCCGCCGTCGCTCCGGGGACGCAGCTCCGCGACGGGTTGGAACGCATCCTTCGGGGTCACACCGGCGCGTTGATCGTGATGGGCTACGACCGTGTCGTCGCCGGCCTGTGCACGGGTGGTTTCGAGCTTGACGTCGAGTTCTCGTCCACCCGGCTCCGCGAGTTGGCCAAGATGGACGGCGCGATCGTCCTGGACGCCGGCTGCACCCGCATCGTGCGCGCCGGCGTGCACCTCATGCCGGATCCGACGATTCCGACCGAGGAGTCCGGCACCCGGCACCGCACGGCCGAGCGGGTCGCCCGCCAGACCGGCTACCCGGTGCTGTCGGTGAGCCAGTCGATGCGGATCATCGCCATGTACCTCAACGGCCAGCGCTACGTCCTGGAGGACTCGGCCGCCATCCTGTCCCGCGCCAACCAGGCCCTGGCCACGCTGGAGCGCTACAAGCTGCGCCTCGACGAGGTCTCCGGCACGCTGTCGGCGCTGGAGATCGAGGACCTCGTCACCGCCCGCGACGTCAGCGCGGTCGTGCAGCGCCTGGAGATGGTGCGCCGCATCGCCGACGAGATCAAGGGCTACGTCGTCGAGCTGGGCACGGACGGGCGGCTGCTGTCCCTGCAGCTCGACGAACTGGTGTCCGGCGTCGACGTCGACCGCGAGCTGATCGTCCGCGACTACCAGCCGGAGGACCACTCCCGCTCGGTCGATGAGGTCCTCGCCGCGCTCAACCAGCTGTCGGCCTCCGAGCTCCTCGACCTGGCCACCGTGGCCGACGTGCTCGACTTCGGCGGTAACGACCCGCTGGACACGCCGGTCAGCCCCAAGGGCTACCGCCTGCTCGCCAAGGTCCCCCGCCTGCCCGGCCTGCTGATGGAGCGCCTCGTCGAGCACTTCGGCGGCCTGCAGAAGCTCCTCGCCGCCAGCATCGACGACCTGCAGTCGGTCGGCGGAGTCGGTGAGTCCCGCGCCCGCAGCGTCCGCGAGGGCCTGTCCCGCCTGGCCGAGTCCTCGATCCTCGAGCGCTACGTCTGAGCACCCGCAGCAAACCGCCGATCGAGACGACCCGGCCGCCACGCCGGGGGACAGCGCACCATCGGGGCAGATCGGACGCCGTCGGGAGCATTGCGTGATCCCCGCGACGCGCCGTCGCCGCACGTCCACTCTGCCGGAGTGCCCCGTCGCGTTAGACACTGTCCCGCTAGGAGGAACGAATTCCTTCTGGCGGGACACACGCTGAAGGCGGACACCCACCCGGGCGCCCGATTCGGTGCCATTGCCCGGCACCCATCTCCGGCGCCGGCCGGACGGCCCGGCCGCGCTACCGGCGATGAGCCGCTAAGGCCACCTTCGACGCGAAGGTGGCGCACCCACAGGGTGGACGGCCTGGAGAGCGGCGCGGCCGGTGAGGGTACGGCACCGGCGACCGGACGCCCGGTCGCGCCCCGGGACGTGGTTCGCCCACGGGGTGGGTGCATCGTTTTTCAGGCTGTCTACTCAGGGGAGAATTCGTCTCCTCTGAGTAGACGGCCGTGGAAGAGGGCGGGCCACCTGGCGGCGTGGTCTGGGGTTTTTGTCCGTTCGTCGCCGGAGTGGGCAAGGTCGTACGCGGGCCAGGAGGCGGCCGGGTCGCCGGCCGGTCTGACGTGGCCGCCCATCGTCGCCGGACAGGTCTTAGCGCAGGCGGAACACCTGGCTCCGCGTCCGCACGCCGCCGCTCTTGGCGGTGACGACGTACGTCCCGGGCCGGGCGCGCGAGTCGCCGTCGCAGCGCGTGCGGTTCCAGTCGACGTCCGCGATGTACGGCACGCCCCGCCGTAGGACGCGGAGATCGGAGGCGGGACGGTCGGCGCACCGGTCGGACGACCAGACCGGATCGGAGCCGGAGGTGATCCGAAGCCGTAGCGCCTTCGCGCCCACGTCGAACGCGCAGGCCCGGCGGCCGGTGTTCACGACGCTGATCCGGAACCGCGGGTGCTCCCTGTCCTGGTAGACGTCCTTGGTGGACGTGAGCCCGACGACGACGTCCGCCTCGTCGCAGGGATCACCGCCGCGCGGCTTCGCGACGGGCACGCCGGCGGTCACCGTGACCGTCACCGTGGGCGTCGCGGCGGCCGACGGGGCGGCCGGTGTCACAGCGGGAGTCGGGGTGACCTGCAGTGGCGTCATCGTGGTGGCGGCGGCGTTTCGCACCTCGGCCGCCGGCTTCTTGTGATCGGGACCCGAGCAGGCCCACGCCATCAGGCCGATGGCGGTGATCCCCCCGGCGAGAACGTAGACCCGGCGGCGCCAGTAGGCGTCCGCCTCCCCCAGGTCCCCGTGTGTGTCGGAGTCCATACGCTGAGTATCCTTTTTCGATCAGTGCGTGCCATCGCGACCCGCCGTGCCAGGATCGAACTCACCATGCACCGACCTACCTACGCCGAGCCCATTCTCAGCTGGTACGCCCAGAACGCACGGGATCTTCCGTGGCGCCGGCCGGACGCCTCCCCGTGGGCGGTCCTGGTCAGCGAGATCATGCTTCAGCAGACACCGGTCTCCCGTGTCCTGCCCGCGTACGAGGCGTGGCTGACCCGCTGGCCCACCCCCGGCGCGCTGGCCGCCGAGCCGCCCGGTGAGGCCGTCCGCGCCTGGGGACGGCTCGGCTACCCCCGGCGCGCGCTGAACCTCCACGCGAGCGCCCGCGCGATCGTCGAGCGTCACGGCGGGCAGGTGCCGTCCGCGTACGACGATCTGCGCGCGCTGCCGGGCGTCGGCGCGTACACCGCCGCGGCGGTGGCGAGCTTCGCCTACCGGCAGCGGCACGCCGTCCTGGACACCAACGTGCGCCGCGTGCTGGCCCGGATGGTCACCGGCGTGGAGTACCCGCCGAAGACGCAGACGGCCGCGGAGGTCCGCCTCGCCGAGTCGCTGCTGCCCCCGGACGCCGAGACGGCCGCGACCTGGGGCGTGGCCGTGATGGAGCTGGGCGCGCTCGTCTGCACGGCACGGACCCCGCGCTGCGCCGACTGCCCGGTCACCGCGTCCTGCGCCTGGCGGCTGGCGGGCAAACCCGCGTACGACGGCCCGGCCCGTAAGGGCCAGGCGTACGCCGGCACCGACCGCCAGTGCCGGGGCCGGCTCCTCGCCGTCCTGCGGCACGCCAGCGGTCCCGTGGAGCGCGCGGCGCTGGACGACGCGTGGGACGACGTACGGCAGCGGGAACGCGCCCTCGCGTCCCTCATCGAGGACGGCCTCATCGACCCCCTGGACGACGGCCGCTTCGCCCTCCCCCGCTGACCTTTCGAGGCAGTCCCCTGACCCGACAGCCGGGGCGCGTACGCCCCGGCCTGAGGCCCCCCGATCAGACCGTGTCGGCCTTGGGCTGCTGGGCGCCTTGGATGGCCTCGATGAGGGTGGGGACCATGGCGTCGTCGAGTTCGACGACGAGCAGCTCGTCCTCGCCGAACCGCACGGACGTGATCTCCTCATCCGCGTGCCGGATGACGCGCAGCGCCGTGTTCTCGGGGACATGGGCGCACGTGGAGACGTGGACGCCCTCGACCTTCATCAGCACGGTGACCTCCTGTGATCGGATTTCGCCATCTGCCTGACGATGGTGTCACCGGGTGATTACGCTGCGGAATGGTTCCAGCTCGTACCTCTACGCTCTCCCCCCACGCGTACAAGGAGCCCGTACCCATGGCGAACTCCTCCGGCTTCGTCGCCTACTTCGGCACCGAACTACGACGCCACCGCGAACGCCTCGGCTGGCACCGCGAACAACTCGCCGAGCGCGTCCCCTGGTCCGTCTGGACGGTCGCCTCCGTCGAACAGGGCCGCCGCAAGCCCCCACCCGGCCTCGGCGAACACGCCGACGCCCTCTTCAACCTCCCCGGCGTCATGACCGAACTCTCCAAAAAGGCCCAAGACGACAGCACCCCCTTCGGCGACTTCGTCGATCTGGAGCAGCGGGCGCTGTTGGTCAAGCTCTTCGACATGCGAGTCGTTCCCGGCCTCTTGCAAACGCCGGCATATGCCCGCGCTCTCAACCAGTTGCCCGGACGGTCGCTTCCCCCGCAGGAATTGGACCGGGTGGTCCGCATGCGTATAGAACGACAGAGACTCCTCGATCGCGACAACGCACCGACCTTGCATGCAGTCATCGACGAAGCCGTCCTCTGCCGACAGATCGGTGACTGCCGAGTCATGCGCGAGCAGCTCGCCGCGTTGTGCCGGTCGCGTCCCAATGTGATGGTGCAGGTACTTCCCTTCTCTGCCGGCAGCCACGATGGGATAGTCGGCCCGATCACCATCATGCGCCTCCCCGACGAACCAGACGTCGCCTACGCCGACGGCTGGCCGGAGGGACGGCTCATCGATACTCCGGCCGAAGTAATCCGCGCACAGCAAGCGTTCGAACAGATCGCTGCTTTAGCATTGCCGCCGGATCTAACGAGGGAGATGATCCAGGCGTATCTAGAGGAGGCATAGGTATGGCCGGATGGCGCCGGAGCACGTACAGCACCCAAGGTGAGTCCCAGTGTGTCGAGGTACAGCTTCGGTGGCGCAAGGCCGCCTACAGCGGCACCGGTGAGTCCAACTGCGTCGAGGTCGCCGCATGGCCTAGCGGAAGCTCATGACCTGGACGGCGCCGGAGGCACCGCGCGATTCTGCCCATTTCACGGCGGTCACCGCGGATGAACGCACCACCTTGGACGCCTGGCTGGACCATCATCGGCGGACGCTGCTGTGGAAGTGCGGGGGGCTGACCGCCGAGCAGCTCGAGCTTCGCAGTGTCGAGCCGTCCGGTCTGTCGCTGCTCGGTCTCGTCCGCCACATGGCCGAGGTCGAGCGCGACTGGTTCCGGTATCGGTTCGCCGGGGAGCGGCCCGGCTATCTGTACTGCACCGACGACGATCTGAACGCCGAGTTCGATGTGGCCGACGCCGACGCGGAGGCGGACCTGGCCGCGTACGCCGGTGAGATCGAACTCGTGCGGAAGACCACGGCGGGGCGGTCGCTCGACGAGACCTTCCTCGACCCGCGCGTCGGCGTCGAGATGAGCCTGCGCTGGGTGTACACGACGATGATCCAGGAGTACGCCCGGCACAACGGCCACGCGGACCTGCTCCGCGAGCGCATCGACGGCGCCACGGGGCACTGAGCCGGCCGTACGCCCCCGCGGGTAGGCCGGCGAACTCGATCACCTCGTCAGGGTTGCCGGATCGCGGTGACGTCGAACTCCAGGTCCACCTTCCTGCCGATCAGGAGCCTGGTGGCGGCGTTCCAGTTCACGCCCCAGTCCGCGCGGTCGATGGTGGCGCCGCCCGTGAAGCGGACCCGCAGGTCGCCCTTCGCGGCGGGCTCGGCAGCGGTCCGCTGGAAGGTCGCGGTGACCGGCCTGGTGACGCCGCGGATGGTCAGGTCACCGGTGAGTCTGAAGCCGGTCTCGTCGATGAACTGCGTCTCGGTCGAGGTGAAGGTGATGGTCGGGTGGTCCTTCAGGCCCAGAAACCGGTCGCGCAGCTGACCGTCGCGCTGCGCGTTGTGCGTCTGGAGGCTGTCGGCCTGGATCGTGAGTTCGACGCTCGACCTCGACGGATCGCCGCCGTCCAGGTGCGCGTGCCCCTCGAACCGCTCGAACCGCCCGCGCACCTTGGGGCCCATCGTGTGCCGGGCGACGAAGCCGATCCTGGTGTGCGCCGTGTCGAGGACGTAGTCGCCGGACAACGCGCCGAGCGTCGTCGTGGTCGTCATGCTGATCACTCCTAGGGATCTCGTGAGTTCAGCATCGAGGCAGGTCAGCGGCGGAACAAGGTAGGCTTCGTGCGGCAATCAATAACATTGGGGTTATCGATGGAGCTGCGGGACATCGAGATCTTCCTGACGCTGGCCGAAGAGCTGCACTTCGGCCGTACCGCCGAACGGCTGCACGTGTCCCAGGCCCGCGTCAGCCAGGCCATCGCCAAGCAGGAACGGCGCATCGGCGCGGCGCTGTTCGACCGGACCAGCCGGCGCGTGGCCCTGACCCCGATCGGCCGGCGCCTCCGCGAGGACCTCCGGCAGGCCTACGACCTCCTGCAGGCGGGGCTCGCCCGCGCGGAGGCGGCCGGTCTCGGCGCCGGCCAGACCCTGCGGATGGGTGTGATCGGCCAGTTCGGGCACGAGCTGCGCCCCCACCTCGACGCCTTCCGCAGCCGCTACCCCGGCAGCGACGTGCAGTTCGTCGAGGTCGTGGGCGGCGCCCCGTTCACGTCGCTGCGCACCGGGGAGACGGACGTGAACGTGCTGTGGCTGCCCGTCGCCGAACCCGACCTCACCGTCGGCCCCACCGTCGCCACCGGAGGCCGTGTGCTGGCCGTGCCGGTGGGCCATCCGGTGGCCGATCGCGGCACGGCCTCCCTGGAGGACCTCGCCGACGGCCACGTCGTCGACCTCGGCCCCGGCGCCCCCGAGTACTGGCTCGCGTCCATGGTTCCCACGCGGACGCCGCTCGGCCGCCGGGTCCCGCGCGGACCGGCCGCGCGCACCTTCCAGGAGATCCTCTCCCTGGTCGCCGCCGGGGACTGCGTTCACCCGCTGAGCGCGCACGCCGCCCGCTACAACCGCCACCCGGGCATCGTCTTCGTGCCCATCCACGAGGCGCCCGACCTCCAGTGGGCGCTGGTCTGGCGCTCCACCGCCGACGGTCCCGCGATCCGCGCGCTCGTCCAGACCGCCGCCGACGTCGGTCCCATCGCGCTGTGACCGGCGACGCGTGGGAGCCGGCGGACCGGCGTTCCCCGGGTCAGCCGCCCAGGAAGGGCTCCAGCAGCTCGGCGGTGACGGCGCGCAGCCGGGCGCGGATCGCCGGATCGTAGGTGCCCTCGTGCGCCCTCGCCTCGCTCTCTCCGTCGAAGTACCGGCCCGTGACCGCACCGCCGGCCGGTCCGGCCGCGAGGTTCAGCACCGCCCTGGCGCCCGTGCCCACGGTCGACATGGGCGGCATCATCGACTCCCGGACCATGTGCGTGTTCATGAACGTCGCGGGGTGCAGGCAGTTGACGGTGACGTCGTCGCCGGCGAGTTCGTCCGCCAGGTCGAAGGTGAACGCGGCGAGCGCGAACTTGCTGCGGTAGTAGGCCTGGGCGCCGGTGTAGCCGGTGTCCATCCTCAGATCGGTGAAGTCGATCGGGGCCTGTCCGACCGAGCCGACGTTCACGATCCGGGCGGGCGCCCCCTCCCGCAGGGCCGGCGTCAGCAGCCGGGCCAGCAGCGCCGGAGCCAGGTAGTTCACCGCGAACCGCAGCTCGTGGCCGTCCGCGCTCAGCCGCCGCCTGCGGTAGGGCGGCCGGCCGGCGCCGATCCCCGCGTTGTTGACCAGCAGCCGGAGCCCGCCGTGGTCGGCGCTCACCCGGTCGGCCAGTTCCC
The DNA here is from genome assembly GCF_024055675.1 of Actinoallomurus rhizosphaericola. Taxonomy (NCBI): domain Bacteria; kingdom Bacillati; phylum Actinomycetota; class Actinomycetes; order Streptosporangiales; family Thermomonosporaceae; genus Actinoallomurus; species Actinoallomurus rhizosphaericola. The sequence continues at coordinate 60,683 of NZ_JAMXMW010000005.1, read as the reverse complement.
GTGCCTGCGCGAGCGACGCGAGGTCGGCGAGGTACGCCTCGGCGGTGCCGCCGGCCTTCTCGATCCGGCCGACCACGTCGGCGGCCCGGTCGGCGTCCCTGCCGTGGACCAGGACGTGCATCCCGTGCTCCGCCAAGCCCGTGGCGACGGCCCGGCCGAGGCCCGCGGTGGCGCCGGTGACCAGGGCGATCCCGGTGTTCGTCATCGTCTCTCTCCTGTTCCCGGTCGGCTCAGGCCGCTTTGGCCAGGCCGAGGACCCGGATGACCATCCGATCCCGGAGCCGGACGGGCAGCCGTGCCAGGAGCAGCATCGGCCGGACGTCGGGGTTCGCGAGGTACCGCGGCTTCGGTCTGGCCGCCTCCATCGCCTTGACGATTGTGTGGGCGACCGTCTCGGGCTTGGACGTCCGCATCTTGGCCATGGCGGCTCCCATGGCCGCCAGCCGCGGCCGGTAGAGCGCGAGGCGCGCGGGGTCGGCGTCCGCGAGGGCGGCTTCGGCCGCCTCGTCCGCCTTGGCGAAGATCTGTGTGTCGACGGCGCCGGGGACGACGGTGACGACGGCGATGCCCTGTGCCCCGAGCTCGATGCGGAGGGCGTCGGACAGCGCGTCGAGCGCGGCCTTGCTCGCCGAGATCGGAGCGGCGAACGGCGCCGCGAGCCTGGCCGTCGGGGCGCTGATGTTGATCAGGCGGCCGCCGCTCCTCCGAAGCAGCGGCGCGAACGCCCGTACCACCTCCGCGGGCCCGAAGACGTTGATCGCGAACTGGCGGCGCAGCTCGTCGGCGGGCACGAGTTCCAGGGGCCCCTGGATGATGATCCCGGCGTTGTTGACGACGGCGTGCAGACCCTCGCCGTCCTGGAGCCGGGCGACCTCGGCGGCGGCCTCCGCGACGCTCTCCGGATCGGTGACGTCGATCCGTACCTGCTCGATCCGCTCCCGTCCTCGCAGGTGAGGGGCCTCGCGGCGCACTCCGGCGTAGACGCGGTACCCGCGCTCGGCCAGGGCCCGGACGGTCGCGGTGCCGATGCCTCCGCCGGCCCCCGTGACGAAGACGGCGCGTTCGTTCCACTGCGCTGCCTGACTCATGATCGACCTCACATGTACTTCGGGACATGTACCTTGGGACATGATGATCATCAGCCGTCCCGAGAGGACATGTCAAGATGGACGTCCGGATCACGAGTGAGGACGGTGAGGCGGTGTCGCTGCGGCATGGGCTGCTCGGGCTGCTCGCCGAAGGACCGGCCAGCGGCTACGACCTGGCCCGGCGCTTCGAGGAGCACCTGGGCCCGGTGTGGCCGGCTCAGCACCCGAAGATCTACGCGGAGCTGTCCCGGCTCTCGGACGCCGGGATGATCGAGGTCGACAGCCACGGCCCACGCGGCCGGAAGGCCTACCGGATCACCGACGCCGGGCTGGCCGAGATCCGCCGCTGGCTCACCGAGGAGAAGGTCGACCACACCCTCCGCATCGAGTCCGTCCTCCGGTCGTTCTTCTTCTGGCTCATGGAGACCGACGACCTCCAGGCGCACCTCCGGCGCGAGCAGGAGTTCTTCGCCGAGACCGCCGCAGTGGCGCGCGGCTACGCGGCGGCCAAGGACCGCGGCGACTTCGGGACGAGCGAGCAGACCCGCTCCATGCGCGTCGCCATCGAGGCGGCGAACCGGATCTACCAGGCGCTGGCCGACTGGGCCGAGTGGGCGCAGACCGTCCCCCCGGCCGTACCGGCCGCGGACGGCGAGGCCGTGTCGGACGCGGACGGCGAGGGCGCTGCGGCTGCCCGCGCGGCGGGTGAGACCTGAGCCGGAGGCCCGCACCGCGGCGGGCCCCCGGCATGGTGGTCAGCTACCGCACTTCTGCCCGTTCAGGGTGAACGCCGTCGGCACCGGGTTCTGGCCGGTCCACGTGCCGTTGAACCCGATCGACGTGGCCGCGCCGGGATTCAGGTGGCCGTTCCAGCTCAGGCTGGTCGCGGTGACGCTCTTACCGGTCTGCTGCCAGGTGGCGGACCAGCCCTGCGTGACCCGCTGGCCGGCGTCCGGGAAGTCGAACCCCAGCTTCCACCCGTCGACCGCCTTCGTCCCGGTGTTGGTGACGGAGACGCTCGCGGTGAAGCCGCCCGGCCAGCTGCTGCCGATCGTGTACGCGACCTTGCAGGTTCCCGCCGAGGTGGCGCCGCCGCTCGGCAGCACGACCATGGTGATCGAGTCGGCCGGGAAGGTGGCGTTGAAGCCGGTCGCGGTGACGGGCTGGTCGGCCTGCCGTACGACGCCGGTCAGGTCGGCGGAGCTGTAGCGGTAGACCTGCGCGGTTCCGGCGGAGGCGCCGGTGAGCGCGACGGGGCTGGTGAGGTCGTCGCCGGTCTTGTTCACGACGACCATCGTGAGCGCCTTGTCGCTCGACCGCTGGGCGGCGTAGATCGCGAGCTTGCCCTGGTCCTCGCTGGTCGCCTTGACCGAGGTGTCGCCGAACGCCCCGTCCTTGCCGTCGTAGTTGCGGTAGATCCGGAAGGCGTCGGCGACCGGCTGGTCGCTGGTCGGGGCGGTCCACAGGTCGGCCATGTCGAGCCCCTCGCGGCCGAAGATGCCGAGGACGTCCGCCTCGGCGAGCGCCCCGTTGATGTCGCCGAAGGCGCCCCAGCTGTACTCGGTCATGGCGGTCTTCGTGCCGGGGTAATGCTGGTCGACCAGCGCCCGCATCCTCGGGATCATCTGCACCGGCTGGTTGATCCAGCTCTCGTCCACGTACGTCGGATCCCAGAGCTGACGGGTGGAGCGCAGGCGCAGCTCCTTGGTGGCCGCGTCGCCCGGATCGCTGCCGGAGACCCCGGACTGCTGCGGGTACAGGTGGATGTCGAAGTAGTCCAGGATGCGGGTGCCGTGCGCCTGCTCGTACGCGCGCATCTGGTCGAGGTACCACGGACCGAGGTCCTCACCGCCGTGCGCCGCCTTGTCCGGCGGGTTCGACCAGCAGCCGGTGCGGTTGCACTGGTCCTGGTCGAGTCCGGAGTAGAAGATCGAGTTCAGGCCCCAGCCGACCGGCCCGAGCGTCTTGGCGTCCGGGTCGGCCTCCTTGACGGCAGCGGCCCACTGGTACGTACGGTCGCGGAGCTCGTCGTAGCCCAGGCCGGTGGGGCGCACGTCGCGCTGGGTGCTGTGCCAGATGTCCGGCTCGTTGTCCAGGTCGTAGTACTGCACTCCGCCGTCGGCGGCACCGCCGTAGCGGCTCTTCAGGTGGGCGATCCAGTCCTTCGCGTACTGCGGGCCGACCTGGACGCTGGTGTCGGTCGGGTCGTTCCCGGTGATCTGGGTGCCGTCCGGCGTGACGCCGTTCCCGCAGTCCGGCGCCCACTGGTCGGTCTGCTGCTGCGGGCCGTACTTGGCGACGCTGAAGCCGCACGCCTTCGCCCGGTCCTTCGCCACCCAGCCGATCATCGGCAGGGTGAGGATGGTCTTCGTGCCGGTGGCCCGGTCCTGCTCGACGAAGCGGTCGGTCTCCGATCCGTCCGGGAGCGTGGACGGGTCGGGGTTGTCGTTGGGGATGTTCTCGAAGTACCAGTCCGCGGCGCGGTTGGTCGTGTCGTTGCGGAAGTTGTAGCGGGAGGTCGCGTTGCCGCCCCAGCGCCGTACGGGCAGGCGCAGGTCACGGGCGAGATCCTCGTCGGCGAAGTTCATTCCGTAAATGTCGGGGCTGATGGCGTGCCGGGCGGCCGTGGTGTCGACGGCCAGCGCCGGGCCGGTGGCGGCCCGGGCCGGCCGTGCCGCGATCACGCTGCCGCCGAGGGCGGCGGCGAGCGCGACCGAGAGCAGTGCGGGAGCAGTGCGCACGGAGCGTCCTTTCGTCGTGGGAGCGCTCCCATAGCACACAGCTCACCGCGTCACGTCAACGAAACCCATGAATCTTTCAGAACCGCTCAGCGCTTCACGGCCACGCCGCCGTACATGTGGGGCACGGGGTCGTCCGGGTCGGCCGGCTCGTCGGGGTGCCACTCGGTGACCTTGACGACGCCCGGATCGACCAGCTCCAGGCCCGCGAAGAAGCGCTCGGTCTCGGCCCTGGTGCGCATCTTCATCGGGATGCCCTGCGAGCGGTAGGCGTTCACCCCGTCGGCGAGCGGGCTCTCCTCGTCGGCCGCGGGCACCACCGACAGCGCGAGTACGCTGCCCGGCGCCAGCGGCTCGACCAGGGACCGTACGACCGCGAGCGCCTCGTCCTCGTCGACGAAGAACTGAAGGATCGCGATCAGGGTCAGCGCCACCGGCCGGCCGAGGTCGAGGGTCTCGCGGAGGACGGTGGAGCCGAGGATGGCCCCGGTGTCCCGCAGGTCGGCGTCGATGTAGGCCGTGCGTCCCTCGGCGGAACTCGTCAGCAGCGCCCGTGCGTGCGCCAGGACGATCGGATCGTTGTCGACGTAGACGACCCGCGTCTCCGGCGCGAGCTCCTGAGCGACCTCGTGGAGGTTCGGCGAGGTCGGCAGGCCGGTGCCGATGTCGAGGAACTGCCGGATGCCCAGGTCCCCGACCAGGTACCGCGTCATGCGGAGCATGAAGTCGCGGTTGGCCCGCATGGAGATCGGCAGGGTCGGCAGGTGCTTGGCGATGGCGTCGGCCGCGGCGCGATCCGCCGCGAAGTTGTCCTTACCGCCGAGCATGTAATCGTAGATGCGCGCCGAATGCGCGACATCCGTGCGCAGATCCAGCGGCTGCCCTGCGTCGGCCACTCCATCGCCGATCCCGTTCGCCCCCACGCACGACCTCCCCGTAAGGTGCCTGGCGCAAGTGATCTTAATCAGAACCTGCCGCCCAACGGTGCGATTCACCGCTACCCGAGAGTTCGACGGCCCCGGCCGGAGGACCGGCATCGGCCTCGGCACGCCCACCGCCGCAGACTGCATGCAATACGCATGGCGATCATGCAATGCGCATGGCATGCTGAGTACATGTCCAAGAACCTGCAGATACGCAATGTGCCCGACCGGGTGCACGCCACAGTGCGAGCGCGCGCCGCCGCAGAAGGACTCTCCCTCTCGGAATACCTCCTCCGTCAGATCACCGAACTCGCCGACCAACCGACCGCGGCCGAGGTCTTCGAACGGGTCAGGCAGCGCAGCGGGGGCGCCCGCGGTGAGGACATCGTGGCCGTGATCCGGGAGGAGCGCGGCGAGTGATCGTCGTTGACACGTCCGCGATCCTTCGCGCGCTGGCCGACGAGAAACCGGACGCCAGGCTCACGGAACGCTTGACCGGCGCGCCGATGCACGTACCTCACCTCATCGACACGGAAATCCTCCACGCACTACGGGGGCTGGTGCTCGGGCGGAAGATGACGCCGGATCGCGCCAATGACGCACGACGAGACTTCGCCGCGCTCCCCCTCACGCGCTATCCGGTGCGCGACCTCGGGGAGCGTGTCTGGAGCCTGCGAGGCAACCTCACCGCCTCCGACGCCTGCTATGTCGCGCTGGCCGAAGCGCTCGACTGCCCGCTGGTCACGAGCGACGCCAAGCTCAAGAAGGCGTCGGGGCATTACGCGGAGGTCGAGGTCTACCCACCCGCCTAAAAGCCCGCGACCGCGTGCGGGGTGTAGGGCTTCTCCAGCCGGGCGATCTCGTCGTCGGTGAGCCGCAGGTCCAGCGCGGCCAAGGCGTCGTCGAGGTGCCGGTCCCTCCCCATGCCGACGATCGGCGCGGTCACGAACGGCCGGCTCAGCACCCAGGCGAGCGCCACCTGGGCACGCGGCACGCCACGGGCCTCGGCGATCGCGCCGACGGCCTCGACGATCTCCCGGTCACCCTCCTGGTAGAGGGTCTTGCCGAACTCGTCGGTGGCGGCGCGGTGGGTCGTCTCGTCCCAGGCGCGGGCGAGGCGGCCACGGGCCAGCGGGCTCCACGGGATGACGCCGACGCCCTGGTCCACGCAGAGCGGCATCATCTCGCGCTCCTCCTCGCGGTAGAGGAGGTTGTAGTGGTTCTGCATCGTCACGAAGCGTGTCCATCCGTGCCGCTCGGCGGTGAACTGCGCCTTGGCGAACTGCCACGCCCACATGGACGAGGCGCCGATGTAGCGGGCCTTGCCGGCCTTCACCACGTCGTGCAGCGCCTCCATGGTCTCCTCGATCGGCGTCGAGGGGTCCCAGCGGTGGATCTGGTAGAGGTCGACGTAGTCGGTGCCGAGGCGGCGCAGGCTGTTGTCGATCTCCGTCATGATCGCCTTACGGGACAGGCCGCCGCCGTTCGGGCCGGGCCGCATCCGCCCGTGCACCTTGGTCGCCAGGACGATCTCGTCCCGCCGGGCGTAGTCGGCCAGCGCCCGGCCGACGATCTCCTCGCTCGTGCCGTCGGAGTACACGTTGGCCGTGTCGAAGAAGTTGATCCCGGCCTCGACGGCCCGGCGGATCAGCGGGCGGCTCTGCTCCTCGTCCAGGGTCCAGGCGTGGTTGCCCCGGTCCGGGATGCCGAAGCTCATGCACCCCACGCAGATCCGGGACACGTCCAGGCCGGTCGCACCGAGTTTCACGTACTCCATCTGTCTCCATCTCCTCGAACATCGCAATGCCGAAGGCCCCGCGCTCGCGTGGAGCGCGGGGCCTCAGGGACGATCAGGCCGGGCTACTGGCGGTTGACCGACTCGGCCGCGGGCGGCGGGGTGTCGGGCACGGAGGCCGGCTTAGGCTCACCGGTGAAGGTGAACTTGGCGGTCTCGCCGGTGCCCTCGACACCGACGATCACGATCTCCCCGGCGCGCAGCTCGTTGTACAGGATCTTCTCGGACAGGTTGTCCTCGATCTCCCGCTGGATCGTGCGGCGCAGCGGACGGGCGCCGAGCACCGGGTCGTACCCGCGCTCGGCCAGCAGGTCCTTGGCCTCGGGCCGCAGCTCGATGCCCATGTCGCGGTCCTTGAGCCGCTCGTCCACCTTGGCGATCATGAGGTCGACGATCTCGATGATCTCCACCGGGGTGAGCTGGTGGAAGACGACGATGTCGTCGACACGGTTGAGGAACTCCGGCCGGAAGTGCTGCTTGAGCTCCTCCTGGACCTTCGCCTTCATCCGGTCGTACGACCCCTGCTGGTCGTTCTCCCGGGCGAAGCCGACGGAGACGCCCTTGGAGATGTCCCGGGTGCCGAGGTTCGTCGTCATGATGACGACGGTGTTCTTGAAGTCCACGACCCGGCCCTGGGCGTCGGTCAGGCGACCGTCCTCCAGGATCTGCAGCAGCGAGTTGAAGATGTCCGGGTGGGCCTTCTCGATCTCGTCGAACAGGACCACGGAGAACGGCTTGCGGCGGACCTTCTCGGTCAGCTGGCCGCCCTCTTCGTACCCGACATAGCCGGGCGGGGAGCCGAACAGCCGCGAGACCGTGTGCTTCTCCATGAACTCGGACATGTCGAGCTGGATCAGCGCGTCCTCGTCGCCGAACAGGAACTCCGCCAGGGTCTTGGACAGCTCCGTCTTACCGACACCGGACGGGCCGGCGAAGATGAACGAACCGCCGGGACGCTTCGGGTCCTTCAGACCGGCGCGGGTACGCCGGATCGACTGGGACAGCGCCTTGATGGCGTCGTTCTGGCCGATGACCCGCTTGTGGAGCTCGTCCTCCATGCGGAGCAGCCGCGCGGACTCCTCCTCGGTGAGCTTGAAGACCGGGATGCCGGTGGCCGTCGCGAGGACCTCGGCGATGAGCTCCTCGGTGACCTCGGCGACGACGTCCATGTCGCCGGCCTTCCACTCCTTCTCCCGCTGCGCCTTGGCCTGGAGAAGCTGCTTCTCCTTGTCGCGCAGCGCGGCGGCCTTCTCGAAGTCCTGCGCGTCGATCGCGGACTCCTTGTCGCGCCGCACATCGGCGATCTTCTCGTCGTACTCGCGCAGGTCCGGCGGCGCGGTCATGCGGCGGATGCGCATCCGCGAGCCGGCCTCGTCGATGAGGTCGATCGCCTTGTCGGGCAGGAACCGGTCGCTGATGTAGCGGTCGGCGAGCTGCGCGGCGGCGACCAGCGCGCTGTCGGTGATCGACACGCGGTGGTGCGCCTCGTAGCGGTCCCGCAGGCCCTTGAGGATCTCGATCGTGTGGCTGAGCGAGGGCTCGGCCACCTGGATCGGCTGGAAGCGGCGCTCCAGCGCGGCGTCCTTCTCCAGGTACTTGCGGTACTCGTCCAGCGTCGTGGCGCCGATGGTCTGCAGCTCGCCGCGGGCCAGCATCGGCTTGAGGATGCTGGCGGCGTCGATCGCGCCCTCGGCGGCGCCCGCGCCGACGAGCGTGTGCAGCTCGTCGATGAACAGGATGATGTCGCCGCGCGTGCGGATCTCCTTGAGCACCTTCTTCAGGCGCTCCTCGAAGTCACCGCGGTAGCGGGAACCGGCGACCAGCGCGCCGAGGTCCAGCGTGTAGAGCTGCTTGTCCTTCAGCGTCTCGGGGACCTCGCCCTTGACGATCTTCTGGGACAGGCCCTCCACGACGGCGGTCTTGCCGACGCCGGGCTCCCCGATCAGCACCGGGTTGTTCTTGGTACGGCGGGACAGCACCTGCATGACCCGCTCGATCTCTTTCTCTCGCCCGATGACGGGGTCGAGCTTGCCCTCGCGCGCGGCCTGGGTCAGGTTGCGGCCGAACTGGTCCAGCACGAGCGAGGTCGAAGGCGCAGCCTCCGACGGGCCGCCGGACGACGCCGGCTCCTTGCCCTGGTAGCCGTGCAGCAGCTGGATCACCTGCTGGCGGACGCGGTTCAGGTCGGCCCCGAGCTTGACCAGGACCTGGGCCGCCACACCCTCACCCTCGCGGATCAGGCCCAGCAGAATGTGCTCGGTCCCGATGTAGTTGTGGCCGAGCTGCAGCGCCTCCCTCAGCGACAGCTCAAGGACCTTCTTCGCCCGCGGAGTGAACGGGATGTGTCCCGAAGGTGCCTGCTGCCCCTGGCCGATTATCTCTTCGACCTGCTGGCGGACGGCCTCGAGGCTGATGCCCAGACTCTCCAGAGCCTTGGCGGCAACACCCTCGCCCTCGTGGATGAGGCCCAAGAGGATGTGCTCGGTGCCGATGTAGTTGTGGTTGAGCATCCTGGCCTCTTCCTGAGCCAGGACGACAACCCGCCGCGCGCGGTCCGTAAACCTCTCGAACATCTCGTCGCTCCTCACAGAGCGGTCGGGCAGGGGCCGGGATGTCCGACCCTGTCCTCCCGCATGCTAGCCCGCCCCGCGGTCCCTACCTCGGCGCCGTACCAGAGAAGATTCCCCGGGCTAGGGCTGTTCATCCTCATCCAACTACCGCGCGGCCCCGGGATGTTCCCCGTACGCCGCAAGCGAACGGCCCGCCGCCGACAAACTCAGGCAACGGGCCGGTCTGGCTTCTCTCTGCCGCGGGTCAGTGCGCGCGCTCGTACTCCTCGACGACCGTCGCGGGGATGCGGCCGCGCTCGTTGACCTTGATCCCACGCGCCTTCGCCCACGCACGGATGTCCGCGCTACGCTCGCGGCTCGAGGCGGCACGGCTGCGGCGGCGGCGTCCCACGCCGGCCCTCCGCGCGTGCTCCACGAACGGGGACAGAGAATCGCGCAGCTTCTTCGCGTTGTCGCTGCTGAGATCGATCTCATAGGAGACACCGTCGATAGAGAACGGAACCGTCTCCTCCGCCTCGCCACCATCGAGGTCGTCGATGAGGCGCTTAATGATCTGCTCTGCCATGGAGACTGACCTTTCACCGGAGCAAACTGCATTCGGTTGCCAAAGATATACCGCGACGGTGGCCGATGACAATTCGAACCACAGATCCGAGTTTAGCACGCCCGTTACGCAGCGTTATCCCCGGCAATCGCTCTGGATCCCCCGGGTTACTGGCCGCTCCGGCGCTTCTCGGAGGTGCGTTCGCGCCGTCGCTTACCGCCCATCTCTCGCCGCACCACCCAGAACACGCCCGCCAAGAACGCGGCGGCCACGGTGAGAGGCGGCGCGAGGGCCGCCAGGTCCTTCCACATCCTGTCCACGCCTTCCGTTGGCCGGGTTTAAGGGACGCCTGCCCCGAACGCTGCGCTTCTGGACCTGCATCCTCACCGTGAAATTGTCTCCCAGCGCCGAGCCGGGGCGTGCACCGCCCCCTTTCGGGCCCGGCCTCGGCGACCATGCGGGGCCTCGTGGGAGCTCCGGGATTGAACGAGGCCGGCCGGGAGCCCACTGATCAACGTACGGGCCCGCCCTCGGCGTTCCCGCAGCGTCCGGGGTTGGTGGGCATGTCGGCGACGGCCGTCACAGCCATGCCCGCTAAACGGGCGTCTCTCCGATTTGGCGACACCTCCGGCATCGCGAATAACAGCCTCGAAGCTGCCCTTAACCCCCAGCCTGCTCGAGAATGCGGCCTGCGGGTCATGCCCCCGCAGTCCCAGATCCCCTGTGGGGCAAGGGGTTCCGGGGAATCCGGCCGCCCCGGCGATCGGGCGATCATAAGTCCCGGGACATGGCAGGATCCATTGGGGTTGGGTCGGACGATCGAGAGACGGCGGCGACGACGTGATGTTCTACGCGGACCTTCATATCCATTCGAAGTACTCCCGCGCCTGCAGCAAGGACTGTGACCTTGAACACTTGGCCTGGTGGGCCGGGCGCAAAGGCGTATCGGTCGTGGGCACCGGGGATTTCACGCATCCGGCGTGGATGGAGGAGCTGCGGCAGAACCTCGTTCCCGCCGAACCCGGGCTGTTCCGGCTGCGGCCCGAGCTGGAGCGGCGGGTGGCCCGTACACTACCGCCCGCCTGCCGGGCTCCGGTGCGCTTTCTGCTCTCCGTGGAGATCTCGACCATCTACAAAAAGGGTGAACGCACACGGAAGGTGCATCACCTTCTTTATGCTCCAACGTTCGAGGCGGCCGAGCGCATCACCGCCGCCCTGTCCCGCATCGGGAACCTGACATCGGACGGGCGGCCCATCCTCGGCCTCGACTCCCGGCATCTCCTGGAGATCACGCTGCAGAGCGACCCCGGGTCTTACCTCATTCCGGCGCACGTGTGGACCCCGTGGTTCTCGGTGCTGGGGTCGAAGTCCGGTTTCGACGCCGTCGCGGACTGTTACGACGACCTCGCGGACCACATCTTCGCCGTGGAGACCGGTCTGTCCTCCGACCCCCTGATGAACTGGCGGGTCGGATCGCTCGACCGGTACCGCCTCGTCAGCAACTCCGACGCGCATTCCCCGCCCGCGCTGGCCCGTGAGGCGTCGGCCTTCTCGACGGACCTGGACTACTACGCGCTGCGCGCGGCGCTGGAGACCGGTGAGGGGTACGCCGGCAGCGTCGAGTTCTTCCCCGAGGAGGGCAAGTACCACCTCGATGGGCACCGCAAGTGCGGCGTACGGCTGGAGCCGGAGGAGACCAAGGCTCAGGACGGCCGCTGCCCGGCCTGCGGCCGCCCGCTCACCGTCGGCGTGCTCTACCGCGTCGACGAACTCGCCGACCACCCGGAGGGGCGCCGGCCCGAGGGCGCGGCGGACTTCCGCAACCTCATCCCCCTGCCGGAGATCGTCAGTGAGATCCGCGGGGTCGGGCCGCGCTCGAAGTCCGTCCTGGGCCACATCGCCGAACTCGTGGCCGCCCTCGGGCCGGAGCTGGCGATCCTCGACGAGGTGCCGCTCGACGACGTGCGCCGCGCGGGCGGCGAGCTGCTGGGCGAGGCGATCGCCCGGCTACGGCGGGGCGAGGTGATCCGCGAGGCCGGGTTCGACGGCGAGTACGGCGTGATCCGTCTCTTCGAGACGGGCGAGCTCCGCCGGGAGGGCAAGCGCGCCGTCGGCCTGATGGGCGCGCCCGACGACTCGGGCCTGTTCGACCTGCCCGAGCCGTCCGCCGCGCTCGCACCCGTCGTACGGGACGCGGCGCCGGTGGTCCGCGAACCCGGCCTGTTCGACGTTCCGGGCGCCGAGGACCGCCCGTCCCCGCTCGAGAGCGCCGTCCCGGAGCCCTCAGAGCCCCGCGAGGAGGTCGAGGAGACCATCCCCGACGAAACACCGATCGAGGGCCAACAGGACATCCTGGAGGCCGTCGAGGCCGTCGAGGCGGATGAAGCCGAGGAGACCGACGAAGCCGTCGGGGCCGTCGGGGCCGTCGGGGCCGTCGATCGGTCGCTCCCGGCCGAGGAGGAGACGTCGATCCTGGACGGGCTCGACCCGGACCAGCGCGCCGCGGCCGCTCATCCCGGCGGGCCACTGCTGATCATCGCGGGGCCCGGCACCGGCAAGACCCGTACGCTGACGCACCGCATCGCCCACCTCGTCGGCGAGCGCGGCGTCCCGCCCGAGCGGTGCCTGGCGATCACGTTCACCCGCCGCGCCGCCGAGGAGATGCGCGAGCGCCTCGACGCGCTCCTGCCCGGCCGCGCCCGCCGGCTCACCGTGACGACCTTCCACGGCCTGGGCGCGCTGATCCTGCGGGAGCAGCACGCCCGCGCCGGGCTGCCCGACGGCTTCCGGATCGCGGACGAGACCGACCGGCTCGACGTCGCGCGGGAGATGACCGGCTCGGACAAGGAGGCGCGGCGGCTGCTGGCCGAGTTCGACCGGCCGGAGGGCGACGGCGGGCGGGACGAGTCCGAGTCCCGCAGCGCGTTCGAGAAGCTGCTGCGCGAGCGCGGCCTGGCCGACTTCACCGACCTGCTCCGCCTCCCCGTACGCCTCCTGGGCGAGGACCCCGAGCTGGCCGGGACCTACCGCGACCGCTGGCCGTGGATCAGCGTCGACGAGACGCAGTACGCCCTCCTGCGCCTGCTGACCGGCCGGCGCCGAGGGGACGGCGAGCCGACCGGGGAGAGCTCCGGGGACGCCGAGCCGACCGGCCAGAGCACGGCGGACCGCGGGCCGACCGCCCAGAGCCCGGCGGACGGCGGGCTGACCGCGATCGGCGACCCGGACCAGGCGATCTACTCCTTCCGCGGCGCGGACGTCGGATTCTTCCTGCGCTTCCAGGAGGACTTCGCGGGCGCGACGACGGTCCAGCTGACCCGCAACTACCGGTCGGCGCCGGCGATCGTCGACGGAGCCGTACACGCGATCGCCGCCACCAGCCTGGTGCCCGGCCGTACGCTCGTCCCGCAGCTGTCCGGCGATCGGCTCATCCAGGTGCACGAGACCGCCGACGCGCAGGCGGAGGCCGACCACGTCGCCGGCACGATCGACCGGCTGCTGGGCGGGGCGTCCTTCCACTCGATGGACTCCGGGCGCTCCGACGGCCACCACGCCGACCACCTGGACTTCTCCGACATCGCCGTGCTGTACCGCACGGACGCTCAGTCCGAGCCGGTGATGGAGGCGCTGACGCGGGCCGGCATGCCGTACCAGAAGCGCTCGCACGACCGGCTGCTGGGCCGGCCCGGCGTCCGTGAGCTCGCGCACGAGCTGCGGCACCACGGCGGCCCGCTGCGCGACCGGCTCCGGGCCGCGACGGGCGTGCTCGCCGAGGTGCACGACGAGGCGGTGCTGCGGTCGGCGGCCGAGCTGATGACGCCGCTCGCCGGCCGCCACGGCGAGGATCTGGAGGCGTTCCTGGGCGAGCTGGCCCTGGGCGCCGAGGTCGACGCGTACGACCCGCGCGCGGACCGGATCGCGCTGCTGACGCTGCACGCGGCCAAGGGGCTGGAGTTCCCGGTCGTGTTCGTCATCGGCTGTGAGGACGGGCTGCTGCCGCTGCGGCTGCCGGACAGCGACGAGGCGGAGGAGCGCCGGCTGTTCTTCGTCGGCATGACGCGGGCGCAGACGCACCTGTTCCTGTCGTCAACGCGCCGCCGGGAGCCCTCGCCGTTCCTGCGGGCGATCCCGGCGGAGCTGGTGACCCGCCCGGAGGCGGCCCGCCGCCGCCCCCGCGACCGGCAGCTACGGCTGCTCTGAGCCGGGCTCGTCCACGAGATAGGGGTCGCCGGGCTCCGCTTCCCTCTCGCCGGGCTCCGCTTCCCTCTCGCCGGGCTCCGCTTCCCTCTCGCCGGGCTCCGCTTCCACGGGGCCCGGCGAGGACGGCTCCTCCCCGGGCTCCGGCGCGGGCGACCGTACGTCGAGCACGAGCGTGCCGGCCGCGCGGTCGTGCAGGGCCTGGCGGTAGGAGCCCTCGAACAGCAGGCCGTTCTCGGCCAGCCAGAAGATCCCGGCGAGGATGTTCAGGACCGGTACGGGGCGCGCGGCGGGCGGCAGGGTGTAGATCGCCGTCCGGACGAGCGCCTGCACCACGGTCGGCCGCTCCCCCGTCACCGAGATCACCCGCAGCCCGGTGAGACGCTTGCCGACCGTACGGCCCCAGATCGCCACCTGCACCGCCTCGTACAGGAAGAAGGCCACCGCGAAGGCGAGGGGGGCGACGACGCGCTGCGCGGTCTCGCGGGGGAACAGCTCGGTCGCGCCCAGACCGATGGGCACGCCGACGATGAGGATGTCGATGATCCGGGCGACCAGCCGCTGGGACGGCTCCGCGACCGCGCCGACGCCCTCCTCGGTCATTCGTCCGCGAACTCTCGGTCGTCGACCACGACGGTGGCCGCCAGCCGGTCGTGCAGCCCCTGGTGCAGGGGCTGGTCCCAGATCGCCCAGAGGTACGCCATCACGGTGCCCACTCCGCAGCCGAAGAGATAGATGACGTTGTTGACCGCCGCGCGGGCCGACGCGCGGGCCGGGGTCAGGGGCTCGCCGGTCTCGCCGACCACGCGGAGCCGCAGCACCCGCTTGCCGAGCGTCTGCCCCCAGAGCGCGAGCTGCACCGCCTCGTACCCGAACGGCAGGATCCCCAGGACGAGGATCCAGCCGACGATGGCCGTGCCAGACCAGATGCCGCCGCCGTTCTTGACGTGGCTGCCCGGCTCGTTGAGCCCCACCGCCGCGATCATGAAGGGAAGGATGAGCGCGAACCCGACCACCCCGAGCAGCCCGGCGTCGATCAGCCGCGCGGCGGCCCGCCGCGCGATCGGGGCCAGCAACAGCTCCGCAGGCGGCTCCTGCCCGCCGTACGCGCCGCCATCGTCGTACGCGCCCTGGCCGCCGTACCCGTCCTGGCCGCCACCGTCCTGGCGGCCGTACGCGCTCTGACCGCCGTATCCGCCCTGGTCGCCGTACGACGGGTAGGCCTCGCTCATCGATCACCTTCCAGGTGCAGCAGCATCCGCGTGTTGCCCAGGGTGTTCGGCTTGACCCGCTCCAGGTCGAGGAACTCCGCCACGCCGTCGTCGTAACTGCGCAGCAACTCCTCGTACACCTCAGGAGAGACCGGCGTGCCCTTGAGACGCTCGAACCCATGCCGGGCGAAGAACTCCACCTCGAACGTCAGGCAGAACACCCGGCGTACCCCCAGCTCGCGCGCGGTGTCGAGCAGCCGCGCGACGATCCGGTGCCCCACGCCATGCCCACGCCGGGACGGATCGACGGCCACCGAACGGACCTCGGCGAGATCCTCCCACATGACGTGGAGCGCGCCGCATCCCACGATCTCACCGCTCGCCCGGTCCTCCGCCACCCAGAACTCCTGAACGTCCTCGAACAGGGTGACGGTCGTCTTCTCCAGCAGGCGGCCCGGCCCGGAGTACAGGTCGATGAGCCGCCGGATCGCCCGGACGTCGCTGACGCGGGCACGGCGGGTCGCTATATCCACGAACAGGGAACCCTAGCCGGTAGGGCCCACTGGTCAGATCAGCTGCCGCCGCGCCGCCCAGACGACGGCCTCGATGGGGGTGTTCACGTCGAGCCGGTCACAGATCGATCGCAGCCTCCTCCGCAGGGTGCGTGCGCTGAGCTCGAGCTTCCGCGCCGCCACATCTGCGGTGACGCCCGTGGCGATCTGCGCGAGCAAGCGGAGCTCGTCCTCGCTCAGACGCGGATCGTCGGTGCCACGGCGTGCGAGTGTGGCCTGTTCCACTCCGTCCTCCCTCATCCCGGGTGATGGCTGCGGGGGTGCGGCGACCGCCGCATGGGCACGGGTAGGCGAAGGCGCACTTGACCGGAGTTGGCCGCCCGCCCGCATGAGGATGCGCGACGCGGGAACTCCGGGTAACGATTCATACGTTGGAGAGTTGAGCGGGAACGTCGCCTCGGGTGCACGAGGGAACGTCCCGGCGGCGTTGCCGGGACCGATTTCGGCGTGTCCGGGTGGGGTCATGTGTGCGCCCTCGCCCCCATCCTTTCGCGCAGCGATCCGGCAAGATCGTGAATCGTTTCAAGGTACGCTCCGCTCCGGAACGCTAAGCGGCCGTCTTCCGAGCGTCAAGGGTTGGCATGTTACGCCGCGTACGCCGTCGTATCCGTTCCGCTACATAACACATCGGCCACAGTTGTTCACCCTCGTCGACCTGCGGAAATCGGTCTCACCGGGAAGGTGGAAGCGTTGGCGCGCATCAGCATCCGAGATGTGGCGATCCATGCGGGTGTCTCGGTGGGCACGGTTTCGAATGTCCTTAATCGGCCAAACCTCGTGGCCGAAGCCACCCGCGAGCGCGTGCAGGCATCCATCGGCGAGCTCGGTTTCGTTCGCAACGAGACCGCGCGGCAGCTCCGGCAGGGGCGCGGGCACATCCTCGGCGTGGTCCTGCCGACCATGTCCAACCCGCATTTCACGGAGGTCGGCCGCGCCGCCGAGGAGGCGATGAACGCCGACGGGTTCGACGCGCTGTGGTGCACGAGCGACGGCTCCCGTGCGAAGGAACAACGCTGCCTCGACTTCCTCGAGGAACAGAACGTCTCGGGCGTGCTCATCAGCCCGATCGACCTGGACGAGGACCGCGTCGCCGAGCTCCACGGCCACGGCCTCGCCGTCGTGCTGCTCGACCGGGTCGGCGTCCGCGTCTGCTCCGTGGCGGCCGATCACCGGGCGGGCGGGGCGCTGGCCGCCCGCCACCTGCTGACCCGGCGGCACCGACGGCTCGTGTTCGTCACCGGCCCGCTGTCCGCCAGACCGGTACGTGAGCGCCACCACGGCGCCGTACGCGCGGCGCTGAACGCCGGGCTGACCGAGCGCGACCTGACGACGTTCGAGCAGGCGGAGATGACCGCCGCGGCCGGCCAGGCGGCGGCGGTCCGGCTGCTCACGCTCGACCCTCTGCCGACCGGTGTCTTCTGCGCCAACGACCTGCTCGCGCTGGGTCTGGTCAACGAGCTCGTACGGGCCGGGGTGAAGGTGCCCGCGGAGATCAGCGTGGTCGGCTACGACGACATCGACCTGGCCGCGACCGCCGTCGTGCCGCTGACGACCGTACGCCAGCCGCGCGCGGACCTCGGCCGTACCGCCACCGAGCTCGCGCTCGCGGAGACCGGCGACCCGGAGCACCACGAGCACCGGCAGGTCGTCCTGTCCCCCGAGCTCATCGTCCGCGAGTCCGCCTGAGCGGCGTCGCCACGGACCGTCCGCCCGTGACGGCGTCGTCGGCGAATCCGCCTGTCGCCTGAACAAGGGCCTCCGCCCCCGAGAGGGGGAGGAGGCCCCGCGTGCGCTCGGTCAGGCCGTGGCGGCGGCCGGCGCGACCTCCGGGTGGCCGATGGCCAGGCCGCTGTCGGCGTCGAAGAAGTGCAGGCGGCTGGTGTCGATCGACAGGTCGATGTCCTGGCCGGGCCGCACGTGCGAGCGGGCGTTGACGCGCGCGGTCCACAGCGCCTTGTTGTCGGCGAGCGGGATCGCCGCGTCGTCCTCGTCGGCGTCGTGGGCGAGGTCGGCGGTGTCCTTGTGCTCGACCGGCGGCGCGTCGATCGCGAAGATCACGTTGATCTCGCTGCCGAGCTCCTCGGTGACGTCCGCGTGCACCCGGATCGTCGGCCACTCGTTCGGGTTGTGCCCGGCGTCCTCGAAATCGGACGGCCGGACGCCGAGGATGACCTCCCGGCCGAAGTAGTCGTCCAAGCCGGGGCGGCCCGTCAGGACCGACTCCGGCACGGGCAGCTTGTATCCGGCGAAGGCCACGGCCGGGCCCTCGTCGCGGACGAGCTCCGCGGTGACGAAGTTCATCGCCGGCGAGCCGATGAACCCGGCGACGAACAGGTTGACCGGGTTGTCGAAGAGGTTCTGCGGGGTGTCCACCTGCTGCAGCTTGCCCTCGCGGAGCACGCAGACGCGGTCGCCGAGGGTCATGGCCTCGATCTGGTCGTGCGTGACGTACACCGTCGTGACGCCGAGCCGGTCGTGCAGCTGGTTGAGGGAGGCGCGCATGGACACGCGGAGCTTGGCGTCGAGGTTCGACAGCGGCTCGTCCATCAGGAACGCCTGCGGCTCGCGGACGATCGCGCGGCCCATCGCGACACGCTGCCGCTGACCACCGGACAGGGCGGCCGGCTTGCGCTTGAGGAACTGGTCGAGGCCGAGCATCTTGGCGGCCTCGTTGACCCGCTTCTTGATCTCCGGCTTCGGGGTGCCGCGCAGCTGCAGGCCGAACGCGAGGTTCTGCTCGACCGTCATGTGCGGGTAGAGCGCGTAGTTCTGGAAGACCATCGCGATGTCGCGGTCCTTCGGCGCCAGGTTGTTGACCACCCGGTCACCGATCGAGATCTCCCCGCCGGTGATGTCCTCAAGACCGGCGATCATCCGGAGGGCGGTCGACTTGCCGCACCCGGACGGGCCGACGAGCACCATGAACTCCCCGTCCTGGATCTCCAGGTTGAGGTCGTTCACCGCCTTCACTTCGTTCGAGTAGGCCTTGTCCACATGGCTAAGCACGATCTTCGCCATAGGGGAATCCTCCGAGGATGCATCGCCGGTTAAAAGTGTCCACAACCATAGCCAGTGTTCGCATATATGAACAAGCCCTACCCGGGACTAAGCTGTTCCCTGGCTCCGGCGTGGTCGCCGGGCCGCGCGTCAGCGCAGGCCAGGTGCCTCGGGAGGCTTCATGGACGCATCTGAAAGGACCGCGCCGGGCGTCAAGTCCGCGACGCGGACCGTCGAGCTGCTCGACTTCTTCGCCCGCCAGGGCGGCATGTACAGCCTGACCGAGATCCAGCAGGAGCTCGGCTACCCCAAGAGCAGCCTGTACGCCCTGCTGCGGACCCTCGTGCAGCTCGGCTGGGTCGAGACCGACCCGACGGGGACGCTCTACCGCATCGGCATGCGGGCCCTGCTCGTGGGCGCGTCCTACATCGACGGCGACCCCGTCGTCGGCATGGCGCACGAGACGCTCGACTGGCTCGCGGAGGTCACCGGCGAGACCGTTCACTTCGGCCGCCTCGACGACCACGACGTCGTGTACCTCTCCTCCCGCCCCTCCCGGCACAACCTGCGGCCCGTCATCCGGGTCGGCCGGCGCGTGCCGACACACAGCACCTCACTCGGCAAGGCGCTGCTCGCCGACCACCCCGACCCGGCCCTCCCCGAGACCCTCGAGCGCCAGACCGAGCGCACGATCACCGACCGCGACGCGCTTCGCGCCGAGCTCCGCCGGATCCGCGAACGCGGCCACGCCGTCGACCGGGAGGAGAACACCGTGGGCGTCTGCTGCTTCGGCGTCGTCCTCCGCCTCCAGCGGCCCGCACGCGACGCGATCAGCGTGTCGATCCCGGCGATCCGCCTCAACGAGACCCGCGAACGCGAGATTTCGGCGCTCCTGCTCCAGGCCCGCGAGCGCATCGAGTACGCGGCGTACCACCTGATCCACCCCTGACCACGCCCGCCGCACCCCCGGCCCGCGTACCCCTACCTACGTGGTTCCAGGTAGTTAACCGGGTATTTTTCCCAATTCGGTAGCGCGAGCGGCACGGCATGCTCGTGAATGAGAACAACTGCTGGAACCAGTCGAAAGGGGATGAACTCCGCGATGTGTCAGCACCGTCCGCCGTGCCCACCGGCGGGTGCCCCCGATCACGACGCGGCACGCCTCGTCGCCTACCACCCCGAACAGGGATGGGGACTCCTCTGCAACGGCGTCATCGTCTTCGAGGACACCGGAGAGCTGCTGCCCGACGGCAGTAGCGTCCCCAACCACCGCGGGTACCTCGTACCAGCCGCCTAGACCATCTGCCTGCGGATCACAGTAAGAGGCCGTCGACGGACCTGAGGGTCCGGACCGGCCGCCCCCACGTCAGGCACCCCCACTGACCCCCCGGGCCCCCTGAGTGAGCGCCGGGGTGGGCATACCCACCGTGCCGGCCCCGGCGTTCATTACTCCACCGCCCCCGCCGGCCCCAGGCCGCTTATAGGCCGACCCGCCGGGACGGTCGCGTCCGTCGAACAGGGCCGCCGCAAGCCCCCACCCGGCCTCGGCGAACACGCCGACGCCCTCTTCAACCTCCCCGGCGTCATGACCGAACTCTCCAAAAAGGCCCAAGACGACAGCACCCCCTTCGGCGACCGCATCGAACTCGAACAACGCGCTGACGCGATCTACGAGTACGACATGAGACTTGTGCCGGGGCTACTCCAGACAAAGAAATGGGGAATCCAACTGCGTCGAGGTCACCGAGTGGTCCGGCGAAGCCGGCCACTCCTGAGGGGAAGGTGGAGCCGGCGCATCAGTAGCCGGGCGAGCCCTAGTGCACTCTGACCGAACCTCCGGGTCCGCCCCAAGCGATCCGACGCTGCAACCCCCGCAGGAACAAATCCCTGCTCAGGTGACAGGGCACTCACTCGTGACCCGCCCGTACGGCCGAACGGCCGGCGGCACCGGCCGCCGCTTCGGTCTGCCGGACGTCCCGGCAGGCCGGCGCGGGGAGGCGTGACGCCCGCATCCCGCTTCCGCCGAGCATTGCGTACGCCCGGTACGCCAATCTCGGCGAAATGGTCGTTATCTTGCATCCGGAAACCACATAACGATTGTCCGCATTGAAGCTGCCGTCGTTCTCCCTGGAGGAGTCGCCGGAGAGACGTCCGTCACATCCGGTCCGATGGGGAGATTCGGTGACTCCGGGCGGAAAGTCGGTAAAGTGCCGGAAAGTGGGCGAGCTTCCCTGTCGGCCGAGACCGGCTGGGCGTCAAGGGCGGAGAAGCGGTGACGAGCGAGGTACCCCGGCTGGGCGGATTCGATGCTAATGTGCCGAATATTGCCCGAATGTACGACTATTACCTCGGCGGGAAGGACCACTACGAGGCCGACCGCGTACGGGCGGAGGAGGCCGTCGCGGCCGACCCCACGCTGGTCAACCTGATCAAGGAGAACCGCGCCTTCATCGGGCGCGCGGTGCGGTACATGGCCGAGCAGGGCATCGACCAGTTCCTCGACATCGGCACCGGCCTGCCCACCCAGCAGAACGTGCACCAGATCGCCCACGCGGTGAACCCCGGTGCCCGGGTGGTCTACGTCGACTACGACGAACAGGTGGTCGCGCACGGGCGGGCCCTGCTCGCCGACTCGGACCAGACCGAGATGATCCGCGCCGACCTGCGCCGGCCTGAGGAGATCCTCGATCACGTCAAAGGGAAGCGGCTCCTCGACCTCGACAGGCCGGTCGGGCTGCTCACCATCGCGACCCTGCACTTCATCCCGGACGAGGACGACCCACAGGGGATCATGACGAAGCTGCGCGAGGCACTGGCGCCGGGCAGCCACCTGGCCCTGACCCACGCGTCGGCCGACGGCGTGCCCGACGTGGTCGCCAAGGTGGTCGAGGTGTACCGGCGGACCTCCGCCCCTGGGACGCCCCGCACCCGGGAGCAGGTGACGGACCTGTTCGGCGAGTTCGCGCTGGTGGACCCCGGTCTGGTGTGGGCGCCGCTGTGGCGTCCCGAGCGGCCGGTCTCCCTGGAGGAGGCCGTACAGACCTGGTTCTACGCGGGCGTCGGCCGCAAGCCTTAGATCGTCCGGCGTCGCGGGCGGTTCGGATACGGGGATCCGGACCGGCTCTGCGACGCCGGACGGTTCGTCGGACGCGGTCTCCCGGCGGGTGATCAGCAGGCCGGGTCGGGCTCGCCGCTGATCGAGAGACCGTTCACGTCGTCGTGCGGGGCGAGGATCATCACGCCGTGGTGGCGGGGTCGGGGCGGGGGTCGGCGGGACGTGCGGCGACCGTACGGTGCGGGCGGTGCCGTATCACCGAGTCCAGGGCCCAGGTGCCGGGGCCGAGGACGGCGATCAGCAGGAACGCCCAGCTGAACATCGCGGCCGGCTCGCCGCCGTTCTGCAGCGGGATGATCCCGCTCTTGATGTGGACGGTGAAGTAGGCGTACGCCATGGAGCCGGAGGCGAGCGTCGCGGCGGGGCGGGTGAGCAGGCCGATCAGGACGAGTGCGCCGCAGATCAGCTGGATCAGCGCGGCGTACCAGCCGGGCCAGGTGCCGGCGGCGATGGCGTGACCGGTGCCCCGGTTGCCGCCGAAGACGCCGAACAGCGAGGCCAGGCCGTGGAGGGTGAAGAGCAGGCCGACGACGATGCGGAAGAGCGACAGCACCGGGCCGTCGAGTCGATTCAGGTTCATCAGAGCCTCTCGGGTAGAGCAGGGGCCATCGACCGCGCGGTGATGAAGGTCGCCGTACTCCCGATCGGTCGCCGGGCGGGGCGGGGAGTTCAGCAGCTGATCAGGCTGGACCAAGGATCGATCTGACAACCGTACCTGTCAATCAGGCAACTTTTCAGTTAACTCCCGGACGCCGCTGACCTGGGAACTCGCCGATGACACGACGGATCCACAGTGAAAGAACCAGCGATTCGCAACCGGGCTCCGGCGGAACGTCCCGCCGGAGCCCGCGTGCGGTCACTCCGGCTTGACGAGCGGGAACAGGATCGTCTCGCGGATGTTCTTGCCGGTGAAAGCCATGATCATGCGGTCGATGCCGATGCCGACGCCGCCCGTGGGGGGCATGGCGTACTCCAGAGCGCGGAGGAAGTCCTCGTCGAGCTGCATGGCCTCGGGGTCGCCCCCGGCGGCCAGCAGCGACTGCTCGGTCAGCCGGCGGCGCTGCTCGATCGGGTCGATGAGCTCGGAGTAGCCGGTGCCCAGCTCGGTTCCGAAGCCGATGAGGTCCCACTTCTCCGTCAGCAGCGGGTTGTCGCGGTGGGTGCGGGCGAGCGGCGAGGTCTCCAGGGGGTAGTCCCGCACGAACGTCGGCTGGACGAGGGTGTGCTCGACCAGCGCCTCGAACAGCTCCTGGACCAGCTTGCCCTGGCCCCACTTGGGGTCGAACTCCAGCTCGCGCCGCTCGAAGATCTTCCGGACGTCGTCGATCGGCGTCTCGGTGGTGATCTCCTCGCCGACCGCGTCGGAGACCGCGCCGTACAGGGTGACCTGCGGCCACTCGTCGCCCGCGAGGTCGATCTCCCGGCCCTTGTGCACGACGACCGTCGTGCCGAGCGCGGCGACCACCGCCGCCTGGTACAGCTCGCGGGTGAGGGTGGCGATCGTGTCGTAGTCGCCGTACGCCTCGTACGCCTCGAGCATCGTGAACTCGGGGTTGTGCGTGGAGTCCGCGCCCTCGTTGCGGAAGTTACGGTTGATCTCGAAGACCTTCTCGATGCCGCCGACGACGAGCCGCTTGAGGTACAGCTCGATCGCGATCCGCAGGTAGAGGTCCATGTCGTACGCGTTGATGTGCGTGGCGAAGGGGCGCGCGGCCGCACCGCCGTGGATCGGCTGCAGCATCGGCGTCTCGACCTCGAGGAACTCACGGCCGGTGAGGTACTCGCGGATCGCCCGTACGGTGTCGCTGCGCAGGCGGGCCATGCGCCGCGCCTCGTCATTGACGATCAGGTCGACGTAGCGCATGCGGACCCGCTGCTCGGGGTCGGTGAGGCCGGCGTGCTTCTCCGGGAGCGGGCGCAGCGACTTGGAGGTCAGCGCGAACCGGTCCGCCATGACCGACAGCTCACCGCGCTTCGAGGTGATCACCTCGCCCTCGACGCCGACGTGGTCGCCGAGGTCGATGTCGCGCTTCCAGGACTCCAGCGCCTCCGGGCCCACGTTGGCGAGCGAGAGCATGACCTGGATGTCGCCGCTGCCGTCCCGGATCGTGGCGAAGCAGAGCTTGCCGGTGTTGCGGGCCAGGATGACGCGGCCGGTGACGCCGACCTTCTCCCCGGTCGACGCGCCCGGCTCGAGGTCGGGATACTTCGCGCGGACCTCCGCGATCGTCGCGGTGCGCGGGAACCCGAGGGGGTAGGGATCCACCCCCTGCTCGCGCAACCGGTCCACCTTCTCGCGGCGGACCCGCATCTGCTCCGGAAGATCGTCGTACGACTCGCTCACGAGGAAAAAGGCTACCGGTCCGGTGGACCCCCACCGGCCGCCGAGTCCCCGTGCGCTCAGCCACCGAGCTCTTCGGCCATGCGGGTCAGGTCCGCGCGCAGCAGCGCCACGCGTTCGGGATCGAGGACGTCGACCATGCGGCGTTCGATCTCGAAGACGTCGGCGTGGGCGCGGCGGAGCCGTTCTCTGCCCTCGGCGGTCAGCCGGACGGGCAGCGCCCGCCCCTGAGCCGCCCGCGCCGGACGCTCGACGAGCCCGTTCTCCTCCAGGCCGCGCAGGACGACGTTCATCGACTGACGGCTCACGAAGGCGCCTCGGGCGAGGTCGGCGTTGGACAGCCCCGGCCGCTGGTCGAGCAGTTCGAGGCAGGCGTACTGCGGGGTGGTCAGCCCGTGCTCACGCAGGGCGGCGTCCATGGCGGCCCGGAGCGCGGACTGCACGCGTTTGAGCACGTAGCCCACGCTCAGGTCGAGCTCGTCTTGCGTCATGTCAACATCCTGACATACGGTCCCTATGTCAAAGTCCTGACATCGAACGGGAGTCGACAATGACCGTGAGCGGACCCTCTTTCATCGCCCTCCAGGTGCGCGACGTCGCGGCGGCGGCCGCCTTCTACGAGGAGCGCCTCGGCCTCCGGCGGGCGCCGGCGTCACCGCCGGGCGCCGTGGTCTTCGCCACGGAACCGATCAGCTTCGCGGTGCGCGAGCCGCTGCCCGGCGTGGACCTGGACGCCGGGCCGGCCGGGCTCGGCGTGGCGCTCTGGCTGAAGGCCGACGACGCCGACAAGACCCACGACGATCTCGCCGCGGCCGAAGTGCCGATCGTCCGGCCGCCCTCCGACTCGCCGTTCGGCCGGACGTTCGCCTTCCGCGACCCCGACGGCTATGTCGTCACGGTGCACGGCGGCTGACCCGTCGGCCCCCGCCTGGTGGTTCAGCCGGAGACGCCGACGTTGCGCTCGTAGACGAGGCGCAGGCCGATCAGCGTCAGCCACGGCTCGTACACGTCGATGCTGCGGGCCTCCTCCAGGACGAGCGGGGCGAGGCCGCCGGTCGCGACGACGGTGACCTCCTCCGGGTCGTCGGCCAGTTCCTCCGACATGCGCCGTACGACGCCGTCCACCTGGCCGGCGAAGCCGTAGATGATGCCGGACTGCAGCGCCTCCACGGTGTTCTTGCCGATGACGCTGCGGGGCCGCACGAGCTCCACCTTGTGCAGCTGGGCGCCGCGCGCGGACAGCGCGTCGACGGAGATCTCGATGCCGGGGGCGATGGCGCCGCCGACGTACTCCCCCTTGCCCGAGACGGCGTCGAACGTCGTCGCGGTGCCGAAGTCGACCACGATCGCCGGGCCGCCGTAGATGTGGCCGGCGGCGAGGGAGTTGATGATCCGGTCGGAGCCGACCTCCTTCGGGTTGTCCATCCGGATCGGCACGCCGGTCTTCACGCCGGGCTCGACGATGACGGCGGTGACGTCCCCGTAGTAGCGGCGGCACATCTCCCGCATCTCGTGCAGGACCGAGGGAACGGTGGAGCACAGCGCGATGCCGCTGATGTCGGTGTCGGCCAGCAGCGGACTCTGCTGCACGAGGCCCTGCAGGACGACCGCGATCTCGTCCGCGGTACGCCGGGCGTCGGTGTTGATGCGCCAGTGCTCGATGACCTCCTCTCCCTGGAAGAGGCCGAGCACCGTGTGGGTGTTACCGACGTCGATCGTGAGCAGCATCAGGTCCCCGCTGTGTTGATGGTCGCGCTCGCCTCCTCGCTCGCTTCGCGGACGGCTCGTTCCTCGCCGTCCACTCCGCTCACTCGTCAGCTCGCCGCTCCCGAGAGGTCAAGGCCGATGTCGAGCGCGCCTGCCGAGTGGGTCAGCGCCCCCACGGCAAGGTAGTCGACTCCGGTCTCGGCCACAGCGCGGGCCCCGTCGATCGTGAGCCCGCCGCTGGCCTCCAGTTCGGCCCGGCCGTCGGTCAGGCGCACGGCCTCGGTCATCTCCGCGATGCTCATGTTGTCCAGCAGGATCGAGCGCGCCCCGGCGGCCAGCGCCTCGCGCACCTGGTCGAGGGTGTCGCACTCCACCTGAACGTGCAGGCCGGGGGCGGTGACGGCGGTGAACGCGGCGGTCACCGACCCGGCGGCGGCCACGTGGTTGTCCTTGATCAGCGCCGCGTCGGCGAGGGACATGCGGTGGTTCACGCCGCCGCCGAGGCGGACGGCGTACTTCTGCAGCGCGCGCAGCCCCGGCAGCGTCTTGCGGGTGTCCCGGACGCGTGCCTTCGTGTGCGCGATCTCGTCCGCCCAGCGGCGGGTGAGGCTCGCGACGCCGGACAGGTGGGTGAGGAAGTTCAGCGCGGTGCGCTCCGCGCGCAGCAGCGGCACCAGCGGACCCTCGACGGTGAGCAGGACGTCGCCGGGCGCGATCCGGGCCCCGTCCTCGACGCGGGTCACGACCTTCAGGCCGTCGCCCGTCTCCGGGGAGAGGATCGCGAACACGAGCTCGGCGACGGGGAGGCCGGCGACGACGCCGGGCTGCCGGGCCACCATGTCGGCGCGGCCGGTGGCGGTGGGCGGGAAGATCGGCTCGCTGGTGACGTCCGTGTCGCCGTCCTCGGCCAGCGCCGTACGGACGAGGCCGTCCACAGCCTGGGGATCGAGTCCGGCGGCGCGCAGTCTCGTCTCGAGTTCGGCGTTCACGAAAGCTCCCGGGGCTCGTAGTCGGTGGTGATGGTTCCGTCGTCGGCGAGGGTCGAGACCAGGTGACCGAGCCAGTCCTCGTCGGCGTCGGGGAAGTCCTCCCGCCAGTGGCTGCCCCGGGTCTCCTCCCGGCGCCGGGCCGCCGCCACGATCAGCGACGCGACAGTGTGCAGGTTGGTCGCCTCCCACGCCTCGGTGCACGGCTCGCGGGTCGTACGGTCCGCGAGCGCGGCGAGGTCGCGTGCGGCGCGCTCCAGTCCTGGACCGTTCCGCAGAACGCCGGCGCAGGAGGTCATGATCTGCTGAACGTCGGCGTGCACGCTCGGGTCCAGCAACGCGGGCCCCGCGACGGCCCCACCCGAAGCAGTACCGGCGGGAGCGGCCGCGGCGAGGTCGGCGGGCAGCGCCTCGGCGATCCGGCGGCCGAAGACGAGACCTTCGAGGAGGGAGTTGGAGGCGAGCCGGTTCGCGCCGTGCACGCCGGTGCAGGCGACCTCGCCGCAGGCGTACAGGCCGGGCACGGACGTGCGGCCCCACAGGTCCGTACGGACGCCGCCGCTGGAGAAATGCGCGGCCGGCAGCACCGGGATCGGCTCGTGCACCGGGTCGATGCCGTGCTCCTCGCAGGTCGCGAGGATCGTCGGAAACCGGTTCGCCCAGGTCCGCGGCCCGAGGTTCCGGCCGTCGAGGTAGGCGCAGGGGGCACCGGTCTCCCGCACCACCGTCATGATCGCCTTGGCGACGACGTCCCGGGGCGCGAGGTCGGCCAGCGGGTGACGCCCGGCCATGAACCGGTCGCCCCGCTCGTCGATGAGGTACGCCCCCTCGCCGCGTACGGCCTCGGAGATCAGCGGCTGCCGGCCCTTCGCGTCCGGGCCGAGCCACATGACCGTGGGGTGGAACTGCACGAACTCCAGGTCCGTCACGGCCGCTCCGGCGCGCAGCGCGAGCGCGACGCCGTCGCCGGTCGACACCTCCGGGTTCGTGGTGGCCTGGAAGACCTGGCCCAGGCCGCCGGTCGCGAGGATCACCGCACGGGCGCGGGCGGCTCCGACGCCGTCGCGGCGCCCCTCCCCCATGACGTGCAGCGTCACCCCGGCGGCCCGGCCCTGCTCCATCAGCAGGTCGAGCACCAGGGCGTGCTCGATGACCTCGATGCCGGAATCCTTGATCTTCGCGAGCAGCGCCCGGCTGACCTCGGCGCCGGTCGCGTCACCGCCCGCGTGCGCGATGCGGCGCTTGAGGTGCCCGCCCTCGCGGGTCAGGGCCACCCGCCCGTCCTCGCCCCGGTCGAACTCGGCGCCGAGTTCGATCAGTTCGCGTACGGCGTCGGGGCCCTCGGTCACGAGCACGCGTACGGCCTCGTCGTCGCAGAGGCCGACGCCGGCGGTGAGCGTGTCCCGGAGGTGCTCCTCCGGGGAGTCGTCCGGGTGCAGGGCCGCCGCGACGCCGCCCTGGGCCCAGCGAGTGGACCCGTCGTCGAGCAGCGCCTTGGTGACCAGCAGCACCCGTCCGGCCGTACGTGCGCGCAGGGCCGTCACGAGCCCGGCGACGCCGGAGCCGATCACGATGATGTCGGTGTCGATCGTCCAGCCCGGATCGGGCGCGGTGAGGCGTCGGGGGATCATGGACCCTCCTCGGAGGCATTCTCGTCAGATTGACTATAACCCCTCGCCCGTACCGCCCCATTCCGCCGGGTCACCCCCGTACGCCCCCAACCCCGCCACACCAGGCCATGGTCAACTTGAATAGGCATGTGCTAACTTTTCTTTGCATGTGCCGGGATGTGCCATGACAAGTGGGGACGAGCTGCTGAAGGTGCTGGCCACGCTGGCCAACCCGCACCGCCTGCGTGTCCTGGCGGCGCTGTCGGGCGAGCGCAACTACGTGAGCAGGCTCGCCCGCGAGCTGGGTATCAGCCGGCCCCTCCTCCAAGTCCACCTGCGCAAATTGGAAGCGGCTGGACTGGTGACGGGCCGGGCCGAGGTGTCCGAGGACGGGAAGGCGATGAAGTTCTACGAGGTCAACCCGTTCCGGATCGAGCTGACGCCGCAGGCCATCGAGGCCGCGGTGCGCACGCTGACCGTGCCGGGCGAAGAGAAGGGTGACACGTGATGGACGGCCATGAACTCGCGGAGGTGGCCGGCGCGATCGGCATCTTCACCTTCATCACGACGGTGATCACCGTGATCATCGTTCAGGTGGGCGCCACGGTGCGCGCCCGCGCGGCGCTGGCCCGCGAGGAGGAGTACCGCAGGCTCGCCGAGAGCGGCGTCGAGACACAGCAGAGCATCGAACGGCAGCTCACCGAGGCCGGACGGCGCCTGGCCGCGATGGAAGAGCGGATGAGCTCGCTGGAGAAGATCCTGCAGACCGTGGAGTAACGGACAACGAGCTGGGCCGCCGAGCGGCAACTCGACGGCCCAGCGAACCGAAGAAGCACCATCCCGCCCGAAGGCGGGCTCTCACAGGAACACTTCCTCACGGAAAGGACAGCATTTCGTGCTGCCTGAACGCAAGCCGATCACCGAGCGGATCGCGGGCTGGTCCATCCGGCACCGGGTCCTGGCGATCTGCGGCTGGTTCGCGCTGGTGATCGTGGCGGTGGCGGCCGGTGGCGTGCTCGGCCTGGAGCAGACGCACAGCACCGATCCGGGAGAGTCCGGTCGCGTCGACCGGGTCCTGGACGCCCAGACCGCGTACGTGCCGCTGCAGGAGAACGTCCTGGTCCAGTCCAGGACGGGCACGGGCCGCTTCGCCGACGACCCCGAACTGCGATCGGCCACCCTGGACCTGACCCGGACGCTGCGCGGTCTCGGCACCCTGCGCTCGCCCCTGGACCGGGACGGGGCGGATCTGATCTCCGAGGACGGGCGGTCCGGCCTGGTGAACATCCAGATCGCCGGTCCCGACGACGCCTTCCTCGAGCACTACGACGCGATCGTCAAGGGCGTCGGGGACGTGGCGGCCCGGCATCCGCAGGTCCGGTTGGCGCAGGCCGGGGACAAGAGCCTGTCCGACGCGGTGGACGGCGGCATCAAGGACGACGTGAAACGAGCCGAGTACTTCTCCCTGCCGCTCACCGTGATCATCCTGCTGGTCGTGTTCGGCTCGCTGATCGCGGCGGGGATTCCGCTCCTGCTGGCGATCACCACCGTCGCGGGGACGTTCGGACTGCTGCAGGTGGTCGGGCACTGGGTTCCGGTCAACAGCGCGGTCTCGTCCATCGTCCTGTTGATCGGCCTCGCCGTCGGTATCGATTATTCGCTGTTCTACCTGCGCCGGGAGCGCGAGGAACGCGCCGCGGGCCGGTCGGTCGCCGAGGCCCTGAGGATCAGCGCCAGGACGTCCGGGCACGTGGTGGTCGTCTCCGGCCTGACCGTGATGCTCTGCCTGGCCGGTCTGCTGTTCACCGGGCTGGACAACTTCAAGGGCCTCACCGCCGGC
The DNA here is from genome assembly GCF_024055675.1 of Actinoallomurus rhizosphaericola. Taxonomy (NCBI): domain Bacteria; kingdom Bacillati; phylum Actinomycetota; class Actinomycetes; order Streptosporangiales; family Thermomonosporaceae; genus Actinoallomurus; species Actinoallomurus rhizosphaericola. The sequence continues at coordinate 30,449 of NZ_JAMXMW010000005.1, read as the reverse complement.
GCCGTCCTGGTCGTCGGCCTGGCCATGGCCGGGTCGGTGACGGTGCTGCCCGCGCTGCTGTCCCTGCTCGGGCACCACGTCGAGAAGGCCCGCGTCCCCTGGCTCGGCCGCCGCCGTACCGCGGCCGGACGGTCCCGGTTCTGGACCGCGGTGACACGACACGTCGTCCGCCGTCCCCTCCTGTGGGGTGGTGTGGCCGCGCTAACCCTGCTCCTCATGACCCTTCCCGCGCTCGGCATGCGGCTTCAGGACGCGGCGGTCACCGACAGCCTGCCGCGCAGGGTTCCCGTGGTGGACGCGGCCATCCGCATGCAGGACGCCTTCCCCGGCAGCCCCTCGCCCGCGTGGGTGGTGCTGTGGGAGAAGCGCCCCGGCGCGCTGGACGATCCGGCCGTGCGCACGGCCGTCACGGGCCTGCACCCCATCTCGACCACGCGCGTCGACCGGATCCTGGTGGCACGGATCCCGCTCGCCGACTTCGGCACCGGGGAGAAGGCCGACCGGTCGCTGCGGGACCTCCGCCGGAAGACGGCCGCACTCGACCGGCTGGACGGGGTGGACCACGCCGTCGCGGGCAAGACGGCCTTCGCCTACGACTTCACCAAGGTGATCAAGGACCGGTCGCCGCTGGTGTTCGGGTTCGTGCTGGCCCTGTCGTTCGTGCTGCTGGCGGTCTCGTTCCGCTCGGTGGCCGTCCCGCTCGTGTCGATCCTGCTCAATCTCCTGTCGATCGGTGCCGCCTACGGCGCACTGACCTGGGTCTTCCAGGAGGGACATCTCGGCTCGACCCTCGGCTTCACGGCGTACGGCGGGGTGGTCGACTGGCTGCCGCTGTTCATGTTCGTGATCCTCTTCGGGCTGAGCATGGACTACCACATCTTCATCCTCAGCCGGATCCGCGAGCGCCGCGCGGCGGGCGACACGGCGGTCGAGGCCGTCGTCACCGGGATCGGCGCCAGTTCGGGCGTGGTCACCAGCGCGGCCGCGATCATGACCGCCGCGTTCAGCGTCTTCGCCGTCCTGACGGCCATCGAGTACAAGATGATGGGCGTCGGCCTGGCGGCCGCCGTCCTGATCGACACCACGCTGGTGCGCGGCGTCCTCCTGCCCGCGGCGATGGCCGTGCTCGGCGAGCGCGTCTGGCGTCGTCCGGCCGCCGCCGACGACGGTCCGCGGACCCCCGGGCCACGAGCGTCGGCGGATCACGTCTCGGGCGGCGCCTGACCGGGCGAGACCTGACCGGTCAGCGCCTCGAAGCACGGCCGGAGCAGCCGCGTGATCTGCTCCGGCGTCGCGTCGCGGAGCGGGCCGAGCTCGATCAGGTTCCGTCCGGTGGACACGCCGAACAGGATCGCCAGGATCAGCGCGGCCCGCAGCTCGGCCTCCTCGCCCGGGATGGCGGCGCTCGCCTGCTCGACCTGCCGGGTCATCGCGGCCCGCATCCGCTCGGTCGCCTCCGGATGGGTGAACGTCGAGCGCAGCAGCGGCAGAGACGTCTGCGGGAGCTCGCCGAGCTTGACTCCGACGATGGACAGGAGCAGGTCGATGAGTCCCGCGGGGTCGCCGGGCAGCTCGTCGTCGGGCGGGACCTCGACCGCCCGGCGGAACAGCTCCTTCTTGTCCCCGAAGTACTGCATGACGAGCGCGGGATCCACCTCGGCCGCCGCCGCGACCGCGCGGATCGTCGTCCGGTCGTACCCGACCTCGGCGAAGCGCGCGCGGGCGGCGGCGAGGATCCGCCCCTCCGTCCGGCGTCTCCGCTCCGCCCGGCTCATCGGCTGGTTGGCGTCGCGCACGGCCTGAATCTACCGGCGTTGACCGAAGATCCGATTTCACTCTACGCTCGTTGAGTCTCAACGAACGTTGAGCGAATGGAGGTCTCAGCATGCCGGCGACCGGTCCACGGCAGGTGTTCGAGAGCTTTCGCGCCAGGGTGCTGCGCGGCGAGTGGGGCGCCCCCGAGGCACTGCGCTCCGGGGACGTGACGATCGAGCTGCCCTGCGCGCCGCCGGGGGCACCCCGGCGCTTCGAGAACGGCGCGGAGTTCCACGCGCACACCGAGGCGAGCCGGGCGGCCCTGCCCGTACGGTTCGAGGAGTTCCGCGACGTCCGCGTGCACGAGACCACCGACCCCGAGGTCGTCGTCGTGGAGTACGCGATGGCCGGCACGGTGACGACCACCGGCCGATCCGCCTCCGCGCCGTTCGTCCTCGTCCTACGGGTCCGCGACGGCCGCGTCCGGCTGTGGCGCGAGTACCAGCCCGTCCTGGCCATCGCCGAGGCCCTCGGCTCGCTCGACGCGCTGCGCGCCGGCGTCCGCGGCATCCCGGCCCCTGCTCCGGACCCGGCACTCTCCCCCTGGTCGCCGTCCGGCCCGCACGCCGCCGACGGTCTGGTCTCCGGGCCGCGCGCGGTGTACGAGCGGATCCTGCGGGCCGCGCTCGACGGGTCGCCCGACGACTACGCCGACCTGTACGCGGCGGACGCGGTCCTGGAGTTCCCCTTCGCCGCGCCCGGCCTCCCGCGCTCCCTGCGCGGCCGGGAGGGGATCCGGGCCCACCTGCGGGCGGCGATGGGCGGGGCGCTGAAGATCGAGGAGTTCCGCGGCGTCGTCGTCCACGAGACGACGGACCCCGAGGTGATCGTCGCCGAGCACGCCATCGTGGGCACCGCGACGGCGAGCGGCCTGCCGTGCTCGATCGCGAACCTCATCGTCCTCACCGTCCGCGACGGCCGCATCGTCCACCAACGCGACTACCTGGACGTGCTCGCGGCGGCCGCCGCGGCCGGCCGGTGACCGTCAGTCGGCGAGGACGGAGCGGAGGGTGGCGGCGAAGGCGTCCGGCTCGCCCGTCTGGCCGTACTCACCGCCGGCGAAGCCGATGTGGTTCCCGGGGAAGGTGACCGGCGTGATCCCGAGCCGCTCGGCGACGGCCGCGGCCGCGCGCCTGGCGAGGGTCTCCCCCGACGCGGCGCCCACGCCGATCACGATGCGGGTCGACGCCGCGCGGAGCGCGTCGAAGTCGTGCCGGTAGTGGTTGCAGGAGATCATGTTCCGGCCGAGCAGCGCGTCGTCGCGAGAGCCGTCGTCCTCGGTCGGCAGCCCGAAGGCGGCGGGGTCCGGAGCGGGCTCGTCGGCGTACCCCGCCGGGAGCGGGCCGTCATGGGAGACGAGCCTGATGAACTTCGCCATCGCCGGACCGGAGCCGCTGCGCCGGTAGGTCGCGTTGATGTCGACGCAGGCGGCGAGGACCACCTCCCGGTCCGGGAGTTCCCGGGAGGCCGGCGGCTCGTGCGCCACCAGTGTCCGCACCTGCTCCGGGTGCCGGGCCACCAGGGCCAGGGCGTTCACCGCGCCGCCGCTGCTGGCGAAGACGTCCACCGGCCCCACGTCCAGCGCGGAGATCAGCCGGTGCAGGTCGTCCGCGTGGTCGTCGGGTGTGGACTCCGCGACCTCGCCCGGGATCTTGCTGCGCTCCGCGCCGCGCGGGTCGTAGGTCACGACCGTACGGTCGGCGAAGTGCCCTGCGAGGGTGACGAAGCCGGCGGCGCCCATCGGCGACCCGATGAGCAGCAGTACCGGCTCGGTGCTCGCGTCATTGCGCCGGACGTCGTAGTGGAGCACGGCGCCCGGCACGGCCAGCGTGTACGTCTCGAGTTCGGTCATGTAGGTACGGACCGGCCAGGCCGACGGAACTCATCGGCCACGCACGGGTCTCAGCGCGGCGTCAGGGCGTCGCCGCGGACGTCGGCCGTGCCCGGGACCGGTTCGGCCGGGTCGGTGCCCAGGGCGACGATCCGGTTGTCGCGGTCGACGTGGACGACGCTGGGCTGGAACGCCCGGGCCTCCGCGTCGGTCATCGCGGCGTAGCTGATGATGATCACCAGGTCGCCGGGGTGGACGAGGTGGGCGGCGGCGCCGTTGATGCCGATGACCCCGCTGCCGCGCGGGCCGGTGATGACGTAGGTCTCCAGGCGGGCGCCGTTGGTGATGTCGACGATCTGGACCTGCTCGCCCGGCAGCAGGTCGGCGGCCTCCATGAGGTCCTCGTCGATCGTGACGGAGCCGACGTAGTGCAGGTCGGCCTGGGTGACCGTGGCCCGGTGGATCTTGGACTTGAACATCGTGCGGAACATGGGGGTCACTCCGAGGCAGGACCGAAGAGCAGGGGGACGTTGTCGATGAGGTGGGTGGTGCCGACCCGGCCCGCGACGGCGAGCACGGCCGGACCGGTGTGGGCGTCGTCGACCTCCTGGAACGTCTCCGGGTCGACGAGCACCAGATAGTCGAGCTCGAGCGGCGGGTCGGCGGCGATCGCGCCGTCGAGCACGGTCCGCGCCGCCCGTACGACCTTGGCGGGGCCGTCGCCGACCGCCTCGGCGCCCGCGCGCAGGGCCATCGACAGCGACACGGCGGTGAGGCGCTCGGCCGCCGACAGGTAGCGGTTGCGGCTGGACAGCGCCAGGCCGTCCGCCTCGCGCACGGTCGGGGAGCCGACGATGCGGACGGGGACGTTCAGGTCGGCGACCATCCGGCGGATCACCGCGAGCTGCTGGGCGTCCTTCTCACCGAAGACGGCGACGTCCGGGCGGACCAGGTTGAACAGCTTGAGGACGACGGTCAGCACGCCGTCGAAGTGGCCGGGGCGGCAGGCCCCTTCCACGACCGTCCCCATCGGCCCGGAGTCGACGGTGACCCGCGCGCCGAGCGCGGTCGGCGGGTACATGACGTCGACGGTCGGCGCGAACACCAGGTCGACGCCCTCCGCCGCGCAGATCTCGATGTCGTCGGGGAGGGTACGGGGGTATCGGTCGAGGTCCTCGTTCGGCCCGAACTGCAGCGGGTTGACGAAGATGCTCACCGCGACGGTGTCGGCCAGCTCGCGGGCCCGGCGCAGCAGCGACCGGTGGCCCTCGTGCAGCGCGCCCATCGTCGGGACCAGCGCCAGCGTGCCCTGGGTGGCGCGGGCGGCGGTGAGCTCCTCACGTGTGCGGGCGATGATGGGTGTCAATCCTCGGTCCCCTCGATGTCGTCTCCACGGCCGCCCGCGAGGGCGTCGAGCAGGCGTTCGGCGTCCTCGGCGCGGAGCAGCCCGGCCGCCAGCGCGCGGTCGGCGGTGAGCCGGGCCAGCGCGATGTACGCGTCGTGCGCCTCGGGTGAGATGCGGGCGAGTTCGGTGACGTGCTCGGCGACCGTACCGGCGTCGCCGCGCACGACCGGGCCGGTCAGGCCGCGGACGCCGAGCCGCAGCGCGTTGTCGAGCGCCGCGCCGAGCAGCGGCCCGAGCATCCGGCCCGGCTCCTCGACGCCGGCCCGTGTCAGCAGGTCCATCGACTCGGCGACGAGCGTGACGAGGTGGTTCGCGCCGCCCGCGAGGGCCGCGTGGTAGAGGGCGCGACGCTCCTCGGGGATCCAGACGGGCTCGCCGCCCATCTCCACGACGAGGGCCTCGGCGACGGGCCGCAGCGGCTCGGGCGAGGTCACGCCGAAGCTGATCCCGGCGAGCCGGTGGACGTCGTCGGGCCGCCCGGTGAAGGTCATCACCGGGTGCAGGGCGAGCGGCAGGGCTCCGGCGCGCGCGGCCGGGTCGAGGACGCGGACGCCGTAGCGGCCGCTCGTGTGCGCCAGCAGCTTGCCCTCGACCTTGACGTCGGTCGCGACGAGCCCGGCGACGAGCGGCGCGAGCGCGTCGTCGGGGACGGTGAGCAGGACCAGGTCGGCGGCGGAGACGACGTCCTGGACGGGAAGAAGGGGCACGCCGGGCAGCCGCTGGCTCGCGCGTTCGCGGGAGGCCTCGGAGACGCCGGCGGCGGCCACGACCGAGTGGCCGGCGAGCGTGAGCGCGTGGCCGAGGGCCGAGCCGACGCGGCCGACGCCGACCACGCCGACGGCCAGTCGTCCCGGCCGGTCATGGGAGGCGGTCATTGATCGTTCCAGTCCTTCGCGGGTACCGGACGGTGCCGCCACAGCTTATATCGGGCCGGGCAGCACACCGTTCCGCGCCTCGCGGCCGGGGCGGGGCCGAGGCCGAGGCGGGGGCCGGGCAGCACACCGGCCCGCCCGGTGGCACTGCGGGCGGGCCGGTAAACGCTGTTACCTGTGCGGCCGGGTCAGGACGACGACCACGGACGGTGGTGGCAGGGCGGGCGGTGGTGGTGGTGGCACGGCGGGCGGTACCCGTGCCCGCCGCCGACCGAGGCGCCGCCGCGGCAGCCGGCGAGGGCGCCGCCGATGACGGCGACGCTGTTGCCGCAGACGTTGATCGGGGCCGTGATCGGCACGAGGACCTGGTTGCCGGACAGGACGCCTCCCTCGCCGCTCGTACCGATGTCGGCCGCGTTGGCCGGGGCGGCCAGCAGCAGCGCACCCGTGACGGCGGCCGCCGCCACCCCGGCCGCGGTGAGTTTCTTGAGCACCTGAGCTCCTCCCGTACTTCGGTTCGCAGCCGCCCCGGAGGGCGGCCGGTACGTACGGTAGTTACTCAGCTACCCCCAGGTAATGGTAAGCGGATCTACCTTGGCGAAATCGAATCGTTACATCGGGTGACTGTTATGTCGCCGTGCGTCGATAACGTCCCGTCTAATCGGCGGCGAGGGACTCGACGATCGAGGTCCGCGCGGCCCGCCGGCCGGGCATGATCGACGCGACGACGCCGGCGACGGCCGCCAGGAGGATGAACAGGACGATCCGGCCGACCGGCAGTCCGAGCGCCGCGTCGTCGACGGCGGCGGAGATCGCCGCCCAGCCGAGCGCCATCCCCATCACCACGCCGACGAGCGCGCCGATCAGCGAGATGATCAGAGCCTCCAGGGAGAGCATCCGGCGCAGGCCGCGCCGGGTCAGGCCGAGGGCCCGCAGCAGGGCCGACTCCCTGGTCCGCTCCACCACCGACAGGGTCAGCGTGTTCGCGATGCCGATCAGCGAGATGATGATCGCCAGGGCGAGCAGGGCGGCGACGAGCAGGAAGACCTGGTCGAGGGCCTTCGACAGCTGGTCCTTGATGTCCGCGGCCGAGCTCACCCGCACCGCCGGGTAGTCCCGGAGCGCTTCGTTGACGGCCGCCCGGGAGGCGTTCGCCGAGACCCCCTTCCCGGCGATCAGGTAGACCTGCTCAGGGTCCTTCGGCCCGAACGACCGGGTGAAGTCCGCCTGGTCGAGCAGGATGTCCGGGAGGACCGACTCGCCGGAGGTGATCGCGGCGACGCGCAGGGTCATGGTGCCGTGCACGGTCCGTACGGGCACCGTCCCGCCGACCCGTACGCCGAACGTCTTGGCGTCGTCCTCGTGCAGCACGAGGGCGCCCGGCCGCAGGTCCGCGAGGGAGCCGGCGGAGACCTTGGGCTTCAGCTCGTGTCCGAGGGTCCCCTGCGTGACCGAGCTGACGTCCTGCTTCCGGCCGCCGACCGTGGCCGACGCCGTCCGTACCTCGATGACGGCCGAGAACTGCGGATCGGCGCGCAGGTGCGCCACCGCGGCGCCGGGGATCGGCCGGTCGTCCTGGCCCGACTGCGCGGTCAGCCGGTAGTCGACCGGGAAGTGGTCGCGGATGTTGTTGTCCGCCGTGGTCCGTACGGACGCCAGCGCCACCGAGAACATCGTCATCAGCGTGACGCCGACCGTCAGCGCGACCGTGGTGACCGCGGCGCGCTTGGGATTGCGCCGCGAGTTGGCCAGGGCCAGCCGGCCGGGGACGCCGAAGACCCGTGCCGGCAGCCCGCCGACGACCCCGCTCAGCGCCCCGACGATCAGCGGGCTGAGCGCGATGACGCCCAGGAAGACGAGTGCGCCCGCCGCCACGATCTCGAGGAACGGCCCCTGACCGGGCTTGGCGGTCAGCGCGAGGGCCGCGACGCCCACCCCGGCGACGCCGAGGAGCGCCCCGAAGACGATCCGGACGATCCCGGCGCGTCCCCGTACCCGGCCCTCCGACTGCGTCCGCAGCGCCGCGACCGGCGGCACCCGCGTCGCCGCGCGGGCCGGCATCAGCGCCGACAGCACGGTCACCGCGAGTCCCACGGGGATGCCGACGAGGAACGGGGTGGGCGAGACGACCAGCGAACCGCCCGGCACGCCGCCCCCGGAGTCGAAGATGAGCGCGGCGCCGTACCCGAGCCCGATCCCGACGAGCACGCCGAGCACCGAGGCCAGCAGGCCGACCACCACCGACTCGACCAGGACCCCACGGAACACCTGGCCGCGGGTCGCCCCGACGCAGCGCAGCAGCGCCATCTCCCGCGTCCGCTGGGCGATCAGGATGTTGAACGTGTTGTAGATGACGAGCGCGGCCACGAACAGCGCCACGAACGCGAACGCGAGGAAGAACGTCGCGATGTCGTCCACGTTCAGGCCCGACGTGGCGGCGAGCCTCTTGGCGAGGCCGTGGCTGGTCACGGTCGTGTACGACGGCCCGGCCGCCGCGGCGACGGCGGTACGCAGCCGGTCGTTCGAGACGCCGGGGGCGCCCTTGACGTCGACCTCGACGTAGCCGGGTTCCCCGGTCAGCTGCCGCGCCACCGGCTCGGTGAAGCCGACGGCGCCGCGGAAGCCGATCTCCTGGTCGACGCCGACGTCGACCAGCCCCGTGACCGTGAAGGAGTGCGCGGTGCCCTTCTTGTCCAGGACCCGGATCGTGTCGCCGACCCCGTACCCCGTGTGCCCGGCCACGCCCTTCTCCAGAACGGCCTCGCCCGGACCGCCCGGGGCGCGGCCCTTGGTGATCGTGTAGCGGGCCAGCGGCCCGCTGACGATGGACATCCCCAGGGTGGGCGTCTCGCCGTAGGCCCGGCCGTCCTTGCCGATCAGCGCGGCGTCACCGCGTACGAGGCCCTGGGCGTCCTGGACCCCCTGCACGGCGCGTACGGCGCGCAGCGTCGCGTCCGGGATCTTCTTGTCGTCTGTCAGGACGGCGACCGAGACCTTCTGGGCGGAGGCGGTGAACTGACGGTCGAACCCGGCCTTCATCGTGTCGGTCAGCACGAACGTGCCGGCGACGAAGCCCACGCCGAGGGTGATGGCGAGGGCGGTGAGCATGAGGCGCAGCAGGTGCGCGCGCAACCCGGCGAGTGTCGTCTTCAGCATCGTCAGGACTCCAGGCTCTTCAGCGTGTCCAGAACGCCGTCCGGGGTCGGGCCGTACAGCTCGGTGATGATCCGCCCGTCGCGCAGGAACACCACCCGGTCGGCGTACGAGGCCGCCACCGGGTCGTGCGTGACCATCACGATCGTCTGGCCCATCTCCCGCACCGAGGAGCGCAGGAACGCCAGGACCTCGGCGCCGGACTTCGAGTCGAGGTTGCCCGTCGGCTCGTCCGCGAAGATGACCTCCGGTCGGCTGACGAGGGCGCGGGCGCAGGCCACCCGCTGCTGCTGACCGCCGGACAGCTCACTCGGCCGGTGCGACAGGCGCGGCCGCAGCCCCACCGTGTCGACGACGTGGTCGAACCATCGGCGATCCAGCTTGCGGCCCGACAGCTCCAGCGGCAGGAGGATGTTCTGCTCGGCGGTGAGCGTCGGCAGGAGGTTGAACGCCTGGAAGATGAAGCCGATCCGGTCCCGGCGCAGGTGGGTGAGCTGCTTGTCCGACAGGCGGGTGATCTCCACGTCGCCGATGCGGATCGCGCCCTCGTTCACCGTGTCCAGGCCCGCCAGGCAGTGCATGAGCGTGGACTTGCCGGAGCCCGACGGGCCCATGATGGCGGTGAACGCGCCGCGGGCGAACCCCACGCTCACCCCGTGCAGCGCCCGGACGGCGGCCTCACCGGTGCCGTAGTCCTTGATCACGTTGTGCGCCAGGACGGCGGGCGGAGCGCCCACGGCGGTGCTTGTCACGACTACTCCTTGGTCTGGGTCGGAACGTCGTGATCGACGGTAGATTTCCGCAGCCGCGCCGCCATCGCCCCTGCGGACAGCGTTGAGTCAGCCTCCTCGGTGACAGGAATGAGCCCCATCAGCCTCAGGTAGTACGGGCCAGGATGAGCAGGGTGGTTCTCAGGCGACCGTGAGGACGATCTTGCCCTGGATGTGCCCTCGGGCGGCGCGTTCGTGCGCTGCCCGGGCGTCCGCGAGCGGGAACGTACCGTCGATCGCAACGCGGACCGTGCCCGCGTCGAGCAGGCGTCCCAGTTCGGCGAGCTGCGCGCCGTTCGAGCGGACCTGGGCGATCGAGACCGTGACGCCCAGCTTCGCGACCTCTTCTTCGTCGAAGTCCGCGTAGAACACGGGGAACAGGGAGCCGCCGCGCTTGAGCGTGCGCAGGAAGCGCCTGCTGCCGGGGCCGCCGACGGTGTCGAGGACGAGGTCGAGGTCGTGCACGAGGTCCTCAGGTCGGGTCTTGGTGTAGTCGATGAACTCGTCGGCGCCGAGCTCGCGCAGGAACGACTCATGCGCGCCCGAAGCGACCGCGATGACGTGGGCGCCCTTCCACTTCGCCAACTGGAGCGCGAAGTGCCCCACGCCGCCCGCGGCGCCGTTGACGAGCACCGTCGTGCCGGCGTCGAGTGCCGTCGGGCGGTGCCGTGCCTCCTGGAAGGGCGAGGGGTGATCGTGCCCGACGTCGATCAGGAACTGCCACGCGGTGAGCCCGGCCATGGGCGCCCCGGCGGCGTGCACGTGGTCGACGCCGACCGGCTTGCGTGCGAGGTCCGACGCCGGCGCGACCACGTATTCGGCGTAGGCGCCGCCGTCGAAGCCGGGGAAACGCAGCAGACCGAAGACCTCATCACCGACGGCAAGGCCGTCCACGTCCGCGGCGACGGCCTCGACGACGCCTGACACGTCCGTCCCCGGGATCATCGGCAGCCTGACGGTCGCTTCGGGCTCCCCGGGCATCGTGGTCATGCCGCCGCGCACGTACCAGTCCGGAGGATTGACGCCGGCCGCGTGCACGCGAACGAGCACCTCACCCGGCCCCGGGTCGGGCATCGGCACCTCGTCGTAACGCAGAACCTCGGGGCCGCCGTGCTCATGGAACCGGACCGCTCTCATCGTGTGCGTCGGCATCATTCTCTCCTGCTCGTACTGCGGGATACGCTGATTCGGACCAGCGATCCACATAAGTGGACCACTGATCCGAATATATGAACCACTGATCCGGATAGTCAAGAGGGACAGATGCGCGCAGACGCCAGGAAGAACCGTGACCACCTGCTCGCAGTGGCGGGCACCGCCATCACCGAGCAAGGCGTCGACGTGGCCCTGCGCGACATCGCGCGCAGGGCCGAGGTCGGGCTCGCGACGCTGCTGCGGCACTTCCCGACGCGCGAGGCGCTGCTCGACGCCCTGCTCCACACGAGCTTCGACGCACTGACGGCGAAGGCGGGCGAGCTCGAGGCGACGCGCTCGCCCGAGGACGCTCTCGTCTCGTGGCTACGCGACTGCGTCGCGTGGACGACCGAGTACCGGGGCGTGACCGTGCTGATGGCAGCCGCCATCGAGGACACCGAGTCCGCGCTCCACGCCTCGTGCGTCACCCTGCGCGCAGCCGGCGCGCGGCTCCTCACCCGCGCCCAGGCCGCGGGCATGGCGCGCGGCGACATCGATGGCGACGACCTGTTCGCGCTGATCGCCATGCTCGCCTGGGCCGGCGATCAGCCCTCGCTCGCCCCGCGCGCCGATCGCCTCTTCGAGGTCGTCGCGAGCGCGGTCCTGCCGGCCGCCGCCGGTCAGTCGATGCCGCTGCGGACGAGGCCGGTCTCGTAGGCGAAGACCACCGCCTGGACGCGGTCGCGGAGCTCCAGCTTCATGAGGATGCGGCCGACGTGGGTCTTGACGGTCGCCTCGGAGACGTACAGGCGGCCCGCGATCTCACTGTTCGACAGGCCCTTGGCCACGAGGTTGAGGACCTCGCGCTCGCGGGCCGTGAGGGTGTCCAGCCTGCCGTCCGGTGCCGGCTCCTCCGCCGGGAGGTGCGGCACGAACTTGTCGATCAGGCGCCGCGTGGTGCTGGGCGCGACGACCGCGTCACCGGAGCAGACCGCGTGGATCGCCTCGATCAGCTGCGTCGGGCCGGCGTCCTTCAGCAGGAACCCGGCCGCTCCGGCCTTCAGCGCGGCGAAGGCGTACTCGTCCAGGTCGAATGTGGTCAGGATGATGACCTTGGGAGCGTCCGGCAGCGCGCAGATCTGCCGGGTTGCCTCGATTCCGTCCATGCGCGGCATCCGCACGTCCATCAGGACCACGTCGGCCGGGGTCTGCCGGGCGACCCGCACGGCCTGCTCGCCGTCGCCGGCCTCACCGGCGACCTCCAGGTCCGGGTGCGCGTCGAGCACCATGCGGAACCCCGCGCGTACGAGCTCCTGGTCGTCCACGAGCACGACCCGGATCGGCTTGGTCTCGTCGGTCATGCCGCGCTCGTCTCAGCTCGTCGGGACTCGGTCACCGGGAGGTGGGCGAAGACCTCCCATCCGCCGCCGGGCCGTGGCCCGGTGCGCACCGACCCGCCGTACAGGGCGGCGCGCTCGTTCATGCCGACCAGCCCGTGGCCCTGCCCGTCGGTCAGGGTGGCCGCGCCCCGGCCGTCGTCGCGGATGCGGATCTCCACCGCCTCATCACCGTAGTGGAGGTTCACCTCCGCCGTGGCCGCGGGTCCGGCGTGCTTGCGGGTGTTCGTCAACGCCTCCTGGACGATGCGGTACACCGTCAGCTGCAGCGCGGTCGGCAGCTCCGACGGCACCCCCTCGATCGTGAGGCCGACCGGGAGCCCCGCCGAGCGGATCTGGTCGACCAGCTCGGCGAGCTGCTCGACGCCGGGCTGCGGGGCGTACGGGCCGGCGTCCTCTCGTTCGCGCAGGACGCCCAGCATGCGCCGCATCTCGGTGAGCGCCTGCCGCCCGGTCGCCCCGATCGTCTCCATCGCCCGCCGCGCCCGCGCCGGGTCGATGTCCACCATGTACGAAGCGCCGTCGGCCTGGACCACCATCACGCTGACGCTGTGCGCGATGACGTCGTGCATCTCCCGCGCGATCCGCGCGCGCTCGGCGGCCGCCGCCACCTGGGCGTGGGCGTCCCGCTCGCGTTCGAGACGCTTGGCGCGCTCCTCCAGCTCGGCCGTGTACTTCCGCCGGGTGCTCATGTAGAGCCCCCACATCCACATCGCCCCGGTGAAGACCGCTTGAGGGAGCAGCGTGCTCCAGCTCCCGAAACTGTTCGGCCCCTTCTGCCAACGCCAGGTGGCCATCACGGCGCCGAGCTCGACGACGAGGGCCGCCGCGAGCGACCAGCGGAACGCGCACGCGGCCGCGACCGTGTACAGCGCGACGAAGAGGTTGAAGTCCGCCGGGCCGATCTGGACGTCGAGGGCCCACTGCACCAACGCGACGGCCGCGAGGATCGCGAACGTCGCACGCGGCCATCGCCGGCGCCAGATCATCGGAACGCACATGGCGGTCACGAAGACCAGATAGGCGTACCACGGGATCACACGGCGACCGGGAATGCCCGGGCTCGTGTACGAGCTGGTCAAGGCCAGCGACATGCCGGTGAGCGGCAGCGCCCACAGGAGGTCGACGAGCCGGGGATGGCGCCGGAGCCAGGCGAAGAGACGGGCGAACACCGCATCAGCGTACGTTCGGGGGCGCCGGTGGCGCGTCAGCCGCGAGTCTGAGGCGGAGTCCACCGGGAGGCGCACGCGGTACGGTCGAGAGGTGGGTCAGGTCGGGTGGCGGGCGGCGATGCAGTGGGCGCTGTACGGGCCCGAGGGCTTCTACACGCGGGGCGAGCGGCCCGCCGCGCACTTCCGGACCTCGGTGCACGCCTCGCACCGGTTCGCCCTGGCCCTGGCCCGGCTGATCGTCGAGGTCGACACGGCCCTGGGTCACCCGGACCCGTTCCACCTGGTGGACGTGGGTGCCGGCTGCGGGGAGCTGCTCGCCGAGATCCTGCCCGTGACGAGCCTGGCCGGGCGGCTGCGGCCGATCGCCGTCGAGGTGGCCCCGCGGCCCGAGGGGCTGAGCGGGGCGATCGAGTGGCGTTCCACACCGCCCGAGGAGATCACCGGGCTGGTGGTCGCCAACGAGTGGCTGGACAACGTGCCCGTCGACGTCGTCGAGCTGACCGACGAGGGGCCGCGCCTGGTCGTCGTGGACCCGCGCACCGGAGCGGAGATCCCGGGCCCCGCGCCCTCCGCGGAGGACACCGAGTGGTTCGAACGCTGGTGGCCGCTGCGCGAGCCCGGTGACCGCGCCGAGATCGGCCGCCATCGCTGCGCGGCGTGGGAGTCCGTCCTGCGGCGGCTACGAGGCGGTCTGGCCCTGGCCGTCGACTACGCGCACGAGCGGGACCACCGCCCGCCGTACGGCACCCTGACCGGCTACCGGGACGGCCGCTGCGTCGCCCCGGTGCCCGACGGCTCTTGTGACATCACCGCGCACGTCGCCCTCGACGCCTGCGCCGAGGCGGGCCTCCGGGGCGGGGCGACCGGCACCCTGCTCACGACCCAGCGCACGGCGCTGCGCGCGCTCGGGCTGCGCGGCGAGCGGCCCGCGCTCGACCTGGCCCGGTCGGACCCGCGCGGCTACCTCCGGGCGCTGCGCGCCGCCGGCGAGGACGCCGAGCTCATCGACCCGTCCGGCCTGGGCAGCTTCGGATGGCTGGTCCAGACCGTCGGGGTCGACGTGCCCGCCGTCCTGCGCAAGGCCCAACCCTCGGCGTGAGGGCCCGGCCCTCGGTGTGAGGGCTCAGACCTCGGTGTGAGGGCTCAGACCTCGACCTGGAGCGCCCGCAGGCCGCGCAGGACGTAGCCCGGTTTCCACTCGGGGTCCGCCTTGACGGTGAGTCCGGGCGCGAGCCGGAGGAACGCGCGGAACGACTCGGCGAGCTCCACCCGCGCCAGCGGGGCGCCGAGGCAGAAGTGGATTCCGGCGCTGAACGCCAGGTGCGGATTGGGCGTCCGCGACAGGTCCAGCACGTCCGGATCGGCGAACACCTCCGGGTCCCGGCAGGACGAGGCGAACTGCAGGGCGACCTCGGCTCCGCGCGGGATCGGCACCCCGCCGACCTCGATGTCCTCCAGCACCCAGCGTTCGAACAGCGGCAGCGGCGTGTCGTACCGCAGCAGCTCCTCCACCGCGGTGGGGATCAGGTCGTGGTCGGCGCGCAGCCGCTCCAGCTCTCCGGGGTTGCGGAACAGCGCCCACCAGGAGTTGCCGGTGGCGTTCACGGTCGCCTCGTGCCCCGCGTTGAGCAGCAGGGCGCAGGTGCCGATCAGCTCGCCCTCGGTCAGGCCCTCGACCTGGCACAGCGCGCTGATGAGGTCGTCGCGGGGGTCCTTCCGGCGGGCACGGGACAGGTCGCGCAGGTAGCCGGAGAACTCGATCGAGGAGCGCACCGCCGCGTCCTGGATCTCCTTGGACGGGTTCAGCTGGTACATCCCGCACATGTCGGCCGACCACGGACGCAGCAGGTGCCGGTCGGCCTCGGGGACACCGAGCATCTCGGCGATCACGGTCACCGGCAGCGGCTCGGCGACCTCGGCGATCAGGTCCCCGCCGCCCCGCGCGACCAGGCCGCCGACCAGGCCCTCGGCGAGCGCCCGGATCCGGGGCCGCAGGTCCTCGACCATCCGCGGGGTGAACGCCTTCGACACCAGCCGCCGCAGGCGGGTGTGGTCCGGGGGCTCCATATCGAGCATGCCCGCGTCGTTGAGGTCCCAGAACGGCTTCAGGGACTCCGGCTGCGGCGCGCGGCCGAACTCCTCGTCGGTGGCGACGTGATGGTACGTCCGGCCGAGCCGCCGGTCCCGCAGCAGCGTGTTGACGTCGGCGTAGCGGGAGATGACCCACTGGTTCGTCGGCTCGTGGAAGAAGACCGGCGACTCGCGGCGCAGGTGTTCGAAGACGGGGTACGGGTCGGCGACGAAGGCCGGCGACCCAGGGTTGTATTCGTTCAACGGGCCCACCGTTCGGTACGGATGTCGGTCGCACGCGCCCGGTGCGCCCGCCCGGCCGCCGACTCGACGATCGCGCGGGCCTCTCCGAGCTCGCGATTCTCCGCGGCGACCTGGACCGGTCCAGGTGGCGCGTCGATGTGAACGGTACCGAGCCCCAGCAAACGCTGGAACGGGCCGGCGGTGAGGCGGACGCTCTGCGCCCGCGCGTGGGCGATCACGTCGAGCCGGCGGCACACCCGGCCTCGCCGGGTGACGAACAGCCGGTCGTCGGTGCCGGCCTCCCCCTTGCGGAACGGCGCCAGCCACGACCGGGGGGCGGGCAGCAGCGGCACCGCCTCGGCGTTCGTGCCGGGGAAGACCAGGCCGACCATGCGCAGCGCGACCTCCCGGGGCGCGACCGGCAGCAGCACCGACGACAGCGCCTGCCGGTCCCCGACGTAACCGGCGACGGTGACGTCGATGCGCGCCCAGCCGTTCCCGCGCCACAGCACCGGCTCGACGACCCGGACGGCCTGCACCCGGCCCGGCGGCACGGTCTGCATCCGGGTCTCCATCAGGCCGTACCGCAGCCGCAGGCCGTCCGGGGACAGGGCCGCGGTGAAGTTGGTGTGCATGACCAGCGGCGCGACCACGCCGCGGGCCAGGCCCAGCAGCACCGGCAGCGCGGCCGCCAGCACGCCGGGCTCCCCGAACACGACTCCGAACGCCAGCAGGGCCACCAGCAGCATCAGCGCGCCGATGACCGGTAGCTTCATCAGCTGCGAACCGAGCAGCGTCCCGAACCCGACCCGCCAGTACGGGCGTTCGGGCGCCTCGGGCGTGTGGCCGGGCAGCCCGGCGGCCCGGGCCAGCAGCTCGGCCCGCAGCTGCTCGGCCAACGGCCGTCCCAGGAAGCGGAACTTCGTCTCGGCCTGATCGCCGCCGGCCAGCTCCACCCGCACCTCGGCGAGCCCGAACAGCCGGGACACCAGCGGCCGTACGACGTCCACGGCCTGCATGTGCGCCAGCGGGATCCGGCGGTTACGGCGCCGCAGGATGCCGGTCTCGACGACCAGATCGTCCCCGGAGATCCAGAACTTCAGCGACCACCAGATCCAGAACCCGATGGCCGCGGCCACGACGGTCGCCGGCAGCATCACGGCGAGGAAGCGGGCGATGACCGCCGGGGTGAGGACCAGGGCGACGCCGTCGGGGGTCTGGGTGAGCAGTAGCGAGTAGCCGCCGAGCACGAACGCGATGACGACGACCCCGGCCGCGTTGATCACCGCGGTGGCCATGTGCAGCCGGTGCACGCCACGGGAGAAGTGCACGGGCGGCTTGGGCGGCGGACCGTACTGCGGCGGCCCGTACCCGTACGGCGCGGGCCCGTACATCGGCGGGGTGAACCGAGGGCGCGGCGGAGGCCCGTACGGCGGCCGCCCCGGCCCGTAGGGACCGTTCAAAGTCCGATCGACCTCGCTTCGCCCTTCTGCGCGAGCCGGTCGCGCAGGATCGCGGCGTCGCGGGCGGGCAGGCCGGGGATCCGCGCGTCGGTGGCCGCCGCCGCGGTGTGCAGCCGCACCGTCGCCACCCCCAGCCACTGTTCGAGCAGCCCGGCGGTCACGTCGACGTACTGCATGCGCCCGTACGGCACGACGACGAGGTGCCGGACGAAGAAGCCGTGCGTCACCAGCAGGTCGTCGGCCCGCTCGGCGAAGCCCCACGACCGGTAGCTCAGCTCGGCGACGATCCAGCCCACCGCGCAGGCGACCAGGACCACCGCGAGCCAGATCAGGCCGCCGGCGAGGCCGCGCGTCCGCGACAGCACGAACGCGCCGACGATCGTCACCGGAAGCGCCCACAGCAGCACGGTGATGCGCCGCTGCCAGGTGAGCTTGGGCGAGACCCGCACCCACGCCATGCCGCTCGGCGGGTCGAACGCCTGCTCCGCCCGCGCGCCGATGGGCACCGCGGAGGGCATCGACGGCCCGCTCGGGGCGGGCGGCGGAGGCAACGGGCCGTACTGCGGGCCGAGCGACGCGCCGGGCGGCAGCATGCTCGGACTGCCCGGCGGCATGTCCTGCGCCGCGCGCGGATTCGGATACTGATCGCCAGCGTTCATGTCGGGAGTAAGTCAACCCCAACCGGGCCGCCTCCCGCGAGACCCGTCATGGCAGGATGGATGATCGAAGCGAGTGAGAAGGCGGCGGCAGCGGTGAGCACCGAGCGGATCGTGGGCGTGGGCGCGGGGACCAAGGACCTCGCCACCGAGGACATGACGCTCAACATCGGGCCGCAGCACCCCTCCACCCACGGCGTGTTGCGCCTGCGGATCACCCTGGACGGCGAGCGGATCGCCGCCGCCGAGCCGATCATCGGGTACATGCACCGGGGCGCGGAGAAGCTCTTCGAGGTCCGCGACTACCGGCAGATCATCGTGCTGGCCAACCGCCACGACTGGCTGTCGGCGTTCGCCAGCGAGCTGGGCGTCGTCCTGGCGGTCGAGCGGATGCTGGGCATGGAGGTGCCGGTCCGCGCGGTGTGGGCGCGCACCCTCCTCGCCGAGCTGAACCGCGTGCTCAACCACCTGATGTTCCTCGGCTCGTACCCCCTGGAGGTCGGGGCGATCACGCCGATCTTCTACTCCTTCCGCGAGCGCGAGCAGTTGCAGCGCGTCATGGAGGAGATCTCCGGGGGCCGGCTGCACTACATGTTCAACCGGGTCGGCGGCCTGAAGGACGAACTGCCCGCCGGCTGGCTCGGCCGCGTCACCGACGCCGTCACCGCGGTGCGCCACGGCGTCGGCGACATCGACAAGCTCATCCGGGGCAACGAGATCTTCCGGGCCCGCACCCGTGGCGTCGGCGTGCTGACCCGCGACCAGATCGAGCAGTACGGCGTGTCGGGACCGATCGCCCGCGCCTCCGGCGTCGACTTCGACCTGCGGCGCGACGAGCCGTACCTCGCGTACGGCGAGCTGCAGGACGTGCTCCGCGTGGTCACCCGGACCGAGGGCGACTGCCTGGCGCGGTTCGAGTGCCTCCTCGACCAGGTCCACGCCTCACTGGACCTGGCCGACGCCTGCGTCGCCCGGCTGAAGGAGCTACCGCCCGGCCCGATCAACGTACGGCTGCCGAAGGTGCTGAAGGTGCCGGAGGGTCACACGTACGCCTGGACGGAGAACCCTCTCGGCATCAACGGCTACTACCTGGTCTCCCACGGCGAGAAGACCCCGTGGCGGCTGAAGCTCCGGTCGGCGTCCTTCAACAACATCCAGGTCCTCCGCGAGATGCTGCCGGGCCACCTCGTCGCCGACATGATCGCCATCCTCGGCTCGATGTTCTTCGTCGTCGGCGACATCGACAAGTAGCCCGTCCCACGACCCGTCAGCCGGTGGGCTGGGCGGGGCCGTTCTGGTTTCCCGGCGCGGTGGGGCGGAGGGAGGCGCATGCCTGGGCGGCCTTCTTCTGGGCCGCGGACATGCTCGGCATGCCGCTCGGGCGACCCGACGGCCGGGCGGTGGGCCTGCCCGAGGGCATGCCGGACGGGTTGCCGGAGGGCCGGCCGCCGGGGGCGCCCATGCCCGGTCCGCCGCCCGGTCCCCGGCTGGGCATCGTCACGCCCTGTTTCTCCATGCACTGCCGGTAGGCGGACATGGCGCCGGCGTTCGGGCCGCCGCCCTGGCCGGTCTGCTGCCCGCTCTGGGTCGAGGTCTTGCCGCCTCCGCACGCGGCGCCGAGGAGGAGGGTGCCGGCGACGGCCGTGCCGCCGAGCAGTCGGATGGTCAGTCGCTTGGTGAGCATTCTGGTTCCCGTTCTAGGAGGATTACCGTCAGCCGCCGGACGAGGTGCCCTGGACGGATGTGGCGGTGAGGGTGCCGTCCGCGGCCTGGGACCCCTGGACGGTGACGGTCGTGCCGGTCTTGAGGGCGGAGGCCTTGCCGCTCCGCAGTACGCGGACCTTGGTCGTGCCGGTCACCTTGACCTGGACGACGCCGTTCGCGGTCTTGACGTAGATCGTCGTGCCCGTGACCTTCTGCACCGTCCCGGTGGTCCCCGGGCTCACGCCGTCGCCGGAGTCCGACGGGCGGCCGCCGCCGGGCATGCCGCCGCCGTACGTCCCACGGCCGCCGGGCAGCTGACCGCCCGTCGTCCCGCGTGAGCCCTGGGCCGCGGTGGTCGTGTGGTCGCCGAAGTGGCGGTCGACCTGGGCTCCGGCCCCGAAACCGGCGGCCAGCAGCGCGCCGGCGCCGAGGTAGGCGGTCAGGCCGAGTCGCCTGCGGGCCCTGGGGGCCGCGGCGAGTTCGGTCTCCAGGTCGCCGTCGAACGGCGAGGCGGACAGCACGTCGTCCCGGGTCACCGTGGCCTCGGGCTCCTCGTACGGCGTCCACGTTCTGCGGCCGGTCACGTCGTTCTCCTCGATGTCACTCATGGCGCAGGGCCTCGATCGGGCGCAGCTTGGCCGCGCGGTTGGCCGGGTAGCTGCCGAAGAAGAGCCCGATCGCGACGGACACGCCCAGCGCCAGCGCGATCGAGGAAGGCACGATCACCGGCTTCACGCCGACGACCTTGAAGAGGCTGCCGAGGACGCCGACCAGCACGCCGAGTACGCCGCCGACGAGGCTGAGCACGGTCGCCTCCGCGATGAACTGGCCGAGGATCGCCCCCTTGGGCGCGCCGATGGCCTTGCGGATGCCGATCTCGCGGGTCCGTTCGGTGACGGTGACGAGCATGATGTTGGTGATGCCGATGCCGCCGACCAGCAGGCTGATGGCCGCGACCGCGCCGAGCAGCACGGTGAAGGTCTTGCTGGAGGCGCTGACCGCCGACTGCAGGCTCGCCTGGTTCATGATCTGGAAGTCGGCGGTGTTGGACCCGGAGATGTCGTGCCGCTGGTCCAGGATGTCGGTGACCTCGCTCTGGGCCTGGTCGGTGACCTTCGAGCTCTTGGCCTCCACGACGATGGAGTTCAGGCCGCCGAACCCGGTGAGGTTCTGCTGGACGGCGGTGAGCGGGCCGATCGCGATGTCGTCGGCGTCCTGCATGCCGGACGAGCCGGACTCCTTGAGCACCCCGACGACCGTGAACGGCGTGCCGCCGACGTTGATCTGCTTGTTCAGCGGGTCGACGGCGCCGAAGAGGTCCTCGGCGACGGTCCGGCCGATCACGACGACCTTCCGGCCGCCCGTCACGTCGTCGTCGGTGAACGCCGCGCCGCGCGCGAGCTCCTTGTTCGCGGCGCCGAGGTAGGCGGGGTACGTCCCGACGAACTGGCTGATCGAGTGGCTCGTCCCCTCGTACGTCGTCGTCACCGACGAGGAGGTCACGACCGGGGACGCGCTCTTGACCGAGGGGGCGTTGACCGGATCGACGAGCGCCTTGGCGTCGTCGACGGTGAGGTCGTGCGCCTGCGTACGGGGGCCGCTGGACTGCCCGCGGTTCCGCATGCCGCCGAACCCGCCGAAGCCGCCTCCTCCGCCGCCGGACGTCGACTTCGTCACGGTGAGGGAGTTGGCGCCGAGCCGGGAGATGTTGTTCTTGATCTGCTCGGAGGAGCCGTTCCCGACCGCGACCAGCATGATCACGGCGCCGACGCCGATGAGGATGCCGAGCATGGTCAGCGCGCTGCGCAGCTTGTTGGCGGTCAGGCCGCGCAGCGCGAATCGCAGGATCTCCCAGGGGCTCACCGCACGCCCTCCACGACGGCCGCGGGTGGCGGGCCGTCCACCGGGGCCTGCCGGCGGTCCTCGATGATCTCGCCGTCGACCAGCCGGATCACCCGCTTGGCGCGGGCGGCGACCTCGTCCTCGTGGGTGATCAGCACGATGGTGCGGCCGGACAGGCTGAGCCGGTCGAGGATGCCGAGGACGTCGGCGGTGGAGCGGGTGTCGAGGTTGCCGGTCGGCTCGTCCGCCAGCAGCAGCGCGGGCGCCGTGACGAGGGCGCGGGCCACGGCGACGCGCTGCTGCTGGCCGCCTGACAGTTCGTTCGGCTCGTGATCCATGCGGTCGCCGAGGCCGACCTGCCGGAGGGCGGCGCGGGCCCGCCTCCGCCGCTCCGCCGGCTTCACGCCGCCGTACGCCAGGGGCAGTTCGACGTTGGCGAGCGCGGACATCCGCGGGATCAGGTTGAACGACTGGAAGATGAAGCCGATCCTGCGGTTGCGCAGGATCGAGAGGCGGCGTTCGTCGAGCACGCCGACGTCCGTCCCGTCGAGCAGGTACCGGCCGCCGGACGGCACGTCGAGGCAGCCGAGGATGTTCATGAGCGTCGACTTGCCGGAGCCGGACGCCCCCATGATCGCCACGTAGTCGCCGCGCTCGACGCGGAGGGACACGCCGCGCAGGGCGTGCACGGCGGTGTCGCCCTGGCCGTACACCTTGGTCAGCGCGCGGACGTCGAGGACCGCGGGTTCGGGCGTCACGGCCGGCCTCCCCCGGGCGCCCCGCCGAAGCCTCCGCCGCCGAACCCGCCGCCGGCCCGGCCGAAGCCGCTGGTGCCGCTGGTGCTGGTCGTCGTCGTGGTGATGACCACCTGGTCGCCCTCGTTCAGCCCGGACTTGATCTCGGTGCCCTGGGTGCCCTTGACGCCGGTCGTCACGGTCTTGATCACCTGTTCGCCGTTCTGCAGGACGGTGACCGTGCTCTGCCCGCCGGCGGTGCGGACGGCGGCCGCCGGGACGTACAGGACGTTCTGCGCCGTGGCCGTGGTCACCTGGACGGTCGCGGTCTGGCCGATCCGCACCGAGCCCGGGATCGAGGTGAGCGTGATGGTCGCGCCGTACTGCACGACGTTGTTGCTCGTCGTCGGCGACATGTCGATCTGGGTGACCTTGCCGGTGGCGGTGACGCCGCTGAGCGCGTCGAAGGAGACGGTGGCGCGCTGGCCGGTCTTCAGCTTGATCGCGTCGGCCTCGGTGAACTCCCCGGTGACCATGAGCTTCTTCGGGTCGGCCAGTTCGATGAACCCGCTCCCGGACGAACTGGACGAACTGGACGAGCTGCTCGTGCTCGACGACCCGGACGAGCCCCCGGAACCGCCGCTCCCGGACGGACCGTCCGATCCCCCGGACGAAGAGCCCTGGGAGGTGGAGCCGGAGGATCCCGAGCCGGAGGACGAGCCCCCGACGGTGCCGTTGACGGTGACGACCGTGCCGGCGAAGGGCGCCCGCAGCTCGGTCCCCGCGAGCGCGCGTACGGCCTGGTTGTAGGCGTTCTTCGCCGAGACGTACGAAGAGTAGCCGGAGGCCGTGGAGGTGTCACCGTCCTCGGCGGCGGTGAGGTTCGCCTTGGCCGAGGTCACGTTCTCCTCGGCGGAGGTCGTGTCGAGCCGGGCGAGCAGTTCGCCCTTCGAGACCTTGTCGCCCGCCTGCACGTAGATCTTGGCGACCGTGCCGGAGGTCGTGAACGACAGCGAACGGCTCCTGGCGCTCTCCACCGATCCCGAGGCCGACACCGACGAGACGACGGTGCCGCGCATGACCCGCGTCGTACGGCTGAGGGCGGACGCCCCCGCCGAGTCGTCCCCGCCGGTGAGCGAGAGGTATCCGACGCCGATGCCGGTGACCAACAGCACGCCCAGCGCGCCGTTGACCATGAGGGATCTGCGCCCGAGTAGACGTTTCACCCGGCACAAGCTGGCGGAGGAAGGTGGGATTACCCTAATTCATAAATGAAAATATGATGAGAGGCCTTCCCCAGGAAACTCTCATTTAAGGCCCAGATCAGTCTCATCCGAGCACGTCATGATGGCGCGCCATGAGATTTCGGGTGTCCGCGCCGAATTTCCGGCTGAAACGTACCCAGATGGCCACCGGCGCAATCGGCGTCGCGGTGATCGGCGCGGTGACGGCCGTCGCCGTCGGCACCGGCGGCGGGAGCGGGGCGGCGCCGACGTACGCGACGGTCGCCGAGGGCGCGGTGACCGCCACGGCCGGGGCGGCGGGGAACGTCAGGAGCGCCGACAGCCGCGATCTGGCCTTCAGCACCTCCGGAACGGTGACGAAGGTGTACGTCAAGGTCGGCGCGAAGGTGCGCGCGGGCGCCCGCCTGGCCCGCGTCGACCAGACCCGGGCCCTGGAGGACGTGGCGGCGGCCCGCGCGACGCTCGCCGCCGCCGAGGCGGCCGAGTCCTCCGGGACCGGCGCGACCGGCGCGAACGCGGCAGCGGCGGCGGCCGGCCGCGCGACCATCTCCCTGGCGGCCTACCGGACGACGTCGCCGAGCCCCACACCGTCGGCGAGTCCGAGCGCGACGAAACGCCCGTCGACGCGGCCGAGCACTCCGCGGCAGACGCCGACGTCGAGGGCGCCGGCGTCCAGCAGGTCCTCGGGCGGCGGGACCTCCGGGGGCACGACCTCGGCGGCGCAGCTCGAGGCCCGGGTCATCCAGGCGAAGAACACCCTGACCCAGGCGGAGCGCACCCTGGCCGGAACGGTCATCACGGCGCCGATCGACGGCACCGTCCTCGCCGTGAACGGCCGAGCCGGCGACACGGCCTCGGCCTCCAGTACGTTCATCACCATCGGTGACCTGGAGGAACTGCAGCTGCAGGCGACCTTCTCCCAGAACGACGTGGCGCGCATCCGCATCGGCCAGGAGGCCGAGATCACCCTCAGCACCGACAGCACGAAGACCTACGCCGGCTCGGTCACGCACGTCGACACGAACGCGACGACCAGCGACCAGCTCGTCAAGTACGGCGTGATGATCGCCTTCGACGACGTGCCGTCCACGGTGCTGATCGGTCAGTCCGGCACCGTGTCGGTCACCACCGCGTCCGCGACGGACGTCCTGTACGTGCCCTCATCGGCCGTACGGACCGCCGCGAACGGGACCTCGACCGTCCGGGTGCGCCAAGGCGGCCGCACCGTCACCCGTACCGTCAAGGTCGGCGTCCGCGGTGACGCGTGCGTCGAGATCACCTCGGGCCTGTCCAAGGGCGAGCGGGTGGTCACGTCCGGCTGAGACCCTCGCGACCCGCCCGTCCAGGGCCGCCGCGCCCCGGTGACGCCTCGCGGCGGATGTCGGCCGCGGTACGGCCGAACTCCCTCTTGAGGGCCCGGCTCAGGTGGCCGGCATCGCGGATCCCCCACCGCGCGGCGATCGCGGCGGCGGTACGGGTCACGAGAGCGGGGTCCTGCAAATCCCGGCGGATCCGGATGAGCCGCTCGCGCCGGACCCAGGCGGCGAAGGTGGTACCCCGCCGCTGGAAGAGCCGGTGCAGGTAGCGCGAGGAGATGCCGTGGCGGCGGGCGACGGAGTCGACGGACAGGGCCGGGTCGTTCAGATTCGCGAGGGCGTAGGCGATGATCCGGTCGGTGAGGTCGGCGGCCATCTCGACCCGTCGCGGGCCGGTGTCGGTGAAGGAGGCGACGAGCAGCGAGGCCAGCGCGTCGGCGAGGTGGAGGCCCCACCCATCGGGCAGATCGTCGATGCGCTGAATCGACGACGCCACCGCCTGCAGGTCTTCGGGCCGCAAAAGATTGGCCGCAGCGAACTCCGCGTCCATATCGCGCAAGGCGAGGTTTCTCCTTTCGGATCAGATGGGACGGAAGACGTCCATATCGCTGTCCCTGACGCTAAGTCGTCGATATCTTCAAGATGCCGATCGGAGCTCAAAATGGGATGGGCTGGGATGTTCGTCGAACCGGGCGACCGCGACGGCGCAGGTCGCCTCAGGGCCCCGATCCCGGCCCCACCCGGGGATGGGACGGATTGGGATGGAGCGGGAGACCGAGGCAGGGCTGAGCGACCCCCGGCGGCCGACTCCGGATGACTGCACGGTCGGCACGCGCCTGGCCACCGAGTTGCGCGCCCTGCGGACGCGCACCGGGAAGAGCCTCAAAGAACTCGAACAACTGATCCATGCCAGCGACTCTTCGATATCCCGCTATCTGTCAGGACGGATCGTGCCGCCATGGCAGGTGATCGAACGGCTGTCGCGGCTGGCCGGAGACGACCCCGCGCGGCTGCGTCCCCTTTGGGAGCACCTCAACGACGACCGCCACCGGAAGGGGACGTGCTCGGTGCTTCCCGTGGTGGAGCCTCCCGCGGGAGGGCAGCCGTCCCGGCCGCCGGCCGAGGAGGCGGCCCCGGAGCCCTCCCGGCGGCGGTTCACCGCCCCCAGGAGACTGGTCGTCGGCGGCCTGACGACGGTGGCCGCGCTCGCCCTCTTCGGCACCGGAGTCCTCGTGGGACTGTGGCTGGCGCCCGACCGGACCCGCCCTCCCGTCGTCGAGCAGTCCACCGCGTGCGGAGACTGGCCCTGGCCGAACGGAGCACCGGGTCAGGTGGTGGTCCCGCCCGCCGCCGCGTACGGCCACGACCACACCGCGACGGTCGAGCTGCGGAGCGGAAGCATCAACGGCCGGCAGATGGTGTGGGCTCAGCTCGGCCACGCCCGGTACGGCGACCGGGTCTGGATGGACTGGAGCCGGAACGACGGCAGGACCTGGATCCAGTGCGGGCCCTTCACGACGACCGGCGCGACCTTCTCGAGCCGCGCCCACGAGATCGCGCCGGGATGGCACTTCCGAGCCTGCGCCGACACTCCGCGCCCGGCGGCGGACCATCCGCGCGACGCCTGCACGAACTACTGGTGAGCGACGCCGGGGCGCTCGGCGCTCAGCCCGCCACCCGGTAGGCGCGCGAGACGGTCTCGGTGACCTGGCTTCCCGCGCTGTCGACGACGGTCGCGCGCAGCGCCACGAACCCCAGGCCGGCCGGGTTGGTCACGGAGGCGACGCCGTTCGCGACGGGGAGACTCTGCCAGGTCTTGGACCCGTCGGTGGACGCCTCGACCTTCAGCGTCCTGACCGCGTGCGCGGTCGCACCGGAGTTGGTCACGACCCGGACCGGGATCTCGGTGGTGGAGCCGGGCGCGGCGGCGTTCCGGCCGTCGAGGCCGCGCGGCGCGAACCGCACCGTGGTCAGCGGCAGTGCCGTCTTCTTCTTCGTCCGCGCGGACGTGAACACCCAGCTCACCTGGACGCGGTCGGACAGCGTCGCCTCGGCGGCGTCACGGGTGGCCGTCACGTCGAGGTGGTAGGTCGCCGCCGACCTCCCGAGGGTGACGTCCGGCTCGTACGCGTCGAGGGCGAGCGTCTTCGCGCCGGCCCGGAGCTTCACGTTCGCGATCGTGAACTGGTCGAACCCCCAGTTCCCGGCGGCGTCGGACAGCAGGTTGACCGGCGTGTAGTGCAGCCGGTCGCCCGTACGGTGACCACCGGGGGCGGCGGGCGCGAACACCGCGGCGTTCCAGGTCTCGTCGGGCGCCGTGCCCTTCGCGTACGTCCGGGTGGCCAGGGTGACGTTGCCGAACAGCGGGTGGGACGACGACTCGTACCACAGCTCCCGCTTGCAGGCCGCGCCCGGCTGGACGTACTCGGTGAGGGTCGCGGGCGCGTCGAGCCACATCTCGTCGTCCCCTCCCCAGACGGCGCCCCGGCAGCGCGGGTTCACCTTCATCCCGTCGCCGAACGACCGGTAGGTCACCTTGACCTGCGCGAGGTCGGCCTTGGTGACGTGCTGGGTCACCCCGGCCGGGATGCCCCCGGAGTAGGAGGTGCCGAGGCGGTACAGCACGCCCGGCCCGGTCCAGGTGCTGCCCTGGGTGAACGTCACCCCGGAGCGCTTCACCGGCACCGCGTACAGCCGCCCGGGAACGTCGTCGGTGGTGAAGTCCATCGACCCGTGCCGTACGTGGACCCGGATCCGGCCCTGCACGGACGGATCGCCGACCGACACGTCGATCGGCCTCCCGCCCTTGGCGCTCAACGTGACGTGGTCGTGGCCCTTGGACACCTTGTACGTGGCGAGGACGACGGTGTTCTCGGGCGACTCGCCCGGCTCGTTCCGCGCGAGCGTCGCGTAGATCTCGTACGTCCGTTTGTCCGGGAGCTTCGCCACGGCGGTGTCACGGCCCATCACCGGCCACGACTTCCCGCTCGCCGGGTCGTAGATCTGGGCGGTGATCCAGGGCACCTTTCCGGCCCGGCTCAGCCCTTTGATCGTGAGGTACCGCGTGGTCGTCGCCGAGGCGATCGCGGGCGGCGAGCCGAGGACGAGAGCCCCGGCGATCCCGGTGACGAGCGCGCGTCTCCCCAACCCCATGGCCACCCTCCGCCACACCCAGAATGAAGATCACAAACCCTACATTCCGGGCACCGCCCGCACCTCGCTTGGCCGAACCAGGCCAGCCTCAGGCGGATCGACGGAGGTCGGATCGGACCTCGCTCGCGATCTCGTGGATCTTCTTCTCGGTGTCCCGCAGTCTCGCCTCGGCCTGGGCGGTCCGCTCGGCGGCGCGGCGCTCCCGCCGGGTCGGCTTACGACTCGTCCTCGTCTTCGAGCGGGTGAACAGTCCCATCGCACTCACTCCTTCGGCTGCGCTCGTGCCGCCAGGAGATCCCCCGTACCGAACGGTTCATTCCGATTCCGCGTCGCCCGGGGCGGAGCCCAGGAGCCGGGCCGAGACGTGTTCCTGGGCCAGGAGGCGGAAGGCCGTCATGAGTCGTTCGCCGAGGATGGTCCCGACGACGACGCTCTCGGCGATGCGATCGGTGTCCGGGCGGGACGCGACCGCCGCGACCTCGCGCTCGGCGAGGCGTTCGACGGCGTCCGCGTAGGAGTCCAGGTCGGCGGCCAGGTCGGCCTGGCCGAGCGCGTACAGGGCTGCGATGGTCTCGGCCAGCGTCCCGATGGCGGGCGCGTCCGGCTCGATCGCCCAGCCGCGCTTCTCGATCAGCTCACGGACCTGGGCCTCGGCGCGGGCGCCGTCGTCCTCCACCGGCTGCCGCGTCGGGGCGAGGGCGCGATGCACGGCCCCGATCCGGTGGTGCAGCGCCTGGTCGTCTGAGTCGAGCGACTCCAGCACCTCCTTGACGCGCGCCACGGGAAGACCGGCCAGATCGATGAGGGCGCGGATCAGCCGGAGTCTGCGCAGGTGCGCCTCGGCGTAGTCCGCCTGGTTGGGGCTGGTCAGCTCGCCGGGGGGCAGGAGCCCCTCGCGCAGGTAGAACTTGATCGACGGCACCGAGACGCCCGATCGCCGGCTCAACTCCCCGATACGCATCCTTGCCATCCTCTCCGACCTTATGGATAGTATCACTATCCATAGAGCGGATAGCTCCACTATCCGCTCGTCTCCCCTCGTCAGGAAGGACGTGGCCATGGAGACCTTGGCCCTCAGCACCGAGTCCCGGATGATCGCCGGGGCCGTGCTCCTCACGATCGTCACCATCGAGTTCGGCGGCTGGTTCATGACCCGGATCGCGCGCGGCGGCGTGCCGATGACCGACTTCCAGCGCTCCTTCGCGCGCGCCGGGCACGGCCACGCCGGCGTCCTCGTGCTGCTCGGCCTGATCGGCCTGCTGTACGCGGACGCCACCGGCCTGACCGGCGTTCTGCTGTGGACGGCACGGCTGGGCGTGCCGGTGGCCGCGATCCTGATGTCCGGCGGGTTCTTCGCCGCCTCCGCCGGTCGAGGCGCCACCGCACCCAACCGGTTCGTCTGGATGCTGTGGATCGGCGCGCTGTCCCTCGCGGCCGGTGTCCTGACCCTAGGCGTGGGCCTGCTGACGGCGTGACCGGTGACGTTGATCGTTGGCGATCACCGCTCATAGGACGCAGTGATCTGGTCTTCAGCAGCCGAGGTGACGAGGGACCGCGAGAATACGGCGGCTGTCGCCCCCCGTCCGCCGGCCGCGCCGCCACTGCGACGCCGGTAGTGACCTCACAGAACCGGCGAACCGGTCATCCATGGGTCACCACCGACGGCAGGGAGACCGCAACGGCGGCAGCGTGGCCGCAGTGGCGGCGACGTCGCCACCGCGCCGTCCCCAGCCCGGCTCTCCGGTGCCGGGCCGCGCCGTGCTGCCGCAACCAGCGCCAGGAAAGGGGGCGCCGGCGATCGAGCACGAGCGCGGCCGCTCCCCCGCGAGCCGAGAGCCGCCCTCGGCGGGCGCCGGACCGGCTTCGGTCATGCGGTGACTTCTGCCGGATGGACACTCCGGCGCCGCCCTCGGCCGTCCCGTCCCTGTACTTCCACCGCGACTACCTCGACGCCGTACGCGCGGGCACGAAGGTCACCACGATCCGGCATCGTGACCCGGTTACCGTCGGGCCGGTGAACCTGGTGTTCGAGCTGGAGGAGGAGGTCACGCTGCCGGGCGTGATCACCGGGGTCGTCGGCAAGCGGGTCGCCGAGCTGACCGAGCCGGACGCGGTCGCGGACGGCTTCCGCGACCTCGCCGAACTACGGGACCGGCTCCGGTACCACTACCCGGACATCCGGCCGGACGACGAGATCACGATCGTCTACTTCGAGCTGACCTCCTAGCGCAGGCCATGCGGTCCGCCCCGTCGAAGACGGCGGCGGCGATCTGCTCCGAGCGGTCCTCCGGCGCGTGGTGGCCGGACCTGCCGCAGGCGAACCGGCCGGCTCGCCGCCGAGCGGCGTCCGGCAGGCGGCAGGCGGCAGGCGGCAGGCGGCAGGCGGCAGGCGGCAGGCGGCAGGCGGCAGGCGGCAGGCGGCAGGCGGCAGGCGGCAGGCGGCAGGCGGCAGGCGGCAGGCGGCAGGCGGCAGGC